>NZ_JAUVVF010000033.1 GCF_030604785.1 Paracoccus sp. (in: a-proteobacteria) | reverse complement strand
GCTGGACATGTTGTCCTCCGATTGAAAGGGGCGCTTTGCGCCCGGGTTTGCATCTTCGGCCTTCTGACCCAGGGGTTTCCCCCGCCTTTTCGGCATGTGACCGGTTTAACCGCCGGTGATTGACAAGTAGTGAATTACCCCCCTTCGCTCAAACACAGTTCCCCGAGCATTTTATCAAAACCGCTGCGGCATCGGCGCAAGCGTGGTGGCGCTGCGGCGGCGCCCCGCATCGTCATAGGTCTGCAGCGACTGGGCCGACAGGATGATGTCGCGCAGATCCTCGGCCGCCTGTCTTGCTCCGCGCAGCGAGGCCTCGGCCAGCGCGCGCAGCTCGGTCAGGGCGGATTCGAGCATCGGGCGCTGGTCGACCGAAACGCCCGCCGCCAGTGTCTTTTCCAGAAGATCCAGGCCTTTCTGCGCCGTTTCGGCGTCGCCCGTCAGGATCGCGGCCTTGATCCCGGCGATTCGTCTTGCCGGGCTCATGCGGCGGTTCCCTGCCGGAGGAAGCGGTCAAAGCCCAGATCGACCTGGCGCGACAGGATCGCGGCATGTTCACGCGTCAGGAAGCTGCCGAAGTGATCCTCGCCTGCGCCGCCGGAAAAGGCCCCCGACATCGGCCCCGGTCCGCAATATTTCAGCATTTCCTCGAGAAACGCCTGTTCAAGCTGCTTTGCGGCATCGATGCCTCCGCCGGATCGCGGTGCCGCTTCAGCCGCCTTTATCGCAGATATTTCGATCATGATTCATATTCTCCTGACAATTCGGGACAGAATGAAGCCTAAAGCCGGGCGGTAAATAATAAGTAAGGATTCCGCATTATAACGGCCCCAAAGAAGGATCGGATGCGATGATCGAATTGACCGGCCCCATCGGCCCCGCACGCCCCTTGGAAGGAGCGCGGCTCCGTGACGGGGTCGATGGCGAGGGCACTGTTTTCGCGCTGATCGAGGCGGCGCTGCTGCCGCCCGATGCCCGCGCGCCAGAGCCAGAGAGTTTGGACGCCTTGGTGCCGGGGGCTTTGGTCCACGGGGACGCGGCGCCGGGGGATGCAGCGCCTGAACCCCTGTCGCAACGCCTGCCGGATGAGGGCAATGCGCCGGCGGACGATTCGGCGGCTGCGGTAAGCGGTGCAGCGCCCGCCCCCGATCCACTGGAGGCCTGGCTGGAGCGGCAGGCGGGCCTCAGCGCGCGGGTCGCGCCGCAGCAGGCGCGGGTCGATGCGGACAGTGACGGGTTGCCGGGGACGACCGCGCGGCACGATCTGCCTGCGGCCATGGATGATGCGGGCGGGCGCACGGAACGGCCAGAGGGCGTGCCGCTGCAGGCCGTGCTGCCGCCGGACGCGACGTTTAATCCCGCCGCGTCGGCAGAGGTGACGATCCGACCGGATGCGCGGATAGAAAACGCCCTTGCGCAACCGGGGGAATCGGTCACGCAGTCCAAGCCCCAGGCGCCCGAGAAGACGGTGGCCCCCCCGGCGGAAGGCGCGCGCACCGCCGTCGATGATTCCGCGCCACCGGCGCCGACCGAGCGGGCAGGATCGCCTCGCCCCCTCACCGCGCGTGAGTCCCCCGCGTCAGAGGCCACCGCGATCAGGACCGATGCGCCCGGCGAGCGACCGACCCGGGGGCGCACGATGCCGCAGGATGCCGGGGCGCGGTCCGTCGCGATGGAGACAGGGGCCGGACGCCTTGAGGCTGCCGAAGCGACCGTAATGCCGGACAGCCTGCCGGCAGAGGGTATTTCGCAGCGTCGCGCCGAGGCGGGCGGCGGGTTGCCGACGCCGGACCTGACCGCAGGCCCGGCCATCGGGGCGGGGTCGGAGAGCGTCGCGGTCCGCCATGACCCCTCGCCCATCGCTGACATCCCGATCTCGCGGGAAGGCCTGGCGCAGACCCAGCCGGTTGCGCGCCAGATCGTTGCCGCGCTGGCTCCGCCACCGGCGGGCAGGGCGATGCAGGTGACGACCTTCGAGGGCGTGACCGAGATCGCGCTGTCCCCCGACGAGCTTGGGCGGGTCAGCATATCGGTCAGCGGGCAGGACAGGCCGGTGATCGTGATCATGGCGGAACGACCCGAGACGCTGGATCTGTTGCGCCGCAACGCCGATCAGCTGGGGGCCGAACTGCGCGATGCGGGGCTGGACGGGAGCGCGCTGTCCTTCCGCGACGGCCCGCCGCCCGGGCCCCGGCACCTCGTGCGCGACGCGGCCCCGCCGGAAGGCGCCGAGGGGGGAAGCGCGCTGACGCCGTCGCCCGCCGCCATCGTCCATCAGGCCGGGCGCTTCGCGGGGCACCGAATCGACATCAGGCTATAGGAGACCGGCATGGATGTTTCAGCCGTCGGCAATGGCGCCGCGACAGCGGGCTCGGGCAGCGCGGGCTTCTCGGGCGCGGCCTCGGGCGCGGATTTCGAGACCTTTCTGCGCATGCTGACCGCGCAGCTGCGCAACCAAGACCCGCTGAACCCGATGCAGGGCGCGGATTTCGCCGTCCAGCTGGCCACCTTTGCCGGGGTCGAGCAGCAGGCCCACACCAACAAGCTGCTGGCGCAGATGGCGGGGGCCTCGGGCGGGGGGAACTTCGCTGCCTGGATCGGCAAAGAGGCGCGGACCACGGCGCCGGTCTGGTTCTCGGGCCGGCCGGTGACGCTGGACATCGCGCCGGACCCCTCGGCCGACAGCGTGCAGCTGGTGACGCGCAGCGGCACCGGCGTGGTGATCGACCGGACCGAGATCGGGCCGGGCAGCGGACAGGTGGACTGGACCGGCCAGCGCGACGACGGAACGCGGTTGCCCGACGGGCAATACAGCTTCACCCTGGAAAGCCGCCGCGACGGCCGCCTGGTCGCCGAGACGAAAGTCGGCGCCTACGGGCTGATCACCGAGGCGACGTTCGGCGCCGACGGGACGCGGCTGATCTTTCAGGGCGGCGGCTCTGCCCCGGCCAGCGAGGTGACGGCCCTGCGCGCGCCGCCGTGACTGGACGCGTCCGGTCTTGACGCAGGCCGCGCAAGCGGGCAGGCCCCGTCGCAGCCAGAGAGGAGGCCGCCATGAGCTTCGACCGAAAGATCCGGATCGCGCCGTCGATCCTTTCCGCCGACTTCGCCAATTTCGGCGCCGAGATCCGCGCCATCGAGGATCAGGGCGCCGATTGGGTCCATGTGGACGTGATGGACGGGCATTTCGTGCCGAACCTCACCTTTGGCCCGCCAGCGGTCAAGGCGTTCCGGCCGCATGTCCGCAGCTTCATGGACGTCCATCTGATGATCGCACCGGTCGATCCCTATATCGAGGCCTATGCCGAGGCGGGCGCCGACATGATCACCGCGCATGTCGAGGCCGGCCCCCATCCGCACCGCACCCTGCAGGCGATCCGCGCGACCGGCAAGAAGGCCGGGATCGCGCTGAATCCCGGCACGCCGGTCGAGGCCGTGTCCTGCCTGCTGGACCTGTGCGACATGGTGCTGGTGATGACGGTCAATCCGGGCTTTGGCGGGCAGAAGTTCATCCATTCGCAGATTGACAAGATCGCGCGGCTGCGCGGCATGATCGGCGACAGGCCGATCCACATCCAGGTCGATGGCGGCATCGATCCGGCCACGGCACCGCTGGTGGTGAAGGCCGGGGCCGATGTGCTGGTCGCGGGCTCGGCCGTGTTCAAGGGCGGCTCGGTCGACCGGCCCGAGATCTACCGCGCCAATATCCGTACGATCCGCGAGGCCGCGGAGGGCTGAGGCACGGCCCGAGGCGGAACCCCACCGCGGCCAGGGCGCGGCAGCGCGGTCGGCCGGAACGGGCGGCATTGTGCGGGCGGCGGCCGGGCAATCGGTCGGCACGCTCGGGGCTCGGGGCTCGGGGCTCGGGGCGCGGGGCTCGGGGCTCGGAAAGACGGTGATGCCCCGCGCGCCTTCGGCAAGGGGTTTGACATTGCGTCCGGCAGAGGCTTCGCTGCCGGGCGACGAACAGGGAGAACAGGATGGATCTGGGGATCAGGGGCAAGCGCGGGCTGGTCTGCGCCGCGTCAAAGGGGCTGGGCCGCGGCTGCGCCGAGGCGCTGGCGGCGGCCGGGGTCGATCTGGTGATCAACAGCCGGACCGAGGCCGACATCGTCCGCACCGCCGAGGAGATCGCGGCGCGGCATGGCGTCGCAGTCACGCCGGTCGCGGCCGACATCACGACCGAGGCGGGCCGCGCGGCGGTGCTGGACGCCCTCGGCCAGGCCGACATCCTGGTGACGAATGCGGGCGGGCCGCCTCCGGGCAACTGGCAGGACTGGTCGCGCGACGATTTCATCCGAGCGCTGGATGCCAACATGCTGTCGGCCGTCGCGCTGATGCAGGCTCTGGTGCCGGGCATGATGGAGCGCGGCTGGGGCCGGGTCGTCAACATCACCTCGCAATCGGTGCGGGCGCCGATCCCGGTCCTGGGCCTGTCGAACAGCGCGCGTGCGGGGCTGACCGGCTTTGTCGCCGGCATGTCGCGGCAGGTCGCGCGCCACGGCGTCAACGTGAACAACCTGCTGCCGGGCATCCACGCGACCGATCGGGCCGACGGGCTGGATCGCGGCGTGTCGCAGGCGCAGGGCATCTCGATGGACGAGGCGCGGGCGCAGCGCAAGGCGACGATCCCCGCGGGCGCCTATGGCACGGCCGAGGATTTCGGCGCGACCTGCGCATTCCTGTGCAGCCAGCATGCGCGCTTCATCGTGGGCCAGAACATCCTGCTGGATGGCGGTGCGACGAATCTCACGATCTGATCAGGCGGTTGCGGCCCGGTTGCGGCGCTGCTAGGGCAGAAACCCGACGGAAACACTCCGACCAGAAGACAGGCAGATCGTGACGCAGCCCGCCCGACTGGAGGTCCAGAACCTGACCCGCGCCTTTGACGGGCGCCGCGTCGTGGACGACGTGTCCTTCCGGGTCGAGGCCGGGCAGGTCGCCTGTCTGCTGGGCCCGTCGGGCTGCGGGAAATCCACCACGCTGCGGATCGTGGCGGGCGTGGACATGCAGGATCGCGGGCGCATCCTCGTCGATGGCCGGGTGGTCTGCGACGGCGAGCTGCGGCTGCCGCCCGAGGCGCGGGCCATCGGGCTGATGTTTCAGGATTTCGCGCTGTTCCCGCATCTGCCGGTCAGCGAGAACGTGGCCTTTGGCCTCAAGGGCGGGTTCAAGGCGAACCGCGCCCGCGTGGTCGAGCTGCTGGAGCGGGTGCACATGCTGCGCCATCTGCAGAGCTATCCGCACGAATTGTCGGGCGGCGAGCAGCAGCGGGTTGCGCTGGCCCGCGCGCTGGCGCCGCGTCCGGGCGTGCTGCTGATGGACGAGCCCTTCAGCGGCCTGGACGAGCGTCTGCGCGACGGCATCCGCGACGAGACGCTGGCCCTGCTGAAGGAAGAGGGCACCGCCGTCCTGCTGGTCACGCACGAGCCCGACGAGGCGATGCGGATGGCCGATCTGATCCTGCTGATGCGGTCGGGTCGGATCGTGCAGCAGGGGGCGCCCTACAATCTATACAATGCGCCGGTGGACCGTCAGGCGGCGGCGTTCTTCAGCGACATCAACGTCTTGCAGGGGCGTGTGCAGGGGGCGCTGACCGACACGCCCTTTGGGCAATTCCTGACGCCGGGGATGCCGGATGGCTGCGAGGTCGATATCGTGATCCGGCCCCAGCATCTGCGGATCGACTTTGACCGGGCCGGTCAGGGGCCCGCGCCCACGCCGGAGAACGGGCAGGCGGCGCTGGCCCGGGTGGTGCGCGCCCGCTATCTGGGCCGCGAATCGCTGGTCGAGTTCGCGACCGAACACAGCGGCATCGCGCTGAATGCGACCGTGCCGGGCGTGTTCCTGCCGCCTGCGGGCACGCCGATGTGGCTGATGCTGCGGCGCGACCGCTGCTTCGTCTTCCCGCGCGGATAGCCCGTCAGAGCTGCCCCGTGGCGGCGCGATAGGCCTCGATCACACGGGCCAGATGCAGGCGGCGGCCCCGGGGGTCGGCCAGGCGGGCGGCAAGGCGGCGCGCGCGGGCCGAGATCTGCGCGCAGGTTTCGGGATGGGCGCGGGCCCAGGCCAGCTTCTCGGGCAGATCGGCCGCGCCCTGCTTCAGCGGGATCATATGGCGCCAGGGGCGGAAGAGGCCGGTGACAAAGCTTTCGGTGCCGTCATCCTCGGCCAGGACCACGGCCTCGTCCTGGACCAGCGGCAGAAGGTCGCTGTCGCCTTCGGTCGAGGCCAGACTGATCGCGTAGCGCCCGGCAGGCTGGTCCGAGGCCAGGCGCGGCGGCGTCAGGGGCGCATGGGACAGCGCCTGTTCCAGCCGCGCGTCAGGCAGGATCGCGGCATCAAGGCCGGGCAGGTCCAGGCAGGCCAGACGCCAGCGCGACAGCCCGGTCAGCGCGCGCAGGGCACGCGGACCTGCATGGCCACCGACCAGCGCGTTCAGGACCTGTTCCGCGCTGCGGCCATCGGCGCCGCGCCCCGACAGCCTGCCGCGCCAGACCGCCAGATCGGGCCGGTCCGCCAGCGCCGGACGGCGCGGCAGCGGCGCGCCGGGAAAGCCGTCATTGCCGATCCGGTGCAGCCACGGCGCGGGCCACAGATACACGTTCTCGGCCCCCCGCGCGCGCAGGCAGGCCAAGAGCGGCGCCTCGGCCGGAAGGTCCGACCCCGAAGGGCGCATGTCCAGCCAGTAGCAGCCGCGATCGGCGATCTGGGCGATGTCGTTGGCCACCGGGGCGACGCGCAGAAGGCCGGGGCGCTGAGCCTCGAGATAGAAGCCGTCGGGGCCCCGGCGCAGGGGCAGAAGGCGGCCATCGGCGCCCCGCAATTCGGCCCGGTCGAGATCCAGGCAGACCGCCTGTTCATGGGGCGCGCGCGGCGCACGGGTCAGGCCCAGCCGCGCCGGGGCGGCCAGCGCGGTCAGACGCCGCGCCAGCCGCAGGCGGCTTGCGGGCGTGTAGCCGGCGCCGGGCAGCGGTGTTTCCAGCATTGCGCGCACGCGGGGCAGGTTCTGCAGGCGCGCCTGCCGCACCCCCGCGCCGGGCAGGTCGGGAATGCGCCGCAGGTCGAACCAGGGCGAGAGGGCGCGGCGGTAATCCTCGGGGGTGGCCTCGTCGATGTCGATCTCGATGAATTCGGGCCTGCCCGCGAAATGCTGCCGGGCGCCGGTCAGATGCGCCTGCCATTCCTCTGCCCAGAGATCGGCCAGTTCGCCCAGGGCCACGCCGCGCCATGCCGCATGGCCGCGCGCATAGGCGCCGCCGCGATGCAGGTAGCGGCTGGCGATCCAGTCCTCGACCCGGCGGGTGTTCAGCATGAAGACCGCGCCCGGATAATGCGCGTCAAGGAAGGCGTAATCCTTGAACGCCTCGATGATGGGCATGTTCAGGAAGCGCGCCGATTCCATGTCGGTGAAGGCCGTCACCCGGTCGGCCCAGCGCGCCAGGGGCCGCGCGCCGGTCAGCTTGGCATAGGCGATATCCTCGGCCAAGGCGCCTTCCAGCCAATGGGCGGCCGGGATCGCATTCATGTCGAAGAGCCGCGCGATGAAGGTCGTGCCGCATTTGTTGAAGCCGATCTGGAAGAATTTGGGCTGCATTCCGGGCCTGTCCTTGCGCGGGGCGACCTTGGCGCGCGGCGGGTCGGGGTGTCAACCAGAGCGGCAGCCCGACGTCCAAAAACGGCGTTTCGGGGCACGCAAGCGACAAGACGCTTGCCTTGCGCGCGGGCTGCGGCTAGGGGTGGGGTCGGAATTCGGGAGACACCGGCACGCGTGCCGGGGCCGAAGGAGAAGCCGCCCCGGCAAGCTCTCAGGCGAAAGGACCGCTTTCCGCAAGAACTCTGGAGAGTGGTCGCAAGACCCGCCGAAGGGATAACGATCTCAGGCGCCCGTTTCGGGCAGGGACAGAGGGGGCATCGAGGCGCGGGTTTTCCCGTTCAACCGATGCCGGCTGTCCGGCTGTTTCGCAGGAGGGCCTGATGGCCGAGACGAGTCGCCGGACCGGACTTTACGATCTGCATGTCGAACTGGGCGCCCGGATGGTGCCCTTCGCCGGCTGGGAGATGCCGGTCCAGTATCCGATGGGCGTCATGGCCGAGCATCTGCACAGCCGCGGCCAAGCGGGCCTCTTCGATGTCAGCCATATGGGTCAGGTTCTGGTCGCGCCGAAGGACGGCCGGCTCGAGACCGCCGCTTTGGCGCTGGAAAGCCTGATCCCTGCCGATGTGCTTGGCCTGCCCGAGGGGCGGCAGCGCTACGGCCTGTTCACGAACGATGCGGGCGGGATTCTGGACGATCTGATGTTCGCCAACCGGGGCGATCACTTCCTGCTGGTCGTGAACGCGGCCTGCGCGGAACAGGACATCGCGCATCTGCAGGGGCTGGACGACGTGACCGTCACGCCGGTCACGGATCGCGGCCTGCTGGCGCTGCAAGGCCCCGAGGCCGAGGCCGTGCTGGCACGGCTGGTTCCGGGCGTCACCGCGATGCGCTTCATGGACAGCCAGGTGCATGACTGGGACGGGGTCGCGCTGTGGATCTCGCGTTCGGGCTATACGGGCGAGGACGGGTTCGAGATTTCGGTGCCTGCCGAGCGGCTGGAGGCCTTCGCCCGCGCGCTGCTGGACCAGCCCGAGGTGGCGCCCATCGGCCTGGGCGCCCGCGACAGCCTGCGGCTGGAGGCCGGGATGCCGCTTTACGGGCATGACATGGATGCGGGCGTGACCCCGGCCGAGGCCGGTCTGGCCTGGTCCATCCCCAAGATCCGCCGACCGGGCGGTGCGCGGGCGGGCGGTTTTCCGGGCGCCGCGCGCGTTCTGGAGGCTGCCGGCGGCATCCGCCGCGGCCTGCGCCCCGAGGGGCGCGCGCCGATCCGCGAGGGGGTGGCGCTGTTCGACGCCGAGGGGCGCGCGATCGGGACGGTCAGTTCGGGGGGCTTCGGACCCTCGGTCGGCGGGCCGGTCGCCATGGCACGCATCCCCGCCGACATTCCCGACGGCGCCGTGATCGAGGCAGAACTGCGCGGCAAGCGCCTGCCCGTCACCGTCTGCCCCCTGCCCTTTGTCACGCCTTCCTACAAACGCTGAGGTTCTGTCATGTTGAAATATACCGAAGACCATGAATGGCTGCGCGCCGAGGGCGACGAGATCGTCGTGGGCGTCACCCGGCATGCCAGCGACCAGCTGGGCGACGTGGTCTTCATCGAACTGCCCGAAGAGGGCCGCGAGGTCGAGGCGGGCGACGAGATCGTTGTGATCGAGAGCGTGAAGGCGGCCTCGGACATCGTGGCGCCGGTGGCGGGGGTCATCACGGCGGTGAACGGCGCGCTGGCCGACAGCCCCGGCGACGTGAACGGCGATCCGATGGCGGCCTGGTTCTTCCGCATCAGGCCGGCGGACACCGGTGCGATGGAGGGCTTCATGGACGAGGCGGCCTATCAGGCTCTGATCGGCTGAGGCCTTTTCCGGGCCGTCGCGCCTGGCGACGACAGATCTGCCGGGCTTCGGCCCGGCGGGCGCCGGGGGTTTCACCCCCGGACCCCCAGGGTATTTGGACAACGAAGAAGAGGGGGCCGCGCGCCCCGATGGAGGCGTGATGAGCCGCTGGACCGCGACCGACTACAACCCCGACGATTTCGCCAACCGCCGCCATATCGGGCCGTCCCCGGCCGAGATGGCCGAGATGCTGAAGGCCGTCGGCGCCGACAGTCTGGATCAGCTGATCGAGCAGACCGTGCCCGCCGCGATCCGGCAGGATGACCGGCTGGACTGGCCCGCCCTGTCGGAGGCCGGGCTGATCGCGCGGATGCGCGAGGTTGCCGCGAAGAACCGCGTGATGACCAGCCTGATCGGTCAGGGGTATTACGGCACGGTCACGCCGCCCGCGATCCAGCGCAACATCCTGGAGAACCCGGCCTGGTATACGGCCTATACGCCCTATCAGCCCGAGATCGCGCAGGGGCGGCTTGAGGCGCTGTTGAACTTCCAGACCATGGTGGCGGACCTGACCGGGCTGCCGGTGGCCAATGCCAGCCTGCTGGACGAGGCGACGGCGGCGGCCGAGGCGATGGCCATGGCGCGGCGGCAGGCCAAGTCCAAGGCCGATGCGTTCTTCGTCGCCCATGACCTGCATCCGCAGACGATCAGCGTGATCGAGACGCGGGCGGCGCCTCTGGGCATCCGGATCCTCAAGGGCTCGGTCGATGATCTGGTGGCCGATCAGGTCTTCGGCGCGATCTTCCAGTATCCGGGCACCTACGGCCATATCCGCGACCTGTCGCCCGAGATCGAGGCGCTGCATGCCGCGGGCGCGCTGGCGGTCGTTGCGACGGACCTGCTGGCCCTGTGCCTGCTGAAGGAGCCGGGGGCGATGGGGGCCGACATCGCCGTGGGCAGCGCGCAGCGTTTCGGCGTGCCGATGGGTTATGGCGGCCCGCATGCGGCCTTCATGTCCTGCCGGGACGAGTTGAAGCGGGCGATGCCCGGCCGGATCGTGGGGGTCAGCATCGACGCCGCCGGCCGGCAGGCGCTGCGCCTGTCGCTGCAGACGCGCGAGCAGCATATCCGCCGCGAGAAGGCGACCAGCAATGTCTGCACCGCGCAGGCGCTGCTGGCCGTCATGGCGGGGTTCTACGCGGTCTTTCACGGGCCGGTCGGTCTGCGCGCCATCGCGCAGCGGGTGCATCTGCATGCCGTGACCATTGCCGATGCGCTGCGGGCGGCCGGGGCCGAGGTCGCGCCCGAGGCGTTCTTCGACACGATCACGGTCAAGGTGGGCGTCGGTCAGGCGGGCATCTTGGCCGCCGCCGAGCAGCGCGGCATCAACCTGCGCCGCGTGGGCCGCGACCGCGTGGGCATCAGCGTGGACGAGACGACCGATGCCGGCGTGATCGCCCGCCTGCTGGACGCCTTCGGCATCACCGACCCGGCGGCGGCGGCCAGCGCGCCCGCGATCCCGGACGATCTGCTGCGCGAAAGCGATTATCTGACCCATCCGGTCTTTCACATGAACCGTGCCGAATCCGAGATGATGCGCTACATGCGCCGCCTGTCGGACCGGGATCTGGCGCTGGACCGGGCGATGATCCCGCTTGGATCCTGCACGATGAAGCTGAACGCCGCGGCCGAGATGATGCCGATCACCTGGCCCGAATTCGGCGCGCTGCACCCCTTTGCGCCCCATGATCAGGCGGCGGGCTATCACGAGGCCATCGCCGACCTGACCGAGAAGCTTTGCCGCATCACCGGCTATGACGCGTTCTCGATGCAGCCCAACAGCGGCGCGCAGGGCGAATATGCGGGGCTTCTGACGATCCAAGCCTATCACAAGGCGCGGGGCGAGGATCGCGACATCTGCCTGATTCCGGTCTCGGCCCATGGCACGAACCCGGCCAGCGCCCAGATGTGCGGGATGCAGGTGGTCGTGGTGAAATCGGCGCCGAACGGGGACATCGACCTCGAGGATTTCGCCGACAAGGCCACCAAGGCGGGCGACCGGCTGGCGGCGGTGATGATCACCTATCCCTCGACCCATGGCGTGTTTGAGGACACCGTGCGGCAGGTCTGCGAGATCACGCACAAGCATGGCGGGCAGGTCTATATCGACGGCGCGAACATGAACGCGCTGGTGGGCCTGGTGAAACCGGGCGAGATCGGGGGCGATGTGAGCCACCTGAACCTGCACAAGACCTTTGCCATCCCGCATGGCGGAGGCGGGCCCGGCATGGGGCCGATCGGGGTCAAGGCGCATCTGGCGCCCTTCCTGCCCGGCGATCCGCGCACCGGTGAGGGCGCGGTCTCGGCGGCGCCCTACGGGTCGGCCTCGATCCTGCTGATCTCGTGGGCCTATTGCCTGATGATGGGCGGCGAGGGGCTGACGCAGGCGACGCGGGTGGCGATCCTGAACGCCAACTACATTGCCAGCCGGCTGGCGGGGGCCTATCCGATCCTGTTCATGGGCAATCGCGGCCGGGTCGCGCATGAATGCATCATCGACACGCGCCCCTTCGCGGCTCATGGCGTGACCGTGGACGACATCGCCAAGCGGCTGATCGACAACGGCTTCCATGCGCCGACGATGAGCTGGCCGGTCAGCGGCACGCTGATGGTCGAGCCGACCGAGAGCGAGACAAAGGCCGAGATCGACCGCTTCGTCACGGCGCTGCTGGCGATCCGGGACGAGATCACCGACGTCGCCGAGGGCCGCATCGCGGCGGACCAGAGCCCGCTGCGCCACGCGCCCCACACGGTCGAGGATCTGGTCCGCGGCTGGGACCGCCCCTATTCGCGCGAGCAGGGCTGTTTCCCTCCGGGGGCGTTCCGGGTGGACAAGTACTGGCCTCCGGTCGGGCGGGTGGACAATGCCCATGGCGACCGGAACCTGATCTGCACCTGTCCGCCGCTGGAAAGCTACGCGCAGGCGGCGGAATAGGGCTGCTGGGTGTCGCGGCGTCTTGACATCGGCGCCGCGACGATTAAACCGGCGAACACGTGGGGTCGTAGCTCAGTTGGTAGAGCGCGTCGTTCGCAATGACGAGGTCAGGGGTTCGATTCCCCTCGGCTCCACCAGTTATCCTTTGAGAACAATCATGCGTTCCGCCGCCAATGGCGCGCGGATATCGTTGGTCAGCGCCTTAACTCTTGAAGCCCAGTCGGCTTGAGCATGTCGGCTGAGCTTGCGGCAGAAGACGCGCCCGGTTGCCGCGCAGCTCCTGCCCCGCCGCTCCTGAGGACAGCGAGGCGTTTGATCATCACGGGCTCAATCGGACGCCCGAGCGCAGCCAGATGCTCCGGCAGGGGAACGACAAGCGCCGTCTGGCCTTACAGCAGGAAGTCGTTTGCCGTCAGGTTGTGCAGGCCCTGCAGGCGGATGATCCCGTCGGCGCGCCCGTCGCCGTCCACATCCAGCAGGACATGGGTGAAGTCGTTCTGAGTGCCCGGCCGGTCGATGCGCTCGTAGGAGACCTGCCCCGCGCGCGACAAATCCCCCGTGCCGATGAAGCTGAAGCTGTTATTGCCCGCCCGCCCGGTATCGGCGTCGATCTGGCGGAGGTCGATCCGGTCGAGGCCGCGCTGGAAGTCGGTGATCACATCGGCCCGCGAGACGTCGCGGCTGGTATCGCCAAGGCTGCGGAACACGAAGACATCGGCCCCCGGTCCCCCGGTCAGGATGTCGGTGCCGGACCCGCCGATCAGCGTGTCGCTGCCGAAGCCGCCCAGCAGCGTGTCATTGCCCAGACCGCCATCCAGCAGGTCGTTGCCGGCATTGCCCTCGAGCCGGTCGGCACCGAGCCGCCCGAACAGGCGGTCATTGCCGCCCCCGCCCAGAAGCGTGTTCGCGGCCGCGTTGCCCATCAGCGAGTCGTTGGCCGCACCGCCCTGGATGTTCGGAATGCCTGCGATCACGTCGCGGCCATAGCCGGTATTCTGCGCCCCGCCGATCGCCAGATCGACGCGCGCACCGCGCGTCCCCACGACAAGCCAGTCGCTGCCATCGCCGCCACGCAGCACATCGTCGCCATCGTCCAGATGCAGGCGGTCGATGCCGGGCCCGCCCAGCAGAGTGTCGTTGCCCCCCCCGCCGATCAGCGTGTCATTGCCCGTTCCGCCCTCGAGATGGTCATTGCCCCGGTCTCCCAGAAGGCGGTCATTACCAGCGCCGCCGAAAAGTCTGTCATTGCCGTCGTCGCCGACCAGCGTGTCGTTACCGTCCTCGCCTTCGAGATGGTCATTCCCCCAGCCGCCCAGCAGGCTGTCGTTGCCGTTACCGCCCAGAAGCGTGTCGTTGCCGCCGCCGCCCTCAATCGTATCATTCCCATCGAAGCCCAGCATGCGATCGGCGAAATCGCTCAACCGGACGAAATCATTGCCGGACAGGGCCTGGCGGAACAGGGCGCGGTCGTCGTCAAGCGTCGGGGTCAGGCCGGCCTGCCGCAAATCGCGAAGCGACATGTCGAGGCCAATGATTTCCCAGTCCGGGATGACGGAAAGAGGCGGTGTAATCTGGAAGACAACATTGACACGCCCTGTTGTCGCCGACGGGTTGGGGGGAAAGGCGAAGCCGGAGCCGCCGAAAGACACGACCCCCACCTCGCGAAAACCGAGGTGGTAAGGAGCAAAATACCAATCGCTGTAAGCGGTTCCATCGTGCTCCAGGAAGGAGTTCGCCCGCAGATCCCCTCTATAGAGGCTGACGAAAGGAAGGGACAAATCCAGCGAAAGCAAGTCGAACTTCTTGCCGCTGCGCATAAGCGCCATGGGGAATTCCTCGCGAAAAAGAGAAGACATTCGGGGAATACCCCCGAATGTCTTAATCCCCCATCCTTTCGGCAGTCAATGACTGCCTAAGGCTGATGTCGCTCAGAGGCTGGCGGCCTCGTCGATACCCAGCATGATGTTGAGATTCTGCACCGCCGCCCCGGACGCGCCCTTGCCCAGATTGTCCAGCACCGCGACCACCGTGGCGCAGCCCGCGGCGTCGTCGCCATGCACGCTGATCTCCAGCAGGTTCGTCCCGTTATGTGCGGTCGGCACCAGACGTGCGCCGATCGCCTCGGCGGGCGACACGCGGATGAAGGTCTGGCCATGATAATGGGCGGCCAGGGCCTGATGCAGCGCGCCGATGCTGCGGTTCTGGTCGAGGTGCAACGGCAATTGCACCGCCATGCCCTGCGCGAAATTGCCCACGGCGGGGGAAAAGACCGGGCGGCGCGTCAGGCCGGTCTGGCGCATGATTTCGGGGATGTGCTTGTGGCCTTGGCTCAGCCCATAGACGAAATGCGCGGGTGCCTCGCCCGATTCGTATTCGGCGATCAGCGCCTTGCCGCCGCCCGAATAGCCGCTGACGGCGTTGATCGACAGCGCCTCGTCGGGCTGGACCAGGCCGGCCGCGATCAGCGGCGCCAGGATTGCGATGGCGCCGGTCGAATAGCAGCCCGGATTGCTGACCAGCCGCGCGCTGGCGATCCGCTCGCGCATCTCGGGGGCCAGTTCGGCGAAGCCGTAGACCCAGTCGGGATCGACCCGATGCGCCGTCGAGGCATCGATGATCCGTGTCGGCAGATCGGCGCACAAAGCCACGGCCTCGCGCGCGGCCTCGTCGGGCAGGCAGAGGATCGCCACATCGGCGGCGGCGAAGGCCTCGCGCCTTGCCTCGGGGTCCTTCCGGCGGGCGGGATCGACCTGCACCAGACGGATATCGGCGCGGCCCAGAAGCCGGTCGCGGATCTGAAGACCGGTCGTGCCGGCCTCGCCATCGATGAAGACGCTGTAGGTCATGGGCCATCCCCCGTTGCGGAACGCAGCCTTCCTAGCGGAAAGCCGCGCGCGCCACAACGCCGGGCCGGAGGCAGGGGTTCAGATGCTGCAGATCTCGGACCGGGTCAGGAAACGCTTCTCCCGCCCGTTATCCAGACTGAACATGCCCCCGCGCCCCGGCACCACGTCGATGATCAGGTCGGTATGCTTCCACGCCTCGTATTGGCTGGCCGAGATGTAGAAGGGCGCCCCGCCGATCTCGCCCAGCTTCACGTCGCGTTCGCTGATGCGGAAATCGGTCTGCGGATAGCACATAGGCGACGAGCCGTCGCAGCAGCCGCCCGATTGGTGGAACAGGACGGGGCCGTGATCGGCCACGATCTCCTCGATCAGCTTCAGGGCTTCAGGTGTCGCGCTCACCTTGCTCATGGGTCAGTCTCCTCCTCAAAAGACGCATGACCTGCCGCTCCTCGGGTCGCAGGCCCGGCTTGTCCAGATTGTCGTCGATCCGGCGACGCAGATCCAGCTTCAGCTCATCGGCAAGATAGGCCTCGATCACGCCAGGATGAACGTAGCATTTCCGGCAGATCGCGGGCGTGTTGCCCAGCCGGGCCGCCACGGATTCGATGGCGTCGCGGATGTTGCGCTGGCGCGCGGCATCGCCCTGGACGGCCTCGGCTTCGGCCAAGGCCAGGGCGGCGAGGACGGTGCCGGTCCAGGTGCGGAAATCCTTGGCGGTGATGGCCTTGCCGGTCACGTCGCGCAGATAGAGGTTCACCTCGGTCGAGCTGACGGGCCGGATCTGGCCCTCGTCGTCGGTATATTGGAACAGGTGCTGGCCGGGCAGATCCTGAAGGCGCCGGATGATGCGGGCGACGCGCCGGTCGCGCAGCCCCAGATCCCATTGCTTGCCGCCCTTGCCGCGAAAGCGGAAGCGCATGCTGCTGCCCGTCAGGCGGACATGGCGCCCCCGCAGCGTCGTCAGCCCGTGCGAGCGGTTCTCGCGCGCATAGCTGTCATTGCCGACGCGGATCATGGTGTTTTCCAGCAGATGGACGATGGTGGCCAGAACCTTTTCGGGCGGCGTGCCGCGCAGGCCCATATCGCTGTCCACGCGGGCGCGCAGGCGCGGCAGGGCGCGGGCGAAGTCCAGCATGCGTTCGTATTTGGCACTGTCGCGGACCTCGCGGAAATCGGGGTGATAGCGGTATTGCTTGCGCCCCCGCCCGTCGCGCCCGGTGGCCAGCAAATGGCCGCGCGGGTCGGGGCAGATCCAGACCTCGGTCCAGGCCGGAGGAATGGCAAGTGCCGCGATGCGCCGTCTTTCGGCCGCGTCGCGGATCGTGCGGCCCCGCGCGTCGCGATAGGAAAAGCCCTTGCCCGCCCGATGGCGGGTGATGCCCGGCATGTCGTCGCTGACATGGAGGAGACCCGCGCTTTCGGCGGCATCCTCGGGGTCGATGATCGTGGTGGATGGGGACATGTCGCGCCCGGCTGCCTGTCGCGGGGAAACGCGGCAGAGGCGCGGGCGGTTGCCACAGGGCGGCCCGAATGACGGACCGCCCCTTGGCGTCGGATCAGAAGAAGCCCAGCTTCTTGGGGCTGTAGCTGACCAGCATGTTCTTGGTCTGCTGGTAGTGGTCCAGCATCATGCGGTGGTTTTCGCGCCCGATGCCCGACTGCTTGTAGCCGCCGAAGGCCGCATGGGCCGGATAGGCGTGGTAGCAGTTCGTCCAGACGCGGCCCGCCTGGATCGCACGGCCAAAGCGGTAGCAGGTATTCGCATCGCGCGACCACACGCCCGCACCCAGACCATAAAGCGTGTCGTTGGCGATCGACAGCGCCTCGTCGGCATCCTTGAAGGTGGTCACGGACACGACCGGGCCGAAGATCTCCTCTTGGAAGACGCGCATCTTGTTGTGGCCCTTCAGCACGGTCGGCTTGATGTAGTAGCCGCCCGACAGCTCGCCGCCGTGATCGGCCGCTTCGCCGCCCGCCAGAACCTCGGCGCCTTCCTGGCGGCCGATGTCGAAGTAGGACAGGATCTTCTCTTTCTGCTCGGACGAGGCCTGCGCGCCGATCATGGTCGCGCTGTCGCGGGGATCGCCTTGGACGATGGCCGCCACGCGCTTGAGCGCGCGGTCCATGAAGCGGTCGTAGATCTTTTCGTGGATCAGCGCGCGCGACGGGCAGGTGCAGACCTCGCCCTGGTTCAGAGCGAACATCACGAAGCCCTCGATCGCCTTGTCGAAGAAGTCGTCATCCTCGCGGCAGACATCCTCGAAGAAGATGTTCGGCGACTTGCCGCCCAGTTCCAGCGTGACCGGAATCAGGTTTTCCGACGCATATTGCATGATCAGCCGGCCGGTGGTGGTTTCCCCGGTGAAGGCGATCTTGGCGATGCGCGGGTTCGAGGCCAGGGGCTTGCCCGCCTCGAGGCCGAAGCCGTTCACCACGTTCAGCACGCCCGGCGGCAGAAGGTCGGCGATCAGGTCCACGAAGACCATGATCCCGGCGGGGGTCTGTTCGGCGGGCTTCAGCACAATGCAGTTGCCGGCGGCCAGCGCGGGGGCCAGTTTCCAGCAGGCCATCAGCAGCGGGAAGTTCCACGGGATGATCTGGCCGACGACGCCCAGGGGCTCGTGGAAGTGATAGGCGATCGTGTCGTGGTCGATTTCCGAAATGCCGCCCTCCTGCGCGCGCAGGACGCCCGCGAAGTAACGGAAATGGTCGATGGCCAGCGGCAGGTCGGCGGCCATGGTCTCGCGGATCGGCTTGCCGTTGTCCCAGGTCTCGGCGGTCGCCAGAAGCTGCAGATTGGCCTCCATCCGGTCGGCGATCTTCAGCAGGATGTTCGACCGCTCGGTGGTCGAGGTGCGGCCCCAGGCATCCTTGGCGGCATGGGCAGCGTCCAGCGCGGCCTCGATATCGGCCGCGTTCGAGCGCGCGATCTCGCCGATGCTGCCGCCGGTGATCGGCGTGGTGTTCACGAAATACTGGCCCGATTGGGGCGCAGTCCACTTGCCGCCGATGAAGTTGTCGTAGCGGCTGGCAAAGGGCATTACGCCCACGCCCTTGAATTCATGGGTCTGATCGTTCGGCATGATATCCTCCTCTGATACGTCGCCCGGATCTCCCCATCCGGGCTATGCCTTCACTTTGGGGGGCGGGCAGATTCGCGGCAATCGCCCCCGCTTGCCGCAGCGCGTGACCTGTCTCAGTGGTGAGACAGTCTTGCGTCCCTTTCCGCGATGCCCAGCCGGGTCATGCGGCGATAAAGCGTGGCGCGGCCCACCCCAAGCGCGCGGGCGGCCCGGCTGACATTGCCGTCCGCGCGCGCCAGGGCACGCATCACGGCGGCCCGCTCGGCCTTGTCGAAGCCGGTCAGGTCGTCCTGCCGCCCCAGCAGGTCGGCGGCGGGGCGCGGCCTGATCGCGCCCTCGCGTTCCAGTCCCAGGATGCGACGGGCGGCGCGGGTCGCGCCGATGGCCAGATCGTCCTTGTCCACCGCCAGCAGAACCGCCTGATCGGCGGCGTCCGAGGCCGCGACGACGATGCGGGCCTCGGGAAAGCTGGCGCGGAAGAACATCGTCTCGATCGCGCGGGCGGTCTGGGCGACCTGCGCGGCGATCAGGCGGTTGTAGCGTTCGGTCTGGTCGGCGCGGGCGCTGCTGACATCCAGCGCGGCGGCCAGGCGGCCGTCCGGCCCCCAGATCGGCGCGTCCATGCAGGACATCGCCGTGTTGCGGGTGTGAAAATGTTCGTCGCGGTGGATCGTGACCTGCCGGCCCTCGGCCAGGCAGGTGCCGATGCCGTTCGTGCCCTGAGCGGCCTCGGACCAGTCATTGCCGGTCCAGAGCCCCCAGTCGCGGAACTGCGCGGCATCGCCGTCGGCGACGCGCTGGTCCAGCACGATGCCCTGCGCATCGGTCAGAAGGACATTGCAGCCCGACAGGCAGACCAGCGTGTAAAGCTGGTCCAGCTGTGGCGCGGCGACGTCCAGAAAGACCTGCATCTGGCCCCGGCGCTGCGCGATCTCGGCATCCGACAGCCGGTCGGGACGGCGGCGGTCCGACGGGTCCAACCCGTGCTTCATCATCGAACGGCGCCAGGATGCCGCAAGGGCCGAGGTCGCGGATTTCGACTGCGACTGCTCGGCCACGAGGTCCGCGTGGCTTCGCTGTGTCATGGCTCCTCCTTGGCAGGAGGTTAGCGCAGATTCGCCACCGCGCAATTCACGACTTTGGTCGCGGTCCGGCCTAGCGGACCGGACCCTGCGGCTTGATGACACCCTCGACGATGCCGTCGCCGCCCGGTGCGGAATGCCGCGCGGTCCCGCCCATGCTGCCCGAAGGCGCGACGCGCCGCGGCTGATAGGGCGGCAATTCGACACCGTCGCGGTAAAGAAGCGACTGTCCCTGATGGAAAAGGTGCAGCGCCTGCGGATCGGCGGCCAGACGCACGTTGCGCCCGGTCAGGCCGGGATGGATGCCGGGCAGCTTGGCGGTGATCGGCGCGGTCTCGGCATTGGTTCCGAAATAGAGCAGCGTCACCTCGCCCAGAGCCTCGGTCAGATCGACCTTGCCCTCGAAGAGGGGGGCGTGATCGGTCTCGACCATGTCCTCGGGGCGGACGCCCAGATTGACGACCATGCCCTCGTCACCGGGGCGGGTCGGGATGGCCACTTCGGCGGTCAGGCCGCTGTCCAGCGTCACCTGCGTCATCTCGCCCGCGCGGGTCACGCGGCCGGGCAACAGGTTCATCGCCGGGCTACCGATGAACTGGGCGACGAATTCGTTGATGGGCCGCTCGTAAAGTTCCAGCGGCGCGCCGACCTGCGCGATGCCGCCGCCGGCCAGAACCACGATCCGGTCGGCCAGGGTCATGGCCTCGGTCTGGTCATGGGTGACGTAGATCATCGTGCGATCGGGCATCGAGGCCTTGAGCTGCGCGATCTCGATCCGCGTCGCGACCCGCAGCGCCGCGTCGAGGTTCGACAGCGGCTCGTCGAACAGATAGACCTTGGGGTCGCGCACGATGGCGCGCCCGATGGCGACGCGCTGGCGCTGCCCGCCCGACAGCGCCTTGGGCAGACGGTCCAGATAGGGCGTCAGTTGCAGCATCTTGCCTGCGCGCTCGGTCGCCTCGCGGATCTCGTCTCTGGACTTGCCCGCGATCTTGAGGGCAAAGGCCATGTTGTCGCGCACCGTCATGTGCGGATAGAGCGCGTAGGACTGGAACACCATCGCGATGCCGCGCTGGCTGGGCGGGATGTCGTTCATCACCTGCCCGTCGATCTGCAGCGTGCCGCCGGTGATCTGTTCCAGCCCCGCGATCATCCGCAGCAGGGTGGACTTGCCGCAGCCCGAAGGACCGACGAAAACGATGAATTCGCCAGAGCGGATATCGAGGTCGATATTGCTCAGCACCTTCACATCGCCATAGGCCTTGGCAACGTCGGTCAGCTTCAGGTCTGCCATGGTTTCCCCCCTTACCCCTCGATGATCTGAACCTGCCAGGGGTTCAGGCCCCCGGCTTCCTGATCCGACAGATTGGCGCGGATCAGCAGGCTTTGCGTGTCGTCGGTGCGCCGGAACGACAGGACCGGCCCCTCGGCATGCATGTCCGTCATGTTGCCCCGGCGCAGCGCGCTGTGCTTGCGGCGCAGACCGATCGCCCAGCGGTAATGGTGCAGCATGGATTGCGCGTCGGCCTCTTGCGCGACCACGGTGCGCTGCAGATGCGTGTGCGGCACCGGCAGCCACGGCTTCGAGGTCGAGAAGCCGCCATTCACGCCCATGTCCCAGACCATCGGCGTCCGGCAGCCGTCGCGGCCCTTGAATTCGGGCCAGAACTCGATCCCGTAGGGATCGCGCAGATCCTCGAACTCGATCTCGGCCTCGGGCAGGCCCAGCTCTTCGCCTTGGTAAAGGCAGACCGAACCCTTGAGGCAGATCAGCACCGTCGCATAGGCCTTGGCGGCCTGCTCGGTCAGGTTCCAGCGGCTGATATGGCGCACGACGTCATGGTTCGACATCGCCCAGCAGGGCCAGGAATTCGGCGCGATCTGGTGCAGGCGGTCGAAGACCCCCACGACCGAGCCTGCGGGCAGATCCTCGCCCGCGAGAAAGTCGAACACATAGGACATCTGCACCCGGCCCGGAACGCCGGTGTATTCCTCGAGCAGTTCCAGCCCGCGCTCGCTGTCGCCGATCTCGCCCACGACGACGGCGCCGAAGGGCTCGATCGTCTGGCGGAAGCGCTCCAGAAAGGCCAGGTTCTCGGGCTGGGACTTGCTGTAGCGGTGGCTCTGGTGGTTGTAGGGGTTCACCGCAGGCGCGGTGTCGGACTTGCGCAGTTCCGGCGGCAGGGGCGGGTTGTCGCGCAGCTGCTGGTCGTGGAAATAGAAGTTGATCGTGTCCAGCCGGAAACCGTCCACGCCCTTTTCCAGCCAGAACTTCGCGACCTCCAGCAGCGCGTTCTGCACGGCAGGATTGTGGAAGTTCAGGTCCGGCTGCGCAGTCAGGAAGTTGTGCAGGTAGTACTGCTCGCGCCGGGCATCCCATTGCCAGGCGCTGCCGCCGAAGATCGACAGCCAGTTGTTCGGCGGCGTGCCGTCCGGCTTGGGGTCGGCCCAGACATACCAGTCGGCCTTGGCGTTGTCGCGGCTGGAGCGGCTTTCCTTGAACCAGGGATGCTGGTCCGAGGTATGCGACAGCACCAGGTCGATCAGCACCTTCAGGCCCAGCTCATGGGCGCGTTCGATCAGCCAGTCGAAATCCTCGGGCGTGCCGAACATCGGGTCGATGCCGCAGTAATCGCTGACATCGTAGCCGAAATCCTTCATCGGAGAGGTGAAGAAGGGCGAGATCCAGATCGCGTCCACGCCAAGGGACGCGACATAGGGCAGGCGCTGCGCGATGCCGGCCAGATCGCCGGTGCCGCTGCCCGTCGTGTCCTGGAAGCTGCGCGGATAGATCTGATAGATCACGCCGCCCTTCCACCAATCCGCAGTCTGTTCAGTCAAGTTCATCCACCTTTCACGGACCCGGCCAGCAGACCGCGGACCAGGTATTTCTGCATCGCGAAGAACACGAGCAACGGCACGGCTATCGAGATGAAGGCCGAGGTTGCAAGGATCTCCCATTCACCTCCGCGCGAGCCCATGAGTTCGCGCAGGAGCCCCGTCATCACCAGCTGCTCGCGCGTGTTGCCCAGAAAGACCGTTGCCACCAGCAGGTCGTTCCAGACCCACAGGAACTGGAAGATCGCAAAGCTGGCCAAGGCCGGAAAGGACAGCGGCAGGATGATGCGCCGGAAGATCTGGAACTCGGTCGCGCCATCGACGCGGGCGCTCTCGATCACCTCGCGCGGCAATCCGACCATGTAGTTCCTGAGAAGATAGATCGCCAGCGGCAGGCCGAACCCGGTATGCGCCAGCCAGATGCCCAGATAGCCCTTGCCCAGTCCGATCTCGTTATGCAGGCGCAGAAGCGGGATCAGGGCGACCTGCAGGGGCACGACCAGCAGGCCGACCACGGCGGCCGTCAGAAGCGCGCGTCCCGGAAACTGCATCCAGGCCAGCGCATAGGCCGCGAAGGCCGCGATCAGGATCGGGATGACGGTGGCCGGGATCGTCACCGTCATGGTGTTCATGAAGGCCCGGCCCAGCCCTTCGGCGGTCAGCACGCGCTGGTAGTTCTGGGTCGTGAAGCTGGGGGGCGCCGAGGTCGTGACGAAGATCCGGTCGCCGCGCGTCATCTCGAACGGCTGGGGCGAGGTCATGCGGTAACTGCCGTCCTCGGCCACGGTCAGGGTCGCGCCATCGCCCAGATCGGCCGTCTCGCCGGGCTGGTATTGCGAGGGGTTGCGCGGACCCGTGCCCCAGGCCAGCAGGCGCTGCCCCTCGGCCACGGCCTGACCCTCGATCACGTAAAGCGGGCCGTCCTGCACCTGATCCGCCGCCGTTCCCGACCGGATGAAGCCGGTCTGCTCGCTGGCCGAGAAGCTCTGCCACCAGCCCGAGCCCGCGATCTGGTCGCGGTCGCGGAACGACGACACGAACAGGCCAAGCGTCGGGATCGTCCACAGCAGGACCAGAAGGAAGGCGGCGATGTTGACCGCCCAGGTCAGCGAGGATTTCTGTCCGGCCATCCCCTCCATCAGCGGACCTCCTTGCGGGCGTTGTAGATGTTCCAGATCATGATCGGCGTCACCAGCAGCATCAGCACGATCGCCACTGCCGAGCCGCGCCCGGCATCGTTGGCCCGGAAGGACCAGTCATACATGAAGTTCGCCAGGACCTGCGTGCCCCACTGGCCGTTCGTCATCACGAACACGATGTCAAAGACCTTCAGGACGACGATGGTGATGGTCGTCCAGACCACTGCGATCGTGCCCATGATCTGCGGCACCTTGATCTTGAAGAAGACCTGCAGCGGGCTTGCGCCATCGAGGATCGCGGCCTCGATCGTCTCTTCGGGGATGCCGCGAAGGGCGGCAGACAGGATCACCATGGCGAAGCCCGTCTGGATCCAGACCAGCACGATCATCAGAAGGAAGCTGTTCCAGCCCGGAATGGTCAGCCAGATCTGCGGCTCGCCCCCCAATTGCGTGACGATCCAGTTCAGCAGGCCGATCTGCGTCTCGCCCGAGGCGCGGTATTCATAGATGAACTTCCAGATCACGCCCGCGCCGACGAAGCTGATCGCCATCGGCATGAAGATCAGCGATTTGCCGATATTGCCCCATTTCAGCCGGTCGGTCAGCTGCGCCGCCAACAGGCCGAACAGCGTGGACAGCGCCGGGACGACCAGCAGCCACAGCATGTTGTTGACCATGGATTCGCGGAATTTGGCATCGGCCGCCAGCCAGGTGTAATTGGCCCCGCCCACGAAGCGGCTGCCATTGGCGTTGTGCAGCGACCGCCAGAAGCTGTCGATCACCGGATAGACAAGATACATGGTCAGAAACAGGATCGCCGGTCCCAGGAACAGCCAGGGTCGGATCTGGTTCGCCTTGCGGATGTTGTCCCCGGCCTGCGGGCCGCGCGCCGGATAGATCCGGTCCAGCACCCAGTTCGAGCCCCAGAACCACGCGACGCATCCGAAGACGCCGATGACGATCGTGCTGATCGCCAGCCAGAAAAGCTCCATCCCAATTACCCCCTTGTCGGACCCGGCGATCAGGCGCCCGCGATCTTGCCCCGTGACGTCGCTGCCGCCGCGGCGGGCCCCCCGACCCGCCGCGGCGCATTTGTCCTCAGTTCAGCGAGGACCAGGTCTGCTGGATCTGGTCGGCCACCTGCTGCGCCGAGGCGCCGCCGACGAAATCGACCATGCCCGTCCAGAAGGCGCCCGCGCCGATCGCGCCCGGCATCAGGTCGGACCCGTCAAAGCGGAACACCGTGGCGTCCAGCAGGATCTGGCCCATCCGGCGCAGCGTGTCGTCGCCATAGGCATCCGGGTTGGCGCCGGTATGCGGCGTCAGGAAGCCGCGCTGCGCCATCCAGATCTCGTGCGCGGCGGGCGTCTTGAGGAACTCGATGAAGGCCATGGCCGCCGGATTGTCCGACATCACCGCGAACATCGTGCCGCCGCCCAGCACCGGCTGGCCCAGATCACCCGCTTCGGGCGCCGGGAAATAGAAGAAGTCCGCATCCTCGCCGATCACCGTGCCTTCGGGGAAGAAGGTCGGGATGAAGCTGGCCTGACGGTGCATGTAGCAGGCCGGAGGGCTGGCAAAGAGGCCGTTCGGGCTTTCGCGGAAATCGGTCGCCGTCACCGCGCCCACGCCGCCCGCGACGAAATCGGGGTTCTTGGCGAACCAGCCGAATTCCTCGATCGCGTTCACGACGATGGAGTCGTTGAACGGCATCTCGTTGGTGGTCCAGCGGTCGTAATCCTCGGGCGAGGCGGTGCGCAGCATCAGGTCCTCGACCCAGTCGGTCGCCGGCCAGCCGGTCGCGCCGCCCGAACCCAGGCCGATGCACCAGGGCGTCTCGCCATCCTCGGCCATCTGCTCGGTCAGGGCGCGCAGTTCCTCATAGGTGGTGGGGATCTCATAGCCCGCATCCTCGAAATTCTCGGGGACGAACCAGACCAGCGACTTCACGTCGGCCTTGTAGGGAAAGGCGAAAAGCGCGTTCTCGCCGTCCTGCCCGGCATAGGTGCCAAGCGCCTCCCAGCTTTCGCCGGCGGCGTAGTTCTCGCGCAGCCATGCGGCGGTCTTTTCGCCAAGCGGGCGCAGATGGCCGCGCTCGGCCAGATCGGCCGCAAGGCCCGGCTGCGGGAAGACCGCGACATCAGGGGGCGATCCGGCCTCGGCATCGATCACGATCTGCTGCTCGAAGCTGTCCGATCCCGAATAGTTCGCCTGAGCCCCGGTCGCGTCGTTGAAATAGGCGATCACCGACTGGAACAGCTCCTGGTCGCCGCCCAGCCACGGCCCCATGATGTTGAAGCTCTGGCCCGACAGGTCGCCATGCGCCGCGGCGAAATCCTCGAGGCTCTGCCAGTTGATGCGGTCATCGCTGCCCGGTTCGATCACCAGCTGGGCCTGGGCGGCCCCGGCCAGCAGCGCGATGACGGCGGCGGTGGTGAAGAGTTTGTTCGTCAAGTCATCCTCCCAAGATGAACGCGGCCGCGAGGCCCGTTAACGCTAGCAAATGTCAATTCGGAATGCGTCTGTCAAACGCTTCTCAGTGGCATTGGATTTCAGTGCATGCTGGCCCCGGAGCAAGCCGGCGCGTCACGGCACAGACATCCCGGCCATCTTTCATTGTCTTCAACGCTTTGGCAAGTTTCCTGACCTGCGGCAATCGCGCGATCCGCCGCAGGCGCGTCGGGTAAACTCGCCCGAAAGCGCTTTCAATAACACCCGGTTCGGCCCCTTCCGGAACGGGCGGCTGCACGGGGGCCGCGCCGCAGGGGCGGTGATTCGCTTGCTTCATCCTCTACCCGGTCAGGCGCCCGGGCAAGCGCGCCGTGGCCCCTCTGCGACGCATTCACACGGACATATGCACGGCATCCCCACGGGATCGCGCATGGCGAAAGCGGAACAATCAGACCTTTGTCCTGTTGATTCGGCATCGTCGCGCCCTACACTCAGGCACGGTCGCCACCTGGCGCGACGGCTATGACAGGAGGATCAACATGGCCTGGACGAAGCCCATTCTGACGGAAATCGCGTGCGGCATGGAAATCAACATGTACGCACCGGCCGAGGACGAACCGGTTCTGTTCTGAACCCTCTTCACCGGCATCTGAAACGGCCCCGTCCGACAGGCTCGGGCGGGGTCTTTCCCTTGGGATCGCCCGCAGGGGCAAGGCAGGTCCATGCAGATCATCATCTTGGGAGCGGCCGCAGGCGGCGGCCTGCCGCAATGGAATTGCGGCTGCGGCAATTGCAACGCGGCCCGGTCGGGACGCATCCCGTCGCTGACGCAAAGCTCGGTCGCGGTCAGCGCCGACGGAACGTCCTGGGCCGTGCTGAACGCCTCGCCCGATATCCGCATGCAGATGGCCGCGACGCCCGCCCTGCATCCGACCGGCCCGCGCGAGGTGCCGCTGCGTTCGGTCCTGCTGACCAATGGCGATATCGACCACGTGGCCGGGCTGCTGACCCTGCGCGAGGCGCAGGGCTACGATCTCTACGCAACCCCCGCCATTCATGCCGCGCTGGCAGCGAATCCGATGATGGCCGCCCTGCGCCCCGATCTGGTGATCCGCCGCGACATCGCGCTTGATGCCAGCGTCGAACTGGCGCCCGGCCTGCAGGCGACGCTTTTCGCCGTGCCGGGCAAGGTGCCGCTGTATCAGGAAGGCGAGACCGTCGAGACCGGCCTGATCGGAGAGACGACCGTGGGGGTCGAGCTGCGCGCCAATAGCCGCCGGGCGTTCTATATTCCGGGCTGCGCCGCGCTGCCCGACTGGCTGCGCGACCGGATCGAGGGCGCGGATGCGCTGCTTTTCGACGGCACGCTCTGGCAGGATGACGAGATGATCCGCGCGGGGCTGGGCCAGAAGACCGGCCTGCGGATGGGCCACATGGCGGCGCGCGACACGATCACCGCGTTGGAGGGGGTGCGGCTGGGACAGCGCATTTTCGTCCATATGAACAATTCGAACCCGCTGAACGACCCGGCCAGCCCCGAAAGCGCGGAAGCCCGCGCGGCGGGGTGGCAGATCGCCCGCGACGGAATGGAGATCACGCCATGAAGGACATCCCCGACCAGCCGCAATCGCGCGAGGATTTCGAGGCCCGGCTGCGCGCCATCGGGGCCGAGCGCTATCACGACCTGCACCCGTTCCACCGGCGTCTGCATGGCGGCGAATGCACCCCGGACGAGGTGCGCGCCTGGGTCATCAATCGCTGGATGTATCAGTCGCGCATCCCGATGAAGGACGCCGCCTTCATGAGCCGGGTCGATGACCCGGACCTGCGCCGCGCCTGGCGCAAGCGGATCGAGGATCACGATGGCGGCCCGACCGAAGGCGGCGGCATCCGCCGCTGGCTTGCCCTGGCCCGCGCCGTGGGGCTGGACCCTGATTACGTCGCCTCGGGCACAGGGATCATGCCTGCGACACGGTTCGCGGTGGACGCCTATGTCCGCTTTGTCCGCGACATGCCGCTGCTGGATGCCGTGGCGGCCAGCCTGACCGAGCTTTTTGCGCCCAAGATCCACGCGCAGCGAATCGAGGGTCTGCTGAAGCATTACGATTTCGCCGACGAGACGAGCCTTTCCTATTTCCAGCGCCGCCTGACCGAGGCGCCCGAGGACGTGAAGTTCGGTCTGGATTATGTCCTGACCCATGCCGACACGCGCGAGAAACAGGATGCTGCGGCGGCGGCGCTGACCTTCAAGACCGATGTGCTGTGGGCGCAGCTTGACGGGCTGTGGCACGGCTATGTCGAGGGCAACATCCCGCCCGGCGCATGGCGGCCCGGCCAGGGCATGCTGCCATGACGCCGCTGATCGCGCCCGCCGACATCCCCTATCTGCCGCGCGGCGTGAGGCTGCAACGCGACCGCGTGCGCGACATCACCGTTCTGCAAGCGCCCGAACGCGCCATGCGGCTGGATGCGGTGGGCGAGGCCATCCTGTCCGAACTGGACGGCATCCGCAGCATGGCCTCGATCGCCGCCGCGTTGGCCGCGCGCTATGATGCGCCCGAGGCGCAGATCAGCGCGGATATGCGCGACTTCCTGACCGGCCTGATCGAGCGCCGGATGGTCTTTGTGAAAGGCGCCCCATGAAGGACCGGCCCGCCCAGCCCGCTGACATCGACGGCAATCCCGTCACGCCCGGCCTGCCCATGGCCATGCTGGCCGAGATCACGCATCGCTGCCCGCTGGCCTGTCCCTATTGCTCGAACCCGGTGGAACTGGTCCGTGCGGGCGCCGAGATCTCGGCCGAGGATTGGGGTCGCGTCTTCCGGCAGGCCGCCGATCTGGGCGTGCTGCAGGTCCATATCTCGGGCGGCGAGCCCGGCGCGCGGCGCGATCTGGCGCAGATCGTCGCCAATGCGCGGGATGCGGGGCTTTACGTCAACCTCATCACCTCAGGGATCGGGATCACCGAGGCCCGGCTGCGGGAACTGGACGATGCGGGCGTCGATCACGTGCAGCTGTCGTTGCAGGGCATCCGGCCCGACATGGCCGACCGGATCAGCGGCCATCCGGGGTCCTGGGACAAGAAGATGGCCTTTGCCGAATGGGTGACGCGGAT
This sequence comes from Paracoccus sp. (in: a-proteobacteria), assembly GCF_030604785.1. GTDB lineage: Bacteria > Pseudomonadota > Alphaproteobacteria > Rhodobacterales > Rhodobacteraceae > Paracoccus. Next base: position 10,594 of record NZ_JAUVVF010000033.1, on the reverse strand, counting down.
CGGCTTTCCGCTGACGATCAACGCCGTGGTCCATCGCCAGAACATGGAACGTCTGCCCGAGATGCTGGACCTGGCCGAACGCCTGGGCGCGCGCCGGATCGAGGTGGCGACCGTCCAGTTCCATGGCTGGGCCGACCTGAACCGCGACGCGCTGATGCCCACGCGCGAACAGGCCGCCTTTGCCCGCAAGATCGTGAACGAGGGGCGGCTGCGGCTGCGCGGGCGCATGGTGATCGACTATGTCCCCGCCGACCATCACGCGGTCTATCCCAAGGCCTGCATGGGGGGCTGGGGCTCGACCGGGCTGAATGTCGGACCCGACGGCACGGTCCTGCCCTGCCACGCCGCGCAGTCGATTCCGTGGATGCGGTTCGAGAACGTGCAAGATCGTAGCCTGTCGGACATCTGGCACCTGTCGGACAGCTTCAACGCCTTTCGCGGCACCGCCTGGATGCCCGAACCCTGCCAGAGCTGCGAGCGCAAGAATGTCGATTTCGGCGGCTGCCGCTGTCAGGCCATGGCACTGGCGGGCGATGCGCGGGCGACCGATCCGGTCTGCTCGCTTTCGCCGCTTCACGCCGGCGTCGTCGAGGCCGCCGAGGCCAGCGCCGCAGCCACGACCGACAGCCTGGTCTATCGCCGCATGTCGCGCTCCGACTAGGATCTGCGCATCGCGCAATACGACTTTCGTCCGAGATTCCGGCTTGCTTTGTGCGGGTTGCGCCCTAAGATCGTGGGCGCGGCGCGGCTCGGGGGGGCTTGGCGCCGGGGCCGGGAAACCGGCCTTGAACGTCCGATCTCACCTCTGGGAGGAACGCCATGAATGCAACAGCCGGTCACGCGCCGCCGTTGCCATCGCAGCGGCCCGATGCCAGTCAGGTCCGCGACATCCTGATCGTCGATGACCACCCCCTGATGTGCGATGCGCTGGCCCTGACGCTGCGCATCAGCTTTGGCCTGAAACAGGTCCGCACCGCCCGCAGCCTGGCCGCGGCGCTGGAACAGATCCGCACCGAAGGCGCGCCCGACGCGGTCATCCTGGACCTGAACCTGCCCGATGCGCGCGGAAGCGAAGGCATCGTGACCCTGCGGCGGCGGCTGCCGGACGTGCCGATCACGCTGATCTCGGCCGATCTGGAACGAGCGATGATCGCGGCGGTGATGGCCGCCGGCGCGCAGGGCTATATCAGCAAGTCCCTCTCGCGCGAGGCGCTGGTGGACAGTCTGCGCCGCATGTGGGCGGGCGAATACGTCACCCCCGAAGGATATGACCGCGAGGCCGACGACCCCGAGGAGGAAAGCCGCAGCGAATTGGTGCGCCGCTTCGCCTCGCTGACGCCGCAGCAGCTCAAGATCCTGCGCCTGATCTGCAAGGGCCGCGCGAACAAGGAAATCAGCCACGAACTGGCTATCGCCGAGGCGACCGTCAAGACGCATATCTCGGCCATCATGTCCAAGATCAAGGCGCGCCGCCGCACGCAGGCCGTGCTGCTGGCCAATTCGATCCGGTTGTTCGAGACCGGATGACCCATACCGGCCCGGAGGTGAAGGAGGGCGCCGCCGGGCCGGTGGTCGTGCAGGCCGACCGCGGCGGGACCGATACGGTCCCGACCCTGCTGGCCGGCCTGCGCGCCGTCCATCCCGCCCTGGTCCTGGTCTTCGGCCCCAAGGGCGATGGGCTGGCCGCGCTGGCCGACGAGCTGGCGCCGCATCTGCCACCGAACTGCGTGCTGGCCGGCTGCTCTTCGGCCGGAGAGATCGGGCCCGGGGGCTATGCCTCGGACAAGGTGGTCGCCCTGGGCTTTCCGGCCCGCCATTTCCGCGCCGAGGCGATCGTGCTGGACCGGCTGTCCGCGCTGCCGGTCGCGGAATGGATGGCCGGGCTGCGGCGGATGCAGCGCGATTTCGACGCCGATCCGGCGCGTTCGGTCTTTGGCCTGCTGCTGGCCGACGGGCTGGCCGGGCAAGAGGACGTTCTGGTCTCGGCGCTGGATGCGGCGCTGCCGCATGTGCCGGTGATCGGCGGCTCGGCGGGGGACGGGCTGGATTTCGGCAGCACATGGCTTCTGTCGGGCGGCCGCGTTCATCGCGACGCCGCGATTTTCCTGCTGGTCGAGACCGATCTGGCGCTGCACCAGATCACGCTGGCCCATTTCCGCCCGACCGAGACGCGCGTCGTCGTCACCGCCGCCCGGCCCGACCGGCGCCGCATCCTGGAACTGAACGCCGAGCCCGCCGCCCGCGAATATGCCCGCCTGACCGGCATCGCGGAAGACGCGCTCGGCCCCGCCGATTTCGCCCGCCACCCGTTGCTGCTGCGGATGGGCGGGCAGCATCATGTGCGCGCGATCAGCGCCACGACCGAGGATGGCGGCCTGTCGCTGATGGCCGCGATCGAGCCGGGCATGGTCCTGACCCTCGGCCATGCCGAGGACCCGACGCGCGGCATGGCCGAGGCGCTGGACGCCCTGCCCCGTCCCGCGCTGATGGTGCTGGCCTTCGACTGCATCCTGCGCCGTCTGGCGCTGGAACGCGACGGCCAGGACGGGCCGATGTCACAGCTTTACGCGCGTCACCGCGTGGCCGGGTTCAACACCTATGGCGAACAGCATAGCGGCATGCATGTGAACCAGACCTTTGTCGGGCTGGCCTTCCTGCCTCCGCCGGATGCCGCGTGATGCTGCGCGACGACGACCCGCCCGAACGCCAGGTCGAGAAGCTGACGCGCATCACCGGCGCGCTGATCGGGCGCATCGACCGGCTGGAGGAACGGCGCGGTTCGGCCTGGTCGATGTTTCAGGCCGCCCTTGCGCTGGAACAGGAGGTCATCGCCCGCCGCCGCGAACTGGAACGCGCCATGGCCGACCTGTCGCAGCGGAACCGCGAACTGGCACAGGCCCGCGCCGCAGCCGACGAGGCCAACCGCTCGAAGACACGCTTTCTGCGGGCGGCCAGCCACGATCTGCTGCAACCGCTTTCGGCGGCGCGGCTGTATCTGGCGGCCCTGTCCGACACGCCCCTGAACGAGGGGCAGGACGATCTGGTCGCGCGCCTGTCCAGCGCCTTCGAATCGGTCGAGACGCTGATGAATGCGGTCCTCGACATCTCGCGTCTCGATGGCGGGCAGATCGCGGTGCATCGCCAGCCCGTCGCGCTTGGCGATCTGTTCCGCAGGCTGGATGCCGAATTCGCGCCCCTGGCCCAGGCCGGCGGCCTGTCGCTGCGCTTCGTGCCCAGCCGCGCGGTGGTGGACAGCGACCCGGTCCTGCTGCGCCGGATCGCGCAGAACCTCATCTCGAACGCGGTCAAGTATACGCGGCAGGGCGGCGTGATCGTCTCGGCGCGGCGGTGGCGGGATCATTGCTGGATGACGGTCAGCGATACCGGACCGGGCATCGCGCCCCGCGACCGCGACCGCATCTTCGAGGAATTCCAGCGCCTTGACCCCGAAGCCGGGGCGCCCGGCATGGGGCTGGGCCTGTCCATCGTGCGGCTGGCCTGCACCCGGCTCGATCACCCGATCGCGCTGTGGTCGCGCCCCGGACGCGGCACGCGCTTTCGCATCGGGCTGCGCGAAGCCTGATGCTTCCGGTCTAGAACGACAGACCGATCCCCAGCCCCGCCGCCAGCGACAGAGCGGCGATCACCGCCAGCCCCCATCCTGAACGGCGGCGCGGCGCGCGGGCGGCAGCGGCCTGTTCGGGGTGGGCGCGTTCCCACAGCGCCTGTTCCACGATGCGCGGCAGAAGCGGACCATAGCGCCCGATCGTCTGCACGATCTGTCCCATATCGCTGATCGCGGCCTTGGGACCGATGCTGGCCTTGATGTAATCCGACACGACGGGCTTGGCGGCCTGCCAGATGTTCAGTTGCGGGTCGATGGATCGGGCCACGCCCTCGACCACGACCATGGTGCGTTGCAGCAGGATCAACTCGGTCCGGGTGGGCATGCCGAAGCGTTCCGTCACCTCGAACAGATAGGCCAGCAGATTGCCCATCGAGATGCGGCTTGCATCGGCCCCGAAGATCGGCTCGCCCACGGCCCGCAGGGCGCGAGCGAATGCGGCCTCGTCGCGGTCGCGGGGGACGTAGCCCGCCTCGAAATGGACCCGCGCCACCAGCCGGTAGTCGCGCTGGATGAAGCCGTAGAGAATCTGGGCGTAGACCCGGCGTGTATATTCGTCGATCTCGCCCATGATGCCGAAATCATAGGCGATGATGTCGCCGTTCGCGGCCACCTTGAGGTTGCCGTGATGCATGTCGGCGTGAAAGAACCCGTCGCGCAGCGCATGGGACAGAAACAGCTGGATCACCCGCCGCGCCAGATCGCGCGTATCGTGACCCGCCGCGATCAGCGCCTCGCGGTCGCCCATCGGCAGGCCCTCGGCCCAGTCGGCGGTCATCACGCGGCGGCCCGACAGCGACCAATGCGGCAGCGGCACCTGAAAGCCCTCATCCTGCGCCGTGTTCTCGGCGAATTCCGAAGCGGCGGCGGCCTCGAGCCGCAGGTCCTGCTCGGCCGTGACGGTCTGTTCGAAATGGCTGACCACGTCGCGCGGACGCAGGCGGCGCGTTCCGGGGGACAGAAGTTCGATCAGCCGCGCGCCGAAATGAAAGGCGTCGATGTCGCGTTTGAACGCCGCGCCGATGCCGGGGCGCACGACCTTGACGGCGACCTCGCGGCCCGTGTCGCGCACGCGGGCGCGGTGGACCTGCGCGATCGAGGCGGCGGCGACGGGTTCGGAAAACTCGCTGAAGAGCTGGTCGACCGGAGCACGCAATTCGGCCTCGATCGCGGCCTTGGCGATGGCGGTCGGAAAGGGCGGCAGGCGGTCCTGCAGCATCCGCAGCTGTCCCGCCAGTTCCGGCCCGACCACATCCGCGCGGGTCGAGAGGATCTGCCCGAACTTGATGTAGGCCGGGCCAAGCGCGGTGATCGCCCGCGTGATCGGCGGCAGGGTCGGATCGCCCCTGTAGCCAAGCCAGCGGAAGGGCCAGCCCAGGACGCGGGCCGCGACCCGCAGCCGGATGGGCGCGTCCACCGCGTCCAGCACCGCCGCCATCGCGCCGGTGCGTTCGAACGTGGCGCCGGTGCGGATCAGGCGCCAGATCTGGTGGGGTCCCCGCATGAGGCTACAGCTTCCAGCCGGAATGGATCGCCGCAATGCCAAGCGACAGGTTGCGCCATTGCACTCGGCCGAAGCCCGCCTCGCGGATCATCTGGGCGAAGGTCTCCTGATCGGGGAACTTGCGGATCGATTCGACCAGGTATTGATAGCTGTCGCGGTCGCCCGTCACCGCCTGACCCATGGCGGGGATGACGTTGAAACTGTAGCGGTCATAGGCCCATTGCGCGGCCGGAACCGGGATCTGGCTGAATTCCAGCACCATCAGACGCCCGCCGGGGCGCAGGACGCGGTAAGCCTCGGCTAGGGCGTCGGGGATGCGGGTGACGTTGCGGATGCCGAAGCTGATCGTGTAGCGGTCGAAGCTGTTATCGGCGAAGGGCAACGCCATCGCGTCGCCCGTGACCCAGGCCAGCCGGTCGACCTTTTCCACGGCCTCGGCCCGCTTGCGGCCCTCGACCAGCATTGATTCGGTCATGTCGCAGACGGTGACGCGCGCCCCCGGCGCCCGGTCCAGAAAGCGGAAGGCCACGTCGCCCGTCCCGCCCGCCACATCCAGCAGGTGCTGGCCGTCGCGCGGCGCCAGCCAGTCCATCAGCGCGGCCTTCCACAGCCGGTGGACGCCGCCGCTCATCAGGTCGTTCATCAGGTCGTAGCGCGAGGCGACGCTTGAAAAGACGCCATGGACCATCCCGGCCTTCTGATCCTCGTCCACGGTCCGGAAACCGAAATGGGTCTGTCTGCTGTCGGTCATGCGCTTGCCGTTTCCCCGTTGCGTTGCCAGATATGCCCGGCCCGCGCCCGGCACAATGGCCGGGGCACGCGGCAGGCACAATGCGACGAAAGGGACGGAATTGCCAGAACTGCCAGAGGTCGAGACCGTCCGCCGCGGCCTGGCCCCCCATCTCGAGGGCGCCCGCATCACCCGCGCCGAGGCGCGCCGCCCAGACCTGCGCTGGCCGCTGCCGCCCGATCTGGTGCAGGTGCTGACCGGCGCGACCGTGGTGGCGCTGCGGCGGCGGTCGAAATACCTGCTGGCCGATCTGGACCGGGGCGGCACAGTCCTGTGGCATCTGGGCATGTCTGGGCGCATGCTGGTCGAGGGCGCGGCGCCCGGCCAGTTTCACCGCGACCCGGCCATCCATGCCCGCCACGATCATGTCGTGCTGGTGACGGATGCGGGGACGACCATCACCTTCAACGATGCGCGCCGCTTCGGCATGGTGGACCTGATCCGCGAGGGGCAGGCCCATCCGCTGCTGGATCATCTGGGGCCTGAACCCTTCGATCCGGTCTTCGACGCGGCCTATCTGCGCGCGGCCTTTGCCGGGCGGCGCGTGCCGGTCAAGCAGGCGCTGCTGGATCAGCGCATCGTAGCGGGGCTGGGCAACATCTATGTCAGCGAATCCCTCTGGCGGGCAGGCATCGACCCCCGCCGCGCGGCGGGCCGGATCGGGCCTGCGCGCATCGCCGCGCTGGTCGGCCATATCCGCGATGTCCTGGCCGAGGCGATCGAGGCCGGCGGCTCGTCCCTGCGCGATCACCGTCAGGCGACGGGCGAGCTGGGCTATTTCCAGCACAGCTTCCGCGTCTATGACCGCGCGGGCCTGCCCTGCCTGCGTCCCGGCTGCGGCGGGCAGGTGACGCGGATCGTGCAATCCGCGCGCTCCAGCTTCTACTGCCCGGGCTGCCAGCGCTGAGGTCTTGGATTTCCGACCCCTGACCTGCTAGGGTCCGCGCCAATGACATTGGCAACGAGGTCCAAGGCCCATGGCTTACGAAACCATCATCGTCGAGATCGAGGATGAGGTCGCCCTGATCCGGCTGAACCGTCCCGAGGCGCTGAACGCGCTGAACTCGACCCTTCTGGCAGAGCTGTCGCAGGCCGTGACCGAGGCCGACCGCAACGACAAGGTCCGCTGCATCGTGCTGACCGGCAGCGAGAAGGCCTTTGCCGCTGGCGCCGACATCAAGGAGATGTCGAAGAAATCCTATGTCGATGTCTATGACGAGGACCTGTTCGGGCCCCAGATCGATGCGATCAGCCGCGTCCGCAAGCCGATCATCGCCGCCGTCAGCGGCTATGCGCTTGGCGGCGGCTGCGAACTGGCGATGGTCTGCGACTTCATCATCGCGGCCGAAAACGCCAAGTTCGGCCAGCCCGAGATCAATCTGGGCGTCGTCGCCGGCATCGGCGGCACGCAGCGCCTGACGCGCCTGATCGGCAAGTCCAAGGCGATGGACATGAACCTGACCGGCCGCTTCATGGATGCCGCCGAGGCCGAGCGCGCGGGCCTTGTCAGCCGCATCGTGCCGACGGCCAAGCTGATCCCCGAGGCGATGGCCGCCGCCCGCAAGATCGCCGAAAAGTCCCAGGTCGCCACCCGCACCGTCAAGGAGGCCGTGAACCGCGCCTACGAGACGACCCTGCGCGAGGGCCTGCTGTTCGAGCGCCGCGCCTTTCACGCGCTGTTCGCCACCGAGGACCAGAAAGAGGGCATGGCCGCCTTCCTCGAAAAGCGCGAGGCCCAGTTCCGCGACCGCTAGGGGCGCGGCGCGCCGATTGGGGGCTTTCCTTTTCGGCGCGGCTGCCCTATAGGCCAGCGTCACATGCGCGTGGGCCCGCTTAGGCAAGAATCATGGCTATCCCTGACCGGGATGGTGCCTTGGGCTTTTTGTGCAACCGAAACGCAAGAAAAGACCGCAAGGAACCAAGACCATGGCCAATACGCCCCAGTCCAAGAAACGCGCCCGCCAGATCGAGCGCCGCACCGACATCAACAAGGCCCGCCGCTCGCGCATCCGCACCTTCCTGCGCAAGGTCGAGGAAGCGATCGCCTCGGGTGATGCCGACGCCGCGAAACTGGCCCTGCAGAACGCCCAGCCCGAACTGATGCGCGGCGTGACCAAGGGCGTCGTCCACAAGAACACCGCCTCGCGCAAGATCTCGCGCCTGGCCGCCCGCGTGAAGGCGCTCTCGGCCGCCTGATCGGGCATCGCGCAGCCGTCGCAGGACGGTGCGAATCCGGCCTTTGCAGGCCCGCAGACAACAGGGGGTGCGCATCTCGATGCGCACCCCCTTTTCACTGCCGAACGGCAGGACGGTTAATAAATCGTTAAAAAACAATACTTTTTGGAAATTGTCATTAGAGTCAACGCACTCGCAGATTCGGGCACGGGCCAAGCCTGTCAAGCGCATAGTTCGGTTGCAGCGAGGGCTGGGCTGGGGCTAGTTTCCGACCTGCGATTCACGTCGCCTTGGGGGATGGGTCGACCATCCGGCGTCACGCCGGAAAAGCGGCCGGTTGCAATGCAACATGCATTTGCTGCTCTCGGGCCGTTGATTGCCGGCTGCCACCGGCTTTCGACGTCCCGGTGCTTGTGAAGGGAACGGGCTTTGCCCCGGCAATCGGCCATTCGGCCGGTCGGGTCGGCTTTTTCGTTTCGCACCCCGACGACATTCGCAAAGGGCCTGCGGATCAACCGCAGGCTTCGGGGACAGTACGGGACAAGGGTCGGATGATGGACAGGATCTGGGTGGCGGCATGCGCCGAGCTTGAGCAGAGCGTGGGGCCGAACAATTACAACCACTGGATCAAGCCCCTGCGTCTGGCCGGGATCGAGGACGGCGCCGCGCGCCTGCAAAGCCCGACCCGCTTCATCTCGGACTGGGTGAACCGCCATTTCGCCAAGGACATCGTGGCCGTGCTGAACCGCGTCGGCGCCGAGGTCGAGCGTCTGCGGTTCGAGGTAGGCCAAGCCGCCCGCCCCTCGGCCCAGGCCGCGCCCGCCGCTTCCGCAGCGGAACCCGCTGCAGGATCCGCCCCGGTGCCCACCACCCGCGCGCCGCGCGCGGATCTGGGCGCGCCGCTGGACCCGCGCTACACCTTCGCCAATTTCATCGTCGGCAAGCCGAACGAGCTGGCCCATGCCGCCGCCCGCCGCGTGGCCGAGGGCGGCCCGGTCGGCTTCAACCCGTTGTTTCTCTATGGCGGCGTGGGGCTGGGCAAGACGCACCTGATGCATGCCATCGCGCATGACTACCAGACCCGCCACCCCTCGGCGCAGGTGCTCTATCTGTCGGCCGAACAGTTCATGTACCGCTTCGTGCAGGCCCTGCGCGAAAGCACGATCATGGATTTCAAGGGCATGTTCCGCAATGTGAACATGCTGATGGTCGATGACGTGCAGTTCATCGCCGGCAAGGACAGCACGCAGGAGGAGTTCTTCCACACCTTCAACGCGCTGGTCGATCAGGGCAAGCAGATCGTCATTTCCGCCGACCGCGCCCCGGCCGAGATCAAGGGCCTTGAGGAACGCATCAAGTCGCGCCTGTCCTGCGGCCTGATCGTGGACCTGCATCCCACGACCTATGAACTGCGCCTGGGCATCCTGCAATCAAAGACCGAGGCCTTCCGGACCCAGCATCCCGATCTGGAAATCGGCGCCGGCGTGCTGGAATTCCTGGCCCACCGGATCAGCACCAACGTCCGCGTGCTGGAAGGCGCGCTGCAACGGCTCTTTGCCCATGCCAGCCTTCTGCGCCGCGAGATCACGCTGGAGGTCGCGCAGGAATGCCTGGCCGACATCCTGCGGACGAACGACCGCAAGGTCTCGATCGACGACATCCAACGCAAGGTGGCCGAGCATTACAACATCCGTCTGGCCGACCTGATCGGCCCGAAACGAGCCCGCAACGTCGCCCGCCCGCGCCAGATCGCCATGTATCTGTCCAAGCAGATGACCAGCCGGTCCCTGCCCGAGATCGGCCGCCGCTTCGGCGGGCGCGATCACACCACGATCATGCACGGCGTCCGCAAGGTCGAGGAGCTGATCACCGAGGATAGCGGCTTGGCCGAGGATATCGCGGTGCTGAAGCGGATGCTGGAAGCCTGATCACGAAAATCTTGTGACCGCTTCGCCGGGCCGTTAACCATGAGGTCCGACGAACGGGCAAATGCCCCAGTAGACAGGGAAAGCTGATGAAACTCGTCATCGAACATGCCGTTCTGTGCGATACCGGCTGCTGTCCGTTCGCGGAGGCGGGCACGGATGATCCGGAGGTGACAGAACCGGATATCTCGGGCAGCGGAAAGGAGACCGGTATGTGTACGAAATACTCGTTCTTGCCTTGATGACCGCCCAGTTGATCGTCGCAGTCATTTCCGTGCGGCGATAGAAACTGGTGCGTTTGGCGGCCTGAAGCACTGTCAGCTACAGGAAAAGCCCCGCAACGCTGCAACGTCACGGGGCCGCCTCATTACGAGGTTCGTCGGTAGGGTCAGGACCCATTGATTTTCTTGAGGCTGTCCGGCCCGCGTGATTCAAGCTCCCGAACTGACGGGGGTGATGATGAGCAATCTTTTCTGGCTGACCGACGCGCAGATGGAGCGGTTGAAGCCGTTCTTCCCGAAGCCCCACGGCAAGCCGCGAGTCGATGACCGGCGTGTGCTGAGCGGGATAATCTT
>NZ_JAUVVF010000013.1 GCF_030604785.1 Paracoccus sp. (in: a-proteobacteria) | reverse complement strand
CTTGACGCGACAAGCCTTGCGCGCGACATCCGCGCCATCCTGACCGACCCCGCGCAGGCCGCCGCCATGGCCGCCGCCGCGCTGGACCTTGCCCGCCCCGATGCGGCGCGGCGCCTATACGACCTCGTCGAGGAGATTGTGCGATGAACGCAGCGACCAAACTGCCCGGAGAACTGGGGCCGATCCACTTTGTCGGCATCGGCGGCATCGGCATGTCGGGCATCGCCGAGGTGCTGCTGACGCTCGGCTACCAGGTCCAAGGCAGCGATCTGAAACGCTCGAAGATCACCGACCGGCTGGAGACGCTTGGCGCGCAGGTCTTCGAGGGCCAGCGGGCCGAGAATATCGGTGCCGCCGCCGTCATCGTCATCTCGACCGCGATCAAGAAGGGCAACCCCGAGTTGGAGGAAGCCCGCCGCCGCGGCCTTCCCGTCGTCCGCCGCGCCGAGATGCTGGCCGAGCTGATGCGGATGAAATCGAACATCGCCATCGCCGGCACCCACGGCAAGACGACGACCACCACGATGGTCGCGACGCTGCTGGACGCCGGCGGGCTGGACCCCACCGTCATCAACGGCGGCGTCATTCACGCCTATGGCAGCAACGCCCGCGCCGGGGCCGGCGAATGGATGGTGGTCGAGGCCGACGAATCGGATGGCAGCTTCAACCGCCTGCCCGCCGACATCGCCATCGTGACGAACATCGACCCCGAGCATATGGAGCATTGGGGCAGCTTCGACGCCCTGCGCCAAGGCTTCTACAACTTCGCCTCGGGGATTCCGTTCTACGGCCTCGCGGTTCTCTGCACGGACCACCCCGAGGTTCAGGCGCTGGTCGGCAAGCTGACCGACCGCCGCGTCCTGACCTTCGGCTTCAACGCCCAGGCCGACGTGCGCGCGATGAACCTGCGCTACGAGAACGGCATCGCCCATTTCGACATCGCGCTTCAGGGCGAAGGCCCCAATGAGCGCGGCGATGTCGAGATGATCGAGGGCTGCACCCTGCCCATGCCCGGCGATCACAACGTCTCGAACTGCCTCGCCGCCGTGGCCGTCGCCCGCCATCTCGGTATCAAAAAGTCCGAGATCCGCGAGGCGCTGGCCAAGTTCGGCGGCGTCGGGCGGCGCTTTACCCGCGTGGGCGAGGTGAACGGGGTGACCATCATCGACGATTACGGCCACCACCCGGTCGAGATCGCCGCCGTCCTGAAAGCCGCGCGTCAGGCCAGCAGCGGCCGCGTCATCGCCGTGCACCAGCCGCACCGCTATTCCCGGCTGTCCAGCCTGTTCGAGGATTTCTGCACCTGCTTCAACGAGGCCGACGTCGTCGCGATCGCCGATGTGTATGCGGCGGGCGAAGACCCCATTCCGGGCGCAAGCCGCGACGATCTGGTGGCGGGGCTGATCGCCCATGGTCACCGCCATGCCCGCGCGATCCTGTCCGAGGACGATCTGGAGCGGCTGGTCCGCGAACAGGCGCGGCCGGGGGACATGGTGGTCTGCCTTGGCGCGGGCACGATCTCGGCCTGGGCGAACGGATTGCCCATGCGCCTGCAGGGCCGCGCGGCGTGAGTTCGGCCGCCTGGCTGGGGCTGACCAGCCTCGGGCTGTGGCTGGTTCTGGCCTGTTCGGTGCCGCGGCTGCCACTGCGGGGGCGTGCGCTTTTCATCGGTGCGCTGGTGCTGGCGGGCGTGCCGCTTCTTGGCTGGCTGACGCTGCGCTGGGGGCCGGGGCCGGGGGTCCTGGGCTTCGCGATCGGGCTTCTGGTTCTTTGCCGTCCGCCGCTGCGCCGCCGCACTGACCCCGAGCCCGTGCGACACGAGGCCAATCCATGAATGTTTGGGCCATCGGCGCCGCCTGCCTTCTGGGGGCAGGCTTTATCGCATGGGGCTCCGCCCGGCTGCGGATGCGCTGGCCGCTGGCCGCGCTGTCGGTGCTGCTGGCGGCGATCGCGATCCAGCTTTTCCTGGCGACACGCGGGCAGGACGGCATGCACGACCTGGCCGCCCTGATGGCGCAGGCGCTGACGGTGACGCCTGCGCTGCTGGGCGTGGCGACCGGACTGACGCTGGCGCGGCTGCGCGGGTATCCCCTGCCGCTGCGCGGTCTTGCCGGCGCGATCAGCGCGCTTGGGCTGCTGACGGCCGGTGCGGTGGCGGCGCTGACCTTCCTGATCTGACGGGATCGGTCCCGCCTCTGGAAAACTGTCTCGGGCCCCGGCATAGTCCCGACATATCAACGCGGAGTGATCGGGCATGAGCAGAATTCTGGCGCTGGTCGACGGTTCGGTCTATGGGCCGAGCGTGGCACGCCATGCCGCCTGGCTGGCCGAGAGGCTGGGCCTTGGGGTCGATCTGCTGCATGTCGCCAACCGCGCCGAACTGGAGGGCGGGCAGGTTCTGCTGGCCGAGGCCGCACGCATCATCGAAGCGCACGGCGTCCCCGATCCCGCGCTGCATCTGCGTCAGGGCGGCCTGATGTCCACGATCCGCGCCGTCTCGCCCGAGCTGCGGGCCATTGTGCTGGGCAAGCGGGGCGAATCGGCCGATTTCGCCTCGGGGCGGCTGGGGTCCAACCTTGAACGCATCGTGCGCGGCGCGACGGTGCCGGTGCTGGTCGCCTCGCGCGCATTCCGGCCGGTGCAGCGGGTGCTGCTGGCCTTTGACGGCAGCGCCTCGGCGCGGGGCGCGGTGGCGCGGATGGCGAAAAGCCCGGTCTTTCAGGGCGTCGAGATCACGCTGCTGCATGTGGGAGAGACGACACCCGCCGTCTCGGCCGCGATCGACGAGGCGATTTTGGAACTGGTCGCCTCGGGTTTGCGGGTGATGCTGCGCCAGATGCAGGGCGAGCCCGAGGAGATACTGCGCCCGCTGGTGCTGGACGAGGGATTCGACCTCCTGGTCATGGGCGCCTATGGCCATTCGCGCATCCGCAACCTGTTCATCGGCTCGACGACCACGGCGATGATCCGCGCGGCGCTGATCCCGGTGCTGCTGTATCGCTAGGGACGGGGCTTGGTTGACGCCATGGCGCGGGCTGGCTACCAGATGGGCATGAGCGCCGTTCTTCCGACCCCCCGTGGCAGCCTGATCCCCGACCGCAGCCTTGACAGCCTGACCTGGCTGCGTGTGGGCGGCCCCGCCGACTGGTTGTTCCAACCCGCCGACCGCGACGATCTGGCGGGGTTCCTGCGCGATCTGGACCCGGTCGTGCCGGTCTTCGCGATGGGCGTGGGCAGCAACCTGATCGTGCGCGACGGCGGCATCAGGGGCGTCGTGATCCGGCTGGGGCGCGCATTCAACGCCGTCTCGGTCGAGGGTGATGTCGTCACTGCGGGCGCTGCCGCCCTGGATGCGCAGGTTGCCCGCCGCGCGGCCGAGGCCGGGCGCGACCTGACCTTTCTGCGGACCATCCCGGGCAGCATCGGCGGCGCGGTGCGGATGAATGCGGGCTGCTATGGCAGCTACGTGGCCGATCACCTGATCGACGTCGAGGCCGTGACCCGCGACGGGCGGATCGTGCGGCTGACGCCCGAGGATCTGCGCTTCGGCTACCGCCAGAGCCACCTGCCCGAAGGCTGGGTCATCACCGAGGCGCGCTTTCGCGCCGCGCCGGGCGATCCCGACGCGCTGCATGCCCGCATGGCCGAGCAGCTGGCCCGCCGCAACGAAAGCCAGCCGACCAAGGATCGCAGCGCGGGCTCGACCTTTCGCAACCCGGCGGGCTACAGCTCGACCGGCCGGGCGGACGACACGCATGAACTGAAGGCCTGGGCGCTGATCGACGCGGCGGGTTTGCGCGGCCATAGCTGGGGTGGCGCGCAGATGTCGGAGAAGCATCCGAACTTTCTGATCAACAAGGGCGGGGCCACCGCCGCCGAGCTGGAGGCGCTGGGCGAACTGGTCCGACGCCGCGTGCTTGAGGAAAGCGGCCACGACCTGCAATGGGAGGTCATCCGGATCGGCGATCCCGCACCCGATGAGGGTTGAACCCGGGCTGGTTCGGGCCGGGCCGGTCTGCGCGTCGTGAGCGGGCAGGGGGGCGCTGCCCCCCGTCGCGTTCCCGCGACTCCCCCCGGGATATTTGGACCAAGGCAAAGGGACGGGTTCAAATTCCGCTTTTGCGGTTCGCGCTTTGCTTGTATCCTTTTTGCAATGACGTGGCCGTGAAAGGCCGCGCAGGATCAGGCAAGCCCGGAACAACCGGGCGCGAAAGGCGAAAAAGTGGCGGGCAGGTCGAGCAGGACAGCCCACTCGGTCGCCGTCCTGATGGGCGGTCCCTCGGCAGAGCACGAGGTCTCGCTGTCATCGGGGCGCGAATGCGCGAATGCGCTGCGGGTGGCGGGGTATGACGTAACCGAAATCGTGCTGCAGAAGGCGCGTGGTCAGGATGTGGCCGGGCTTCTGCGCGACGCCGCCCCCGATGTCGTCTTCAACGCCCTGCATGGCCGGTGGGGCGAGGATGGCTGCGTGCAGGGCCTGCTGGAATGGCTGGACATGCCCTATACGCATTCGGGCGTGCTGGCATCCGCCCTTGCGATGGACAAGAGCCGCGCGAAGGAGGCGTTCCGCGCCGCAGGCCTGCCGGTGGTCGAGAGCGTCATCGCCGATGCCGACGAGGTGCGCCGCCGCCATGTGATCCCGCCCCCTTATGTGGTGAAGCCCAATGACGAGGGGTCCTCGGTCGGGGTCTACATCGTGCATGACGGCGCGAACCAGCCGCCCGACCTGTCGCCCGACATGCCGGACCGCGTGATGGTCGAGACCTATGCGCCCGGGCGCGAGCTGACCACGACGGTCATGGGCGACCGCGCACTGGACGTGACCGAGATCCAGACAGATGGCTGGTACGATTACGCCGCGAAATACGCTTTTGGCGGCTCTCGCCATGTGATTCCCGCGCAGATCCCGGACGAGATCCGCGCCGCCTGTCTGGATCTGGCCGTGCGGGCGCACAAGGCGCTTGGCTGCCAGGGCCTGACGCGGACCGATTTCCGGTGGGACGATACGCGCGGTCTGGCCGGGCTGATCATCCTGGAGGTGAACACCCAGCCTGGCATGACGCCGACCAGCCTGGCCCCCGAACAGGCCGCCCATCAGGGCATCGACTTTCCTGCGCTGATGCGATGGATGGTGGAGGACGCGCTGTGCCGGTCGTGATCGACCACAGGCCCAACCGCACCCCGACCGCGCCCCCGCCGCGGCGCGATCCCGCGCCCTCGCGGCTGACCTATCGTCTTCAGCGCATGTGGCTGACGCCGCTGTACCGGCGCGTCGTGCGCGTCGGTCTGCCTGCCTTCGTTCTGGCAATGGTCGCGGGGCTGTGGATGGCGGATGAGGATCGGCGCGTGCGCCTGACCGACGCCATCGCCTCGGTCGTGACGCAGATCCAGAGCCGCGAGGAATTCCAGGTCCGCATGATGACGATCGAAGGGGCGAGCCCCGTCGTCGATCGCGCACTGCGCGCCATGCTGCCCGTCGATCTGCCGGCATCCAGCTTCGAGATCGACCTGCCCGCCTTGCGGCTGCAGGTGATGCAGCTTGATGCGGTCGAAAGCATCGACCTGCGCATCCGGCCCGGCGGCATCCTGTCGGCCGTCGTGAAGGAGCGCGAGCCCGCCATCCTGTGGCGCCATGCGCGCGGCATCGAGATCCTGGACAAGGGCGGCCACCGCGTGGCCAGCGTCACCTCACGCGAGGTGCGCCCGGACCTGCCGCTGATCTCGGGCGAGGGGGCCGATCTAGCCACTGCCGAGGCGCTGGCCCTGTTCGATGCGGCGGGCCCGATCCTGCCCCGCGTGCGCGGTCTGGTGCGGCGGGGCGAGCGGCGGTGGGATCTGGTGCTGGACCACGACCAGCGCATCCTTCTGCCCGCGACCGGCGCCGTCACCGCGCTGGAGGCCGCCATCGCGCTGGACCGGGCCGAGGACATGCTGGGCCGCGACATCGCGGTGGTCGATCTGCGCCACCCGTCGCGCCCGGTGCTGCGGCTGGGGGTGGATGCGCGCAACACGATCCGGCAGGCGCGCGGCCTGCCGCTGCTGGGTCCGGACGGTCGCGTCCTGCCCGAGACCGAAAGCTAGAGCGAGGAGGCAAGGCGAATGGCTGACCTGTATCAGACGCAACGCGCGATGCGAAACATGCGCCGGGCCGCCCTGCAACGCGGGGTGATCGGCATTCTGGATATCGGCACGTCCAAGATCGCCTGTCTGGTCCTGCGCTTCGACGGCACCGGCACCTTCCGCGAGACGGACGGGATCGGCCCGATGGCCGGTCAGGTGAATTTCCGCGTGATCGGCGCGGCCTCGACCCGGTCGCGCGGGATGCGCCGGGGCGAGATCGAGACCATGGCCGAGACCGAGCGCGCGATCCGCACCGTGGTGGCCACCGCGCAGAAGCTGGCGGGCGTGCGGGTCGATCACGTCATCGCCTGCCTGTCTGGGGGGCGGCCCTCGTCCTATGGGCTGGCGGGCGAGATTTCGCTGCCCTCGGGCAAGGTCGGCGATCACGAGGTCGCCTCGGTCTTGGCCGCCTGCGAGACGCCCGATTTCGGGCGCGGGCGCGAAGTGCTGCATGCCCAGCCCGTGAATTTTGCGGTCGATAACCGTTCGGGCCTTGCCGATCCGCGCGACCATGTCGGCAACAAGCTGTTCTGCGACATGCATGTGCTGACGGTCGATGGCGACATGATCGGCAATCTGGTCCATTGCATCCGCCGCTGCGATCTGGAACTGGCGGGCATCGCCTCGGCGCCCTATGCCTCGGGGCGGGCCTCGCTGGTCGAGGACGAACAGGAACTGGGCGCCGCCTGCATCGATTTCGGCGGCGGCGGCACAGGCGTCACGATCTTCATCCGCAAGCACATGATCTTTTCCGATCACGTCCCTATCGGCGGCAATCTGATCACGCAGGATATCGCGCAGGGGTTGCGCGTTCCGCTGCCCGTGGCCGAACGTCTCAAGACGCTGAATGGCGGGGTCGAGGCGACGGGCCGCGACGACCGCGAGATGATCGATGTGGGCGGCGAGACCGGCGATTGGGAAACCGACCGCCGTCAGGTCAGCCGCGCCGACGTAATCGGCATCATGCGTCCCCGCGTCGAGGAGATCCTTGAAAACGTGCGCGAGGTTCTGGACGCGGCGGGCTTCGATTACATGCCGAGTCAGCAGATTGTGCTGACCGGGGGCGGCAGCCAGATCCCCGGTCTGGACGGTCTGGCGACCCGTATCCTGGGGCCGAACATCCGCTGCGGGCGGCCCCTGCGGATCGACGGTCTGGCCCATCAGCTGACCGATCCAAGCTTTTCCAGCGCCGTCGGTCTGGCGCTGTTCGCGGCCCATCCGCAGGACGAATGGTGGGATTTCGAGATGCCCTCGGACCGCTATCCGGCGCGTTCCCTGCGCCGCGCCTATCGCTGGTTTCGAAACAACTGGTGATTGTGCAGACCCTATCGCTATGGCTGGCCGCGGGCGCGGCCACCATATTCTGCGCGCTTGGCAAGATACCGCCGAGGGTTGCAGGAAACCACGCCAGATTTTGCGGCTGAACCCTGTTTTTGGGATGACGCGGGGGCTGGCAAAGGTTACGGTTACGTTTAAATCCGGGGATTCGAGCGGGCAGACCGCGCCCGTAGGCAGCAGCGAAAAAAGGCGGAAACCATGAGCCTCAATCTGATGATGAACGACGAAGAAGAGCTGAAGCCGCGCATCACCGTCTTTGGTGTGGGCGGCGCGGGCGGCAACGCGGTCAACAACATGATCCAGAAGCAGCTCGAAGGCGTCGAATTCGTGGTGGCCAACACCGACGCGCAGGCGCTGCAGCAGTCGCGCGCCACCTCGCGCATCCAGATGGGCCCGAAAGTGACCGAAGGTCTGGGCGCAGGCGCCAAACCGACCATCGGCGCCAAGGCCGCCGAGGAAACCATCGAGGACATCGTCGATCACCTGATGGGCGCGCATATGTGCTTCATCACTGCCGGGATGGGCGGCGGCACCGGCACCGGCGCCGCCCCGATCATCGCCCAAGCCGCGCGCGAGATGGGCATCCTGACCGTCGGCGTCGTGACCAAGCCCTTCCAGTTCGAGGGCTCGAAGAGGATGCGTCAGGCCGAGGAGGGCGTCGAGGCCCTGCAGAAGGTCGTGGACACGCTGATCATCATCCCCAACCAGAACCTGTTCCGGCTGGCCAACGAAAAAACCACCTTCACCGAAGCCTTCGCGATGGCCGATGACGTCCTCTATCAGGGCGTGAAGGGTGTGACCGACCTGATGGTTCGTCCGGGTCTGATCAACCTCGACTTCGCCGACGTGCGCGCGGTGATGGACGAGATGGGCAAGGCCATGATGGGCACCGGCGAGGCCTCGGGCGAGAACCGCGCCCAGGAAGCCGCCGAGCGCGCCATCGCCAACCCGCTCTTGGACGAGATCAGCCTGAACGGCGCCAAGGGCGTGCTGATCAACATCACCGGCGGCTACGACATGACCCTGTTCGAGCTGGATGAGGCTGCCAACGTCATCCGCGACAAGGTGGATCAGGACGCCAACATCATCGTCGGCTCGACGCTGGACCCGGATATGGACGGCTCGATCCGCGTGTCGGTCGTGGCGACCGGCATCGATGCGGGCGCGGCTGTGGCCGAGGTTCCGTCGCCCCGCCGCAGCATGGCCGCGCCGCTGACGCAGAACCCGTCGCTGACGCAGAAGGACGCCGAAGAGCCGGTTCCGCCGCGCCGCACCGCTCCGGCGGCCGAGGCGCCCCGCGCCCCCGTCGCCGCGCCGCAGGCCCCCGAGGCCCGCGTCGAG
This sequence comes from Paracoccus sp. (in: a-proteobacteria), assembly GCF_030604785.1. Taxonomy (GTDB): domain Bacteria; phylum Pseudomonadota; class Alphaproteobacteria; order Rhodobacterales; family Rhodobacteraceae; genus Paracoccus. The sequence goes on along the minus strand of NZ_JAUVVF010000013.1, from coordinate 53,572 downwards.
GACGAGATGCCCCAACCGGCCTATCAGCCCAAGGAAGCGCCCCGCGCCAACGCCGTCCGGATCGAGGATGACGCCTCGGCCTTCGTGGCGCCGCGCGCGCCCCGTCCCGGTCAACCCGCACCCGAGGTGATGGACCGCCTGCGCCGCGCCGTCGAGAATCACGGTCAGGCGGCCCGCCCTGCCGCGCCCCAGCCCCAGCCGCAACAGCAGCCCAACAGCCGCATGAGCGGCCTTGGCCGGATGCTGGAGCGGATGGCGGGACATGGCGGCGAAGGTGCCGCGAAACCGGCCGCAGCCTCGATCGCCGAGCGCGTGAGCGAGCGCGTCGCCGTGCGCGCCCGCCAGCAAGAGGCCGATTTCGACGATCTGGCCAGCCCCGACAACGCGCAGGACAATGTCGAAATCCCGGCTTTCCTGCGTCGTCAGGCCAACTGACGGCTGCTCACAACACTGCCATCGAAAATCGAACGGGCTGCCTTTCGGGCGGCCCGTTTTCAATTTGAAATCAGGCGCTTGTCGGTTCGCGCGGTCGCGGCGCGCCGAGGCATCCGACCTATGTTACACGCCGTCACAAATCGTTAATTGAACGAGTGTGCGGGTCTGCCTAGCTGATCCCTGACGAAGGGGCAGTGCCCCATCGGGTCGAATCTTTCGGAGTGCGGGCCATGCAGGCGACGCTGAAACAACAGATCTGCTTTGCCGGTGCCGGGCTTCATTCCGGCGCCCCTGTTCGGCTTGCGATCCTGCCCGCCCCGGTCGATCACGGCATCGTCTTCCGCCGGACCGATCTGGAAGGGCAGCCGCTGATCCCCGCCCTGTGGGATCATGTGACGCCCTCGAAATTGTGCACGCTGCTGGATAACGGCGCTGGCGCGACCGTCTCGACGGTCGAGCATGTGATGGCCGCTCTGGCCGGGACCGGCATCCACAACGCTCTGGTCGAGGTGGACGGGCCTGAAGTGCCGATCCTCGACGGCTCCTCCGCGCCCTTCGTGGCGGGCATCATCGAGGCCGGCATCCGGGTCCAGGCCGCGCCTCTGCGCGCGATCCGCGTTCTGCGCCCGGTCGAGCTGCGCGAGGGCGAGGCTTGGGCGCGTCTGGTTCCCGGCGACCATCTGGAAATTGACTTCGCCATCGACTTCACCGACGCCGCCATCGGGCACCAGGAACTGCATCTGGACATGGCCAACGGCGCCTTCCTGCGCGAACTGGCCGACAGCCGCACCTTCTGCCGCGCCGCCGATGTCGAGGCGATGCAGAAGGCCGGGTTGGCACTTGGCGGCACCTATCTGAACGCGGTCGTCGTGGACGGGGCGCGCGTGCTGTCGCCGGGCGGGCTGCGCCACCGTGACGAGGCCGTGCGCCACAAGATGCTGGACGCCGTGGGCGATCTGGCGCTGGCCGGCGCACCGCTTCTGGCGCGCTATCAGGCGAACCGGGCGGGTCACGCGATGACCAACCGGCTGCTGCGTGCGCTGTTTGCCGACCCCACCGCCTGGCGGTGGGAGGAATGCACCCCTTCGCTTGAGGGGCGGCTGCCGGGGGCCGGGGTCGCGGCCTACGGTCCCGACGCAGGTCTTCTGCGCGCCATGCACGTCGCCGCCGAATAAGGCATCGGCGGCTTCCTGCGCGCCCTGTCCTCGGGGCAGGGCGCGCGCCGCATCATCGCGGCCAAAGCGGGGCGGAATTCAACGGATTGCCATTTTGCGCCCCCTGATGTTCTGTGCTAGGAGGTGCCGGCATCGCCGCCGCAGGCGGGCTTTACTGGTGACATCGCAGGACAGGATCAGGATGGCGCGCTCGAAATTCTTGGCTTCGGTGGTGGCGGCCGTTCTGGCGGGCGGCATCGTCTCGGGCTGCTCTGGCAGCCGCGACGCTGCGCTGCGCCAGAACCTCGACCAGTTCACCGCCGAAGAGATCTACAAGCGCGGCGAGTTCGAGCTTGAGAATACCCGCCAGCCCGCCGACGCCGTGTTCTATTTCAGCGAGATCGAGCGGCTCTACCCCTATTCGGAATGGGCACGCCGGGCGCTGATCATGCAGGCCTATGGCCACCACAAGGCACGCAATTACGAAGAGGCCCGCGGCGCGGCGCAGCGTTTCCTGGACACCTATCCCGGCGACGAGGAAGCGGCTTACGCGCAGTATCTTCTGGCCCTGTCCTACTATGACCAGATCGACGATGTGGGCCGCGACCAGGGTCTGACCTTCCAGGCGCTGCGCAGCCTGCGCACCGTGATCGAGGAATATCCCGACAGCGAATATGCCCGCAGTGCGATCCTGAAATTCGATCTGGCCTTCGACCATCTGGCCGCCAAGGAAATGGAGATCGGCCGCTACTACCTCAAGCGCGGGCACCATACGGCGGCGATCAACCGCTTCCGCGTCGTGGTCGAGGAATTCCAGACCACCACCCAGACGCCCGAGGCGCTGATGCGGCTGGTCGAGGCCTACCTGGCGCTTGGCCTGATCGACGAGGCGCAGACGGCGGGGGCCATTCTGGGCCACAACTTCCAGTCCTCGCCCTTCTACGAGGATGCGTTCCGGCAGCTGCGCGGGCGCGGCCTCTCGGCCGAGATGCGGGGCGAAAGCTGGCTGACGAACATCTATCGCCAGACCATTCAGGGACGCTGGCTGTGACGCCACGCCCCGGCGCCTGAGGCCCCGACATGCTGCGATCGCTGGACATCCGCGACATGCTGCTGATCGACCGTCTGGAACTGGGCTTTCGCCCCGGCCTGAACGTGCTGACCGGCGAGACGGGGGCAGGCAAGTCGATCCTGCTGGATTGTCTGGGCTTTGTTCTGGGCTGGCGCGGGCGTGCCGATCTGGTCCGCAGTGGCGCGAGCCAGGGCGAGGTCACCGCCGTGTTCGACCTGCCAGCCGCCCATCCCGCCCGCACGATCCTTGCCGAGGCGGGGATCGAGCTTGACGATGACGAACTGATCCTGCGCCGCGTGAACGCACTGGACGGGCGCAAGACCGGCTGGGTCAACGACCGCCGTGTCTCGGGCGAGGTTCTTCGCGCCCTGTCCGAGGTTCTGGTGGAGCTGCACGGCCAGCACGACGACCGCGGCCTGCTGAACCCGCGCGGCCACCGGGCGATGCTGGACGCGTTCGGCGGGCTGGATCTGGGCCCCGTGCGCGCCGCATGGGCCGCGCGCCGCACCGCGATGCGCGATCTGGCCGAGGCCGAGGCCGCGCTGCAGGCTGCCCGCGCCGAAGAGGATTTTCTGCGACACGCCGTGTCGGAACTGGACGCGCTGTCGCCCCTGTCGGGGGAAGAGGCGCAGCTGGACACCGCCCGACGCGCCATGCAGGCGGCCGAGCGCATTCGCGGCGATGTCGCCCGCGCGCTGCAGATGCTGGGCGCCGAGGGGGCCGAGGGCGCGATGCTGGATGCCAACCGCTGGCTGGAAGGCGCCGCCGACCGCGCCGAGGGCCGGCTGGACGAACCCTTGGCCGCCTTGTCGCGCGCTCTGATCGAACTGGGCGAGGCGCATCGCGGTGTCGAGGATGCGCTGTCGGCGCTTGATTTCGACCCCGCCGCCCTGGAGGCGACCGAGGAGCGGCTGTTCGCCCTGCGCGCTCTGGCCCGCAAGCACGACGTGCTGGCGGACGATCTGGCGGGTCTGGCCGACCAGCTGCGCGAAAGGCTGTCGCGGATCGACGCGGGGGCCGCGCGGATCGACGCGCTGCGCCGCGCCGCGACCGAGGCCGAGGTCGCCTATGCCGCCGCCAGCGCCGATCTGACCGCCGCCCGCAACGAGGCCGCGCAGCGGCTGGATCAGGCGGTCAGCGCGGAACTGGCGCCTCTGCGGATGGAACGCGCGGTCTTTCAGACCCGCGTGACGCCGGCCGAGCCCGGCCCGGAAGGGGCCGATGCCGTGGCTTTCACCGTCGCCACCAATCCGGGCGCGCCTGCCGGGCCGCTGGACAAGATCGCCTCGGGCGGGGAATTGTCGCGCTTTCTTCTGGCGCTCAAGGTCTGCCTGGCGCGGGGCAATGACGCGCTGGTGATGATCTTCGACGAAATCGACCGGGGCGTCGGCGGCGCCACCGCCGATGCGGTGGGGCGGCGCCTGAAGGCTTTGGCCGAGGGCGCGCAGGTTCTGGTCGTGACCCATTCGCCGCAGGTCGCGGCGCTTGGGGCGGTGCATTTCCAAGTGTCGAAATCGGTCGCGGACGGGATGACGCAATCGACCGTCCGCGCCCTCTCGGAACCCGAGCGCGTGACCGAGATCGCGCGCATGCTGTCGGGCGAGACGATCACCGACGCGGCCTCGCAGGCGGCACGCGCCCTGCTGGAGGGCTAGGGCGACCCCTCTGGGCCGCCCCCGACCGGTTCAGCCGTTCCGCGCCACGAAGCGCGGCAGCATCGCGGAGAAATCGCGGCCCTTGCCGTCCTCGCGTTCCACGAAATCCTCGTAGATCTGGCGTGCCAACGCCCCCATGGGCGTTTCCGCCGCCGCCGATTCCGCCGCCTGACGCGCCAGGTTCAAGTCTTTCAGCATCAGTTCCGACGCAAAGCCCGGCCGGTAATCGTTGTCGGCGGGAGAGGTCGGGCCGACGCCGGGGGCGGGGCAATAGGCGTTCAGGCTCCAGCTGTAGCCCGAACTGGTCGAGACCACATCGAACATCTTCTGCCGGTCGAGGCCCAGCTTGTCAGCCAGCGCAAAGGCCTCGCAGGTGGCGATCATGGTGACGCCGAGGATCATGTTGTTGCAGATCTTCGCGGCTTGTCCGGCGCCCGCATCGCCGCAATGGACGGCCTTCTGGCCCATCACCTCGAACAGGGGCAGGACGCGGGCGAAATCGGCCTCTGCGCCGCCGACCATGAAGGTCAGCGTGCCGGCCTGCGCGCCGCCGATCCCGCCCGAGACGGGCGCGTCCAGCGCGCCCAGACCCGCCGCACGGGCCTGATCGGCGACGGCGCGGGCGCTGTCCACATCGACGGTCGAGCAGTCGCAGAGGATCGCGCCTGGCTTCATCGCGCCGATCACCTGATCCGCGACCGCACGCAGGATCTGGCCGTTCGGCAGCATGGTGATGACCACATCGGCATCGCGCGCGGCCTCGGCGGCGCTGATGGCGGGGGTCACGCCTTCGGGGTCGGGGGCGGCGGTGTCGAAACCCAAGACCTCGTGCCCGGCGGCGGCCAGGTTGCGGGCCATGGGCGCGCCCATATTGCCAAGCCCGATAAAGCCGATCTTCATGCGCTGTCCTTCCATGTCAGTTCGTGATCGCCAAGCGGGGCCAGCATGGCCTCGACCGCCTCGGGGGTGGCGGGGGCCTGCCAGCGGGGCTGGCGGTCCTTGTCGATGATCTGCGCCCGCACGCCTTCCAGAAAGTCGCTTTCGGCGGTGGCGCGGTAAGTGAAACGATATTCGCGCGCCAGCGAATCCTGCATCCGCGCATCGCGTCGCGCCGCGCGCACCATCGCCAGACCCGCCGCCATCGACAGGGGCGAATTGCGGTGCAGGGCCTGCAGCGATTCGTCGTCGCCCGCAGCCTCGGTCGCGGCGATGATTTGGGCGAGGTCGGCACCCCCGAAATGCGACAGGTCTCGCGTGGCCAGAGGGCTTTCTGGCGGCGTCAGGCCCTGGATCAGCGTCGCGTCGCCCGTTTCCTCGAGCCGTGCGATCAGGGCGGGCCATTCGGTCTCGGGCAGGTAGCTGTCGGCAAAGCGGGCATGGATCGCGTCGCCCGGCCCCATGCGCGCCCCGGTCAGCGCCAGATATTCGCCGATCCGGCCCGGCGCATGGGCCAGAAGCCACGTGCCGCCGACATCGGGGATCAGGCCGATGCCGCTTTCGGGCATGGCGATGCGGGTCGTGTCACCCACCACGCGATGCCCCGCATGGCCGCCCACGCCCACGCCGCCGCCCATCACGAAGCCCTGCATGAAGGCCACGATCGGCTTGGGATAATCCGCGATCGCGGCGTTCATGCGGTATTCGTCTCGGAAGAAATCGCGCCCCTCGGCATGATTGCCGGCGCGGCCCGCGTGATAGACCGCCGCGATGTCGCCGCCCGCGCAAAAGGCGCGGTCGCCCTCGGCATCGATGATGACCAGGGCCACGGCCGGATCGTCGCGCCACTGGTCCAGCGCGGCATGGATCGCCAGGGCCATCGGATGCGACAGCGCGTTCAGGGCCTTGGGGCGGGTGAAGGTGATGCGGCCCGCCCGGCCGGTAATGCGGATGCTCAGGTCATCCATCCTCAGCCCCTTTCGGCCAGAAGGGCGCGGCTGATGATCACGCGCATGATCTCGTTCGTGCCTTCCAGGATCTGGTGGACGCGCAGGTCGCGCACGATCTTCTCGATCCCGTAATCGGCCAGATAGCCGTAGCCGCCATGCAGTTGCAGGCACTGGTTGGCGACCTCGAAGGCGCGGTCGGTGACATGCAGCTTGGCCATGGCGCAGAACTTGGTCGCGTCGGTGGCGCCGTTGTCCAGCTTCCACGCGGCCTGACGCAGCAGGATGCGGGCGGATTGCAGCGCGGTCTCCATCTCGGCCAGCCGGAACTGCAAGGCCTGGAACTGGTCGAGGCTTTGGCCAAAGGCGCGACGTTCACCCATATAGGTCAGCGTCGCGTCCAGGGCTGCTTGCGCGCCGCCAAGCGCGCTGGCCGCGATGTTCAGCCGCCCGCCATCCAGACCGGCCATCGCATAGGAAAAGCCGCGCCCTTCCTCGCCCAGGAGATTGGCGGCAGGAATCACGCAATCGTCGAACTGCACCTGCGTCGTCGGTTGCGAGCGCCAGCCCATCTTGTGTTCCAGCGCGCCGAAGCTGAGGCCGGGTGTGCCGTTTTCGACGATCACCGCGCTGATGCCGCGCGGCCCTTCGCCGCCGGTGCGGGCCATGACGATGTAGGCGTCCGAATAGCTGCCGCCCGAGATGAAGGCCTTGTTGCCGTTCAGCCTCCAGCCCTGATCGTCACGGTCCGCGCGCGTCCGCAGCGCCGCCGCATCCGATCCGCTGCCCGGTTCGGTCAGGCAATAGCTGAAGATCGTCTCCATCCGGCAGAGGCGCGGCAGCCAGCGTTGGCGGGCCTCGTCATCGCCGAACTTGTCGATCATGCCGCCGCACATGTTGTGGATCGACAGGAAGGACGCGACCGAGGGGCAGGCCATCGACAGGGCTTCGAAGACCAGCGTGGCATCAAGGCGCGACAGGCCCGTGCCGCCGTGATCCTCGGAGACGTAGATGCCGCCAAGGCCCAGTTCGGCCACATCGGACCACAGATCGCGCGGGATCGTGCCGGCCTCTTCCCAGTCGCGGGCATGAGGGGCGATCCGGGCCTGCCCGAAATCGCGCGCCATGTCGAATATGGCCTGCTGTTCCTCGCTGAGCGCAAAATCCATGCGGCATCCCTCCCCAGATGAGCGCGAATTGAACGGATGTTTAATTGGCAGATATTGCCAGAATGTTGCAAGGCCCCCGGCGGCACCTAAAGGTCATGGCGGAATTCCTCGATCAGCTGGCGGGTGACGGCGCGCATCGCTTGGGCCGGATCGGCGCCGGCCTCGCGCGGCCGGGCGGCGACGGCGCGCTGCGCCTCGGCGGAACTGCCCCGTGCGACCATGTCGCGCAGGCGCGCCACGGCGGGTTGGCTGTCCAGCGCATCGGCATCCTCGGCGATCAGGGCCAGCCACTCCTCGGCCACGCGGTCAAAGGGGATGATCGCGTCGGCTCCGAAATCGATCTGGCCCTCGGTCGTGCCATAGCGCGCCGCGCGCCAGCGGTTCTCGGCCAGAAGGAAGCTGTCGTAATGCCGCCAGCGCAGGTTCCGCCGCGACAGGCGCCACAGCATCCGCAGCGTCGCTTGGATCAGCGCAGCCAGCGTGATCGCATCCTCGAAGCGCGGGCAGGCGTCGCAGATCCGCGTCTCCAGCGTCGGGAACTTGCAGGAGGGGCGCAGATCCCACCAGATCTTGCTGCTGTCCTCGATGACCCCCAGCCGCGTCAGCGCCGCGACCGAGCGGTCATATTCGTCCCAGGACCCGAAGGCGGGCGGCAGGCCCGTGCGGGGCATGTCTCCGAAGACCGTCGTGCGATAGGATGCAAGGCCGGTATCCTCGCCCTGCCAGAACGGGCTGGAGGCCGACAGTGCCAGCAGATGCGGCAGGAAATAGGTGAACTGGTTCATCAGGTCGATGCGCTGCGCCTGTTCGGGGATGCCCACATGGACATGCATCCCGCAGATCAGCATCCGCCGGGCCACGCCGCCCATGTCCCGCGACAGCTGGTTGTAGCGGTCCTTGTCGGTATGGTCCTGATCGCGCCAATCCGCGAATGGGTGGCACGAGGCCGAGATGGGCGCCAGCCCGTGCCGGGCGGCATGCCGGGCTACAGTGGCGCGCAGGTGACGCAGATGCTCGCGCGCGGTGCGGATATCGGGGGCGACGGGGGTGCCGATCTCGATCTGGCAGCGCAGGAATTCGGGGCTGACCTGATCGCCCAGATCGGCCTTGCAATCTTTCATCAGCGCGTCCGGCGCGGGCGCCAGATCGCCGGTTTCGGCATCGACGAGCAGATATTCCTCTTCGATGCCGAGGGTGAAATCGGGTTCGGTCATGGTTCAGCCCCTTTTGGGGACCGTGGCGTCCCTGCGTCCCGCGACGGCCGGGGGGCTACGCGCCCCCCGGACCCCCGCGGGGTGTTCTGGTCAGGAAGCGGATCAGTCCATCGCCTTGAAGTTGAACTCTCCGCCTTCCTTGATGCCCGAGGGCCAGCGCGACGTCACGGTCTTGGTCCGCGTATAGAAGCGGAACGCGTCCGGGCCGTGCTGGTTCAGGTCGCCGAAGCCCGATTTCTTCCAGCCGCCAAAGGTATGGTAGGCTAGCGGAACCGGAATCGGCACGTTGATGCCGACCATGCCGATATTGACGCGGCTGGCGAAATCGCGCGCCGTGTCGCCGTCGCGGGTGAAGATCGCCGTGCCGTTGCCGTATTCGTGGTCCATGGCCAGTTTCAGCGCCTCTTCGTAGCTGCCGGCGCGGACGGTGGACAGGACCGGGCCGAAGATCTCGGTCTTGTAGATGTCCATGTCCGGGGTCACGCGGTCAAAGAGGTGCGGGCCGACGAAGAAGCCGTTCTCGTAGCCCTGCAGGCTGAAGTCGCGGCCGTCCACGACCAGCTCGGCCCCTTGGTCCACGCCAGACTGGACGAGGCGCAGGATGTTCTCTTTCGCGGCCTTGGTGACGACCGGGCCGTAATCGATGTCGTTGCCGGCAGTCCAGGGGCCGACCTTCAGCTTTTCGATCCGGGGGACCAGCTTCTCGATCAGGGCGTCAGCGGTCTTCTCGCCCACCGGCACCGCGACCGAGATCGCCATGCAGCGTTCGCCCGCAGCCCCGTAGCCCGCGCCCACCAGCGCGTCGGCGGCCTGGTCCAGATCGGCATCCGGCATGATGATCATGTGGTTCTTGGCGCCGCCGAAGCACTGCGCGCGCTTGCCGGTCGCGGCGGCGCGTTCATAGATGTATTGCGCGATGGGTGTCGAGCCGACAAAGCCCACCGCCTGGATCACCGGGCTGTCGAGGATCGCATCGACCGATTCCTTGTCGCCGTTCACGACCTGCAGCACGCCATCGGGCAGCCCGGCCTCTTGCAGCAGCTTGGCCAGCATCAGCGGAACCGAGGGGTCGCGCTCGGACGGCTTCAGGATCATCGCATTGCCGCAGGCCAGCGCGGGGCCCATCTTCCACAGAGGGATCATGGCGGGGAAGTTGAAGGGCGTGATGCCCGCGACCACGCCAAGCGGCTGGCGCATCGAATACATGTCGATGCCGGGGCCGGCGCTGTCGGTGAACTCGCCCTTCAGCATATGCGGCGCGGCGACGCAGAACTCGATCACCTCGAGCCCGCGCTGGATATCGCCCTTGGCGTCAGGGAAGGTCTTGCCGTGTTCCGAGGACAGGACCTCGGCCAGCTGGTCCATGTCGCGGTTGATCAGGCGGACGAACTCCATCATCACGCGGGCGCGGCGCTGCGGGTTCGTGGCGCCCCATTTCACCTGGGCTTCGGCGGCGCGGGCGATGGCGTGGTCAAGCTCGGCCTTGGTGGCCAGCGACAGGCGGGCCTGCACCTCGCCGGTGGCGGGGTTGAACACGTCGCTGAAGCGGCCGGACGTGCCCTTGTATTCGGCGCCGTCGATCCAGTGGTGAATCTCTTTCATCGCATCCTCCTGAAAGCGTTGGGCGCAGGTTAGTCTTGCGGAATTGCCGGATAAAGGGGCAAGGTGGCAAATGGGTTTTGCGATTATGCAAAGGGCCGGGCGATGGACTGGGACGACCTGCGGATCTTTCTGGCGGTCGCGCGCACCGAAAGCCTTTCGGGTGCGGGGCGGCGGCTGGGGATGGATGCCTCGACCGTGGGGCGCCGTGTCGCACGGCTGGAGGGCGCGGTTGGCGCGTCGCTATTTCTCAAGACCCCGCAGGGCTATGCGCTGACGGCCGAGGGCGCGCGTCTTGTCGCGCCCGCCGAAGCCGCCGAGCAGGCCGCCGCCGCCGCTGCCGAGGCGATCTCGCAGGAGGCGGGGATCACCGGGCAATTGCGGATCGGTGCGCCGGATGGCTGCGCGAATTACCTGCTGCCGCAGGTGGCGCGCGATCTCTGTGCGGCCCATCCGGGGCTGGAGGTGCAGATCGTCGCCCTGCCGCGCGTCGTCAATCTGACCCGGCGCGAGGCCGACATGGCCATCGCGGTATCGCCTCCCGATACGGGGCGGCTGATGGTGCAGCGGCTGGCGGATTACCGGCTGCATCTGGCGGGGCATGTGGATTATCTGTCGCGCCACCCGCCGCTGCGTGGCCTCGAGGACCTGCGCGGCCACCGGATGATCGGCTACATCCCCGACATGATCTTTGACCGCGAGCTGGATTACCTGTCGGCCACAGGGGTCGAGGTGGCGCAGATCAGCAGCAATTCGGTCGCGGTCCAGATGCAGGCGGTGCGCGCGGGGGCGGGTCTGGGGATCGTGCACGACTTCGCCATCCCCTTCGCGCCGGGTGTGCGGCGGGTGCTGACCGACCGGATCGCGCTGCGGCGCAGCTTCTGGCTGATCCGGCATGCCGATGACCGGGCCTCGCGCCGGCTCAGCCTGCTGGCGGATGCGCTGGCCCAAGGCATCCGCGCCGAGGTCGCAAGGCTCGAGGCGCTGGTTTCCGCCTCGGGCGATGCGCAGACTTGACGCGGGGCGATTCGGCGAAAAGGATGAATGCAACCAAGCCGTGAGGAGGGCGCCATGCTGGTCAGGCAATTGCTGTCGATGAAGTCGGATAGCGCGAAACCCTGGATCGATCCGTCCCTGATCGTGACGATCCAGCCCGACACCACGATGGGCGACGCGGCCCGCCTGCTGGCCGAGAAGCGCATCGGCGCCGTCGTCGTCTCGACCGATGGCAAGCGCCCCGACGGCATCCTGTCCGAACGCGACATCGTCCGCCAGCTGGGCAAGCACGGGGCCGAGATGCTGTCCCACCCCGTCAGCGAATTCATGACACGGACCGTCCAGACCTGCACCACGGGCGACGACGCGCTGACGATCCTGGAACGCATGACCGAAGGCCGGTTCCGCCACATGCCCGTCGTGGACGAGCAGGGCGAGATGCTGGGCGTGATCTCGATCGGGGACGCCGTCAGCGGCCGCCTGAAGGAACTGGCGGCCGAGAAAGAGGCGCTGACCGGGATGATCATGGGCGCGTGACGCCGGGTCCGCCCGGGCTCCGTTGGCGATCACATTCTTGCAATCAGGGGGCAGATGCGCTTTGCCTCGGGCCGAGACCATGACCAAGGACACGCTTTCATGCGAATCGGCCTCTATCCCGGCACGTTCGACCCGATCACGCTGGGCCATATCGACATCATCCAGCGCGCCATGGCGCTGGTTGACCGGCTGGTGATCGGCGTCGCGATCAACCGCGACAAGGGGCCGCTTTTCGACCTCGAGGAGCGGGTCGCGATGGTGCAGGCCGAATGCGCCGAGATCGCCGCCCGCACCGGGGGCGAGATCCTGGTCCACCCGTTCGAGAACCTGCTGATCGACTGCGCGCGCGATGTGGGCGCGGGCGTGATCGTGCGCGGATTGCGCGCCGTGGCGGATTTCGAATACGAATTCCAGATGGTCGGGATGAACCGCGCGCTGGACAGCGGGGTCGAGACCGTCTTCCTGATGGCCGATGCCCGGCGGCAGGCCATCGCCTCGAAGCTGGTCAAGGAGATCGCGCGGCTGGGCGGCGATGTCTCGAAGTTCGTCAGCCCCGCCGTCTGCGCCGCGCTGGTCGATCGCTACGCCTGACGAAATTCGTTGCGTCAGCGCCGAATCGGGCGCTATCCTTTCCTCGAACGCGCTGAATTCGAGGTGAAGTGATGGCGCGATACGACATGCCCGGACATCTGAAAGACGAGCCCGATCTGCTGCCCGATCCGGTCAGGATCACCACGTCCGATCTTCGCTTCGCGCTGGCCGCGGGGTGGCGCGATTTCCGTCTTGCGCCCTCGTTCGGGCTGCTGTTCTCGGCCTTCTACGTTCTGGGCGGGCTGGCGCTGGTCGCGGTGGCCACGGCAGTCGGCAGCGATTGGTGGCTGATCCCCTTCATCCTGGGCTTTCCGCTGATCGCGCCCTTCGCTGCGGTCGGCCTCTACGAGGTCAGCCGCCGGATCGAGCTGGGGCAAGAGCTGGACTGGCGCAGCGTCAGCCGAATCGTGATCGCCCAGAAGGACCGGCAGATCCCTTCGATGGCGATGGTGATCCTGCTGATGTTCATGTTCTGGGTCTTCGTGGCGCACACCACCTTTGCGATCTTTCTGGGAACGGCGTCGCTGACGAACGTCACCAGCTCGGCGGCGATCCTGTTCGAGGGCAGGGGGCTGGCCATGCTGATAATCGGCACGCTGATCGGAGCGGGCTTTGCGCTGGCGCTGTTCAGCTTCACCGTGGTCGGGCTGCCGCTGCTGCTGGATTACGAGACGGATTTCATCACCGCGATCATCACCTCGATCGAGGCGGTGCGGCTGAATTTCGGGGTGCTGACGATCTGGGGCGCGATGATCGCGGCGCTGATCTTCGCCGCGATCCTGCCGATGTTCCTGGGGCTGCTGGTCGTGCTGCCCGTGCTGGGCCATGCGACATGGCATCTCTATCGCCGGCTGATGCCTGATCTGGCCGAGGACTAGCCCCGCCCGATATAGGGCATCCGCGTGGCCATCAGCGTCATGAACTGGACATTGGCCGACAGCGGCAGGCGCGCCATGTTCAGCACCGCTTCGGCCACCAGGGCGGCATCGATGACGGGCTCGGCATGCGGATTGGCGGCGCTGGCCTGCTGCTGCAGGATCGTGGCGGCATTGCCGATATCGATCTGGCCGCAGGCGATGTCGTGCTCGCGCCCGTCCAGCGACAGGCTGCGCGTCAGCCCCGTCACCGCGTGTTTCGAAACCGTATAGGCCGCCGACCCTGCACGCGGCACATGGGCCGAGATCGAGCCGTTGTTCACGATTCGGCCGCCGCGCGGCTGCTGCCGCCGCATCAGGCCAAAGGCCGCCCGCGCGCAGAGGAACATGCCGGTGACGTTCACGTCGATGACGGCGCGGAAATCCTCGGGCGCGACCTCATCGGGCAACGCGGCCTTCAGCGCCATGCCGGCATTGTTGAACAGCATGTCGAGGCGGCCCCATTCGGCCTCGGCCCGGGCAAAGGCGGCCTCGACCGCAACGGCATCGGTCACGTCGCAGGGCAGGATCAGCGCCGCCTCGTGGCCCCGGGCCGTTTCCGCCAGCGCCTCGGCCCGGCGGCCTATCAGACCGACGCGCCAGCCCTCGGCCAGAAACAGCCGTGCCGTGTCCCGCCCGATGCCGCTGCCCGCCCCGGTAACGATGATCGACGGCGCGCTCATGCCAGGACCTGCTGCGTCTGCTGGCCCAGCCCGTCGATCCCCAGCCGCATGACCTGACCGGCGCGCAGATAGACCGGCGGCTTCTGCCCCATGCCGACGCCCGGCGGCGTGCCGGTGGTGATCACGTCGCCCGGCATCAGCCGCGTGAAGCGCGAGCAATAGGCGACGATTTCCGCCGGGCCGAAGACCATCGTCGCGGTCGAGCCATGCTGGCGGCGCTGGCCGTCCACCTCGAGCCACAGTGTCAGGGCGGCGATATCGGCGATCTCGTCCGGGGTGACGAGCCAGGGGCCGATCGGTCCGAAGCCGTCATAGCCCTTGCCCTTGTCCCAAGTGCCGCCCCGGTTGATCTGCCAGTCGCGTTCGGAAATGTCGTTAACCACGCAATAGCCCGCCACATGATCCAGCGCGGTGTTCTGCGGGATGTCGCAACCGCCATCCCCGATGACGATGCCCAGCTCCACTTCCCAGTCGGTCGAGGCCGAGCCGGGCGGCAGGCGCAGATCGTCGTCGGGCCCGGCGATGCAGCTGGTCCACTTGGTGAAGAGGACGGGCTCTGACGGGACGGGCATCCCGGCCTCGGCCGCATGGTCGGCATAGTTCAGCCCGACCGCGATGAACTTGCCCACCCCGCCCACGCAGGGGCCCAGCCGCAGATCCTGTTGCGGCTGCCCCGGCACCACGGGCAGCGTGGCCGGGTCCAGCGCCGCCAGTCGCGCCAGCCCGGCGCGCGTCAGAACCTCGCCCGACAGGTCGGCAACATGGCCTGACAGGTCGCGCACGCGGCCCTCCGCATCCAGCAAGCCCGGCTTTTCGCGGCCCTTCGGCCCGTGTCGCAGCAGCTTCATCGCGTCCTCCCTTGCACTCCGCGCCGGAGGGAAGACCGCCGCGCGGCCGCCGTCAAGACCGGCGCAAGCAAAAGGCCCGCCAAAGCGGGCCAGATGCAGCAGGTCTTGACGGGATCACTCGCTGCTGGGCGGGGCCAGCTTCTTGGTGATGCCGTTGCTGAGCGGGTCGTCTTGGCGCTGGACCGAGCCCTCGAAATGGGCGCCCGATTCGATGGCGATGGTCTTGTGGATAATGTCGCCTTCGACTCGTGCCGAGGCGGTCAGGCGGACCTTGAGGCCGCGCAGGCGGCCCACGACGCGGCCATGGACCACCACGTCATCAGCGACGATCTCGCCCTTGATGGTGGCCGATTCGCCGATGGTCAGCTGGTGGGCGCGGATGTCGCCCTCGACGATGCCCTCGATCTGGACATCGCCCTGGGTCTTCAGGTTGCCGGTCACATGCAGGTCGGCCGACAGGATCGAGGGCGCGCTGCGCGGCTTGGGGGCCGCGGCGGGGGTGGCGGCCGCCTCGGGGGTGGGGCGCTCGGGCAGGGGCTGGTCGGGCGCGGCGCTGGCGCCGGCCGGTGCCGGGCTGTTCGAGGGGCGGGTTTCGGTCACGCGTGTCTTACTGAACATTTTCTGCTGCCTTGATGAAGCTCATCGGGTCAACGGCCCGGCCGTTCACACGCACCTCATAGTGCAGATGTGGCCCGGTCGAGCGTCCGGTGTTCCCCATATCACCGATCCGCTCTCCTTGCGACACCCTTTGGCCGACGCGGACCGAGATGCGGTTCAGGTGGGCATAGCGCGTCTCGGTGCCCAGCTCGTGGCGGATCTTGATCAGGTTTCCATAGGCGCCAAGACGCCCGGCAAAGGTCACGACCCCGTCGCCCGTGGCGTAGATCGGCGTGCCGACGGGACCGGCCATGTCGATCCCCTCATGCATGCGCCCCCAACGGCGGCCAAAGCCCGAGGTATAGCGGAAATTCTGGCGCACGGGCATGGCCAGCGGCAGCTTCTCCATCGCGATGCGGTAGGTGTTCATCTGGTCCAGCGTCACGATGATCTGGCGCGCCTTGACCTCCCCCTCGCTCAGCGCGGCGTTGCCCCGCGTCGAGACCGAGATCGGCGTCAGCGGGCCGCCCTGGCCGGAATAGCCGCGGCGGATCGTGCGCAGCACCTCGTCCGGGTTCATCCCGACCGAGCGGAACACGTCGTCCAGCGGCTTGACCGACACCGTCACGGCGTTCTCAAGCTGGGTCAGGATCTCGTCGTTGCGGGCCAGGATCTGGTCGCGTTCGACCACCAGTTCCTCGGCGGCGATCCGGGCCTCTTCCGCCTGCTGGACGGCGGCGGCGCGCTGGTCGGCGGCCTGGCGCAACTCGCCCGACAGGATGTCCAGCGCGATCGAGAATTCTTCGGTCCGGTCGGCCTCGGCGATGTCGCCATCGCCCATGATGCGCTGGATCGTCTCGCGTTCGGCCAAGGATTCCGACAGGCTGGCCTGGATGCTGTGCAGCCCGGCCTCGAGCTCGCGGCGCTGTTCCTCGGAATGCAGCAGCTGCGACTGCATCTGCGACACCTTCTCCAGCGCGACGGCAAAGCGGTTCTGGGCCGCCAGCGCCTCGGCCGCGCGGGCATCGCGTTCGGCCGAAAGCTCCATCAGGCGCTGTTCAAACGAGGCCTGGGCGTGCTGGCCGTGATCGCGGGACGAGCCGGCGCTGACCGCATCGATGACCAGCAGCGAGCTTGAGATCAGCGTCCAGCCTAACAGCAGCGTCAGGCCGCCAAGCCCGGTCAGCTGTGTCAGGGGGCGCAGGCGCAGGAAACGCGTGCCGTCATCGGACCGAATGAAAATGCGCTGTTCGGGCAACCATCTGCCAAGTGACGCGTTCAGTCGGTCATAGACTTTCATAGGCGTTCCCTGTCCCCGGACGGCACGCCATCGTTCAGGCAGCGGCGCGGTCGTTCCATTTGGGGTTGGGTAAACAGGACCTGTGCCTTCGTGGCAACAGGCCATCAGCCGGGCACGCCCGAGATGGGCGGATACCTGCCTTTCTGCGCGGCTTTCCGCCGAAATCGGTTGGTATTTGTCGAAATTGTCACGCAATTTCATATGGCAGATATCCGCTGCGATCATTCGGAATTCTCAGTGGCCGATCGATCGGAGGGACCGACCTCTGGTGGCAATCGGGTCGCGGGCAGATTCGGCACGAGATCCCGATCGGCTCGAAGGCGCGGGGCCGCATCAGGTCCAGCCCGTCCGCATAGACCAGCGCCGAAGCATGCGTCACCTCGCAGCCCAGCCCGATGGCAAAGCGGCGGACCGGTGCGTTGAAGGCGCCCGCATGTTTGGACACGTCGCGCGACAGAAGCAGATAGCGCACGCCGTCCGGCGTCTCGGCCAGTTGGCGCAGGAACCGGCCGGGCTGCTCGAAAGCCTGATGCACGTTCCAGAGCGGGCAGGCCCCGCCAAAGCGCGCGAATTGCAGGCGCGTGGCGGAATGACGCTTGGTGATGGTGCCGGCCTGATCGACGCGAACGAAAAAGAACGGCACCCCTTTCGCGCCGGGCCGCTGCAAGGTCGAGAGGCGGTGTGCCACTTGTTCCAGAGAGGCGCCGAACAGATGCGCCAATCGTTCGAGATCGTGCCGCTCGGCCTGGGCGGCGGCAAGGAAGCTGCGATAGGGCATCAGCGCCGCGCCCGCGAAGTAATTGGCCAGCCCCAGCCGGGCGATCTCGCGCGCGGTGGAACTGCGAAACCGCGCAAGGTCCAGCGTCGCCTCCAGCAGGTCGGATTGGCGTTCCAGCGCGACCAGATGCAGGAGCTGGAACAGTCGTGTCGGCGCCTCGGCCGCGGCATTCACGCGCAACTCGCGCCCGTCGCGCTGAAAGACGGCATTGGCGGGCAATTCGACCAGAGACACGCGGATGTCGCGGCTGGCCAGGGCCTCGACCGCGCGGGTCCAGGGATCGGCGCGCTGACCGTCTGGGCAGGCGAAATGCTCGGCCGCGCGGTCCACCGCGTCGATGTAATTGTCGCAATAGTGGAAGAAGTCGCGCACCTCCTCCCACGGGGTCGTCAGGGTGCTTTGGCTGGCCGCGCCGATGGCCTCGTCCAAGGCGGCAAGGCGTTCCTGCCCCTCGCGATAGGCGCGGTGCAGGTCCAGGAAGGCGCGCGCCAGAACCGGCGCATTGGTCGCCGCAAGCCGCAGATCGGCCAGGGGCGGGGTGGCGTCGAAAAGGGGGTCGGCCAGCGCCTCCTGCATGTCGATGACCATGCGTTCGGCGTCGCCCGCCGCAAGGGTCGTCAGATCGACGCCGAATTCCTGTGCCAGACGCAGCAGGACCCCGGCGCTGATCGGGCGATGGTTGTTCTCCATCTGCGAGAGGTAGGGCAGAGAGACGCCAAGCGTCTCGGCAAAGCGCCTTTGCGTCAGCCCCGTCCGCGCCCGCGTTTCGCGCAGCGCGCTGCCGGCATAGATCTTTTGCACCGCCATCCCTGCCTCCTCCCTTTGCAAAGCAAGCGATAGCTTTTGCAAAGGCATTGCCGCAAGAGGCAGCGTGCCCTGCCAGAGCAGGGTCAGGATCAGCAGCAGGGCAAGGGCGGGGCGTTGGCGCATGCCCTGATCCTGCCGCAAAAGGTTTAAGATCCGGTTGTCACGCGCCGAGCCCGATCCGTCTTTCGCGCATCAGCACCCAGAAGACCGCCACCAGGGAGCCAAGCGCCGAGCCGCACATGATCACCAGAAGCGGACCCGCGCCGCTGCCCGGCTGCAAGAGCGCGCCCGCCAAGGCCGAGAGCGCCGCGCCCCCCGCCACTGCCAGCGCCCCGCCCAGGCCCGAGGCCGTGCCCGCCAGTTCGGGGCGCACGCTCATCATCCCGGCATTGGCATTGGGCAGGACCATGCCGTTGCCCAGGCCCATGAAGGCGATGGCACCGAAGAAGACGAGGGGCCGCAGAAGGCCCACCAGATCGGCCAGAAGCGCCAGCATCAGCGCGACAAAGCACAGTGCGGCGCCGATCAGGATCATCCGGTTCAGCCCCAGCCGCGCCGAATAGCGGCCCGACAGGAAATTGCCCAGCACATAGCCGATCGAGGGCGCCGCGAACCAGTAGCCGACCTGCGCGGGTGTCAGGCCAAAGACCTGATCGCCGACGAAGGGCGCGCCGCCGAGATAGGCGAAGAACGCGCCCGAGGACAGCGTGGCCGCGAGGCAGTATCCCCAGAACCGCTGCGAGCGGGCCAGGGCCGGGTAGTTCTGCATCTGCTGGCGCATGGGCAGGCCTCCGCCGCGGACGGTCTCGCCCATGTCGCGCCAGGTGACGACCAGCACGGCGATGCCCAGAAGGCCCATCACAGCGAAATTCGCCTGCCAGCCGAAAAGCTCGTCGAGGACGCCGCCGAAGACCGGGGCCATCATCGGCACCACGGCCATGCCCATCGTGACATAGCCCAGCATCGAGGCCGCCCGGTCGCCGTCATAGAGGTCGCGGATCACGGCGCGGGGGACCAGCATGCAGACGGTGATGACCGATTGCAGCAGGCGGAAGATCAGGAAGACCGTCGCGGTGGTCGCCAGAAGCGTGCCGATCGTGGCGAGAAGAAAGCCGATCAGACCCCAGATCACCACCGGGCGGCGACCGTAGCGGTCGCTGATCGGGCCGCCCAGCAGCTGCAGCACCGCGCTTGCCCCGATATAGGCCGAGACGGAGAGCTGCATCACGCCGTAATCCACGTCGAAATCGCGCGCCATGCCGGGAAGCGAGGGCAGGAAGACGTTCATCGACAGCGCGGATACCCCTGACAGGGCGACCAGCGTCTAGAGATGCGGGGGGGTGCGAATGGCGGGCATGGGGTTCTCCTGATGCAAGGATTTGAATCTTGTGCAGAATGCTGCAAGCCCGCGCGTCCTGATCCCCGCTAGATGGGGCGGGCGGGGGGGCGCCGCCCCCCGGTCCCCCCGCCGGCGGGGGCGGCGCCCCCTCCGGGCCTCCCCCGAGGTGCGGGATCAGCCGAAATCGTGAAAGATGAACCAGGCGCCGAGGCAGATCAGCGAGAAGCCCACGCCGTGCTGCCAGCCCAGCCTTTCGCCCAGATAGAGCCACGAGAAGATGGCGAAGACCGAAAGGCTGATCACCTCCTGGATGGTCTTGAGCTGGGCTGCGCTGAAATGGCCGTGGCCGATGCGGTTGGCGGGCACCTGCATCACGTATTCGAAGAAGGCGATGCCCCAGCTGATGAAGATGACCGTGACAAGCGGCGCGGTCTTGAACTTGAGGTGGCCATACCAGGCCACCGTCATGAAGATGTTCGACAGAAGCAGCAGCCCGATCGTCACGACCGGGACGGGAAGGTTCAGTCCCATTGGCTCTGACGGTCCTTGGCGAGGTTGCCGAAGCGGGTGAACTGCCCCTCGAAGGCCAGTTCGACCGTGCCGATCGGGCCGTGGCGCTGCTTGCCCAGGATCACCTCGGCCTTGCCATGGACCTGTTCCATGACCTGCTGCCACTTGGCCATCGCGTCCAGATCGCTGTCGGAAGGTTTTTCCCGTTCCTTGTAATACTCCTCGCGGAAGACGAACATCACGATATCGGCGTCCTGTTCGATCGAGCCGGATTCGCGCAGGTCCGACAGCTGCGGGCGCTTGTCCTCGCGGTTCTCGACCTGACGCGACAGCTGCGACAGGGCGATCACGGGGATGTTCAGTTCCTTGGCGATGGCCTTGAGGCCCTGCGTGATCTCGCTGACCTCGTTGACGCGGCTGTCCTTGGCCGTGGCGGCCTTCAGCAGCTGGAGATAGTCCACCATCAGCACATCAAGCCCCTGCGTGCGCTTGAGCTTGCGTGCGCGGGCGGCCAGCTGGTTGATCGGCAAAGCGGGCGTGTCGTCGATGTAGAGCGGGCAGTTCTGCAAGGCATGTGCGGCTTCGACGAAGCGGCGGAACTCGGCCTCGTCCATGTTGCCCGAGCGGATGCGTTCCGAGGGCACCTCGGCGGCCTCGGAGAGAATCCGGGCGGCAAGCTGCTCGGCCGACATCTCGAGGCTGAAGAAGCCGACGATGCCGCCCTCGACCGTGCCATGGGTGCCGTCGGGACGTTCGCCCATCTTGTGCGCCTTGGCGATGTTGAAGGCGATGTTCGTCGCCAGCGAGGTCTTGCCCATCGAGGGGCGCCCGGCCAGGATGATGAGGTCGGAATTGTTCAGCCCGCCCATCTTGGCATCGAGGTCGATCAGCCCGGTCGAGATCCCCGACAGCTTGCCGTCGCGCTGATAGGCGGCATTCGCGGCCTGCACGGCGCCGGTCACGGCCTTGAGGAAGGACTGGAAGCCGCGTTCGGCCACGCCGGCCTCGCCCAGCTTGTAGAGCGTCTGTTCGGCGGCCTTGATCTGTTCCTCGGCCTCGTCCCCGACCTCGACCGTGGCGGCGCGGGCCGCGATGTCCTGACCCAGCTGGATCAGTTCGCGGCGCAGCGCGAATTCGCGTATCATCTGGGCATAGTCGCGCGCGGCATAGGCGCTGATCGCCGCCGCCGCCATGCGCGCCAGATAGGCCGGGCCGCCCAGATCCCTGAGCCCCTCGTCATGTTCCAGAAACGCTTTGATCGTCACCGGGCTGGCCAGCGCGTTGCGGCGGATGCGTTCGGCGCAGATCTCGAAGATGCGCGCATGGACCGGGTGATAGAAATGCTCGGGGCGGATGATCTGGCTGACCCGGTCGAACACGTCGTTGTTGGTCAGAAGCGCGCCCAGAAGCTGTTGTTCGGCTTCCAGCGAAAAGGGGACTGCCTGCTGGGCTTCGTCCTCGGTCTGGCCGGGGATGATCGCGCGGATGCTGCTCATGGCTGATCCTGTCCTTGTTCTGGTTGCACGCAGTGTAAAGCAAAGCGGCGGGCCGCGAAATCGGCCCGCCGCATTTTCCGGTGCGCGCTTCTGTGGAGAAGCTGTGGATAAGTCAGGCGTTGGCGGCCTGCCAGGCCCGCGGATCGTTCAGGAATGTCTCGACTTCGGCCAGCGTGGCCTCGTCAAAGGCGCCCTGCGCGCGGGCCTCGGCCAGAACGTCCCACCACGTGCAGAGATGATGCAGCGTGACGCCGTGATCGGCCAGTCGCTGCACGGTTTCCGGGAAGATGCCGTAATAGAAGACAACCGCCGTATGCGCGCAGGTCGCGCCGGTCTCGCGGATCGCGTCGACGAAGGACAGCTTGCTGCCGCCATCGGTGGTCAGATCCTCGACCAAGAGGACGCGCTGACCCTCGGTCATCACGCCCTCGATCCGGGCATTGCGACCATAGCCCTTGGGCTTCTTGCGGACATAGGTCATCGGCAGGCCGAGACGCTCGGCCACCAGCGCGCCGAAGGGAATGCCCGCCGTCTCGCCGCCTGCCACGTTGTCGAAGGCCTCGAAACCCGCATCGCGCAGCACGGTCGCGGCCAGAAAGTCCATCAGCGTGGCGCGGACGCGCGGAAAGCTGATGATGCGGCGGCAATCCACATAGGTTGGCCCCTTGAGACCCGACGCATAGGTGAAGGGCTGGGCGGCGTTGAAGTCGACGGCCTTGATCTCCAGCAGCATCCGGGCGGTCAGGCGGGCGATTTCCTCGCGCGCGGGGAAGGTCAGGCTCATTTGTCCTCCAGGTGCCAGTAGAGCGGGAAGCCGGGGTCGAAGACGGTGACCGTCTCGCCGCCCGCCTCGATCCGGGCGGGGTATTCGGCGGGGCTGTCACGGCGGGTCAGGGTGATCCGGTCCTCGTTCGGGGGCAGGCGGTAGAAGGCCGCGCCGTTGAGGCTGGTGAAGGCCTCCAGCCGGTCCAGCGCGCCCTCGTCCTCGAAGACCTGCGCCAGAGTCGACATCGTGTTCGGCGCGGTGAAGCAGCCCGCGCAGCCGCAGGGTTGCAGCTTGGCGCTGTCGGCATGGGGGGCGCTGTCGGTGCCGAGGAAGAAGCGCCCCTCGCCCGAGGTCGCGGCCTCTCGCAGGGCCAGCCGGTGTTCCTCGCGCTTGGCGACGGGCAGGCAGTAGTAGTGCGGCCGGATGCCGCCCGCGAGGATCGCGTTGCGGTTGATGACCAGATGATGCGTGGTGATCGTCGCGGCCAGATCATCGCCGCCCGAACGGGCATAGGCGACGCCCTCGCGGGTGGTGATATGTTCCATGACCACGCGCAGGCCGGGGGTGCGGCGGCGCAGCGGATCGAGGATCGTGTCGATGAAGACGGCCTCGCGGTCGAAAATGTCGACCTCGTGCGCAGTGACCTCGCCATGCACGCAGAGCGTGACGCCCGCCTCGGCCATCGCCTCCAGCACCGGCTGGACGCGGGCGAAATCGGTCACGCCCGAGGCGCTGTTCGTCGTGGCCCCCGCGGGATAGAGCTTGACCGCGCGGATGATCCCGGCACGGAAGGCCGCGACCACATCGGCCGGGTCGGTCGTGTCGGTCAGATACAGCGTCATCTGCGGCTCCAGCGCCGCGTCTTCGGGCAGGGCGGCGCGGATGCGGTCGCGATAGGCGGCGGCCTGGGCGCCGGTCACGACCGGCGGCACCAGATTGGGCATGATGATCGCGCGGCCGAAGCCTGCGGAATGGCGCGCGACCGCCGCCAGCATCGCGCCGTCGCGCAGATGCAGGTGCCAGTCGTCCGGGCGTCGGAGGGTCAGGGTCTGTGTCATGAGCCTGCCTCTAACCACGCCATGCCCCTTTTGCCAAGCGGGCCCGTCCAGAATTCGGGAACCCTGTACGGAAGTGGCAGTTGTGTGAAGGCGCTTTCAAATGCAAGATCGCGTGGGCCGGCGGTCATCGTCCGGCAAAACAAGGACTTTTGCTCATGACCCCGATTCTTCCGCTGATCCTGCCTGCTGCCCAGATGCGCCTTGTCACGCAATTCGCCCGCATGGCGATCGAGGCCAACACGGTCATCGGCCTGCGCATGGCGGGGATGATGGGCATCATGGCGCAATCGCCCGGCGAGCCTTTCCGGATGGTGGCCGAAAAGCAGGCCGCCGCCAGCGAGTCGCTTTACGCCATGGCCAGCGCCGGGATGCGGGGGCACAGCGCCGAACGTGTCCTGTCGGCCGCCCTGCGCCCCTACGGGCGGCGCACCCGCGCCAATTCGCGCCGCCTGACGACCTCGAAGCCGCGCTGAAGCCAGCCTCCGCGCATGAAAAAGGCCCCCGAAGCGGGGGCCTTTCTGCATTTCCGAGCGGGGTCAGATCAGCTTGCCCATCGCGACCGCCGTATCGGACATGCGGTTCGAGAAGCCCCATTCGTTGTCGTACCAGGTCAGGATGCGGCACAGGCGGCCTTCCATCACCTTGGTCTGGTCCATGTGGAAGACCGAGGAATGCGGATCGTGATTGAAATCCGACGAGACCAGGGGCTCGGTCGTGTAGCCCAGAACGCCCTTCATCGGGCCGTCCGCCGCGGCCTTGATGGCGGCGTTGATCTCTTCGACCGTCGTGTCGCGGGCGGCCTCGAAGGTCAGGTCCACGACCGAGACGTTCGGGGTCGGCACGCGGATCGCGACACCGTCCAGCTTGCCCTTGAGTTCGGGCAGGACCAGACCCACGGCCTTGGCGGCGCCGGTAGAGGTCGGGATCATCGACAGCGCGGCGGCGCGGGCGCGATACAGGTCCTTGTGCATCGTGTCCAGCGTCGGCTGGTCGCCGGTATAGCTGTGGATCGTCGTCATGAAGCCGCGCGTGATGCCGATGGCGTCGTTCAGCGCCTTGGCGACGGGCGACAGGCAGTTCGTCGTGCAGCTGGCATTCGAGACGACCAGATCGTCGGCGGTCAGGCTGTCATGGTTGACGCCATAGACGATGGTCTTGTCGGCATTGTCGCCGGGCGCCGAGATCAGAACGCGCTTGGCGCCCGTCGCCAGATGCGGCTGCACCTTGTCCTTCGAGGTGAAGATGCCGGTGCATTCCATGATGACGTCGACATGGCCCCAGGGCAGTTCGGCAGGGTTGCGGATCGCCGTGACCTCGATCGGGCCGCGGCCCACATCGATGGTCGAGCCGCTGACCGTGACGGTCGCCGGGAAACGGCCATGCACGCTGTCGTAACGCAGCAGATGGGCGTTGGTCTCGACCGGGCCCAGATCGTTGATGGCGACGACCTCGATGTCGGTGCGGCCCGATTCGACGATGGCGCGCAGCACGTTGCGTCCGATGCGACCGAAGCCGTTGATGGCGACCTTGACTGCCATGGGTACCCCTCCTGAGCAGATGACGGTTGCCACCCTCTAGCCAACAAGCAGGCGCGATGCAAATGCGGATCGCGCTAACACGGGGCGTGCCGGGCCTAGCGCCAGAACGACAGATATTCGATGAACTGGTCCAGCTGGCGGGCCAGGAACATGGGCATGTCCATCTGCAGCCAGAAGTGATCCGCCAGCAGAAGCGCGGCAAACAGCAGCAGCAGGGCAATCGCGATCTGGTTCGTCATCCGGGCCTCCGACTAGCGCCGTTATCGCGCCGGACGGTGGGGCTGGCAAGCGGATCGATGATGTCATCCCTCATCCGTCTGGGGCAGGGCCAGAACGATCTCTCCGGCCGCTTCCAGCCGGCGGATCGCCGAGACCATTTCGGTCATCGCATCCTCGATATCCTTGGGGCGCTGCTTGCCGAGTGCCTCGATCTCTTCGCGCAGACCGTCGGCCATGCGCTGCGAGATGTTCTCGAGAAGGAACGACACGGCTGCCGCCTCGGCCCCCTCGGTCGCCGAGAGCGCGCGCAGCAGGACCTGCTGTTCGACCTCGCGCAGGATGCGCGGCACGTCGCGGGGCGAGACGCGGGCGGGGATATGGGCGAAGAGGAAGATCGACTTGCGCACCTCGTCGGCAAAGCCGGGATCGGCGCCTTCCAGTGTTTCCAGCACCTGATCGCGCAGATCGGCCGACGCGAAGTTCAGGATCGCGCCCATGCGGCTGGTCGCGGGGGTGGCGATGGCGGGGCGGGGCAGGGCATCGGCGGCCTGCAGCAGCACCCGCCCCATCCGGTGCAGCGAGGCCGCGCTGACGCCTGCCGTCATCGGCATGGCCTGCGCCACGGCCCGCGCCCGTTCGCGCGGCAGCGCCACGAAGACCTCGGAGGCGCGCTCGACCGGCAGTTTCGACAGAAGCAGCGCCACGAGTTCCGCAGCCTCGCCCTTGGCCAGCGCGATCAGGATGTCGGCGGGCAGGGCGGCGATGCGCAGCCAGGGATCGGCGCGACCCTCGACCGCGGCGGCCTTGCGCAGCCGGTCGGTGCTGTCATCCGAGATGCTGGCGCCCAGCATGGCCAGCGTTCCGTCCAAGTCGCCCGGAAAGGTCACGCCCACCGATTCAAGATGTTCGCAGAATTCGTCGATCACCGCATCGCGGGTCTGGCGGTCGATCATGTCCATCGCCGCCATTTCCTGCGCCAGCAGGGTCTGACAGTCGCCCGACAGGCGTTCGAGGCTGATGCCTTCCTCCTCCTCCAGCAGAAGGCGCACGATCACCGCTGCCTTCTGCCGCTGGTTCAACATCATGGCTGCGCCCATGCAAAGGCCCCCTGTCACAATCCCGATCAGCGGCAGGATGCGACAGAGGGCCTAAGATTCGGTTAGCGCCGCCCGATGATCAGACCGGATCGGCCTCGAAGACGCGGCGGAAGATCGTGTCCACATGCTTGGTGTGGTAGCCGAGATCGAACTTCTCCTCGATCTCGGCGGGCGACAGGGCGGCGGTCACTTCGGGATCGGCCAGCAATTCCTCGCGGAAATCTGCGCCCTTTTCCCAGACCTTCATCGCGTTGCGCTGGACCAGACGATAGGCGTCCTCGCGGCTGACCCCGGCCTGGGTCAGCGCCAGAAGCACCCGCTGCGACATGACCAGACCGCGGAACTTGTTCATGTTCGCCAGCATGTTGTCGGGGTAGATCACCAGCTTCTCGATCACGCCTGCCAGCCGGTTCAGCGCGAAATCCAGCGTAATCGTCGCGTCGGGCGCGATGCCGCGCTCGACCGAGGAATGGCTGATGTCGCGCTCGTGCCAGAGCGCGACGTTCTCCATCGCCGGGATCACGGCCATGCGGACAAGACGGGCAAGGCCGGTCAGGTTCTCGGTCAGGACCGGGTTGCGCTTGTGCGGCATGGCCGAGCTGCCCTTCTGGCCGGGGCTGAAGAACTCCTCGGCCTCCAGCACCTCGGTGCGCTGCATGTGGCGGATCTCGATGGCGATGTTCTCGATGCTGCTGGCGATGACGCCGAGGACCGCGAAGAACATCGCATGCCGGTCGCGCGGGATGACCTGGGTGCTGATCGGCTCGGGGCGCAGGCCGAGCTTGGCGCAGACATGTTCCTCGACCGCCGGATCGATGTTGGCGAAGGTGCCGACCGCGCCGCTGATCGCGCCGGTGGCCACCTCGGCCCGCGCGGCCTGAAGGCGCGCACGGCCGCGCGCCATTTCGGCGTAGAAGCGCGCGAAGGTCAGGCCCATCGTGGTGGGCTCGGCATGGATGCCGTGGCTTCGGCCGATGCGGACCGTGTCCTTATGCTCGTAGGCGCGGGTCTTCAGAGCGGCCAGAACGCGGTCCATGTCGGCCAGCAGGATGTCGGCGGCGCGCACCAGCTGGATGTTCAGCGTCGTGTCCAGAACGTCCGACGAGGTCATGCCCTGATGGACGAACCGCGCCTCGTCGCTGCCGACATGCTCGGCCAGATGGGTCAGGAAGGCGATCACGTCATGCTTGGTGACGGCCTCGATCTCGTCGATGCGGGCCACGTCGAACTGGACATCCTTGGCGCGCCAGACGGCTTCGGCATTCTCGCGCGGGATCACACCCAGATCGGCCTGCGCGTCGCAGGCATGGGCCTCGATCTCGTACCAGATCTTGAACTTCGTCTCGGGCGACCAGATGGCGACCATTTCGGGGCGGGCATAGCGAGGGATCATGGCGGGCTCCTTGTCGATGGGCGCGGCATAGCCTTGGCGGGGCCGGGGGGCAAGTTTTCATGCGGGCGGGAGAGGGATCGCGGAACATTCCCCTGTCCAAGCGGGTTTGAATGGCGACAAGATGCCAGCCGGAGACCGCTCATGCGCCCCCAAGACCCCCATCCGCACCTGACCGAGGCCGACCGCGACAGCCAGACGCGGTTTGGCACCCGCCGCGTCCCCCCGGGGCATCGCACCGCAAGCCCCTATCCGCATCGCAAGATGGTGTCCTCGCGGATTCCGCCCTCGGGGCCGGTCTCGCCGGACGGGCGGCATGTCTGGCCGCGACCGTCGCTGGCCGCGCGGATCATCGTCTGGGGCGGGGTCGCGGCCGGTGTGGCGGGCCTGACGGCGGCGGGCGTCGCTGCGGGTCGCATGATCGCGGGCGATGACCGCCCGGCGCCGCGCGCCCATGTCGCGCCGCGCTTCGCCCAGATCGACGAGGACGAGCGCGAGGCCATGCGCCGCCGCGTCCGCGCCCAGGCCCGCGCCGATGCCGAGGCCGCCGCACGCCTGCGCGCCCAGGCCTCGCGCCGCAGGGGAACGTCGGCGCAGCGGCTGAGCGACACGGCCAACGAGGTCTCGACCGGGTTGAACAGCGTCGTCGCCTCGGTCCTCTCGGCCTTCGAGGCGTTCAACGCCGTTGCCGGTCGGGCGCGGGGCATCGTGCAGCAATTCACCGAGGCCGCCGACCAGATCCGTGACATGACCGTTCGCCGCGGCACTGCCGCGCCGCGACCCGGCCATGCGGCTACCCCGGTGCGGCCGGACCAGGACCGCTGATGAGCGGCCGCCAGAGGTCGGGGCCGGGCGTTCTGGACGCGCTGTTCGGTTCGGTCGATCCCCGCACAGGGCGGCCCTTTGGCCAAGGCGCGCCCGAGCGGGCCAGTCCCCGGACAATTACAGGGCGCGAGCCCGGCTTGCGCGACCTGCGCCTGCCCGATCTGGTCGCGGTGGGGAAATCCACCATCGAGCAGATCGGCGAGGATCGCGTGACCTATGTGTCGGGCGGCGTCACGTTCTTCGGGTTGCTGTCGCTGTTTCCGGCGATCACGGCCTTTGTCTCGCTCTACGGGCTGATGGCCGATCCGGCGACGATCGACGGCCATCTCGCCCTGCTGTCGGACCTTTTGCCCGAGGGCGGGCTGGACATCATCAGCACTCAGGTCAATGCAATAGCCGCCAGCCCCGCAGGCGTGCTGTCGGTCGCCGGTCTCGTTGCGCTGCTGATCGCCCTCTGGTCTGCTAATGGCGGGATGAAGGCGCTGCTGTCGGCGTTGAACGTCGCCTTCTACCAGCGCGAGACGCGCAGCTTTCTCAAATTCAACCTGATCTCGATGGGGTTCACGCTTGGCGGGCTGGTGCTGATCGCGATGATGCTGACGGTGGTCGCCGTGATCCCGGCCCTGCTGCGATGGGTGCCGATGGCGCCGACGAACGAGACGATGCTGAACCTGATCCGCTGGCCGATCATGTTCGCCGTTCTGGTTCTGGCGCTGGCGGCGGTCTATCGCTGGGGTCCGTCCCGGCCCAGCTCGCGCTGGCACTGGGTCTCGCCGGGGGCGGTGTTTGCGGGGGTCGCGCTGGTCATCACCTCGATCCTCTTCTCGTGGTATGCCGCCAATTTCGGCAGCTACAACGAGACCTACGGATCCCTTGGCGCGGTGATCGCGCTGATGACCTGGCTGTGGCTGAACGCGACCATCGTTCTGGTCGGCGCCGAGCTGAATTCCGAACTGGAGCGTCACCTGCGCCGCATGGCGGGCCTGCCCGATCCCAAGGCCGAGGCCCTGGAGGCCGAGGTCGCGCGGCTCTGACCGCGCGGCCCCTTACCTCTCGGTCAGCTTCAGCTCGATCCGGCGATTGAGGGCACGGCCTTCGGCACTGTCCTCGGTTGAGATCGGGCGCGTATCGGCAAAGCCGGTCGGCGCCAGCCGCGAGGCCGGAAAGCCCAGTTCGTCGGTGAGAAAGCGCACCACCGCCAGCGCGCGGGCCTGCGACAATTCCCAATTGTCGCGGAACCGGCCCGTTCCCGACAACGGGATGTTGTCGGTATGGCCGTCGACGCGGATGATCCAGTCGATCTCGGGGGGGATCTCGTCGGCGATGTCGACCAGCAGGCGGGCCAGCCCCGCGACCTGATCGCGGCCCGCATCCGACAGGGCTGCCTCGCCCGGCGCGAACAGAACCTCGGACTGAAAGACGAAGCGGTCGCCCACGACCTGCACACCCTCGCGCCCCGATAGGATCTGCGACAGCCGGCCGAAGAATTCCGACCGGTAGCGCGCCAGATCCTGCGCCTCGGCCTCGGCGCGCAGGCGGGCCTGTTCCTCCAGCGCAAGCCGGCGCTGCGTTTCCTCGGCGCTGCGCAGCAGCGCGGCGTTGAGCTGCTGGCCCAGTTCGGCCACGCGCAATTCCGCCTCGGCCTGCTCTTCGCCCGCGACCTCCAGCAGCGCCTGAAGAGAGCCGAGTTGAGCGGTCAGTTCCGCGACCTGCTGGTTCAACAGCGCGACGCGGCGCTGGCTGCCCTCGGACAGGTTTTCCTGACGGGCCAGTTCGGCGCGGGCGGCGGCCAGAAGCCCCGCCTGACGCTGCGCCTCGGTCGTCTGCGCGGCCAGTTCCTCCGACAGCCCGTCGCGCGCAGCCTCGGCGGCGGCCAGCAGGGTCAGCGTCTCTTCGGCCTCGCGGCGACGTTCCTCCAAGGCAAGCGTCATGGCTGTCAGTTCGGTATCGGCGGCTTCCAAGCGGCGGCGCAAGAGGGCAGCGGCCTCGGCCTCGGCCAGCCGCGCGGCCTCGGCCTCGGTCACGGCGGCTTCGCCCTCGGCCAGTTCGGCGCGAAGCTCGGCCGTCAGCGCCTCCAGCGCCTCGCGGCGGGCGGCGTCAAGGCGGGCGGCCTCGGCCTGTGCGTCGATCTCGCGGCGGGCGGCGGCTATGGCCAGTTCGGCGGCCGAGGCGCGTTCCTCGGTCTGGGCGAGGCTTGCGCCCAGTTCCTCGATCTGCGCCTGATCCTGCAGGCGCGAGGCCAGAAGGGTGGCGACTTCGGCCTCGAAATCAGTCAGGCGGCTGCGTGTCTCGGCCAGTTCGGCCTCTCGCGTTTCAAGCTGGGTGCCCAGCCGGGTGATCTGCGCCGCGCGTGCCCGGGCCTCGGCCTCCAGATCGGCGGTGCGGGCCTCTTCGGCGGCCAGATCGCGCGCCAGCCCGGCCTCGCGTTCCTCCGATGCGGACAGGGCCTGGCCAAGCGCCGCGACCTGTCGGCCCAGATCCTGCAATTGCCGCTCCTGGCGCGAGATGACCTGTCCCTGATCGCTGATCGTGTCGTCCTGTTCGGTGATCTGCTCGCGCAGCACCGATTGCACAACCATGAAGATCGTCAGCACGAACATCAGCACCATCAGCAGCGCCGTCATCGCGTCGACGAAGCCGGGCCAGATCGTGGCCGAGAAGCGTTGCCCCGAATTCGCGCGCAGGGCCATGATCACTCGTCCCGGCGGCGGGGCTGGGCCAGCAGGTCGTCGCGGAACGGGTCGCCGAAGCGCGCCGCCCGGACCGCCCGCGTCAGCACCAGCAGATCCGAACGCAGATCGGCCAGCATCTCGTCGCGTCCGCTGGCAAGCTCGGTCCCCAGCCGCGCCAAGGCGGTCTCGATCCGCGTCAGGTCGGGTGCGGCGCCCTGGTCGACCGCCTCGATCAGCCGTTCCTGCCCCCGCGCGATCTGTTCCAGCGCGCGTGTCGTCGCCTCGGCGCGGGCGGTGGCTGCGGCCTGATCCGCCTCGGTCCGCAGGACCAGCGCCTCGATGGCCTGCGCCATCACCACGACCCGCTCGTCGGCCAGCATCGAAGCGTCATCGCGGGCCGCGTCGCGGGTGGCGTGAATCTCGTGCAGGCGGTCCATCTGCAGGCCCATCTGCTCGATGAAGCCTGCCATCGCCGCCTGGTCGATGGCCTCGCCCTCCTGCCCGGCCAGACCGACGCGGGTGAAGCCCGACATCCATTCCTCGAGCTCGCGGTAGAAGCGGTTCTGCCCATGCGTCACGAACAGTTCCAGAAGCCCCACGACCAGCGACCCCGCCAGACCCAGAAGCGACGAGGAGAACGCCACCGCCATGCCGCCCAGCTGGGCCTCGAGCCCGGTCATCAGCTGGTCGAACAATTCGATCCCTGTCTGGCCCTCTTGCGGGGCAAGGGCACGGATCGTGTCCACCACCGCCGGAACGGTTGTCGCAAGTCCGTAGAACGTGCCGAGAAGACCCAGAAAGATCAGCAGGTTGGCTAGATAGCGGGTGATGTCGCGGATCTCGTCGATGCGGGTCGCGACCGATTCCAGGATCGAGCGCGCCGACGAGGTCGAGATCGCGCCCCCGGCTGCGCCCCGCGCGCCCAGCATCGCGGCCAAGGGCGCCAGCAGGCGCGGGGCATGATCGTCCCGCATGACCGAGGCGCCCCGCTCGACCGCGGTGCGGCGGCGCGCGGCGAAACGCTCGATCCAGCTGACCGAGCGGACCAGCTGCGCGACCTGCCAGAAACAGGCGAGAACGCCAAGCGCGAACACCCCGAGGATCAGGCCGTTCAGCCAGAGGTTCGACACGAAGATCGGCAGGATGCGGCCATAGGTGAACCAGGCGCCCACCAGCACCAGCGTCAGCGCGGTCAGCATCAGCAGGATCTGGCGCACCGGCTGGGAAAAGCGCGGGGTGGCCGCGCCCAACAGCGCCTCGGCCCGGTTCGCGGTGACGCGGTTCTTGCCAAGCGTCAGTCGTGGAGGCGGCGTCTTGTCGTCCGGCGTCTTGTCACTGATCCCCTCGCTCACGCTGTCACCCGTCCCTGTCTGGTTTTGGCCGAGTGTAGGGGCGCCATGCCCCGTTGCCAAGCGCGTCCACTCGGGGGGTCACGGCTTCGATGCGCGGTTTTCCAACAGCTTGCGGACCCTGTCGGCCAGATGGTCCAGCTGCGGATCGCCCAGCCCGATCCGCGCCAGATGCTCTGCGGTGTTGAACAGGTAATCCGCGTTCGGCCCGCGCCCGCCCACCGCGCCCGCGATGGTGCGGGCCTGTTCCTCGGGCGGAAGGCTGCCCGCATATTGCCAGTGATCACGGCGCATCACGTAGGTCAGCGCCTCGACATGGCGGCCATCCTCCAGCGTCAGCGGCAGGACGGCTTCGCGATAGGCATCGGTGACCAGTTCGCGGGCACGCAGATAGGCCAGCACCTCGTCATGATCGGCAGGCGCGATTCGCATTGCAAGCCCGGTGCAGCACGCGCCCTCGTCCTGATCCAGCCCCAGGACCAGACCGGGCCGGGCGGCGGTGCCGCGATGCTGGATCGAACGCAGGCAGAAGCTGCGCCGATACCCGTTCAGGCTGGCCCGCACGGCTTCGACCGGCCGGAAGCCCGGGTCCCAGATCAACGATCCGTAGCCGAAAATCCAATCTATCTTGTGCATTGCCGCCTTTGCCTCAATCTAGCAGCATAAGAGGCCCAAGGGGGCGGCGAAAGGCCCCCTCCGCCGATCCGGCAGGCCCGAACGTGGAAGGACAGGTTTTGCGATGCGTCGTGCCATCATCGTCGTGACGGTCTTGCTGGCCCTGCTGCTGGGCGCGCTCTGGTTCGGGGGCGAGATCATGGCCGCCAATCGCCTGCAGGCCGAGATCGAGGCCCGGCCGGACCTGACCGCGGCCTCCGTCCAGCCCCTGCGCGCGCCGCCGGCGCTTGGCGTGACGGTCGAGGCGCCGCGGATCGGATCTGGCGCGCAGGGCATCGGCGCCGAGCGCGCGCAGGTTCTGGTCAATCCGCTGTCGCCGCTGACCTTGCGGCTGGACCTGCCAGAGGCGCTGACCCTGACGCTTGGCGGACGCGACCATGCCCTGACGGGGCAGGATATCGACGGGGTTCTGGCCTTTTCGCCGCTGCATGGCCGCACCGTGAAACGGGCCGAGATGCGCGGCAGCGACCTGGCGCTGGACGGACAGCCCTTGGCCCGCGCCGCCGACCTGCGGGTGGAGCTGAACCGGCTGGGCTTTGGCGCGCCGCGCGCCGCGCGGGCGGCTTATCGCGTCTCCGCCAATCTGGACGAGGTGACGCCGCAGGCTCTGTCGCCTCTGGCGCCGACGCTGGCCGGGCTGGGTGGCGCAATCTCGGTTCAGGGCGGGGCGGTTCTGTGGCTGGACGCGCCGTTTCGACCGGACAGCGCCCGCATGCCGATGGTGATCGGCGCGCAGACCGAGGGGATCGACCTGCTTCTGGGCGGTCAGGCCCTGCGCGTCATCGGCCGGATCGCACCCGACGCGGCGGGCCTGGCCGAGGGGCAGGTGGCGCTTTACGCGCGCGATGCGGGGGCGGTGCTGGACGTGCTGGCGGCAGCCGGGCTGCTGCCGACCGGGGCGCGGCCCCTCGTCGAGGCCGGGCTGAGCAGGCTTGCCCAAGCCGATATCGAGGCTCCGTCGGATCAGGGCCCCGCGATGCCCCCGCCGGCCGAGGGCGAATTGCGCCTGCTGCTGACGATGGCGGATGGCCGCATGTCGATCGGCCCGGTGCCGATCGGCCCGGCCCCGATGCTGATGCCGGCAGGGCAGGCCGCGCCCGTCCTGCCGGTGACGGCCCCCTCGCCCTAGGAGGCCGCGCTTGCCCCGGCGATCCGGCCGAAATCGGGCGCCTCGGTGTCCTGACCGGCCTCGATGATGCCCCGGCGGATGGCGCGGGTCCGGGTGAAGTAATCGTGCAGATGCTGGCCGTCGCCCATCCGGATCGCCCGCTGCAGGACGAACAGCTCCTCGGTGAAGCGGCCGAGGATGTCCAGCGTCGCCTCCTTGTTGTGCAGGAACACGTCGCGCCACATCGTCGGATCGCTGGCCGCGATCCGGGTGAAGTCGCGGAAGCCCGCCGCCGAATACTGGATCACTTCCTCGCCCGAGACGCGGCGCAGGTGATCGGCCACGCCCACCATCGTGTAGGCGATCAGATGCGGCGCATGGCTGGTGACGGCCAGAACCAGATCGTGATGGCCGGCCTCCATCATGTCGGTCTTGGCGCCCATGCCGCGGACCAGCCGTCCCAGACGATCAAGCGCCGCCGGATCCGTCTCGGGCAGGGGGGTCAGCAGCCACCAGCGGTTGCGAAAGAGGCTGGCAAAGCCGGAACGCGGGCCCGAATGCTCGGTCCCCGCCAGCGGGTGGCCGGGGATGAAATGCACCCCTTCAGGGATGTGGGGCGCGACGGCGTCGATCACCGATTGCTTGACCGAACCGACATCCGTGACCGTGGCGCCGGGCGCCAGATGCGGCGCGATCTCGGCCATGACCGGCCCCATGGCGCCCACCGGCACCGCCAGCACGATCAGGTCCGCGTCCGCCACGGCCTCGGCCATGCTGTCGCAGACCTCGCAGAGGCCGATCTCGCGCGCCACGTCGCGGGTGTCCTGGCTGCGGGCATAGCCGGTGATGCGACCCGCAAGCCCGCCCTCGCGCATCGCATGGGCCATCGAACCCGCGATCAGGCCCAGCCCGATCAGCGCAACCTTCTGGTAGATCATGCCCCTGCCCGCCCTGCCATGAAGCGCTTCAGGCAGGCCAGCACGCGCGCGACCCCTGCCTCGTCTCCGACCGTGATCCGCAGCGCCTCGGGCAGGCCGTAGCCCGCCACCCGGCGCACCAGGATGCCGTCCTCGCGCAGCGCCCGGTCGGCGGCCTCGGCCGTGGCCGGGCTGTCGAAACGGGCCAGCACGAAGTTCGCAAAGCTCTCGTCGCAGCCGATCCCCATGGCGGTCAGCGCCTCGCGCATCTCGGCGCGCAGGCGGGCGTTCAGTTCCGCACAGCGGCGGGTGAAGGCACGATCGCGGATCGCGGCCTCGGCCGCATCCATCTGGGCATTGGACAGGTTGAAGGGCTGGCGCACGCGGTTCAGCACGTCGATCACCGACCGCGCCGCATAGCCCCAGCCGATCCGCAGCCCGCCCAGCCCGTGGATCTTCGAGAAGGTGCGCGTCATCACCACATTCGGGAAGCGGTCCACCAGCGAGGCGCCGCCATCGAAACCCTCGGCGAATTCCGTATAGGCGCCGTCATGCACGAACAGGACCGAGGCCGGCAACCCCTCGGCCAGACGCAGCAATTCGGCCTCGGTCAGCATCGTGCCGGTCGGATTGGCCGGATTCGCCACAAAGACGACCCGCGTGCGGTCCGTGACGGCGGCAAGGATCGCATCCACATCGACGCGGCGCGCGGCTTCCGGCACGGTGACGGGCATGGCGCCGACCATCCGCGCCAGGATCGGATACATGGAAAAGCCGTGCTCGGTGGTGATCACCTCGTCGCCCGGACCGGCATAGGCCTGCACCACGAATTGCAGAACCTCGTCCGAGCCGACGCCGCAGATGATGCGGTCGGGGTCCAGCCCGTGAACCTCGCCGATGGCGCGGCGCAGGCTGGCATGATCGGTGCCCGGATAGCGGTGCAGATCGCCCGAAGCCGCCCGGAACGCCTCGGCCGCGGCCGGGCTGCATCCCAGAGGGTTCTCGTTCGAGGACAGTTTCAGCACGTCATCGCGCCCCGCCAGCGCGCTTTCGCCGCTGACATAAAGCGCGATGTCCATGATGCCGGGCTGCACTGGTGTCTGGGTCATGGCCTTATCCTTTGTCCGGCTTCCGTTTATGCCCAGCAGGGCGGTTAGGAAAGCCCCCATCAGGGTCCGCCTTGTCGGGATGGCGGAACCGGCGGGGGGGCGGGGGGCGGCAGCCCCCCGCCCGTCGCGGGACGCAAAAGGGCCGCATCGACAGATGCGGCCCCCGAAGCATTGCGGTGCGGCGAAGATCAGTTCTTCGCGTAGAATTCGACGACCAGGTTCGGTTCCATCTGCACGGCGTAGGGAATGTCGCCCAGGGACGGCGTGCGCACGAAGGTCGCGGTCATCTTGTTGTGGTCGACGTCCAGGTAATCCGGCACGTCACGCTCGGTCAGGCCGACCGATTCCAGCACGATGGCCAGCTGACGCGAACGCTCGCGGATCGAGACGACGTCGCCTTCCTTCACGCGGTAGGAGGCGATGTTCACGCGCTTGCCGTTCACCTCGACATGGCCATGGTTCACGAACTGGCGGGCGGCGAAGATCGTCGGGACGAACTTGGCGCGGTAGACGATGGCGTCCAGGCGACGCTCCAGCAGGCCGACCAGCATCTCGCCGGTATCGCCGCGCAGACGCTCGGCCTCGGCATAGATGCGGCGGAACTGCTTCTCGGTCAGGTCGCCATAATAGCCTTTCAGCTTCTGCTTGGCGCGCAGCTGGGTGCCGAAATCCGACAGCTTGTTCTTGCGGCGCTGGCCGTGCTGGCCGGGGCCGTATTCGCGGCGGTTGACGGGCGACTTGGCGCGGCCCCAGATGTTCTCGCCCATGCGGCGGTCGATCTTGTACTTGGCAGACGTGCGTTTGGTCACGGCTGATCTCCTTCTTGCATTGTCGAAGGGCGTTGTCCTTTGGCCGCGATCCTGGGATCTTGGCCCGACAGGCTTCCCCGTGCGGGGTCCACCAACACCAATGAAGTCCGCGCTTATAGAGCCGCGCGCCGCCAAGTCAAGCGGCAATCCCCGGTCACGGCGCGGCGCTGTCGGGCTGGAAGAAATGCGCCAGAGGCAGGCCCGCCGCGCCAAGGATGCGTCCTGCCCGGCCCAGCCCGCCCTGCACGACGCGGGGCCGGTCGATCCCTGCTGCGGGCATGCGTTCCAGCGCCGCGCGCGTGGCCTCGGCCAGCCGGGCGCGGGTCGCGGGCGGCACGGCACCGTCGATCACGACCAGCGGCAGATCGACCAGCGCCACCGCCGACAGCGCGACGAAGGCCAGGGCCTCGCCCGCCTGCGCCGCCCAGGCGGCCTCGTCCGCCTCGGGGACGTCCCAGGCCGAATCATCGGGCGGCAGGGCGCGGCCGATCTGACGCTCCAGCGCCGAGACCGAGGCCTGATCCAGAAGCTGCCCGCCCCCCGGCACCGGCATCGAGCCGAGCGCGCCCGCATTCCGCGTGGGCCCGTGGCGCAGCACTCCGTCCAGGACGATCCCGCCCCCCGCGAAATGCGCGACATAGATATGGATGAAGTCGGGCGGCAATTCCTGCGCGCCAAAGATCAGCTCGGCCCCGCAGGCGGTGGTCGCGTCGTTCTCGAGAAAGACGGGGCAGGGCAGGTCAGGCGCCAGTTCGGCGGCCAGGTCCAGCCCTTCCCAATCGGCCATTTCGGCGCCCCAATCCCACAGCCGGTAGGGTGTGGCGATGCCCAGTCCCGCGACGCGGCCGCGCAGTGCGCGCGGCAGGCTCTCCAGAAAGGTCGCGACCCCGTGGCGGGCAAAGCTGAGAATGCGGCGCGGTTCGGGAAAGGCGTGCATTTCCTGCCGGTGCAGCCGGATCTGGCCGGTGAAATCCACCAGCGCCAGTTCGGCCAGCCTGCGCCCGATCTTCAGCCCCAGAAACAGCGCCCCGTCCGGCGCCAGCGATAAGGGCGTCGAAGGCTGGCCGACCTTGCCCCGCACCACTTCGCCCGCATCCAGCAGCCCGGCCGCCATCAGCTTGCGCGTCAGATTGGTGATGGCCTGCGCCGACAGGCCCGTGCGCAGCGCCAGGGCCGCGCGGGGCAGGGGGCCGTGCCGGCGGATCAGCGACAGGATCAGCCGCTCGTTGCGGCTGAGGCCAGGGCCGGCGCTCAGGTCGTTTGGCATCATGCGGTCCTCCCTCGCATCATTAAATAAACGTAATTGATTTATTGACAAGCGGCTTGTTGTGATGCTTTTTGAGTGCAGGGCGGGATGAGGGCCCGCCGTTCTGGAGGAGTTATCAGAATGACGAAGAAAACGATTCTGGCCGCGTCCGCGGCCCTGTCCGCGCTTGCCCTGTCGATGGGTGGGGCTGCCGCGCAGGAAACGACCCGCGCCTGCCTGATCACCAAGACCGACATCAACCCGTTCTTCGTCAAGATGCGCGAAGGCGCCACCGCCAAGGCGCAGGAACTGGGCATCGAACTGCTGACCTTCGCGGGCAAGATCGACGGCGATCACGAGACGCAGCAGCAGGCCGTCGAAAGCTGCATCGCGGCGGGCGCCAAGGGCATCCTGATCACCGCTTCGGACACCAAGGCCATCGTGGACCCGCTGGCGCAGGCCCGCGCGGCCGGCATCCTTGTCATCGCGCTGGACACGCCGCTTGACCCGATCGACGCCGCCGACGCCACCTTTGCCACCGACAACCGCGAGGCCGGCCGCCTGATCGGCGCCTGGGCCGCCGCGACGATGGGCGATGCCGCCGCCGATGCCCGCATCGCGCTGCTGGACCTGTCGCCGAGCGCGCCCTCGGTCGATGTGCTGCGCAACCAGGGTTTCCTTGAAGGCTTCGGCGTCGACGTGAACAATCCCGACGTGATCGGCGACGAGAACGATCCGCGCATCGTCGGCAACGAAGTGACCTCGGGCAACGAGGAAGGCGGCCGTCAGGCGATGGAGGCGCTGATGCAGCGCGATCCGAACATCAACCTCGTCTACACGATCAACGAGCCCGCCGCCGCTGGCGCCTATGAGGCACTGCGCTCGTTCGGCAAGGAAAACGACGTGCTGATCGTGTCGGTCGATGGCGGGTGCCCCGGCGTGCAGAACATCCGCGACGGCGTGATCGGCGCGACGGCCCAGCAATATCCGCTGCTGATGGCGTCTATGGGGATCGAGGCGATCGCCGCCTTCGCCGCCGACGGCACCAAGCCCTCGACCAGCGACGGGCTGGATTTCACCAATACCGGCGTGAACCTCGTGACCGGCGAGCCTGTCGAGGGCGTGGAATCCATCGATGTCGAGGAAGGTCTCGCCCGCTGCTGGGGCTGATCCTGTCCTGAAATCCGTCGGCGGCCGTCATGGCCGCCGGCGCTGCTGCCAGTTCCACGGAGTGCGCGATGTCTGACACCCCCGATCCCGTGGTCGAACGCAACAGCCGCGAAACGGTCGCCCAGTTCGATACCCGTTCGCGCAGCGCGTTGGACCGGATGCAGCATTTCCTGCATCAATATCCCACCATGGTTCCGGTCATCGTGCTGGTGCTGTCGGTGATCGTCTTCGGGCTTGTCTCGCCCAACTTCTTTTCCGCCTTCAACCTGTCGCTGATCCTGCAGCAAGTCGCGGTGGTCGGCACGCTGGCGGCGGCGCAGTCGCTGGTGATCCTGACGGCGGGGATCGACCTGTCGGTCGGGGCGGTGATGGTGCTGATCTCGGTCGTGATGGGCCACCTGGCCGTCAACATGGGCATCCCGGTGCCCATCGCCATCCTGATCGGCCTGGCCTGCGGCGCCGCGACGGGGGCCTTGAACGGCTTTCTGGTCACGCGGCTGAAGCTGCCGCCCTTCATCACGACCCTTGGCACCTGGAATATCTTCCTTGCGTTGAATTATTACCTGTCCGGGCGCGAGACGATCCGCAGCCAGACCATTGATGCCGAAGCGCCTCTGCTTAAATTCTTCGGCACGAGGTTCGAGATCGGCGGGGCTGTCCTGACCTATGGCGTCGTGCTGATGCTGGTGGTGTTCGCGGTGCTCTATTACGCGCTCTACAAGACCGCTTGGGGACGTCGGGTCTATGCCGTCGGCGACGACCCCGAGGCTGCGGCGCTGGCCGGCATCCAGACCAAGCGCGTGCTGATGTCGGTCTATGTCGTGGCGGGCGTGATCTGCGCGCTGGCGGCGTGGTCCTCGATCGGTCGCGTCGGCTCGGTCAGCCCGACCTCGTTCTTCGAGGCGAACCTCGAATCCATCACCGCCGTGGTGATCGGGGGCATCTCGCTCTTTGGCGGGCGCGGCTCGATCCTGGGGCCGCTGATCGGGGCGCTGATCGTGGGCGTCTTCAATTCGGGGCTGCGGCTGGCCGGCGTGGACGTGCTGTGGCAGCTATTCGCGACCGGCTGGCTGATCATCCTGGCTGTCGCCATCGACCAATGGATCCGGAAGGTGTCGTCATGACCGAGCCCATTCTGACCGCCCGCAACCTAGTCAAGCGTTATGGCCGCGTGACTGCGATGGACGGCGCCGATTTCGACCTCTACCCGGGCGAGATCCTGGCCGTGATCGGCGATAACGGCGCCGGCAAGTCCAGCCTGATCAAGGCGCTTTCGGGCGCCGTCCAGCCCGACGAGGGCGAGATCCGGCTGGCAGGCCAGCCCGTCAGTTTCGCCAGCCCGCTGGATGCGCGCAATGCCGGGATTGAGACCGTCTATCAGACGCTGGCCCTGTCGCCCGCCCTGTCGATTGCCGACAACATGTTCATGGGGCGCGAATTGCGCCGCAAGGATGTGCTGGGCCGCTGGTTCGGCATGCTGGACACGCCCGCCATGCACGCCTTCGCGCGCCAGAAGCTGTCCGAGCTGGGCCTGATGACGATCCAGAATATCGGCCAGCCGGTCGAGACCCTGTCGGGCGGCCAGCGTCAGGGCGTCGCCGTAGCGCGAGCTGCGGCCTTCGGCAGCCGCGTCATCATCCTGGACGAGCCCACGGCGGCCCTCGGCGTCAAGGAAAGCCGCCGCGTTCTGGAGCTGATCCAGGACGTGCGCTCGCGCGGCATTCCCATCGTGCTGATCAGCCACAATATGCCGCATGTCTTCGAAGTGGCCGACCGCATCCATATTCATCGGCTGGGTCGGCGACTCTGCGTCATCGACCCAAAGCAGCATTCGATGTCGGATGCAGTGGCCTACATGACCGGCGCCAAGGTCCCCGAGGGGATCGCTGCCTGAAACAGCAATGCCCAGCAGGGCAAGGCCGCCGCGGGTTCCCCTCGCGGCGGCTTTCTTATCCCTGCAGGCGGCGCATCAGCAGCACGGCGATCCCCGAACAGGTCAGCGTCGAGATGACCACCGGCAGCGCCGTCCCGTCATAGAGCAGGCCGATTGGCGCCGCGATCAGCACAGCCGCCAGCGTCGAGATCGCCGCGACGACTGAGGCCGCCATGCCCGCGATATGGCCCATCCGTTGCAGCGCCAGCGCGTTCAGGTTGCCGAAGGTCACGCCCGCCATGAAGAAGACGCTGGTCGCCCAGAAGAAGAAGGCCGGGAATTGCAGCGAAGGGGGCAGGGCGTCCGTCAACAGCAGAATCAGCATGATGGCCGAGACGACGGTCTGCATCTGATAGGCCCAGCCCGCGATGCGCCGCATCCCGAAGCGCATGACGAAGCGCGCGTTCAGGATCGTGGCCGTCCCCGACAGCAGCGCCATCGCGGCAAACCACAGCGGGAAATTGTCGCCCCTGCCATAGGTCTCGCCGAACAATTGCTGCGCCGAGGACAGCAGCGCGAACATCTGCCCGAAGCCGAGCGTCAGGATGACCGTCGCCAGCATCACCTGCCGGTCCGACAGCACTTCGCGCGCCGAGGCGGCAAGGACGGACAGCTTCAGCGGGCGGCGCCGTTCGGCCGGCAGCGTCTCGGGCTGGCGGATGTTCAGCCACAGTGCGCCGACGATGGCGAATGCCGCAAAGGCCAGGAACACGCCGTGCCAGTGGCTGACCGCGATGATCCCCGCCCCAAGCGACGGGGCCAAGGCCGGAACGATGATGAAGATCATCATCACGAAACTGGTGATCCGCGCCATTTCGCGCCCCTCGTAGAGGTCGCGGACCAGCGCCACGCCGACGATCCGGGGCGCCGCCGCGCCGATGCCCTGGATGAAGCGCGCGAGCAGCAGCATCTCCAGCGATTGGGCCGCAATCGCCGCCAGCGCGGCCAAAGTGTAAAGGCCAAAGCCCAAGGTGATCGTCAGCTTGCGCCCGATCGCGTCCGAGATCGGCCCCGCGAACAGCGTGCCGAGCCCCATGCCCGCGACGAAGCTGGTCAGGATCAGCTGCGCGCGATTGATGTTGTCGGGCGTCAGCTCGGCCCCGATCTCGGGCAGGGCGGGCAGCATCGCGTCGATGGAAAAGGCGATGGTGGCGAACAGGAACGCCAGCATCGCGATGAATTCGGGCAAGGGCAGGCGGCGCGGCGCTTGGCTGGCCGGGTGGGCGATATCGGTCATGGGAATACCTGTCGGTTCTGATCCGCAGATAGGCGCGATTTGCACGATCTGCAAGTCTTGCCCGTCAGGCGGCGCCGATCTCGTCGATCACTTGCTGCCACAGGGCGGCGGGCTGTGCGCCCGGCACGACATGGGAATTGGCGACGATGAAGGTCGGGACCGACCGGACGCCGCGCTGCCGGGCATGGGCCTCGCGGCGCAGAACCTCGTCCCGGTCGGCATCCGAGGCCAGAAGCCGGGCGGTCACGTCCTGATCCATCCCCGCCGCCGCCGCGATCCGGGACAGGGTGGCGTGATCGGCGATGTCGCCCGCCTCTTGCCAATGGGCGCGCAAGAGGCCCGCCATCACACGGCTCTGCGCGCCTTCAAGCCCCGCCCAATGCAGCAGACGATGCGCATCCAACGTGTTCGGCTCACGCGGTGCCGGGTTCAGATTCAGCCCAAGAGATGCCGCCTCGCGCGCGATCTGCTCGCCTGCCTCGGTCGCGCGGGCGCCCAGCTTGGCCTGCAGATGGGCGATGCGGTCGGCGCCTTCGGGCGGCAGGTCGAGATTCAGGCGGAACGGGTGCCAGGTGATCGCAAAGGGATGGTCGGGGCGGCTTTCCAGCGCCCGGTCCAGTTGCAGCTTGCCGATCAGGCACCAAGGGCAGACCGGATCGGCAAAGATATCAAGCGTGACCATCGTGGGACCTGTCGCGGAAAAAAGGAAAACGGCCCGCGCGAACGGGCCGTCGCAGCACGCCAGGGCGTGAGATCAGAGCAGTTTCAGATCGCTGGCCGAGGCGCGGCCGTCACGGCCCGACTGCAGCTCGTAGCCGATCTTCTGGTTGTCCTGCAGGCCGGTGAGGCCTGCACGCTCCACTGCCGAGATGTGGACGAACACGTCCTTGCCGCCGTCATCGGGCGCGATGAAGCCGTAGCCTTTGGTGGCGTTGAACCACTTTACCGTTCCGGTCGCCATAACCGTCTCTCCTTCAAGTCATCCCGGCGCAGGATTGCGCCAGGCCGTGCAGCCCGCTTTCGGAATTCCGGCTGCCCGTAAGGGAGGCGGTAGAAAGTCCTTGCTCACGCGAGGGTGAGGATGCCCGAATCGCAGCGAAAGGCAAGCGGGAATAACGGGCAGCTTGCCGCTGCCCGGTGACGGCCGTGTGACATCGGCGCCAATCAGCGCAGATCGGGCGGGGTCGCCTCGGCTTTCAGCATCTCGACCGCTTCGGCCAAGGTCAGGCTGCGGCTGCCCTGTGCGTCCAGACGGCGCAGCGACACGCTGCGGGTCTCGACCTCCTTCATGCCGATGGCCATGATGGCGGGCACCTTGGCGACCGAATGCTCGCGGACCTTGTAGTTGATCTTCTCGTTGCGGGTATCGGCCTCGGCCCGGATGCCCGCCGCGCGCAGTTCGGCCACGACCTCGTGCACGAAATCATCGGCATCCGAGACGATCGAGGCGACCACGACCTGACGCGGGGCCAGCCAGAAGGGCAGCTTGCCCGCGCTGTTCTCGATCAGGATGCCGATGAAACGCTCGAAGCTGCCAAGCACCGCGCGGTGCAGCATGATCGGGCGGTGCTTGTGGCCGTCCGCGCCGACATA
Organism: Paracoccus sp. (in: a-proteobacteria); assembly: GCF_030604785.1. GTDB lineage: Bacteria > Pseudomonadota > Alphaproteobacteria > Rhodobacterales > Rhodobacteraceae > Paracoccus. The sequence continues at coordinate 9,284 of NZ_JAUVVF010000013.1, read as the reverse complement.
CTCGGCATCCAGCCGCTCGGGCAGGTTGGGGTCCACCTGCAGCGTGCCGCATTGCCAGTCGCGGCCGATGGCGTCGGTCAGCACGAACTCGAGCTTGGGCCCGTAGAAGGCGCCTTCGCCCGGGAAGATCGTGAAGTCGTGCCCGGCGGCCTTGCAGGCATTGCCAAGCGCGGCCTCGGTGCGATCCCAGCTTTCCTCGGACCCGATGCGCTTTTCCGGCCGCGTCGATAGCTTGATGCGCCATTTCTCGAAGCCGAGATCGGCATAAACCGAGGACAGAAGGTCGATGAACTTCTTCGTCTCTGCCTCGATCTGGTCCTCGGTGCAGAAGATGTGCGCGTCGTCCTGGGTGAAGCCGCGCACGCGCATCATCCCGTGCAGCGCGCCCGAGGGCTCGTAGCGGTTGCAGGACCCGAATTCGGCCATGCGCAGCGGCAGGTCGCGATAGGATTTGAGGCCGTGGTTGAAGACCTGCACGTGGCAGGGGCAGTTCATCGGCTTCAAGGCGTTGATGGTCTTGGTCTTGGCGTGCTCCTCGTCGACCTCGACGATGAACATGTTCTCCTGGTAGTTTTCCCAGTGGCCCGATTCTTCCCACAGCTTGCGGCTGACCACCTGGGGCGTGTTCACCTCGACATAGCCATCCGCGCGCTGGCGGCGGCGCATGTAGTCTTGCAGCGCGACATAGATGTTCCAGCCGTTCGGGTGCCAGAAGATCTGGCCCGGCGCCTCTTCCTGCATGTGAAAGAGGTCCATCTCGCGGCCCAGCTTGCGGTGGTCGCGCTTGGCGGCCTCTTCCAGCATGGTCATGTGGGCCTTCAGCTCGTCGCGCGTGCGGAAGGCGACCCCATAGATGCGCTGAAGCATCGGGCGCGAGGCGTCTCCCAGCCAGTAGGCGCCCGCAATATGGGTCAGCTTGAAGGCGTCGGCGGGCAGTTGCGCCATGGATTGCAGATGCGGGCCGCGGCACAGGTCCTGCCATTCGCCGTGCCAGTACATGCGGATGTCCTGACCCTCGGGGATGCGGTCCAGGAGCTCCAGCTTGAAGGGTTCGTTCGCGGCCTCGTAATGGGCGCGGGCGCGGGCGCGGTCCCAGACCTCGGTGCGGATCGGCTCGCGCGCATTGACGATCTCGCGCATTTTCGCCTCGATCCGGGCCAGATCCTCGGGGACGAAAGGTTCGGCGCGGTCGAAATCGTAGAACCAGCCGTGATCGCGGACCGGGCCGATTGTCACCTTCACGTCGGGCCAGATCTCTTGCACGGCGCGGGCCATGACATGGGCGAAATCGTGACGGATCAGTTCCAGCGCCTGCGCGTCGTCCTTCATCGTGTGGATGGCAATGGCGCCGCTTTCGGTGATCGGCCAGGCCAGATCGACATGGCGCCCGTCAAGGCTGGCCGAGATCGCGCGCTTGGCGAGGCTGGGCGCGATGCTGGCCGCGACCTCGGCCGCCGTCACGCCGGCGGGATAGTCGCGCGCATTGCCGTCGGGAAAGGAGAGGGTGATCTGGGACATTGCGTCCTCCTCGTCGGTTTGGCGCCCACGGAACGCCCGGTTGCGGGTATGTCGGGCAGGCATGGACGCGGGCGGCGGCGCTGTCAAGTCGGCGGCGTCACCTCGGCGGGGCGGTTCAGTTCCGCCCGCGCCTCGCGTATCAACGGGGCAAAGGCATGGCCACAGCAGGAGATTGCGGATGAGCACTTATCTCGACACCCCGACCGGGCGGCGCATCGCCTATTCCCGCCAGCCGGGCAGCGGCCCGGGAATCGTCTTTCTGGGCGGGTTCAAATCCGACATGACAGGGACCAAGGCGCTGCATCTGCAGGATTGGGCTGCGCGGCGGGGGCGGGCCTTCCTGCGTTTCGACTATTCGGGCCACGGCGACAGCAGCGGCCTGTTCGAGGAGGGCGCGATCGGGGATTGGGCCGAAGATGCCCGCCACGCCATCGAGACCCTGACCGAAGGGCCGCAGATCCTGGTCGGCTCGTCCATGGGCGGCTGGATCGCGCTGTTGATGACGCGGTCGATGCCGCATCGCGTGGCGGGGCTGGTGACGATCGCCGCCGCGCCCGATTTCACGGAACGCGGCTTCTGGGCGGGCTTCTCCGAGGATCAGCGCCAGACCGTCCAGCGCGACGGCCGGATCGAATTGCCAAGCGATTATGCCGACAGCCCCTATGTCATCACCCGCCGCCTGATCGAGGATGGCCGCGACCATCTGGTCCTGAACCAGCCCCTGCGCCTGGACATGCCCGTCCGGATGCTGCAGGGCACGGCGGATGCGGATGTGCCGATGTCGTGGGCGCTGGACCTGCTGGACCATGCCGATGGCCGGGATATCCGGCTGCTGCTGGTCAAGGGCGCGGATCACCGCTTTTCCACGCCGGAATGCCTGCGCGCCATCGAGAGGCAGATCGAACAGATCGACGAGATCGACTGACGGACAGGCCAGACGCGAAGGGCCCCGCGCGACCGGGGCCCTGTCGTTCAGACCGGCATATGGGCGTTGCTGTCCTTGCCAGGCTCCGCCGCGACCTTGCGGCGGCGGCGGCGCGGCTTGACCGAATCGGGCAGGATCGAATGCTCGTCGATGAAATCCAGCACCAGCGGGCGGATGTTCAGCCGCCAGGACTTGCCCGCGAAGATGCCGTAATGCCCGGCCCCTTCCTCGAGATGCTGCGCCTTCTTGCTGTCCGGCAGCCCTGTGCACAGCTTCAGCGCGGCGACGCATTGACCCGGCGCCGAGATGTCGTCATTCGCCCCCTCGACGGTCATCACCGCGACATTGGTGATCTTGCCGATATCGACCGGCTTGCCATCGACGCTGAAGCGGTTCTGCGCGATTTCCAGACCCTTGAAGATGCGCTCGACGGTCGACAGGTAGAATTCCGCCGTCATGTCCATCACGGCCAGATATTCGTCGTAGAACTTGTTGTGCTTGTCGCCCTCATAGGCCAGCCCGCGCGCCTCGGCGAAGATCTGGTTGATGAAGGCGTTGGTATGCGTCTCGGCATTCATCGCGATGAAGGAGGACAGCTGCGCCAGACCCGGATAGACCATCCGGCCCGCGCCACGGTATTTGAAGCCGACGGACTGGATGACCAGATGCTCCAGCTCGCCCATGGTGACGCGGTTTCCGAAATCGGTCACTTCGGTCGCGGCGGCGTCGGGATCGACCGGCCCGCCGATCAGCGTCAGCGTACGCGGCTGTGCGGCGGGGTCTTCCTCGGCCAGGATCGCGGTCGCGGCCAGGGCCAGCGGCGCGGGCTGGCAGACCGCGATCACGTTCGTGTCCGGCCCCAGATGGCGGATGAAATCGACCAGATAGCGGGTGTAATCCTCGATGTCGAACTTGCCCTCGGAAACCGGGATGTCGCGGGCATTGTGCCAGTCGGTGACATAAAGCTCGCAATCGGGCAGCAGAGAGGTCACGGTCGAGCGCATCAGCGTCGCGTAATGGCCCGACATGGGCGCGACCAGCAGCACCTTGCGGGGGCGCGCTTCGCGCCGCGCGACGCGGAAATGCACCAGATCGCCGAAGGGACGGCGGATGACCGGCTCGGGATAGACGTTGTGATCCTGCCCGTCATCGCCCGGAATGGCGGGGATCTGCCAGCCCGGCTTGATGACCATGCGGGCAAAGCTGCGTTCGGTCACGCGGCCCCATGCGCCCATCAGCTTGATGCCGGGATGCGGGATCAGCGCGAAGGCCGGATAGGACGCAAGCGCCCGCGCCGAGGCGCCCAGCCACTCGTTCGTGTTCCGGATCGCTTCCATCGCGTCGTATGAAACGATTCCCCTCAGACCCTTTGTCGGCATGTCGCTCACCATCAGATGCCTTCGCAGGGGCTGTGTGGGTCCGGGAAATGCCGGGTTTACGCTGTCCGCGCCCTGCGCCTATCATGGGTCAAGTTCTAGGGGGGGAACCGGCTCATGGCAAGCAAATCGACCCGTTCGCGGAAAGATCCGTCCGGTCCTGCCGACAGGAAGGCAACAGCCCGCAAGCCGCGCAGCGGGACGGCAAAGGCCACCAAGGCCGAGACTGCGGCCGAGACTGCGGCGGAGGCCAAGGCCGCCGCGCCGGTGCCGACGCCCGTGACGAAGTCCGCGCCCCGCGCCCGCGCCAGGGCCGCCGCGGCGAAGAAGCCATCCGCCGCTGCGACCCCTGAAACCGCGCCCGCCGTCGCGCCCGAGGCACCTGTCGCGCCCGAGGCACCGGCCGAGGCCCCGAAACGCGCCTCCGCCACACCGGCCCATGAAGCCGCGCGCGAGATGCTGCGCGGGCTGGCGCAGACCGGATCCGCGCCCACCGCGCAGAAGCTGGCCGAGAACATCGAGCGGATCGAGCTGCTCAGCCACCGGCTGATGGCGGCGCTGGCCGACCGTCAGCCGCTCAATCCCGGCGTCGAGGGGCCGGGCCCCGATCTCTACGTCACCGCCGCCGGGGCGCTGATGAAGACTCTGACCGAACAGCCCTCTCGGATGATCGAGAATCAGGTGAATTACTGGGCCGAGACGCTTAAGAACTACGCCCGCGCCCAAGAGGCCCTGGTCAAGGGCAAGCTGACCGCCCCCGAGGACGAAGCCCCCCGCGACCGCCGCTTTGCGAACCCGCTGTGGCAGACGCATCCCTATTTCAACCTGGTCAAGCGCCAGTATCAGACCAATGCCGAGGCCCTGCGCTCGGCCGCTGCCGCGCTTGAGCTGCCCGACCAGATCGCCCGGCGCAGGCTGGACTGGCTGACCGCGCAGATCATCGACATGATGGCGCCGACCAATTTTCTGGCGACCAATCCCGACGCGCTGGAAAAGGCCATCGAGACCGAGGGCGAAAGCCTTGTGCGCGGGCTGGAAAATCTGGTCCGCGATGTCGAGACCCATGGCGGCGAGGTGATCGTGTCGCTGGCCGACAGCAAGGCCTTCAGCGTCGGCCAGAACATCGGCACCGCGCCCGGCACCGTCGTGCACCGCACGCCCCTGTTCGAGCTGATCCAGTATGCGCCCACGACCCCGCAGGTCCATGCGACGCCCCTGCTGATCTTTCCGCCCTGGATCAACAAGTTCTACATCCTCGACCTCAAGCCCGAGAACAGCCTGATCCGCTGGCTGGTCGATCAGGGCCACACGCTGTTCGTTGTCAGCTGGAAGAATCCCGATGCCAGCATGGCCGAGACCGGGATCGAGGATTACATCGCCGCCTATCTGGACGCGATGGACAAGGTCCGCGACCTGACCGACCAGAAAAAGCTGAACGTGGTCGGCTATTGCATCGCCGGGACCACGCTGTCGCTGACGCTGGCGCTGCTCAAGGCGCGGGGCGATGACCGGGTGAACTGCGCGAGCTTCTTCACGACGCTGACCGATTTCTCGGACCAGGGCGAATTTACGACCTTTCTGCAGCAGGATTTCGTCGAGGGCATCGCCGAAGAGGTCGCGCGCCACGGGCTGATGCGGGCGCGCCTGATGTCGCGCACGATGAGCTTTCTGCGCGCCAACGACCTGGTCTGGGGCCCGGCGATTCGCAGCTACATGATGGGCGAGGCGCCGCCTGCCTTTGACCTGCTGTTCTGGAACGGCGACAGCACCAACCTGCCGGGCAGGATGGCGATGCAATATCTGCGCGGGCTCTGCCAGCAGAACGCCTTTGCGGGCGAAGGCTTCGATCTGATGGGTCATCGGCTGCACCTGTCCGACGTGTCGGTGCCTCTTTGCGCCATCGCCTGCGAGACGGACCATATCGCGCCGTGGAAGGATTGCTGGCGCGGCGTCGCGCAGATGGGGTCCAAGGACAAGACCTTCATCCTGTCGGAATCGGGCCATATCGCCGGGATCGTGAACCCGCCCGCCAAGAAGAAATACGGCCATTATCTCGGCTCGGCCGATTTCACCGGCGACCACGAGACCTGGCGCAAGGACGCCACCTTCACCCAGGGCAGCTGGTGGCCGCATTGGGGCGGCTGGCTGGCCGAGCGGTCGGGCCGGATGGTCGATGCCCGCGATCCGGGAGAGGGGCTGGAGCCCGCGCCAGGCCGCTATGTCCACGAGCGCGCGAGCTGAACAGCACCGTTAGCGCTGCAGCAAAATTTCTGCTGCGGCGCAGAAAAAAATCTTGAAATGCTGCAGCGCAGCATTCATATTGATCTCACGACATGACCGGCAGCGCCGCGAGGTTCAGGACCTCGGCCCTGCAACACAGGAGTGAGCAAGATGGCCAAGACCCCCGATTTCGCCAAGACCATGCAGGAAATGATGGCGAACTTTCCGATCGACACCAGCTCGATGCAAGAAGCGATGAAATCGCAGGGCATGCTGGGTGAGAAGCTGGCGAAGGTTGCCCTGGGCGCCGCCGAGCGCTCGACCGAGATTTCGGCCCGCTGGGCCAAGGACACCATCGCCCGCGCCGGCGAACTGGCCGCCGTCCGTGACGAGCCGTCGGAATATGCCAAGGCGATGAGCGATTTCGCCTCGGCCTCGGCCGAGATGGCCGCCGAGCACATGGCCGCCTATGCCGAGCTGGCCAAGAAGGTCCAGATGGACACCGTCGACCTGATGCTGACCGCCGGCAAGGACATCGCCGCCGACGCCCAGAAGGTCGCCGAGAAGGCCACCCGCGAGACGCAGGCCGCCGTGAAGAAAGCCACCACGGCTGCCGCTGCCGCCGCGAAGTGATCGCTGCGCCGGCAAGAGGTTCTTAACGAGTGACCTGTTGATCGCAGACGACAAAGGAGCAGGGGCGGGTCATTGACCCGCCCCTGTTTCGTTCCGGATGACCTGCCGCCCGCGCGCCCTTGCGGCGCGGGCGGGACCGGGGCTCATTCGGGCTGCATCGCCTCGACCGAGATGCGGATCTCGACCTCGTCCGACACGGCCGGCGCGAACATGCCCATGTTGAAGTCGCTGCGCAGGACGGTCGCGGTCGCGTCGAAACCGATCCAGGGGCGGTTCATCATCGGGTGGTCGCCCTGACCGTTCAGCACGGTATCCAGCACGACCTCGCGCGTCACGCCGTTCAGCGTCAGATCGCCCGAGATCAGCGCCGTGTTCTCGCCCGTCACCTCGATCGAGGTCGAGGTGAAGGTGACTTCCGGCGCGGCGGCCTCGCTGCCGAAGAAATCGGCCGACAGGAAATGCTCGTCACGGTCGGCATAGCCGGTCATCAGCGAGGCCACCGGGAAGCTGGCCTCGACCGAGGATGCGGCCGGGTCTTCGGCGTCGAAGACGATCGTGCCGGTGATGTCACCGAACATGCCCATCGTCGTCGAGAAGCCCAGGTGATCATAGCTGAACATGATCTGGCTGTGGCTGGTGTCGAACTGGTAGGTTTGCGGCTCGGCCAGTGCTGCGGTGGCGGCGAGGGCGATCCCGGCAGTCATGGTGCTGATCTTCAGCATGGCTGTCTCCTTCATAAGATGCCGCACCATCACCCGGCTGCGGCCTGTGCACAATTCACGATGGGCGAACACCGGCTGTCTGTCAGCGCACAACCGCGTCAGTCGCGCGCAGCGGTCAGGCTGACCTCCAGCGCGACCTCGAAGCCGACCGTGCCGTCATCGGGATAGGCCGCGCCCATCCCCCAGTCGCGGCGGTCCAGCACGGTGGCGCCCTGCATCCGCGCGATGCCGTCCTCGATCACCAGATCGAAGGGCAGGGCGACGGGCAGGGTTTCGCCGCGCAGGCTCAGGCTGCCCTCGGCGATGTAGCCCTCGCCCTCGGGGCGGATATCGGCCTCGAACAGGGCCACGGGCGTCGCCTCGGCATCCAGGAAATCGGGGCCGCGCAGCTGGTCGGTGACGGTGCCGAGCGTCGCGCTTTGCAGGTTGATCGAGACGCTGACCGCGCCCGTGCCGCTGTCGGGATCAAAGCTGATCGAGGCCGTCCAGTCGCTGAACCCCCCGCGCACCGGGGCGCCCATCTGGCGCACGGAAAAGGCCAGATCGCCCTCCTGCACCTGCCATTCCGAGGCCTGCGCCTGAAGGCTGGCCACCGGATTCTGCGGCTGCGGCACGTTCAGCGCCCAGCCCGCCCCCGCGCCCAGCACCGCCAGCGCGATCAGCACGGGCAGGGCATGGCCGCCGCCGGGCGCGTCCCGGCCTGCCGCACGGCCCGTCACCATGCGCGCCAGAACGTGGTCGCGGTCGATCAGCGCGTGTTTCAGCGCCCCCGCCACATGCAGCGCGACCGCGCCCATCAGCACCCAGGCCAGCGTCTTGTGCAGTGCCGCCATGGTCAGCGCCAGTTCGGGCGATTTTGGCACCATCGGCAGGCCCTGCCCAAGCGGCCAGAGGATCGGGGCATAGCCCTCGGTCGCGGCATGCTCGATCCAGCCGGTCAGCGGCACCAGCATCAGCGAGGCATAGAGGACCCAGTGCACGGCCTCGGCCAGGGCGGTTTCCGCCCGGCGTTCGGGGTGCAGGGGCACCGGGCGCGGCTGGCTCAGCGCCCAGACGATCCGCGCCGCGCCAAGCGCGAAGGCCGCGACGCCAAGCGTCTTGTGCAGCGAGAACAGCGTGAATTTCAGCGCCAGCTGGTCCATCGGCAACCGGTGCGCAAGCAGGCCCAGCCCGATATTGCCTAGGATCACCAGCGCCGTGGCCCAGTGAAAGGCGCGCGCGACCGCGCCATAGCTGCGAGGGGTGTTGCGATACATGGCCCGGCTCTTGTTGCGTGGCTCAGATCTAACCCAGTTTCCCGAAAGATGGGACGGGCGGCGCCGCACAGGCATTGTGCGCCCATGCGGCCCCGCCCTGCCGCGAGATCAGTTCAGGAAGCTTTCCGGGTTCAGGCTTTCAAAGCCGCGGCGCACCTCGAAATGCACCACGCCGCTCTGACCCGCGCTGCCGAGGGACTGACCCGCCGACAGGCTGTCCCCGCGCGCGACGCTGACATCGCCAAGGCCGGCATAGACCGTCATCAGGTCGCCCTCGTGCCGGACCACGACGATGGGGGTGCCGGATGTATCGCGGGTAATCGCGGCGACGGTGCCTGCCCCGGCCGCGTTGACGGGGCTGCCTGCGGGCGCGGCGATGCCGATGCCGTCATTGCGGCCCTTTTCGTAAAGCCGCACGATCGACCCCGAGACCGGCATCTGGAAGCGGCTCGCCGTGGCGGCCGTGCGCGTGGCGCCCAGATCGGTGGCGGGCGTGGCGGGGGCGGGGCTGGCGGCGGGGGCCGTCTGCTCGTCGGGCAGCGGCGCCGAGGCCGAGGGCGGCGGCGGCGTCTGGCTGCCCTGGCCGGGGCGCGTGGTCGCTGCCGTGGCGGGGCGCTGCTGGCCCGGCTGCGGG
>NZ_JAUVVF010000015.1 GCF_030604785.1 Paracoccus sp. (in: a-proteobacteria) | reverse complement strand
CGGCTGAACGCCGAACCCCGCCCGGACGAGACGCATCTGGGTTTCGGCACGCCCGGCCCGTTGACCCTCTCGACCAGCGGAGACCTGACCGAGGCCGCCGCGCGCCTCTTCGACCTCCTGCGCCGCGCCGACGCGCTCGGGCGCCCGATCTCGGTTGCCCCAATCCCCGATCACGGCTTGGGCCGCGCGATCAACGACCGCCTCCGCCGCGCCGCCGCCCCCCGCGACTGACCATCCCTTTGCCTTGGTGCAAATATCCCGCGATCAGAGCCCGAGCGAATTGTAGACGTTCGAGATCCGCCGGATCGCCACGACATAGGCCGCCGTCCGCATGTCGGTGACGCGCGGATTGTTGACCCAGACCTCCTTCATCTTCTGGAACGAGGTCCGCATCGTGTCATCCAGACCCGACCGCACCAGCTCCAGCTCGTCCGCGCCGGTCAGGAAGCTTTCCTTGAATCCCTTCGACAGCGTCCAGTTCAGCCCGGTATCGGCCGAAAGCCGCTCCAGCTCCTCGACCAGCATGCGGGCGCGGGCCTCCTCGTGGCGGCGCTCCAGGCGGCCCAGGCTGATCTGGGACAGGTTCTTGACCCATTCGAAATAGGACACCGTCACGCCGCCGGCATTCGCATACATGTCGGGGATGATCACCACGCCCTTCTCGCGCAGGATCTCGTCGGCATCGGCAGTGACGGGGCCGTTCGCGGCCTCGATGATCAGGCGGCACTTGAGGCGGGCGGCATTGTCGCCATCGATCACGCTCTCGATGGCGGCCGGGATCAGGATGTCGCATTCGTCTTCCAGCGCGCGCAGCCCGTCCTCGCTGAAATCGCCGCCGGCAAAGCCCCTCACGCCGCCGGTGGCGCGAATATGCCCGCGCAGCGCGTCGATATTGATGCCCTGCGGGTTGCGGATGACGCCGTCACGCTCGATCACGCAGGTGACAAGCGCATGGTCCTCGGCCGACAGGAATTGCGCGGCGTGATAGCCCACATTGCCCAGACCCTGCACGATCACCCGCTTGCCGGCCAGCGTGCCGGTCAGCCCGGCCTTGGCCATCACGTCGTCATGCCGGAAGAACTCGCGCAGCGCATATTGCACGCCGCGCCCGGTCGCCTCGACCCGGCCATCGATACCGCCCGCGGTGCGCGGCTTGCCGGTAACGCAGGCCTTGGCATTGATGTCGTCGGGATGCAGCCGCTTGTAGGCATCGGCCATCCAGGCCATCTCGCGCTCGCCCGTGCCCATGTCCGGCGCCGGCACGTTCTGGCTGGGCGAGATCAGGTTGCGGCGGGACAATTCATAGGTGAAGCGGCGGGTGATCCGCTCAAGCTCCTCCTCGTTCCAGGCGCGCGGATCGATGCAGAGCCCGCCCTTCGAGCCGCCGAAGGGCACCTCGACCAGCGCGCATTTGTAGGTCATCAGCGCGGCCAGCGCCTCGACCTCGTCCTGATTCACGTCCAGCGAGTAGCGGATGCCACCCTTCACGGGCTCCATATGTTCGGAATGCACCGAGCGATAGCCGGTGAAGGTGTGGATCTGGCCGCGAAGCCGCACGCCGAACCTTACGACATAGGTCGAATTGCAAACGCGGATCTTCTCTTCCAGCCCTGGTGCCAGCTCCATGAGGCTGGCGGCATGCGAGAACATGCGATCGACCGAGTCTCGAAAGGATGTCTTGGTGACGGCCATGGGATTTTTCCTTGCTGATCAGGGCGCCGGCATGCGCCCGTGCCCGAGGCTATGCCAGCTGCGGCATGCCTGCCACCGTTTTGAGCAGAAAATGACAGAACTATTTCGTTCACAGATTGCAACAATCGGATGGGTTCGGTCGTATGTCTGCGAATGCAGACAAATGCAGATATTCAAATTTCTTGTCGGATCGTAACGAATTATGAACTGCAATCGCGCCATAACGTATTAGAGGCAATGAGCCGCTTTTTTGACCTGAAGCGGTTTCAAAGGGTAAATGACGTCATGAGAGACAGAAACACCATCAACCGGGGACGCAAATTCGACCAGGTGCGCAACGGGGCATCAGACGTCTTCCTGCACGACGGCTATGCCGGCGCCAGCGTCGACGACATCGCGCGGGCGGCGCGCGTGTCCAAGGCGACGCTCTACAGCTACTTTCCGGACAAGAAACTGATGTTTCAGGAAGTGGTCGAAGCAGCGATGGCGCAGGCCTTCGCCCTGTCCCCGGTTGTCGCCGCGCAGGGCGCGCCGATCGACCCCGGCCTGCGCGAGATGCTGGCCCATGTCGGCATGTGGCTTGTCAGGCCGCAGCATCTGCGCCTTCAGCGCGTGCTGATGGCCGAATCCGAACGCTTTCCGGCCCTGCTGCAATCCTATCGCCGCCAGCTGGACGATTCGATCATGGCGCCCCTGACCTCCGAGCTTGAGGCATGGCGCGATTCGGGCCAGCTTTCGGTCGACGATTGCGGACAGCTTGCGCGCCTGACCTTCAGCCTGCTGGCGGGCGGACTGCATCTGGTCTCGCTGCCCGACCGCAACGGCACCATCATCGAGGAACCGGTGGCTCAGCTTGCCTTCGAGACCGCGGACATGGTCCTGCGCGCCCACGGGATCCGCACGGCCTGAGCCTGTCGCCCGAAGGACATGATGAAAACGTGATCGTGCCGGCGGCTTCTCAAACCCGGTGGCGCGGCCTAGCATGACGTCAAACGGCGCCGGACGAACCGGCACCCGAGGGAGCAGACCCGATGCCTAGATCCGCCGTTCTCGCCATGGCGCTGCCGATGGTCCTTGCGGGCTGCGCGCTGCCCGCCAGCCGGATGCCGCCCGGGGCCGCGACGCCGATGATGCAGGCGCCCGCCGCCGCTGCTCCCGCGCCGATGGCGCAGCCGGCCTTCGGCCAGACCGCAATGGCGCCGCAGCCGGCGTTTGGCCAGCCCGCCTTCGGCCAGCCGGCAGCGATGCCCCAACCCGCGCCCGGCTCGGCCCCCTGGGCCACGACGACGCCGGTCGTGGCGGGCCTGCCGCCTTCCTCCGAACCGCCGCCCCCCGCCGCGCGCGGCATCGCGGGGCTCGAGGAACGCAAGCCCGATCTCTGCGGCACCGCGCGCCATGCCTCGGCCATCGGCCAGCCCGGCAGCGTCATCCCCACCCTCGGCATCACGCGCAGCTACCGCGTTGTCGAATATCGCGGGATCGAGCCTCAGGACTACGTGCCCGACCGCATGGTGTTCCGCCTGGACGCCATGGGCAACATCTCGAACATCGATTGTGGGTGACATGATGACCAGGACTGCCCTTCTGACCGCCCTTGCCGCCGCGACCCTGCTGGCCGCTTGCGAACCCATGCCCGTGACCGAGCCGCCCGCGGCCGACGAATGCGGGGCACAGGCCTATCAGGGCCTTGTCGGGCAGCCGCGCGCCGTGCTGTCCCAGATGACCTTCCCGATCGGAACCCGCACCATCGGCCCGGATGACGCCGTCACCGCCGATTTCCGTCCCGATCGCCTGAACATCGAATACGGCCGCAACGGCCGCATCGAGAAGGTCAGCTGCTACTGATCAGGAGGGCGCCCCCGGCGGCGCCCTTTTCGCCATTGCGCCGCGGCGGGGGCGGTGTCACCATTCCGTCATGTCCCAGGCCATCCAGCCCCCGAACCAACCGACGACGGGCCAGCCCGACCGAGTGACCTTCGACCGGCGCGAGCTGGCGCTGATCCTCTCGACCTATGGCCGCTTCGTGGCTGCGGGCGAATGGCGCGATTACGGCATGTCCTTCCTGCGGGACGTGGCGGTCTTCAGCGTCTTCCGCCGCGCCGCCGAAAACCCGCTCTACCGGATCGAGAAACGGCCCCGCCTGCGCGCGGCCCAGGGCGCCTATGCGGTGATCGGCATGGACGGGCAGGTTCTCAAGCGCGGGCATGATCTGGCCCAGGTGCTGCGCGTCCTCGACCGCAAGCTGATCCGGGCGCTGGACTAGGTCCCGCGCGGCTTGGCGCGAACCGTCGGATCGGCGACCGAGGGATCTTCGGGCCAGGGATGGCGGGGGTAACGGCCGCGCATGTCCTTGCGGACATCGGCATAGGAACTCGCCCAGAAGCCCGGCAGGTCCATGGTGACCTGAACCGGCTTGCCGCCCGGCGACAGCAGCGTGATCCGCAACGGCCTGCCGCCCACCACCGGATGCCGCGTGACGCCGAACAGCTCCTGCAGCCGCAAGGTGATCCCCGGCTCCTCGCCGTCATAATCGATCGGCACACGCCGTCCGAGAGGCGTGACGAAATGCGCCGGAACTTCGCGGTCCAGCCGGGCCTGCCCCTCCCATCCCAGCCGCGCCTTCAGCGGCTCGACCAGATCCAGCCCGCGCAGATCGGCCAGAACCCGGACGCGCCCCAGCCAGGGCAGCAGCCAGGCGCCATCCTCCAGCAGGGCGGCATCGTCGACCGGCCCCAGATCCGGCAACAGCGCCATCCGCGCCCGCAGCCGGGCGGCGGCGGGCGACCAGCGCAGCCCGTCCAGCCGCAATCCTTCCAGCGCGGCCTGCGCCACGGCAGCCTCGCCAGCCTCGGGCCACGGCCTGTCCGACAGGACCAGCGCGCCCAGCCGCTCCTGCCGCCGTGCCTCCACCCGCCCTTCCCGGCGTGACCATCGACAGAACTCAACCCGCGCGATCCGCTCGCCATGCAGCGCGCGCAACCCCTCCTCGTCCAGCCGTGCGGCCAGCCGCACCCGCGCCTCGCGCTGATCGCCGTCCAGATCCAGCGCCACGATGAACCGCGCCGATCCCATCTCGTCGGCCAAGGGCAGGACCGCGCCCTTGCCCCCCGACAGGACATGGCGCGGCTCGTCACCCGGCCGCCGCTGCCCGATCCGGTCGGGATAGGCCAACGAGGCCATCTCGCCCGCCCCCCAGCTGCCTTTGCCTTGGTCCAAATATCCCGGGGGGTCCGGGGGGCTGGCCCCCCGGCCGTTGCGGGACGCAACGAGCCGCCGCAGCCGCGTGGCCTCCTGCCGCAGCCGCGCGATCGCGCCGCGGTTCACCTCATGGGGATGGCGCGCGGCAAACCCGTCGGGATCGCGCATCGCCTCCAGCCGCAGCGCCAGATCGACCGGGGCGCCGCGCAGCGGATCGCGGTCCGACAGAAGCGCTGCGATGGGCGCGGCCTCCTCCCCCGCCACGACCAGCATATGCGCCAGCCGTGGATGCAGCGGCAGGCGCAACAGCGCCCGGCCATGCGGGGTGATCCGGCCCGTGCGGTCCAGCGCCCCCAGCCCTTCCAGCAGGCCCCGCGCCTCGGCCAGCGCCCCCTCGGGCGGCGGCGTCAGAAAGGCCAGATCGGCCGGCTCGGCTCCCCAGGCCGCCAGTTCCAGCGCCAGAGACGCCAGATCGGCGACCTGGATCTCGGGCGGGGCAAAGGCGGGAAAGCCCCCCTCCTCGGCCCGCGCCCAGAGCCTGTAGCAGATGCCCGGCGCGACCCGCCCCGCCCGGCCGCGACGCTGTTCGGCCTCGGCGCGACTGACGCGCTCGGTCACCAGACGCGACATGCCGCTGGCCGGATCGAACCGGGCCCGCCGCGCGCGCCCGGCATCGACCACGACACGCACCTGCGGGATCGTCAGCGATGTCTCTGCGATCGAGGTCGCCAGCACGATCCGCCGCACGGCACCCGGCGGGGCAAGCGCCGCCCGCTGCGCCTTGGCGTCCATCGCGCCGAACAGCGGCAGCACCTCGCAGCCCGAGGCGCCCAGCAGCCCCTGAACGCGGCGGATCTCGCCCTCGCCGGGCAGGAAGGCCAGGATCGTGCCGCCGGTATCGCGCGTCTCGGCCTCGGCGCGCAGGATCAGCCGTGTGGCCTCGTCCACCAGCCGCGCCCCTGCGGGCAGCGGGCGGTCCAGCCAGCGCGTCTCGACCGGAAAGGCCCGCCCTTCCGAGGTCACGACCGGCGCGTCATCCAGCAGCGCGGCCACCGGCCCGGCATCCAGCGTGGCCGACATGACCAGGATCGCCAGATCGTCGCGCAGCGCGCCCCGCGCCTCCCAGACCAGCGCAAGACCCAGATCGGCGTTCAGGCTGCGTTCGTGGAATTCGTCGAAGATGACGCAGCCGATCCCCTCCAGAGACGGGTCGGACTGGATCATCCGTGTCAGGATCCCCTCGGTCACGACCTCGATCCGCCTGCCCGGCACGGATTCGCCCCGGATGCGATAGCCCACCTGTCGGCCCAGAGGTTCGCCTAGGGTCTCGGCCATCCGCTCGGCGGCGGCGCGGGCGGCCAGGCGGCGCGGCTCCAACATCAGGATGCGGCCCGCGACCTGCCCCATCAGCGCCAGAGGCACCCGCGTCGTCTTGCCCGCGCCCGGCGGGGCCACCAGCACGGCGCGGCCATGGCGGGCCAGCGCGTCCAGCAGGGCGGGAAGGGCGTCGTCGATGGGCAGGGCGTCATTCATGCCCGCCTGATAGCCGCAAGAGGCCGCATCGCACAATCGCAACCCCGATTGACAGGGCCGTGACCGGGGCGCAGCGTATTCGAGTATTTTGTGCCAGGTCTCGCGATGGAATTTCTTTTGCTGCTTTTCCCCCTCGGGTTCCTCGCCTTGATGGAAACCGCATCAGGGACCCATCATGAACCGGAACCGGAACCTGAGATGCCCGAACCCGGAACGCCCGAATGGTGGGCCACGGGCGAGGTCGTCACGCTGGCAGATGACGGCGCGCGGATCGATATCGACGACCCGCATTTTTCGGGCCGCATCCAGGGCGGGGCCGGCAATGACAGCATCAGCGTCGCCACCGATCCGGGCGGAGACCGCGATTTCCGCTTTCAGCCCCACCATTATGGGGTGGGTGCCGAGGATGACAGCGGAGAGACCGAGTTCTACGATCCCGAGACCGGTCTCATCGGCAACGGTCCGCTGACCTCGCCCGTGTTCCGCGGCCTGACCCAGATCGACGCCGGGGCGGGCGACGACACGATCATCGCCGCAGGGTCGGGCATGTGGATCGAAGGCGGCCCGGGCGCGGATTTTCTCGACCTGCGCGGCTTGCGCAATGCCTTTGTCCGGGTGGGCGATGGGGATGTGGTCCGGGGCAGCGACATCGATACCGGCCGCTACGGCGACAGGGTGCATGTCTTGGGCGACGGCGCGGTGACCTTCCAAGCGGGGACGGCCAATGCCTACGTGGAGGCGACCGGTGCGGCGACGCTGACCGGCGGGGCGGGCAACGACAGGCTCGCGGCGGGCGATGATGGCTCGGTGATCCGGGGCGGGACGGGCAATGATAGCCTCTACGGCAATTATGCCCCCCGGCCATGGATCGAGTTCGCCAACGACCTTGGCTTTGGCGACTTTGTCGGCAGCGGCAGCGGGAGCCTCGACGGGGGCGAGGGCAACGATTACATCCAGTTCGATCTGGCCGACACCGTGACGGGCGGTCCGGGCGCGGACACCCTGCTGGGCTTTCTGGACCCTGACGGCGTGATGGACTGGCTGGGCACGGGCCATGTGGCGGTCGTGACCGATTTCGACCCTGCCGAGGATCTGGTCAGGATCACCGTCCCGAGCCTTGACCCCGGCCACCCCACGGGCGGCATCAGCGTGGATGAGCAGGACGGCAACACGATCGTGATGAAGAATGGTCGGCCGTTCCTGCGGCTTGAGGGCGTGACCGGACTGTCCGGCGTGATCGAGAGGCCCGACTCAGGGGCCTCCGGCGAGATCCGCCTGGTCGATCTGGCGGGGAACCCCCAGCCCGGCCCGCTGTCGGGCCAGACCTTCTTGATCCGCGCGTTCTGAAACCGGCACGCATAGCCGCTACACAACCGCGCGGCGCGAACCTATCTTCCCCTGACGCGTTCAGCGGAACCAAAGACAAAATCAAAAGGGCAGGCATGGGCATCGGCAGCGACGTGATCGAGGGGCTGGGTCTGTCCGACCCGGTCATCCGGCTGGGCGTCACCGGCCTGTCGCGGGCGGGCAAGACCGTGTTCATCACCTCACTGGTGGCGAACCTTCTGGAGCGCGGCAGGATGCACGGGCTGCGCGCCGCCGCCGACGGGCGCCTGCGCGCCGTGTGGTTGCAGCCCCAGCCCGACGACACCATTCCACGCTTCGATTACGAACGCCATCTGGCCGCCCTGACCGGCCCCCGCCCGCACTGGCCGGACGGGACGCGCCATGTCAGCCAGCTGCGCCTGTCGATGCGGCTGGAGGGCGGCGGCTTCTTCGGCATGCGCGGGGCGCGCAACCTGCATCTGGACATCGTCGACTATCCCGGCGAATGGCTTCTGGACCTGCGCCTGATGGAGCGCGACTTCGCCCGTTGGTCCGACGAGGTTCTGGACCGCATGCCGGGCCGGCCCGGGGCCGACGATTTCGCCGCCGCGCTGGAGGCGCTGGACCCCGACGCCAAGATGACCGAGCCGGTGGCGCTGTCCTTGGCCGAGACCTATTCCGACCATCTGGCCCGCGCGCGGGCGGCGGGCTGGTCCGATTGCACGCCCGGCCGTTTCCTGATCCCGGGCGAACTGGCCGGATCGCCCGCCCTGACCTTCGCCCCCCTGCCCGCCCCCCTGCGCGACGGCCCCCTGGGACGAGAGTTCCGTCGTCGCTTCGACGCCTACAAGTCCCGCGTCATCAGGCCGTTCTTCCGCGAGCATTTCGCCCGGATCGACCGCCAGGTCGTGCTGGTCGACGTGCTGGGCGCGATCCATCGCGGCCCGACGGCGGTCGAGGACATGCGCCGCGCCATGGCCGATATCCTGACGGCCTTTCGGCCGGGGCGGGCCAGCTGGCTGGCGCAGCTGCTGGGATCGCGGCGGGTCGAACGCATCCTCTTTGCCGCGACTAAGGCCGACCACCTTCACCACATCCAGCATCCTGCGCTGACGGCGATCCTGACCGGCATGCTGCGCGAGGCGCGCGACCGCGCCGATTTCCAGGGCGCCCGGACCGAGGCGATCTCGATCGCCGCCCTGCGCGCCACGACCGAGGACATGATCCGCCAGAACGGCGAAGATCTGCCCGCCGTGCGCGGCTGGCTGCCCGACGGGCGGCAGGCGGCGCTTTATCCGGGCGAGTTGCCCACAGATCCCGGCCAGTTGCTGCATCCCGCACGGCAAGGCGCCGAGGCATGGCTTGACGGCGATTACGCCATCATGGATTTCGCACCCGCGCCCCTGACGCTGCGCGCCGGCGACGGGCCGCCGCATATCCGGCTGGACCGCGCCGCCGAATTCCTGATCGGAGACCGCCTGTGACCGAGGACAACCCCCGCCGCCGCGCCCCGGTCCTGATCACCCTGACCGAAGAGGGCGGCGACCGCCCCGGCCCTGCCGAGGCGCCGCCCATCGATCAGCCCGACCACGCCCTGCCCAGCCCGCGCGCGATGCAGATGGCGGTGCGAATCGCCGCCACGCGCCCCTCGCGGCTGACGCGGGTCTTTCTGGGGCTGGGGGCCTCGCTTCTGGTCTTCCTGCTGTCGGTCGCGGCGCTGGATTTCATTGCCCGGATGCTGGCCGTCTATCCACTGCTGGGCTGGGTCGCGACGGCGCTGTTCGCAGGCTTCACGCTGGCTGCGATCGGGATGGCGCTCCGCGAATGGTGGGGCTGGCGCCGGTTCCGCCGGATCGACGCGATCCAGCGGCAGGCCGCCGCCGCCCTGGCCGAGGCCGATTTCGCCGCCGCCCGTCGCACGACCGACGCTCTTGTCGCGCTTTACGCGACACGCCCCGAGCTGGAATGGCACCGCCAGCGTCTGGCCGAGAGGCGCGGCGACAGTTTCGATGCCGCCGCCCTGCTGGGTCTGGCTGAGGCCGAACTGCTGTGCCCCCTTGACCAGCAGGCCCGGCGCGAGATCGAGGCCGCCGCCCGCACCGTCGCCGCCACGACCGCGCTGGTCCCGCTGGCGCTGGCCGATGTCGCGGCGGCCCTGGCGGCGAACATGCGGATGATCCGGCGCATGGCGCAGATCTATGGCGGGCGCGCGGGAACGGTGGGAGGCTGGCGGCTGGCGCGCACCGTGGTCACGCATCTGATCGCCACGGGCGCGGTGGCGGCGGGCGACGACCTGATCCAGACCGTCGCGGGGGGCGGCGTGCTGGCCAAGCTGTCGCGCCGCTTCGGCGAAGGGCTGGTGAACGGCGCCCTGACCGCCCGCGTGGGCATCGCCGCGATGGAGGTCTGCCGCCCCCTGCCCTTCATGACGCAGCCGCGCCCCAAGGTCGGGAACCTGCTCAGCCGGGGCCTGCGGGGCCTGTTCGGCCATGACGAGGACGCAGCGCGCGGGACCTGACCTAGCCTGAATGCCGCCGCCTTTCCGAAGGGTTGCGCGATCACCGTGGCGTCACCCGTGCGACACTGATCCACCGCTTTCCGGGCAGCGAAGCCTGTTATTCGCCGGCCCCGGACGAATAGACCGCGATCAGGGCTGCGCGCCGCCCTCGGCGGGCATGTCGGGCGCCTCGGCGCCGGGTTCGGCGGCATCCTCAGCCTCCACCTCAGCCTCCACCTCAGCCTCCGCCTCGATCAGGCGATTGTCCTGCCACCGGCCCGAGGCGACCTGCCCCGTCGCATAGCGCATGACGCCCTGACCCTGACGCTTGCCTGCCTCGAAATTGCCCTCGTAGCGATCGCCATTGGCATAGGTCGCGACGCCCTCGCCGTGGATCTCGCCGGCCAGCCAGCCGCCCTCGTAGATGAAGCCGTCGGGCGTGGTCAGCCGGCCCTGCCCCTCGCGCAGGCCGTTGACGAAGCCGCCGGTATAGACCGTGCCGTCGGGATAGGTGGCCTGCCCCTCGCCATGGCGCTGACCATCCACCCAGGCGCCGGAATAGACATAGCCGTCGGGGTAGGACATCCGCCCCTGCCCGTGATTGCGCGCATTGCGGAAGCTGCCCTCATAGACCATGCCGTCGGCATAGACCGCACGCCCCTCGCCCTGGATCACGCCCTCGGCCCAGCCGCCCTCATAGGTCGAGCCATCGGGATAGGTGATCTTGCCCGTGCCATGGGGGCGGTCGGCGCGCATCTGGCCGATATAGACCGAGCCGTCAGGATAGGTGATCTGGCCGCGCCCTTCCATCCGGCCCTCGGACCAGCTGCCGACATAGACGAAGCCGTCCGTGCCGGTGAAGGTGCCGCGCCCGTGGCGGCGGTCGTTCACGAATTCGCCGTCATAGACATCGCCGTTGGCATAGGTCGCGATGCCCGGCCCGTGGCGGCGCCCGGCCTGAAGCTGGCCCTCGTAGCGGTCGCCATTGGCCTGGACCAGAATGCCGTTGCCCGACATCTGGCCCGCCGACCAGATCCCTTCATAGGTCAGCCCGTCGGCCATGACCAACGTGCCGCGCCCCGCGCGCTGCCCGGCCAGCATCCCGCCCTCGTAGGTGGCGCCGTCGGGATAGGTGATGCGGCCCTGGCCCTCCTTGACCCCGGCCTTCCAGTCGCCCTCGTAGCGATATCCGTTCGGCTGGGTCAGCACCCCGCGCCCTTCATGCAGGCCGCCGACAAAGGCGCCCTCATAGACCGAGCCGTTGGCATAGCGTGCGACGCCCTGGCCCGTCATCTCGCCGGCGACCCAGTCGCCCTCATAGGTGCCGCCATCGGCATAGGTGATGATGCCGCGCCCCTCGGGCTTGCCGCGCACGAATTGGCCTTCATAGACCGAGCCGTTGGGAAACTCCGCCCGGCCCTGGCCCATGATCTGGCCCTCGACCCAGTCGCCCTCGTAGCGATAGCCGTTCGGCAGCGTATAGACGCCGTGCCCGTGCTGAAGCCCGTTGCGGAAGGTGCCCTCGTAGACGCCGCCATCGTCGTATTGGCGCGTGATGACCTGCGCCGAGGCGCCCGCGCCCATCGCCGCCAGCGCCAGCGCCGCCATCATCGCCCGAACTGCCGCCTTCATGCCCTTGCCCCTGGCTTGTGCCCTTGTCACGTTTTGTCACAGCTTTACCGCAGCGGGCAGGCAGAGGCAAAGCCCGTCTTTCCCTCGGCCCGCCGATCCTCTATCCCCAGAGGGTGACGCGACAGGGGACCACACCATGAGCGACCGCTTCCGCCTGACCATCGGCCAGTTGAACGCCACCGTCGGCGACCTGCCCGGCAACGCCGCCCGCGCCCGCGAGGCATGGGAACAGGCGCGGCAGGCGGGGTCCGACATGCTGGCCCTGCCCGAGATGTTCATCACCGGCTACCAGACGCAGGATCTGGTGCTGAAACCCGCCTTCACCGCGCAGGCGATCCGCGCGATCATCGAACTGGGCCAGTCCCTGACCGGGGGCCCCGCCATCGGCATCGGTGGTCCCTGGGCGGAAGACGGGCGGCTTTACAACGCGTGGTGGGTGTTCCGGGACGGCGCGCTGGTGGCGCGCGTCATGAAGCATCACCTGCCCTACAAGCAGCTTTTCGACGAATTGCGCCTGTTCGACAGCGGTCCGATCAGCGGTCCCTATCCCGTCGGCGCGGCCCGCATCGGCAGCCCGATCTGCGAGGACAGCTGGTACCCCGACGTGGCCGAGACCCTGGCCGAGACAGGGGCCGAGATCCTCGTCGTGCCGAATGGCAGCCCCTATCACCGCGACAAGCTGGACCTGCGCATGGGCCACATGGTCGGCCGGGTGGTCGAAACCGGCCTGCCGCTGGTCTATGTGAACATGGTCGGCGGCCAGGACGACCAGCTTTACGACGGCGCGAGCTTCGTGCTGAACCCGGGCGGGCACAAGGTCGTGCAGCTTCCCGCCTTTGAAGAAGCGGTGGTCCATGTCGATTTCACGCGGCAGGCCGACGGCTGGCGCGCCGAGCCAGGACCGATGGCCCCCCAGCCCGATGCCTGGGAACAGGATTATCAGGCGATGATGCTGGGCCTGCGCGATTACCTGCGCAAGTCGGGCTTTCGCAAGGTGCTGCTGGGCATGTCGGGCGGCATCGACAGCGCGCTGGTCGCCACCATCGCCTGCGATGCGATCGGGCCGGACAATGTGCGCTGCGTCATGCTGCCCTCGGAATACACCTCGCAGACCAGCCTCGACGACGCGGCCGATTGCGCGGGGCGGCTGGGCGCGCGGCTGGATACGGTCCGCATCGACGGCGCGCGCGACGCGGTGGGCGATGCGCTGGCCCATCTGATGGAGGGGACCAGCCCCGACATCACCGAGGAAAACATCCAGTCCCGCCTGCGCGGCGTGATGCTGATGGCGATCTCGAACAAGTTCAACGAGATGCTGCTGACCACCGGCAACAAGTCCGAGGTCGCGGTCGGCTATGCGACGATCTACGGCGACATGGCGGGGGGCTACAACCCGATCAAGGATCTCTACAAGACCCGGGTGTTTCAGACCTGCCGCTGGCGCAACGCGAACCACCGCCCCTGGATGATGGGCCCCGAGGGCGAGGTGATCCCGCCCCGCATCATCTCGAAACCGCCCTCGGCCGAGCTGCGCCCCGACCAGAAGGACGAGGATTCGCTGCCCCCCTACGAGGTGCTTGACGCGATCCTCGACGGGCTGGTCGAACGCGACCTGTCGCTGGCCGACCTGATCGCGCAGGGCTTCGACGAGGATACTGTCCGCAAGGTCGAGACGCTGCTCTATCACAGCGAATGGAAACGCTATCAGGCGGCGCCGGGGCCGCGCATCTCGACCCGCGCCTTCTGGCTGGACCGGCGCTATCCGCTGGTCAACCGCTGGCGCGACAGGCCCTGAGGCAAGACCGGACGGAACAGAGGCCGGCCGGACCGCGTTGCAGGCAGGTGCGACAGGTGGTTTGCGTACACGCCAAGTTGTTCCACAAGGCCGAAATTTGATTTGCTGACGCGCCACGGCAACATGCATCTGGACTTATTGCGCCGCTGCGGCGGCTAAAGTCCGCTCATGTCTTGACCCAGAAAGGCGAACAGGCACAAGCAACACAATTCGAATCGCGTCCCCTCCGGGCGCGGTCCGTCACAAGACACTGCCCCAGGCCGCGCGCCCCTGCCGCGACCGCGCCTGCGAAGGACAAGGATACGCGATGATGCGCCTCGCTTCTCTCTTCACGGCCCTGGCCCTCGGGCTGGCCGCCTGTGCCCCGCAACCCGAAACGCCCGCCCCCGCGCCGACCCGCTCGGCCGAGGTGCCCGCGATCTATCAGGCGCGTCAGGATCGCGGCCCCGACGGGGAGATCATCGACATTCCCGCCGTGCGCGCGGCCTATCTGACCGACCGCAACCGCCGACAGCTGGTGCCGTTCAACGGCCCCGAATCGGCGGGCACGATCGTCGTCGATCCCTATGCGCGGGTCCTCTATCACGTTCAGCCGGGCGGTCAGGCGATGCGCTACGGCGTGGCCGTGGGCCGCGCGGGCAAGGGCTTCGAGGGCAGCGCGACCATCGCGCGCAAGGCGGCGTGGCCGGCATGGCGCCCGACCGACAACATGATCCGCACCGAGCCCGAGCTTTACAGCCAGTTCGCGGGCGGTCTGACCGGCGGGATGCACAACCCGCTCGGGTCGAGGGCGCTGTATCTGTATCAGGGCAGCCGTGACACCTATTACCGCATTCACGGCACGATGGACCCCTCGTCCATCGGCAAGGCGACCTCGGCCGGCTGCATCCGCCTGTTCAACCAGGACATCATCGACCTGTTCGAGCAGGTTCCGAACGGCACCCGCGTGACCGTCCGGTCGCAGGCCGACAGCCTGCGCTACGAAGGCCCGATGGTCGAGACGCCCGAAGGCTATGTCGTTCCCGCGAACGAGCTGCAGACCGCGCTGGCGACCCCGATGGGTGCTGCGGCTCCGGCCTCGGCGGCGCCTGCCGCGACGCCGGCTGCGGCCGCGCCCCTGGCCGCGGCTCCGCAGAGCTTCCCGCCGATGGACCCCTATGCCCAGATCGCGGCCGATCCCTTCGCGCAGCCCTCGCCGCTGCTGGTCTCCGACCCCTTCGCGACGGCCGATGCGACCTTCGTCTCGCCGGTGGAAAGCGCCGTTCCGTAAGGCAGTTTTCCTGCCGCCCGGGCAGGGTCGAGACATTGCATGGC
The DNA here is from genome assembly GCF_030604785.1 of Paracoccus sp. (in: a-proteobacteria). Classification (GTDB taxonomy): domain Bacteria; phylum Pseudomonadota; class Alphaproteobacteria; order Rhodobacterales; family Rhodobacteraceae; genus Paracoccus. The sequence goes on along the minus strand of NZ_JAUVVF010000015.1, from coordinate 44,615 downwards.
CCCGCCCGATGGCGGGGCCTTTTCAATTGCAAATTCCGCATTCTATGCGCAATCTCGGCTCGTCGGCCGCTGCCGCAGAAACCGCCGCCCTGAACGAGTGCGCCATGCCCAACAATACCAGCCTCGAAGAGGAAACCCTCGGACCCGAGCATCTGGAACTGGCCCGGCAAAGCCGCGCTCCGGCGATCTCGGAACTGGCGGATGACGCGGTGCACGCCTTGCTGGATGCGTTGCGCGGTGCCGTGCAATCCTTCGGCAAGGTCGAGGACGGGATGCAGGGCGCGTCAGTCACGCTGCTGCGCGCCGCGATCCGGCGGGTCGAGGCCGAACGGCGCAAGCGCGGCCTCAAGGCGCGTCCCGCCGTTCCGGCGGCCGTGGCGCCCGCAAGTCTGGCCCCGGCGGCCAAGCCGCGCAAGCCCGCCACGATCGCACGCAAGCCTGCCGGCCGCAAATCGGCCGAGGCGCGCAAGACCGATCTGCGCACCGAACCCCACCGTCTGCCGCGCGGCAAGAAATCGGGCCCGCGCGCATTGTTGCCACTGACCACCGATAACGATCATCTGCATGTAACAAGGGACAGGACCATGCCGACGAAGGACAGCGAAAAGGCCGTGAAGGACGCCGAGCGCAAGGCGGCCAAGGAGGCCGCGAAGCAGGCCGAGAAAGAGGCCGCCAAGGCCGAGCGGCAGGCCGCGAAAGAGGCCGAACGCGAAGCCCGCCGCGCCGCCCGCAAGGCCGAGAAGCAGGCCCAGAAGGACGCCGAGAAAGCCGAGCGCAAGGCCGAACGCAAGGCGGCGGCCAAGGCCGCCAAGGCGGATGCGCCGGAAAAGGTCAAGGCGTCCAAGCCCGCCAAGGCCGAGGGCGCCAAGGCCAAGGCCGCTGGCAAGGCCGAGGCCAAGCCTGCAACCAAGGCGACGGGCAAGACCGCCGCCAAGAGCACGGCGAAACCGGCCGCCAAGACCGCCTCGAAATCTGGGTCGGCCAAGTCGGCCTCGGCCAAGGGCTCCAAGGCCCCCAAATCCGAGTAAGGCACGTGCTGCCATGATGCGCGCCCTGCGGCCCCGGCTGCCCGTGGTTGCGGCCCTGCTGCTGCTTTGGCAGGGCTTGGCCGCGCCCCTGACGGCGGCGCCGGCCGTGGACGCGCATCTGGGGCTTGGCCCGGTGGCCCGGGTCGAGGACCGGCGCTGCACCGATGACGGTCGCGACTGCATCCGCATCACGCATTACGCCTCCGATGTCTGCACCCTGATCGAACGCAACGCTGCGGAACAGGGGCTGGACCCGAATTACCTGGCCCGGCTGCTGTGGAAGGAAAGCCGCTTCGACCCGGCGGCGATCAGCCCGGCGGGCGCGCTTGGCATCGCGCAATTCATGCCGGGGACGGCGCGGCTCTACCGGCTGGACGATCCGTTCAATCCCGCCGAGGCGATCCGCAAATCGGCCTGGTATCTGGCGCGCCTGACCGAGCAGTTCGGCAACAAGGGACTTGCCGCCGTCGCCTATAACGGCGGCGAGGCGCGGGCGGCGCGCTTTGTCGCCCGCCAATCCGGCCTGCCCTTCGAGACGCTGGATTACGTCGAATCGATCACCGGCCATTCCGCCCATCGCTGGCGCGACAACCCGCCCGCGGCCTCGGAGCTACGGCTGGCGCTGGATGCCGATGTGCCCTTTCACACCGCCTGCCAGCGGATGGCCGAGACGCGCAAGCTGCGCGAATTCGACACCCAGCCGCGCACCTATCCCTGGGGTGTGATCCTGGCCAGCCACCCGCAGCGGTCGGGCGCGGCCCAGCAGGTCGCGCGGCTGAACCGGACGCTGCGTCCGATCCTCGATGAAGGCAAGCGCGTGGGTTACGTCAGGAAGCGCATGCAGGGCATGCCGCAGCCGGTCTACACCGCGCAGGTCGGGTTCGAGGGCCGGGCCGAGGCCGTCAGCTTCTGCACCCGCTTCCAGCGTCTGGGCGGGCGCTGCATCGTCCTGCCGAACTGAGGCCGGCTAGAGAAAGCTCTGCGGGTCGATATCGACCGACAGGCGCAGGTTCGGCGGCAGCTTCACGCCGTCCAGCCAATCCGCGATGGCCGCCTGCACCGGCGCCTGACGCGGCGCGCGGATCAGCATCCGCATGCGGTGACGCCCCCTGACGCGCGCGATCGGCGCCGGGGCCGGCCCCCAGAGCTCGGCCCCGATCTCGGCCAGCGGTGCGGCCCGCCCCGCCAGCGCGCGCGCGAAATCGGTGACGATGGCCGGGTCGGGATGGGACAGGATCACCCCGGCCAGCCGACCGAAAGGCGGCATGGCGGCGGCCTGCCGCGCCTCGGCCTCGGCGTTCCAGAAGCCCTCGTCCTCGCCCGACAGGATCGCGCGGATCACCGGATGGTCGGGCTGATGGGTCTGAAGCAGCGCCAGCCCCGGCGCGACACCCGCCTGCCGGCCCGCCCGGCCCGCGACCTGTCGCATCAACTGGAAACTGCGCTCCGCCGCGCGCAGATCGGCGCCCTGCAGGCCCAGATCGGCGTCGATCACACCGACCAGCGTCAGTTTGGGAAAGTTGTGCCCCTTGGCAACGATCTGCGTGCCGATGATGATGTCGGCGCCCCCCTCGGCGATCCGGGCGATGGTCTCCTTCAGCGCGCGGGCCGAATGGAACAGGTCCGATGACAGGATCTCGGCGCGGGCCTGTGGGAAACGGGCGGCGACCTCTTCGGCGATGCGCTCGACGCCGGGGCCGACGGGGGCCAGCTTGCCCTCGACCTTGCACGAGGGGCAGGCCGTCGGGATGGGCCGCGTCTCACCGCATTGATGGCAGACGAGGCGGTTCTGGAAGCGATGCTCGACCATGCGCGCGTCGCATTGGTGGCAGCCGATCTGCTCGCCGCAGGCGCGGCAGACGGTGACGGGCGCAAAGCCGCGGCGATTGAGGAACAGCAGCGATTGTTCCCCCCGCGCCAGCCGCGCCTCGACCGCGCGGGCCAGCGTGGGCGAGATCCAGCGCCCGGCCTCCATCGCCTCGGCGCGCAGGTCGATGGCGCGCATCTCGGGCAGGTCCGCCGTGCCGTAGCGCGAGCGCAGGTCAAGCCTGCGATACTTGCCCGAACCCGCGTTGACCCAGCTTTCCAGAGAGGGCGTGGCCGAGGCCAAGACCACCTGCGCGCCGTTGATCGAGGCGCGCAGCACCGCCATGTCGCGGGCGCTGTAGAAGACGACATCCTCCTGCTTGTAGCTGCCGTCATGTTCCTCATCGACGACGATCAGGCCCAGATCGGCAAAGGGCAGGAACAGCGCGGACCGCGCGCCGACGACCAGCCCGACCTCGCCCCGGCCCGCCATGTGCCACAACCGGCGGCGTTCGGTGCGGGTGATGCCGCTGTGCCATTCGCCGGGTCGCGCGCCGAAACGTGCCTCGACCCGGTCGAGGAATTCGGCCGACAGCGCGATCTCGGGCAGAAGGACCAGCGCCTGACGGCCCGCGCGCAGGGCTTCGGCGACGGCTTCCAGATAGACCTCGGTCTTGCCCGATCCCGTCACCCCACGCAGCAGCGTCGTGCCGTAGCCGCCCGCCCGGATAGCGGCGCGCAAGGCGTCGGCTGCGGCCTGCTGGTCGGCGTCAAGGGGCTTGCCGGGCAGCGCCGGGTCAAGGCGGGGATAGGGCGTGTCGCGCGGGGCCTCGATCTCGGCCAGCGCGCCCTGGGCGACCAGTCCCTTGACGACCGAGACGCCCACCCCCGCCAGCCCGGCCAGTTCGGATGCCGCAAAGCTGGCGCCGCCGTGATCGGCCATGACCTGCATCACGCGCGCCCGCGCCTCGGTCTGGCGCGCGACCGGCTGGTCGCCCGGAACGATCACGCGCCGCGCGGCGGGCGGCTGATCCAGATCGGGCGCGCGGGTCGCCATGCGCAGCATCAGGGGCGGCGGGGTCAGCGTGTAATCCGCCGCCCGGGTCAGGAATTCGCGGAACCGCGCATCGAAGGGCGCCGCATCCAGCACCCGCGCGACCGGGCGCAGCTTGGCCAGATCGAAATCGCCGACCCCCTCGCCCCAGACCAGCCCCAGCACCCGGCGCGGCCCCAGAGGCACCAGCACAAGCTGACCCAGCCGCACGCCGCCCTCGGGGGCAAGGTAGTCCAGCACGCCCACCGGCTCGACCGTCAGGACGGCGATGCGGGCGCGGGGCGGAAAGAACGGGAACATCTGATCCATCGCCCGCGATAAAGACGGCGCATCGCGCGGCTTGCAAGGGGGCGCCCCTTCCTGCGGCCCGGTTTCTGCGCTATCACCCTGCCGAACCGCACGAGAGGAGACGGGCATGAAATTCTTCGTCGACACTGCCGATATCGCCGCCATCCGCGAATTGCACGAACTGGGCATGGTGGATGGCGTGACCACCAACCCCTCGCTGATCCTCAAGTCGGGCCGCGACATCGCGGAAGTCACCCGCGAGATCTGCGAACTGGTCCCCGGCCCGATCTCGGCCGAGGTCGTCGCCGCGGATGCCGAGGGCATGATCCGCGAGGGCAAGCATCTGGCGCAGATCGCCAGCAACATCGTAGTGAAGGTGCCGCTGACCTGGGACGGGCTGAAAGCCTGCCGCGCACTGTCGGATGACGGGCACATGGTCAACGTCACGCTGTGCTTCAGCCCGGCACAGGCGATCTTGGCCGCCAAGGCCGGCGCGACCTTCATCAGCCCCTTCATCGGGCGTCTGGACGACATCCACCTGGACGGTATGGACCTGATCGCGGACATCCGCGAGATCTACGACAATTACGGCTTCGAGACCGAGATCCTGGCCGCGTCGATCCGCAGCGTGAACCACATCGTCGAGGCCGCCAAGATCGGCGCCGACGTGATCACCGCGCCCCCCTCGGTCATCAAGTCGATGGCCAACCATGTCTTGACCGACAAGGGGCTTGAGCAGTTCAATGCCGACTGGGCCAAGACCGGCCAGAAGATCGTCTGAACCGCAAAGGGGCGCGCATGAGCACCGAAACATCGGCGGGGCTTTCGTCCGAACTCCGCGACCGGCTTCTGGCCGATCCGGGGGCGATCCTCGACGACCGCGAGGTGATGCGCGCCCTTCTGGGCGCCGAGCGCGCGCAGCAGGGCGAGAATGTCATCGACATCCGCGCCCGCGCCATGCAGGCGCTGGAGGACCGGCTGGACAGGCTGGAGACCACCCATGACGGCGTGATCGCGGCGGCGTTCGAGAACCAGAACGGCGTGGCGATCATCCATCGCGCGGTGATCGGCCTGCTTGAAACCGTCGATCTGGACGATCTGGTCGGCTGCCTGCAATCCGACATCGCCCCCATCCTGCGGATCGAGACCTTGCGCCTGCTGATCGAGGCCGAGCCGCCGATGACCCGCCTGCCCGAGGATGTCTACATCGCGCCTCCGGGCGCGGTGGACCGGATCGTCGCGGCGGGCCGTCGCGCCCCGCGCGGCGACGATATCGTGCTGCGCGCGGCCTCGCCCATCACCCAGCCCATCCACGGCCGCGCGGTCGCCTCCGAGGCGCTTCTGCCGCTGGATCTGGGCGCGCGCCGCCCGCGTGCGCTGCTGCTGATGGGCAGCGCGGATGCGGGACGCTTCTCGCCCGCGCATGGCACCGACCTCTTGCGGTTCTTCGGGCAGGTGCTGCGGCTGGTCCTGCTGGCCCGCCTGAGGGCATGACCGAGGGCGCACCCCTTTTGGCGCTGGCGCCCGCCACGGCGGATGCGCTGTCCCGCTGGCTGGTGACGGAGGCCGCGACCCGCGACCGTTCGCCCCACACCATCACCGCCTATCAGGGCGACGTAATCGCCTTCCTGCACTTTCTTGGCCGCCATTGGGGCGAGGCCGCCGCGCCCGCCCATCTGGCCGCGCTGACGCAATCGGACATGCGCGCCTTTGCGGCATCCGAACGCGGACGGGGCTTTGGCGCGCGGTCTCTGGCGCGCAGGCAATCGGCAGTGCGCAGCTTCCTGCGCTGGATGTCGGACCGCGAGGGCTATGACCTGTCGGCGGCGCTGTCCGCGCGCAGCCCGAAATTTCGCCGATCCCTGCCGCGGCCGCTGACGCCCGAACAGGCGCGCGAGACGCTGGCGCAGGTCTCGGCCGACCATCCGACCCCCTGGATCGCGGCGCGCGACGTGGCGGTGCTGACGCTGCTCTGGGGGTGCGGGCTGCGCATCAGCGAGGCGATGGCGCTGGACGGCCGCGACTGGCCCTTTGGCGAGACGCTGCTGATCCGCGGCAAGGGCAAGCGCGAAAGGCAGGTGCCGGTGCTACCGGTGGCGCGCGAGGCGGTGGCCGATTACCTGCGTCAATGCCCTTGGACCATGGCGCCCGATCAGGCGCTGTTCCGGGGCGCGCGCGGGGGGCGGCTGGATGGCGGGCAGGTGGCCGAGCGGATGCGCCGCGCCCGCGCGGCCCTGGGCCTGCCCTCGACCGCGACGCCCCATGCGCTGCGTCATTCCTTTGCCACGCATCTCTTGAATGCGGGGGGCGATCTGCGCACGATCCAGGAATTGCTGGGCCATGCCAGCCTGTCGACCACGCAGGTCTATACCGGGGTCGACGACGCCCGGCTGATGGCCGCCTTCCGCGCCGCCCATCCGCGGGGCTGAGGCCCGACCGCTTGAACCCGATGCCCGCCACACGCGTTTCCCGACCCGAAAAGCCCAGACGAAAGGGACCACCATGACCGACCACGCCATCTTTCACCGCCCTCTGGGCGCCGCCGCGCCGCAGGGCCACGATCAGGCGATCTTCGGAATGGGCTGCTACTGGGGCGTCGAGCGCCTGTTCTGGAAACAGAACGGCATCTGGTTGACCGAGGTGGGTTTCGCGGGCGGCATGGTCCAGAACCCGACCTATGATCAGGTCAAGCGCGGCGATACCGGCCATGCCGAGGTCGTGCGGGTCATCTATGACAGCTCGCTGATCAGCTATGACCACCTGCTTCAGCTGTTCTGGGAAAACCACGACCCGACGCAGGGCAACCGGCAGGGCAACGATATCGGCAGCCAGTATCGCAGCCTGATCACGGTGTTCAACGACAGCCAGCGCGCCGCCGCCGAGGCGTCCAGGATCGATTACGGCAACCGGCTGGCCGTGCAGGGACATGGCGCGATCACGACCGAGATCGTCGGCGCCGCCCCCTTCTGGCCCGCGCACGAGGCGCATCAGCAATATCTGCACAAGAACCCCGATGGTTATTGCGGGCTGAAGGGCACCGGGGTAGAGGCCAGCATGCCCAATCCGGACCCGATCTGATGCCCACCTATACCGCGCTGACCCACCTGCCCGGCCGCGAGGCCGCCGAAGCCCTGGCCGAGGCCTGCGAGGATCTGACCCCCGAACCCGTCGGCACAGGCATCTTCGAGATCGAGGATGGCAGCCAGCTGTGGGAGGTTGGCGCCTATTTCACCGAAAGCCCCGACGAGATCGCGCTGGCCCTGCTGGCTGCGGCGCATGGGGCGCAGCCCTTCACCATCTCGGAGCTGCCCGAGGTGGACTGGGTCGCCCATGTGCGGCGCGAACTGACCCCGGTGCGCGCGGGGCGCTTCTATGTCCATGGCAGCCACGATGCCGACAGCGTCCCCGAAGGCGTCGAGGCCCTGTGCATCGAGGCCGCGATGGCCTTCGGCACCGGGCATCACAATACGACCAAGGGCTGTCTCGAGGCGCTGGACCGGCTGGCGGTCGAGGGGTTCGAGGCCACGCGCATCGCCGATATCGGCTGCGGCACGGCGGTTCTGGCGATGGGGGCGGCCAGGCTGTGGCCGGTGACGGTTCTGGCCAGCGACATCGACCCGGTGGCGGTGGATGTGGCGGCGGCGAATGTCATCGCGAATGGCCTGCTTGGCCGCGTCGAATGCCTCGAGGCCGCGGGTTTCGACCACCCGATCCTGCATCAAGCCGCGCCCTATGATCTGGTTCTGGCCAATATCCTCAAGCAGCCGCTGATCGATCTGGCCCCCGACATGGCCCGCCATGTCACGCCGGGCGGGCGGATCGTCATGTCGGGCATCCTGACGACCCAGGCCGACGAGGTCGCCGCTGCCTACGAGGGGGCGGGCTTCGTGCAGCCGGACCGCCGCGATCTGGGAGATTGGACCACGCTGGTGATGACGCGCGGGTGAGACGCGCCCTCCGGACATGAAAAAACCCCCGCTGCCGTGGCTTCGGGGGTTCGTTCGTCAGGCGCGTGGGGTTCAGAAACCGCGCGCAATCCGCTCGATGTCAGCGCGGCACAGACCGATATCGTCCAGCTCGCGGTCCGACAGGCGGTTCAGTTCGCGGCGGGTCACGCGGGCTTCGCGCCAGCCAGCCACCAGCGAAGTGATGCGCGCGACAATCCCCGCACCTCCGACAGCCGTATTGGCGCGGTTCGCTTCGATCATCGACATCTTGTCACCTGTTTTCAGATTGCCCTGTCTGCGGGCAGTTTTCGGATAAGACGCAGATAATCCGGGCAGAGCGGAAAGAGTAGGCGCGAAACAGGCATCCCCGCCATGCACTTTCTGCATGTGCAAACGCAGCATGGCCTCGTCATTCCGCCAAGACGCGCGGCAATCCGCCCGATCAGGCGTCCAGCCAGTCGCCCAAGGCCGCCTGCCACAGCGCCAGCGCCGCCACCGCCGCCGTATCGGCGCGCAGGATTCGCGGGCCAAGGCTGACCGGCGTCACGAAAGGCAGCGAGGACAGGCGCTTGCGCTCGGCGGCGGAAAAGCCGCCTTCGGGGCCGATCAGGATGGCCCAGGGCCCGCGCGGCAACCCGGCCAAGGCTTGGGCGGCGCCCACCCGCGCCTCGTCCGCCCAGAGGATGCGGCGCGCCGAATCCCACCCGTCCAGCAGCCGCGACAGAGGCGCCAGATCGGTCAGTTCGGGAACGAAGGTGCCGCCGCATTGCTCGGCCGCCTCTACGGCATGGGCGTGCAGACGGTCCTGCCGGATGCGTTCGGAATTGGTGTGGTCGGTCTGCACGGGCAGGATGCGCGCGGCGCCCATCTCGGTCGCCTTCTCGACGATGAAGTCGGTGCGCGCCTTCTTGATCGGCGCGAAAAGCAGCCAAAGGTCAGGCGGATCGCGCTGCGGGCCGGTCTGTTCCAGCGCGGTGATGATGCCGCCGCGCTTGCCGGCCTCGTCCAGCCGCGCCGACCACGCGCCGTCGCGGCCGTTGAAGACGGTGATCGCCTCGCCCGCCCGCAGCCGCATGACGCCCGACAGGTAATGCGCCTGCGCCGCATCCAGCGGCACGGCTTGTCCCTCGGACAGAGGGTGATCTATGAACAGCCTGATCCTTGCCATGATGGGGCGACGCTATGCAAAACCGGGGCGAAAGACCAGATGTCGTGGCGGATGCCCCGCCGGGCAATTGGGTGGACCGCTATGCGCCGCCCGCGACGCGGCCCTGGCTGCGGCTGAGCCGCGCGGACCGGCCCATCGGGACATGGCTGCTGCTGATCCCCTGCTGGTGGGGGATCGGGCTGGCCATGATGGCCGATGCGCCGCGCTGGTTCGACCTGTGGATCGCGGTCGCCTGCGCGATCGGCGCCTTTGTCATGCGCGGGGCGGGCTGCACCTGGAACGACATCACCGACCGCCATATCGACGCGCAGGTGGCGCGCACACGGTCCCGGCCGCTGCCCTCGGGGCAGATCAGCCTGCGCGGGGCGCTGATCTGGCTGGTCGCGCAATGCCTTCTGGGGCTGGTGATCCTGCTGACGCTCGGCCCGGCGGCGATCTGGATGGGGGTCGCCTCGCTGGCCTTGGTGGCGATCTATCCCTTCGCCAAGCGCTTCACCTGGTGGCCGCAGATCTTTCTGGGGCTGGCCTTCAACTGGGGCGTGATGCTGGCCTATGCCGCGCATATGGGGCGGCTGGACGCGGCACCGGTCATCGCCTGGGTCGCGGCCATCGCCTGGACGGTGTTCTACGACACGATCTATGCCCATCAGGACGCCGAGGACGACGCCCTGATCGGCGTGAAATCCACCGCGCGGCTGTTCGGCGAGAAGAGCCCGCGCATCCTTGCGGGATTCGCCCTGGCCTCGATCGCGGTGATGGCCGTGGCGATCCTGTGGGAGGGTCGCAATCAGTTGATCGCACTGGCGGGTCTTGCCGGGTTCGGGCTACATTTGGCCTGGCAGCTGAACAAGTTCCAGCCCGATCAGGGGGATATCTGCCTGCGCCTCTTTCGGTCGAACCGCGATGCGGGGCTGATCCTTGCGCTGTTTCTTGCCGTGGCGGGGTTGGTCTGATTGCGCCAGCGAGCCGCGGCCGCTAGACGTTGCGCGTTTGCAACAGCGATCAGAATGCCCTCATGCCCAGCTTGCGCCGCCGCCTGACCACCTCGCTTGCCACCCTTGCCGTTCTGGGTGGCGCGGGCGGGCTGTGCTGGTATGGCGCACAGGCCGCCGCGACCTTCATCGAGACGCGCTCGGCCGCCGAGGTGGGCCAGACGCTCTCGCGCGCGGGGTTCGACTGGGTCGAGGTCGCGACCGACGGGCTGCTGGTCGAGTTGTCCGGCACCGCCCCGTCCGAACTGGACCGCTTCCGCGCCGCGACCGAGGCCGCCAGCGTCGTTGATCCCTCGCGTATCCGCGACGCCATGAGCGTGGCCGCCATCGAGGCGATGACCCCGCCCGATTTCAAGCTGGAGCTTCTGCGCGGCGATCAGGGCATCTCGCTCATCGGGCTGGTGCCGGCCGCGACCGACCGGACCGCGCTGACCCGCAGCCTGCGGCTGGAAACCGCAGCGCCCCAGATCACCGACCTGATGGAAAGCGCGGATTATCCGGTGCCGCCGGATTGGGACGAGGCGATGCGGCTGGGGCTGATGGCCGCGCAGGCCTTGGCCAATGCCAAGATCTCGGTCGCGCCGGGTCAGGTCCACGTGACCGCCCTGGCCGACAGCGAGGCCGAGCGGACCCGGCTGGAGGGGGTGCTGAGACGCTCGACCCCCCAGGGCGTCACCCTGACCACCGAGATTTCGGCCCCCCGCCCGGTGATAGCGCCCTTCCTGCTGCGTTTCGTGATGGATGAAAGCGGCCCGCATTTCGACAGCTGCGCCGCCGATGACGATGCCGCGCGCCAGCAGATCCTGGATGCCGCGCGCGAAGCGGGGATGACCGGCAACGCCACCTGCCCGCTTGGGCTGGGCGCACCCTCGGCCCAATGGGGCGAGGCTGCGGCGCTGTCCATCGCCGCGCTGGCGCGGCTTGGCGCGGGCAGCGTCACGCTGAGCGATGGCGACATCGCCCTGCGCGCCCCCGCCAGCGTCGAGCGGCCCCTGTTCGACGAGACCATCGCGGCCCTGCAGGGCGATCTGCCTGCGACCTTTGCCCTGATCGCCAGCCGCGATCAGGACGAAGCGGCCGGAGGCCAGGTCGAATTCCAGGCCACTCTGACCGAAGGCGGGACCCTGTCGATCCGCGGCGGCATCGCCGATACGCGGATGCGCGAGGCGGTGGACAGCTTCGCGCGCGCCCGGTTCGCGGTGGCGCAAAGCGCGCTGCGCAATGACGAGGCCGTGCCGAGCGGCTGGACCGTGCGCGTCATCGCCGCGCTCGAGGCGATGGATGTGCTGCAATCGGGCCAGGCGCGGGTGACGCCCGATCTGGTCCAGGTCGCGGGGATCTCGGGCGACAGCGAGGCGACGCGTCGGGCCTCGGGGATCCTGTCGCAGCGTCTGGGCGCGGGGGCGCGCTACGAATTGTCGATCCGCTACGACCGGCGGCTGGACGAGTCGCTCGGCCTGCCCGACGGCGATGAATGCGTGGCGCGGCTGAACCGCGTGATGCAGGAATCGGCCATCGGGTTCGAGCCGGCCCGTGCCTCGATCGCGGGCGATCCCGAGCCGACGCTGGCGCAGCTGGCCACGATCATGGCCGATTGCGCCGATTTCCAGATCGAGGCGGGCGGCCATACCGATTCCCAGGGATCCGAGGCGTTCAATGCCGACCTGTCGCGCGCGCGCGCGCAGGCGATCCTGACCGCAATGGCCGAGACCGGGATCGACGTCACGCACATGACCGCGCGCGGCTACGGCGAAAGCCAGCCCATCGCCACCAACGAGACCGAGGAAGGCCGCGAGGCCAATCGGCGGATCGAGTTCCGCCTGCTGTCGGCCCGCCCGGTCCAGAGGGCGCCCATGCCCGCGCCGGTCACGGTCTCGGGCGTGACGCAGGACGTGACCGAAACGCCGCCCGAGCCAGTAGAAATGGGGCCCGAGCGCCCGGCCGGTCCCGAAGCTCCGCGCCCGGTGATGGGGCCGCCCATGCCGCCGGCAGAGGGGTCGGGCCTGTCGGTCAGCACGCTCGGCGCCAGCGAGGAATTCCAGACTCTGGACGAACGCGAGGAAAACATTAGGGTGCCGGTCCTGACGCCGGATGAAGACACCCCCCGCCCCTCGCCCCGCCCCGCGGCCGTGCCGGGCGTGCCAGAGGACGAAGATAGCGACGCATGAACCGTTCGGAATTCGTAGCCGCCACCGCGATCATCCTGTTTGCGGCCTTTCTTCTGGGATGGTTCGCCTGCTGGCTTCTGGGGCGGCTGACGCGTCCGGGCCAGGCCGAGATCGGGGAATTGCACAAGCTGGCCGCCGCCTTGCAGGAGGCCGAGGGCCGGCGCGACGCGGCCGAGGCGTTGCTGGCCGAGCGCGAGGCCGCGATGGCGGGACGGCTGGCGGGAAGCGAGGCGGAATTGCGCGCGACGATGGAGGCGCTGCGCGATGCACAGGGCGAAGTCGAGGAATTGCGGGACTATATCGAACGGGCGCTGGCGCGGCGCTAGGATGGCCCGCCTGCGGCGGGCGGAGGAAGGGGGCCTTCAGCCCCCTCTTGGCCTGCGGCCAATTCACCCCCGAGGATATTTCGCCCAAGGCAAAGGGTGAGGGGGCGCGCCGCCAAGGCGCGCCCGGGGCCGGTCAGATGCCGGCGTCGATGATCGCGCGGGCGAGGACCGGGACGGTGTCGCGGTTCAGGCCCGCAATGTTCAGGCGCGAATCGCCCACCATGTAGATCGCCGCGTCGGTCTTGAGCTTGGCCACCTGTTCAGGGGTCGCGCCGAGGCGCGAGAACATGCCGCGGTGACGGGCGATGAAGTCGAAGCGGTCGGTGCCGGTCAGTTCGCGCAGCTCGGCGGCGAGCTGGTCGCGCAGGCCCAGCATCGTGTTGCGCACATCCTCGAGCTCGGCGGCCCAGTCGGCGCGGAGCGCGTCATCGGTCAGGATCGTGCTGACGATGCGCGCGCCGTGATCGGGGGGGAACGAGAAGTTCTGCCGGTTCAGGAAGGCCATCGCGCCCTGCGACAGATCGCGGGCCTCGATGTTCTGCGCCAGCGCCATCAGGATGCCGGTCCGTTCGCGGTAGATGCCGAAATTCTTCGAGCAGGAGGCCGCGACCAGCACCTCGGGCAGGCTGCGCGCGACCAGACGCGTGGGTTCGGCATCGGCATCCAGCCCGTCGCCGAAGCCCTGATAGGCGAGGTCGATCAGCGGGATGGCGCCGGTCCGGTCCAGGATCGCGATCACTTCGGACCATTGATCCAGCGTCAGGTTCGCGCCGGTCGGGTTGTGGCAGCAGCCATGCAGCAGCACGATGTCACCCTTGGCGGCGCGGGCGAGGTCGGTCTTCATCCCCTCGAAATCGACGCCACGGGTGGCGGCGTCGAAATAGCGGTATTCGCTGAAGGGCACGCCCATGAACTTCATGATCGACAGGTGGTTCGGCCAGGTCGGGTCCGAGACGTGGACATGCACGTCCGGGTTGGCCATCCGCGCCAGTTCCAGCGCCTGCCGGATCGCGCCCGTGCCGCCGACCGAGGCGACAGAGGCCAGCCGGTCCGCCGGCACCGCGCCGAGGATCATGCCCGCCAGCGCGTTGCGGTAATCGGCCTCGCCCGCCAGGCCGGTATAGGCCTTGGTGGTCTGGGTTTCCCAGATGCGCTGTTCGGCGGCCTTGACCGCGCGCATGACCGGGGTGACGCCCTGCGGGTCCTTGTACACGCCCACGCCGAGGTCGATCTTGCCCTGACGGGTATCGGCCTTGAATTCCTCGATCAGCATCAGGATCTTGTCGGGGGCTTGCGGTTTGAGGTTGGACAGCATCAGGCGTCTCCGGTTGCGATGGTCAGGTCGGGAAAGCTGCCCCATTCGGTCCAGCTTCCGTCGTAAAGCGCGTGGTTCTGGTGGCCGATCCGTTCCAGCGCCAGAAACAGGATCGCGGCGGTCACGCCGCTGCCGCAGGTCGTGATGACGGGCCGCGCCAGATCGACGCCCGCCTGCGCGAAGGCCTCGCGCAGGTCGTCCGGCGCCTTCAGCGTGCCGTCCTCGTTCAGAAGCCGGCCGAAGGGCAGGTTCAGCGATCCGGGAATGTGGCCCGCACGCAGGCCAGGCCGGGGTTCGGGCGCCTCGCCGCGAAAGCGTTCGGGGGCGCGGGCATCGACGATCTGCGGATCGCCCAGCTTGGCCGCGCGGGCGACCTGCGTCACGTCGCAGACCAGATCGGGCTGGCGGCGGGGCGTCAGATGGCGGTCGCGGATCGTGGCGGGCTGACTGTCCAGCACCCGCCCCTCGGCCCGCCATTTGCCCAGACCGCCATCCAGCACCGCGACGTCGCGGTAGCCCATCAGGCGAAAGGTCCACCAGGCCCGCGCCGCGCTGCGGACGGCGCTGTCGTCGTAGATCACGACCTGCTGGCCGTCGCCCACGCCAAGCGCGCGGACGCGGCTGGCGAATGTCTCGGGCGGCGGGGCCATATGCGGCAGGGCCGAGCGGGTGTCGCTGATGGCGTCGATGTCGAAGAAGCGCGCGCCGGGGATATGGGCGGCTGCGAATTCGGCGCGGGCATCGCGCCCCAAGGCGGGCATGTGCCAGCTGGCATCGAGGACGCGCAGCTGCGGATCGTCCAGCCGAGCCGCCAGCCAGTCGGTCGAGACCAGCACCCGTGGATCGTCCTGCATCGCAGCCCCCCTTTGCGCCGTGCCGCCCCGATCTACAGGGTGGCGGGCCGGGCCGCAATGGTCAGCCCTGCTTCAGCAGCCGCTGTTTCTGCCGGTTCCAGTCGCGTTTCGCGCTGGTTTCGCGCTTGTCGGCGACCTTCTTGCCCTTGGCGATGCCGATCTTCAGCTTCACCCGGCCCTTGTGGTTGAAATACATGACCAGCGGCACAAGGGTCATGCCCTCGCGCCCGATCGCCTGCCACAGCCGCGCCAGTTCCTTGCGCGAGACCAGCAGCTTGCGGCGCCGGCGTTCCTCGTGGCCGAAGACGCCGGCATGGGGCAAGGCGGCGATGTAGCCGTTGATCAGCCACAATTCGCCCCCCTCGACCGAGGCGTAGCTTTCCGCGATGTTGGACTGGCCGGTGCGCAGCGATTTCACCTCGGACCCGGTCAGCACGATGCCGACCTCGAGATCGCTCTCGATGAAATAGTCGAAGCGCGCGCGCCGGTTCTCGGCGATCACCTTGTAGTTCTTGCTGTCATCGGTCTTGGCCATGGGCCTTGCAGATAGGCGCGGGCGGGGCGGCTGTAAAGGGCGGCCGGTTGCGCCCGGCGCCGCGATGGGCCAGCCTGCGCCCGGAAAGCAAGGGGGTGGATGATGCGACATGGCGGACAGATCCTGGTCGATGCGCTGCGCGCGCATGGCGTGGGGCGGGTCTTTTCGGTGCCGGGGGAAAGCTTTCTGGCGGTGCTGGACGGGCTGCACGATGCGGGCATCCAGAATGTCGTCTGCCGCCACGAGGGCGGCGCGGCGATGATGGCCGAGGCCACGGGCAAGCTGACCGGGCGCCCCGGCATCTGCTTCGTCACGCGCGGCCCCGGCGCCACGAATGCCAGCGCGGGCGTCCATGTCGCCCAGCAGGATTCCACGCCGATGATCCTGTTCATCGGCCAGATCGCGCGCGAGGACCGCGACCGCGACGCCTTTCAGGAGGTGGATTACCGCCAGATGTTCGGCGGGCTGGCGAAATGGGTCGCCCAGATCGACCAGACCGACCGCATTCCCGAATACATCGCCCGCGCCTTCGATCTGGCGCAATCGGGCCGCCCCGGCCCCGTCGTTCTGGCCCTGCCCGAGGACATGCTGGCGGCCAGCGCCGCCATCCCCGACCTGCCCCCCGCGCCTCGCCCCGTCGCGGGCATCGCGTCCGCCCAGCTGGAGGCGATCCGCGATGCGCTGGCCGCGTCCGAGCGCCCCCTGGTCATTCCCGGCGGCGCGCTGTGGTCGCAGGACGATGCCGACAGGCTGGTCGCCTTTGCCGAAGGCTGGGGCCTGCCCGTCGCCGTGCCCTTCCGGCGGCAGGATTACATGGACAACCGCCATCCCAATTACGGGGGCGATCTGGGCGTCGGCATGAACACCCGCATGGGCGAGGCCCTGCGGCAGGCCGATTGCATCCTGTCGCTCGGCTCGCGGATGGGGGACACGCTGACGGGGGGCTATACGCTGATGCACCCCTCGGCGCAGGGGCGGCGCATCATCCATGTCAGCGCCGCGCCTGACGAGATCGGGCGCCTGTGGCGTGCCGATCCAGGCATCCCGGCCTGCCCGCGCGCCGCGCTTCAGGCGCTGGCGGAGAGCCCCGCCCCGCGCCGGTGGGACGACTGGACCGCCAGCCTGCGCGCCCATTACGAGGATTGGCAGACGCCCCGCCCCACGCCGGGCGAGGTCACGATGGAACAGGTCGTCTGCTGGCTGTCCGCGAACCTGCCCGAGGATGCGATCATCACCAACGGCGCGGGCAATTACGCGGCGTTTGTCCATCGCTATTTCCGCTTCAAGCGGGCGCGGACGCAGATCGCGCCGACCTCGGGGTCGATGGGCTATGGCCTGCCTGCCGGGATCGCGGCCTCGCTGGCCCATCCCGGGCGGGTCGTGGTGACGATGGCGGGCGACGGCTGCTTCCAGATGACCCTGAACGAGCTTTCGACCGCCGCCCAGCACGGCGCGACGCCCATCGTGATCGTGGCGAATAACGGCCGCTATGGCACGATCCGGATGCATCAGGAAAAAACCTATCCGGGCCGCGTCTCGGGGACGGATCTCGCCAATCCCGACTTTGCCGCGCTGGCCCGCGCCTATGGCGGACATGGCGAGCGCGTCACCCGGAACGAGGATTTCGCCGAAGCCTTCGGGCGGGCGCGCGATTCGGGGCGCTTCGCGGTGGTCGAACTGGCGCTGGACCCCGAGGCGCTGACCAGCTTCGCCACCCTGTCGGAAATCCGCGCCAAGGCGATGGGATGAGGCCCGGTCCCCGCAACCTGATCACGGACGTGGCCGGTCTGCGCGTCGGCCATGCCGATGATGCGCGCCTGAAATCAGGGGTGACGGTGCTGACCGCCGACGCGCCCTTCGCGGCCAGCGTCCATGTGATGGGCGGAGCGCCCGGCACGCGCGAGACCGACCTTCTGGCCCCCGACAAGCTGGTGCCGGGCGTGGATGCGCTGGTCCTGTCTGGCGGCTCGGCCTTTGGCCTTGCGGCCTGCGACGGCGTGATGGAGGCGCTACATCAGGCCGGGCGCGGCTTTGCGGTCGGCCCCGCGCGCGTGCCCATCGTGCCGGGCGCCATCGTCTTTGACCTGCTGAATGGCGGCGACAAGGATTGGCGGCAGAACCCCTATCCTGCGCTTGGGCAAGCCGCGTGGCAGAGGGCCGGCGCGGATTTCGCGCTTGGCAGCCACGGCGCGGGGATCGGGGCGATGACGGGCACCCTCAAGGGCGGGGTCGGTTCGGCCTCGGCGGTGCTCAGCACGGGGGCGACCATCGGCGCGCTGGTCGTGGTGAACGCGCTCGGCCAGGCGAATGTCGGGGATAGCCGCCATTTCTGGGCCGCCCCGTGGGAGATGGGCGACGAATTCGGCGGCCTCGGCCTGCCCGCGACCTTTCCCGCCGACCTCGAGCCGCCCCCGACAAAGCGGCTGGGCGAGGCGACGACCATCGCCATCGTCGCCACCGATGCGGCCTTGGACAAGGCGGCGCTGCAACGGCTGGCGGTCGCGTCCCATGACGGCATGGCGCGCGCGCTGGTGCCCAGCCACACGCCTTTGGACGGCGATCTGGTCTTTGCGGCCTCAACCGGGGCGCGGCCCCTGGCCGATCCGCTGGACAGCTTCGCGCTTGGCCATGCGGGGGCTGCGGTTCTGGCGCGGGCGATTGCGCGGGCGGTCTTTGCCGCGCGTCCGGCGCCCGGCGATCTGCAACCCTGCTGGCGGATGGCCTGACATGGAACGGGCGGCGCGGGGAAACGCGCCGCCCTCCAGAGAGATCGCCAAGAGGGACAGCCTGGCGATTGCCACTGGAACGCAGGCCGGGCCGTTTTGGTTCAACCCGCTTTGACAACCTGTCGGGCGCATGGTCATCATGCCCCCGCAAGAACCCCGATGAGGCAGCCATGACCGCGCAAGACACCGACCTGAAGGCCCTGCTGAAAGATCCCTCGCTGCTGGAAACGCGCGCCTTCGTGGCGGGCGAATGGGTCGATGCCGATGACGGCGCCACATTCGAGGTGACGAACCCCGCACGCGGAGACGTGATCGCCCGCGTCGCCGATCTGGGCCGGGCCGAGACCGCACGCGCTATCGCCGCCGCCGAGGCCGCGATGAAGGACTGGGCCGCCCGCCCCGCCAAGGAACGCGCACAGGTCATGCGAAAGTGGTTCGACCTGATGATGGCCAATCAGGACGATCTGGGCACTATCCTGACCGCCGAGATGGGCAAGCCCCTGGCCGAGGCCAAGGGCGAGATCGCCTATGGCGCCAGCTTCATCGAGTGGTTCGGCGAAGAGGCCAAGCGCATCTATGGCGAGACGATCCCCGGCCATATGCGCGACAAGCGCATCACCGTGATCCGCCAGCCGATCGGCGTGGTGGGCTCGATCACGCCCTGGAACTTCCCCAACGCCATGATCGCGCGCAAGGCCGCGCCCGCTTTGGCGGTGGGCTGCGGCTTCGTCGCACGCCCGGCGGCGGAAACGCCGCTATCGGCGCTGGCCATGGCGGTGCTGGGGGAACGCGCGGGCCTGCCCAAGGGCATCCTGTCGGTCGTCACCTCGTCGCGGGCCAGCGATATCGGCAAGGAATTCTGCGAGAACCCGACCGTGCGCAAGCTGACCTTCACCGGCTCGACCGAGGTCGGGCGCATCCTGCTGCGTCAGGCCGCCGATCAGGTGATGAAATGCTCGATGGAGCTGGGCGGCAACGCGCCCTTCATCGTCTTTGACGACGCCGATCTGGATGCTGCCGTCGAAGGGGCGATGGCCTCGAAATTCCGCAACAACGGCCAGACCTGCGTCTGCGCGAACCGCATCTATGTGCAGGCCGGGGTCTATGACGCCTTTGCGAAAAAGCTGGCCGCCGCCGTGGACAAGCTGCGCGTGGGCGACGGGCTTGAGGATGGCGTCACCACCGGCCCGCTGATCAACGAGGACGCCGTCGAGAAGGTCGAGGACCATATCCGCGACGTGCTGGATGGCGGCGGGGCAGTCGTCACCGGCGGCAAGCGGATCAAGGGCCTGTTCTTCGAGCCGACCGTGATGACGGGCGTGAAGGACGACATGAAGGTCTCGACCGAGGAAACCTTCGGCCCCCTTGCCCCCCTGTTCAAATTCGAGACCGAGGACGAGGTGATCGCCAAGGCCAATGACACGATCTTCGGCCTGGCCTCCTACTTCTACGCCCGCGATATCGGCCGCATCACCCGCGTGCAGGAGGCGCTGGAATACGGCATTGTCGGCGTGAACACGGGCATCATCTCGACCGAGGTCGCGCCTTTCGGCGGGGTCAAGCAATCGGGCCTTGGCCGCGAGGGCAGCCGCCACGGGGCCGAGGATTTCCTCGAGATGAAGTATATCTGCCTGTCGGTCTGACCGCCTGCCGGATCCGGTCCCGACCCTGCAAGGGAACGCATTGGCCCGTTGCGGCATTATCGCTGCGACGGGCCGTCGCAGGGACGCGCCCCACAACCTGACGAAGGGGCAAAGACATGGAAGGTTTCGGCTGGATCATGACGATCATCCTTGGTGCGCTGGCAGGCTGGATCGCCGAGCGCATCATGAAGGGAGACCATACGCTGCTGCTGAACATCGTTCTGGGCATCGTCGGCGCGCTGCTGGGCAACTGGCTGTTCCGCCTGCTGTTCGACGCCACGCTTGGTGGCATCATCGGCCAACTGATCGTCGCGGTGATCGGCGCGGTGATCCTGATCTGGCTGGTCCGCGCGATCAGCGGCCGCAGCCGCGCCTGACCGCGCATCGGGCAGAACGCAAAAGGCCGGGCAATCGCCCGGCCTTTTTTGATGTGAGGCGGCTCAGCGGCGGCCGTTATCATCCTCGTCATCTTCGTCATCGTCATTGTCGGGCAGATTGAAGAAGCTGTCGGCATCCAGTTCAGCCTCGGGCTTCTTCTCTTCGCGGGTCAGGCTGAAGTTCTCCAGACCGGCGATCGAGCTGGGCAGGCGCGGCTCGTCCGACATGGCCAGCGAGGTTTCGGTGCTGACCAGCATGCGGCGTTCGTCATCGGTCATCACGCCACCCTCGGCGGCCTTCTTCTTGGCAGCCTTCTGGACGGCGGCGTCCAGTTCGGTCTGGCGGCAGAGGCCAAGCGCGACCGGGTCGATCGGCTGCATGTTCTGGATGTTCCAGTGCGTGCGCTCGCGGATCGAGGTGATGGTGGGCTTCGTCGTGCCGACCAGCTTGGCGATCTGCGCATCCGCCAGTTCCGGGTGGAACTTGACCAGCCACAGGATCGCGTTCGGGCGGTCCTGACGCTTGGACAGGGGCGTGTAGCGCGGCCCGCGGCGCTTTTCCTCGCCTTCGGCGGCGGGGTTGTGCTTCAGCCGCAGCTTGTAGGCGGGGCTCGCCTCGCCGCGCTTGATCTCTTCGGGGTCAAGCTGGTTCGAGGCGACGGGGTCGTAACCCTTCACGCCCATCGCCACATCGCCATCGGCGATGCCCTGGACCTCAAGCTCGTGCAGACCGCAGAAATCGCCGATCTGCTTGAAGCTGAGCGTGGTGTTGTCCACCAGCCAGACGGCAGTGGCCTTGGCCATCAGCGGCTTGCTCATGTCAGTCTCCTTCGCATCGTGGTCCCTGACCATGGAGGGCTTGGGCCGGGAAATCGGCTTTCGGCGGGCGCCATTCCTCGGGTGTCGGGGGAATTGCCGGGGGATATAGCGTTTTCAGGCTGCGGGGAAAAGAGGATTCATGCGCAAAGCCGCTTGTCAGCCGCTTTTGCCGCGCTAGGCTCGCCTGATGCGTTCCGTTCTGACCCCCGCTTTGGCGCTGCTTGCCGCCCTGTGGATGCCCGTTGCCGCGCATTCCCGCGACGTGGCGGGCCGCTTCGACTATTACATCCTGGCGCTGTCATGGCAGCCCGCCTGGTGCAGCCGAACCGGCGATGCGCGCGGCGCAGCGGAATGTGCACCCGGCACCGGCCGGGGCTTCACGGTGCACGGGCTCTGGCCCCAGAACGAAGAGGGTTGGCCCGAATATTGCCGAAGCCGCCACCGCGACCCGTCTCGCCGCGAGACGGCTGCGATGGCTGATGTGATGGGCTCGGCCGGGCTGGCCTGGCATCAATGGCAGAAGCATGGCCGATGCAGCGACCTGCCTGCCGCCGGCTATTTCGATGCCACGCGCCAGGCGGCCGGCAGCATCGCGATCCCCGAGATCCTCGAGCGGCTGCCGCGCGATGTGAGCCTGCCGCCGCTTGTGATCGAGCAGGCAATCCTGGAGGCGAACCCGATGCTGGAGGCAGACGGCGTGACGGTGATCTGCCGCGACGGCGCGCTGACCGAGCTGTGCATCTGCCTGACCCGCGATCTGGAGCCGCGCCGCTGCGCGCCCGATGTGCGGCGCGATTGCGGACGAGCGCGCATCGTGATGGAGGCGCCGCGCTGAAGCCGCGCCTGCGCCTGCGGTCACCGCCCCTTGCGTCCCGCGACGGCCGGGGGCGCTTCGCCCCCCGGACCCCCCGAGGATATTTGCACCAAGGCAAAGAGGCGCGTGGCGCGATCAGGTGTCGTCGGCGATCCTGAGGACGATCTTGCCGATATGCTCGCTGCTTTCCATCCGGCGATGCGCCCCGGCGGCCTGATCCAGCGCGAATTCGCTGTCGATCGTGACGCTGACCGCGCCCTGCCCGATCATCGGCCAGAGCTGCTTGCGCAGAGCGTCGGCCAGTTCGGCCTTGGCCACGTCGGATTGCGGGCGCAGGGTCGAGCCGGTCACGGTCAGACGGTTCACCATGATCTGGGCGAAGTTCAGTTCGACCTTGGGGCCTTCGAGGAAGGCGATCATGACCAGCCGCCCGTCCTGGGCCAGGGCCTTGATGTTGCGCGGGATGTAGCTGCCGCCCACCATGTCGAGGATCAGGTTCGCCCCGCCCGCATCGCGCAGGATGCGGGTGAAATCCTCGCTGCGGTAGTTGATGGCGGTCGCGCCGAGGGCGCGGATGGCATCGCATTTCGCCTCGCTGCCGGCGGTGGCGAAGACGCGGGCGCCAAGCGCGCGGGCCACCTGGATCGCCATCATGCCGATGCCGGACGAGCCGCCATGGACGAGGAAGCGTTCGCCCCCGGTCAGGCGGCCGCGCTGGACCACGTTCGACCAGATGGTGAAGGCGGTTTCGGGCAGGCAGGCGGCCTCTCGCGCGGTCATGCCGTGGGGGATGCGCAGCGCGTGGTCGGCGTGGCAGACCGCGTATTCGGCATAGCCGCCGCCGGGCAGCAAGGCGCAGACCTGTTCGCCCTTGCGCCAGCGGGTCACGCCCGCGCCCATGCCGACGATCTCTCCGGCGCATTCGAGGCCGGGCAGGTCCGAGGCGCCCGGCGGCGGGTCATAGGCCCCCGCGCGTTGCAGCACGTCGGGGCGGTTCACCCCGGCATAGGCCAGCCGGATCAGGATCTGGTCGTGGCAGGGCACGGGTACGGGGCGCGTGGTCGGGCGCAGCTGGTCGGCGGCGCCGGGGGCGGCGATCTCGACCGCCTTCATCGTGTCGGGGATCATCGCGGGCCCTCAGTGGCCGTGACCGGGCAGAGCGCGCGGCCGGGGCGCGCGCACCCAGCCGAAGGCCGCCTTGGCCAGCCGGTCGGCGCCGGGAAGCTTGCGGATCTGCGCCTTGACCGATTCGAAGCGCATCACGCCGTCGATCCGACGGTCGATGAAGGCGCGCGTCTCGGCATGGCCTTCGGATTCGTCGCCCAGCCAGTAGAGCACGCTGGCCGAGATCACGCCCGACAGGATCGCCCGCTTGGAATACCAGTTCAGGTCGTCCGAGGGATCGCCGAGCCCGGTCCAGATCACGTCGGCGCTTTCCCAGACCAGACGCGCGGCCAGCGCGCTGTTCTGCGGCAGGGCGAGAACCGTCGCGCCCGCGCGCACCAGTTCCGGGTCCGAGAGTTCCAGCCGACGCCATACGGCCTGGGCCACGCGGTCGCGGAACCGGCCCTCGGGCGGGTTCAGCGACAGCGCACGCCGAAGCGCGCCGTCGCCGCGCCGGTGATAGGCCGCCGCCAGATCGGCGCCGCCGCGCGGCAGATGCACCGCGACCAGCGCCGGGTCCATGCCGATATCGCGCGCCCCTGCCGCGATGGCGTCGCGGTTCATCCCCTCGAAGGGCACGTGGATCAGCGCCGCGTCGATCAGCGCATCCCGGTCGGTCTGTGTCATGGCCTGCCTCGTCTCTGGACAAATGCCCCCGCCGGTGATAACGGGGCGCTTCCTGCAATTCGATCAACTCTAACCTAGGAAGGTGGTGACAACCACATGCAGGTCAATGTTCGCGACAACAACGTCGAACAGGCGCTCCGCGCCCTGAAGAAGAAACTTCAGCGCGAAGGTGTCTTCCGCGAAATGAAGCTCAAGCAGCATTTCGAGAAGCCGTCGGTCAAGAAAGCCCGTGAAAAGGCCGAGGCCGTTCGCCGCGCCCGCAAGCTGGCCCGTAAAAAGGCACAGCGCGAAGGCGCACTGTAAGACGACGCGATCTTGTGTAATCCGAAAACCCCCGCGACGCCGTGTCGCGGGGGTTTTCTTTTGCCGTCAGCCGCTTGACCGGCCGTCAGACCGGGATCGCCGTTGTGCGGAACACGGTGCGCAGCGCGAAGCTGGAATGCATCTGCGCGACGCCCGGCAGGCGCGCCAGATGCTGGCGGTGGATGCGCGCGAAATCGTCGGTATCCTCGACCACGATCTTGAGCAGGTAATCCGCCGTCCCCGCCATCAGGTGGCATTCCAACACGTCGGGGATCTGGGCGACGCCGCGCTCGAACGCCTCGAGCACCTCGTCGGCCTGCCCCGACAGGGTGATTTCCACGAAGACGGTCGTCTGGCGGCGCAGGGCGCGGGCATCCAGCAGCGCCACATAGGCCGAGATCACGCCCGATTCCTCCAGCCGCTGGACCCGGCGGTGACAGGCCGAGGGCGACAGATGCACCCGCAGCGCCAGCTCGGCATTGCTGATTCGCCCCTCTTTCTGAAGCAGGGACAGGATTCGGCGGTCTATTGCGTCCAGTTCGGCCATGGGCGCAGTTTCTTCGATCAACCGGCGCTTTGCCAGAAGGATCTTGCACCGCCTTGGCAGGGCGCGGCGCATCTTCGCAGCACCTTGCGCGTTCATGCTGGCACCATGGCGGAAAATAGGGAGGAAAATCATGAAGATCGGTTGTCCGAAGGAAATCAAGCCGCAGGAATTCCGCGTGGGCCTGACCCCCGCCGCCGCCGCCGAGGCCGTGGCGCGCGGCCATCAGGTGCTGGTCGAGACCGGCGCGGGGCTGGGCGCGGGTTTCGAGGATGAGGATTACACCAAGGCGGGTGCACAGATCGCGCCCGACGCGGCGACGGTCTTCGCCGAGGCGGATCTGGTCATCAAGGTCAAGGAACCGCAGGCGGCCGAGCGGGCGATGCTGCGCAAGGGGCAGATCCTGTTCACCTATCTGCATCTGGCCCCCGACGAGCCGCAGACCCGTGACCTGCTGAAAAGCGGCGTCACCGCCATCGCCTACGAGACCGTGACCGATGCGCGCGGGGGGCTGCCCCTGCTGGCGCCCATGTCCGAGGTGGCGGGGCGTCTGGCGCCTCAGGTCGGGTCATGGGCGCTGCAGAAGGCCAATGGCGGGCGCGGCGTGCTGCTGGGCGGGGTGCCGGGGGTCCGGCCTGCCAATGTGGTGATCATCGGCGGCGGGGTCGTGGGCGCGGCGGCGGCACGGGTCGCGGTGGGGATGGGCGCGAATGTCACGGTCATGGACCGGTCGGTGCCGCGCCTGTCCTATCTGGACGACATTTTCATGGGCAAGCTGACCACCCAGTTCGCCAGTGGTCCGGCGACGGCCGAGGCGATCACCCGCGCCGACATGGTCATCGGCGCCGTGCTGATCCCCGGGGCAGCGGCGCCGAAGCTGATCAGCCGTGAACAGCTTGCGACCATGCCGCAGGGCGCGGTCCTGGTGGATGTGGCCATCGACCAGGGCGGCTGCTTCGAGACGTCGCGCGCCACCACCCATCAGGACCCGATCTACGAGGTCGACGGCATCATCCATTACTGCGTGGCCAACATGCCCGGCGCGGTGGCCCGCACCTCGACCCAGGCGCTTGGAAATTTGACGATGCCGCATCTTCTGGCGCTGGCCGACAAGGGCTGGCGGCAGGCGGTGACGGACGATCCGCATCTTCGGGCGGGCCTTTCCACGCATGAGGGGCAGCTGACCTCGATCCCTGTGGGCGAAGCACTTGGCATCGACGCCGTCACGCCCGAGGCGCTGCTGGGCCTGTAGCGCCGGGCACAGGCGCCGGGGCCGGCACGCCGGCCGGCCCCGGCGCGGTCGCGCGTTCAGATGCGGGTGGCGCGGTCGGCCAGCAGGTCGCGGATCTGGGCAAGCAATTCCTCCTGGCTGGGACCGGCGGGGGCGGGCGCGGGGGCTTCCTCTTTCCTGATCGCCGCCGTCTGGATGCGGTTCACCGCCTTGACCAGCAGGAACACCGCCCAGGCGATGATCAGGAAATTCAGCACCGCCATCAGGAAGGCGCCATAGGCAAAGACCGCCGCGCCGGAATTGCGCGCGGCCTCCAGGCTGGCGCCATCGGGGACGTTGCCCGACAGGACGACATACTGATTGGTGAAGTCGATGCCGCCCGTCAGCAGCCCCAGAATCGGGTTGATCAGGTCCCCGACAAGCGAGTTGACGATGGCGGTGAAGGCCGCGCCGATGATGATGCCGACGGCCAGGTCGATGACATTGCCGCGCGCGATGAAGGTGCGGAATTCCTTGAACATGATGGTCTGCCCCATTTACCCGCGGCGTCCCGCCGCAGGCTCAGGGTGAATCAGAAAACGCGCAAGATCAATCGCCGCCGCCGCCCGGCGCCGAGCCGCCCGGATCGTCCTGCCCGAGCGCGGGCGAGGCGCGGCCCAGATCCAGCGCCGCGTCCGAGAACGTGATCGGCAGGCGGACGCCCGGCACGCCCTCGGGGTCGATCCTCAGGCCGCGCGCGATCACCTGGGGATCGGCGAAGACATCGGCCATGTCGTTGATCGGCCCGGCGGGAACGCCCTCGGCCTCCAGCGCGGCCAGCAGATCGTCGCGCCGCCAGCCCCGCGTGACGGCGGTCAGGCTGGCGGTCAGCGCCTCGCGATGGGTGATCCGCAGAGCATTGGTCGCGTAATCGGGCGCCCCGGCCAAGGCGGGCAGGCCGAGGACCGCGCAGAGCCTG
The DNA here is from genome assembly GCF_030604785.1 of Paracoccus sp. (in: a-proteobacteria). Classification (GTDB taxonomy): domain Bacteria; phylum Pseudomonadota; class Alphaproteobacteria; order Rhodobacterales; family Rhodobacteraceae; genus Paracoccus. Next base: position 17,928 of record NZ_JAUVVF010000015.1, on the reverse strand, counting down.
CGGAACTGCGCGTCATTGCCGGTGGCGATGATGATCCAGCCATCGGCGCAGTCGAAGACCGCATAGGGCACAAGGTTGGGATGCGCGTTGCCCATCCGGCCGGGCGGCGTGCCGCTGGCCAGATAGTTCATCGCCTGATTGGCCATGACCGAGACGGCCACATCCATCAGCGCCATGTCGATCTGCTGCCCGCGCCCGGTCCGCCCCCGCTGGTGCAGCGCCGCCAGAATGCCGGTCGCGGCATAGACGCCCGTGAACAGGTCCGTGACGGCCACGCCGACCTTTTGCGGCTGGGTCGAGGGATCGCCCGTCACGCTCATCAGGCCGGACATGCCTTGGATGATGTAGTCGTAGCCCGCCCGGTGCGCATAGGGGCCGGTCTGGCCGAAGCCGGTCACGCTGCAATAGATCAGGCGCGGGTTCAGCGCCGACAATGCGGGATAATCCAGCCCGTATTTCGCCAGCCCCCCGACCTTGAAATTCTCGATCACCACATCGGCGTCGCGCACCAGATCGCGGACGCGGGCCTGACCCTCGGGCGTGCGGAAATCGGCGACGACCGAGGCCTTGCCCCGGTTCGCGGCATGGAAATAGGCCGCGCTGCGCTGCCCCTTGTGGTCGATGAAGGGCGGCCCCCAACGGCGCGTATCGTCGCCTTCGGGGGCTTCCACCTTGATCACCTCGGCCCCCAGATCGGCCAGGATCTGACCGGCCCAGGGCCCGGCGAGGATCCGCGCCAGTTCGACGACGCGGATACCGGCCAGAGGCGTCATTCGGCGGGCGCTTCTTCGGCCGCCTCGTCCAGCTTGGCCTGGATCAGCGAACGCATGCTGTCCCAGGACTGGTTCGGCACCTTCTCGCCGCCGATGATGAAGGTCGGCGTCGCCTCGATCCCGTCGGCGGTGGCATTGGCCTGGAAGGTCGCCACAAGCTGCTCGACCTTGGCGGTGTCGTCCCAGCAGGCGGTCATCTGGTCGTCGCTGAGCCCCGCCTTGAGGCCGATGCGGCGCAGGCCGGCCGCGATCTCGTCGCCCGAGCCGCCCTGCGCCCAGGATGCCTGATCCTCGAACAACATGTGCGAGATCGCGTAATAGCGGTCATCGCCGCCGCAGCGCGCCAGAATGCCCGCCCAGAGGCCGACCTGATCGAAATAGACATCGCGCTGCACGAAGCGGACCTGGCCGGTATCGATGAACTCGGCCTTCAGTTCGGGAAAGACGTTGTTGTGGAAGTTCGCGCAATGCCCGCAGGTGAAGCTGGCATATTCGATCACGGTCAGCGGCGCGTCCTCGGCGCCAAGCGCGATGTCGGGCAGGGTATCGGGCTGGGCGTCCTGGGCCAGAGCGGGCGCCGCAAGGGCCAGGGTGATCGCGGTGGCGGCAGGGGCCACGAGATGGCGAAGGAACATGAATTATCCTTTCAGGGTCTTGGTCTTGTTGCGGCCCGAGACATTCAGCGCCAGTCGCGCCATCGCCTCGGCCAGGGTCGGATCGGTGAACTGGGCGGCGATCCCCGCGGCCTCGGCCTGCATTGCCGGGTCGGGCGGGGGGGCGGCCTTGGGCCGGTGGGCAAAGCTGGCCTGCCCCTCGGCAAAGCCCTGCGCGGCGGTCTGGGTCAGCGTGACGCGCTGGATCGCGTTGTAGCCGTAGCAGGCATTCACCTTGTCGCGCAGCTCGGGCAGGCGCATCTCGACCATGGGCGCCATGGGGCCCGTGGTCAGCAGCGTCAGCGTGGCGCCGAAGCTGCCGCGGCCGTGGCTGATGCGGACGGGTCGCGTCACGGCGGCCAGATCGGCGCCGACGATCTCGGGCCAGTGGGTCAACAGGCGCGACACGGCGAAACCGCGCCCTTCGGCCGCCTTCTGCACCCGCGCGGCCAGCAGACTGGCGGCGGGGCGGAAGCCCTTGCCGCGACGTCCTGTCGGTCCGGTCGGATAAGGCGGGGTCTGGGACATCGTTGCCTTGGCTGCTATCACGTGGCCGAACTTAGCCAGCCCGTCGTCCGGATGAAAGCGCGCCCTATGCCCCAAGGCCACATAATTGCGTGACAGCAAGGTGATCGCCCCGGACCTGCTGGCCTGGTATGACCGCCATGCCCGCGTCCTGCCCTGGCGCCAGCCGCCCGGAGGCGGCCCGACCGACCCCTACCCCGTCTGGCTGTCCGAGGTGATGCTGCAACAGACGACGGTGGCGGCGGTGCGCGACTATTTCCGCCGTTTCACCACGCTCTGGCCGGACGTGAAGGCGCTGGCTGCGGCGGATGACGCGGCGGTCATGGCCGAATGGGCGGGGCTTGGCTATTACGCAAGGGCGCGCAACCTGCTGGCCTGCGCGCGGCAGGTGGCGGCAGCGGGCGGCTTTCCGACGACCCGCGAAGGGCTGCAGGCCCTGCCGGGCATCGGCGCCTATACCTCGGCCGCAATCGCCGCCATCGCCTATCAGCACCCCGAGACGGTCGTGGACGGCAATGTCGAACGTGTGGTGGCCCGGCTTTTCGCCGTCCAGCAGCCCCTGCCCGAGGCCAAGGCGCACCTGACTGCCCTGGCCGCGACCATGACCCCGCAGGAACGACCCGGCGATTACGCGCAGGCGATGATGGACCTGGGCGCGACGATCTGCACCCCGCGCAGCCCGGCCTGCGGGATCTGCCCGCTGATGGCCGTCTGTGACGCCCGCGCGCAGGGGATCGCGGCCGAATTGCCGCGCAAGGCCGCCAAGACGCCCAAGCCCGAGCGGACCGGCCTGGTCTGGATCGCGCGGCAGGGCGATTCGGCCCTGCTGGAGCATCGCCCCGCCAAGGGGCTTCTGGGCGGGACGCTGGCCTTCCCCTCGGCCGGGTGGGACGGGCGCGACCTGCCGCCGCCCGGCCCGGCGGAATGGCGCGATCTGGGCACGGTGCGGCATGTCTTCACGCATTTCTCGCTGGATCTGACCGTCCATCTGGGCGATCTGGCCGGTAACCCCACGCGCGGAGAGCTGGTGCCGCTGCGACAGATCGACCGCGCGGCGCTGCCCGGCCTGATGCGCAAGGTCTGGGATATGGCGCTTCCCGCGATCCGGGTCTAGCATCGCGGCGCCTGCAACCCATCAGGGATGTTCCGATGACCGCAAGCCCGTCCCCCCGCCCGGGCCGCCTGCCCGCCGCCGCGCCCTTCTGGCTGTCGATCGTGATGATCCCGCTTGTCGTCGTCGCCGCGACGCAGGGCGGGCTGTGGTGGCTGCTGCTGCCCGGCTATGCCTGGTATGTGACGACCGCGCTGGACGGCGTTCTGGGCCTGAACGAGGAAAACCCCGACCCCGAGACCACGACCGACCGCCTTTTCTGGCATCGCGCCATCACGATCATCTGGTTCCCGCTGCAATTCGCCGCGATCTTCGGGTCGATCTGGTATGTCCAGACGACCGGCCATCTGTCGGGAGGCGAAAAGCTGGGCCTGTTCTTCGGAATCGGCGTCCTGTCGGGCAGCATCGGCATCGTCTACGCGCATGAACTGCTGCACCAGAAGACGCCGCTGGAACGCTGGCTGGGCGACCTGCTGCTGGCCTCAGTGCTGTATTCGCATTTCCGCACCGAGCATCTTCTGGTTCATCATTCCTGGGTCTCGACCCCCCGCGACGCGGTCTCGGCGCGCTACAATGAGGGGTTCTACCGCTTCTTCTGGCGGGTGCTGACCGAGGGGCCGCGCAGCGCATGGCAGGCCGAGACGCGTTTTCTGGCCCGCGCCGGGCGCAGCCGATGGGACCGGCGCAACCCCTTCTGGCGCTACGCGGCGCTGCAATCGGGGATGCTGGCCCTTGCACTGGCGCTTGGCGGCTGGGCGGGGCTGGGATTGTTCGCCTTTCAGGCCTTCATCGCGGTCTGGCAGCTTGAACTGACCAATTACGTCGAGCATTACGGCCTGACCCGCAAGCATCTGGGCGAGGGCCGATACGAGCCCGTGCGCCCCCGCCACAGCTGGAATGCCAGCCATACCGCGACGAACTGGCTGCTGATCAACCTGCAGCGGCATTCGGATCATCACTACAAGCCCGACCGCCGCTTTCCCCTGCTGCAGACCTATTCCGAGGACGAGGCCCCGCAATTGCCGTTGGGCTATCCCGCGATGACCTTCGTGGCGATGGTGCCGCCGCTCTGGCGGCGCCGGATGAACCCTCGCGTTCGCGCATGGCGCAAACGCTTCTATCCCGAGATCGAGGACTGGACGCCCTACAACAGCGGAACGCTTCCCATGCCGCGCAATGCTTTGTGACGGCAGGAAATCGACCGCCAGTGTCGCGGAGCCGACATTCCGTCCGTCGAGCTCTGCTATACGAAAGATGCAATCAACGGCGCCGTGCGGTTGTACATGGTTCCATTTTAGCGCCTTGATTGTTCTTATCTTAGGCACTTGTCCCTTGCATCGACATGCCCGCTGCCCCTCTACTGCCTGGTGAAGCAGGCATTGGATGATATCGTGCAGGGAAGCCTCGTGCGCGCGACGACAGCGGAACAGGACGGGCTCGACGCGGCCGCTGGCATCGATCCCACCGGGCCGGGGCTGCATCTTGCGGCCAGCCTGGCGCGGATCATGCGCAACCATCCAGCGGCCCTGCTGGCCGGGATCGACGTGCCCTCGCTGCACAGCTTCCTTTCGCGCTGCGAGATCACGCGCCATGCCACTCCGCGCCAGATCATCACGCAGGGCGACAATCTGGATCATGCCTATCTGGTGATCGCCGGCGCGGTCGAGATTTCCGTGATGGATGAAAGCGGGAACTTCCTGCTGGCCCATCTGGCCCAGGCGGGCGAGGTCGTGGGCGAGGTCGAGCTGCTCAGCCGCCGCCCCTGCGTCGCCAGCGCCACCGCGCGCAGAGGATCGACCCTCGCGCGGTTCGGCTCCGACCTGCTGCGCGCCCATGTGCCGGCCGAGAGGTTGCTGCAGAACCTGTCCGGCGTGCTGCACGACCGCCTTGGCCGAGACAACAGCCTGCATCTGACCGCGCTGTTCTATTCGTCCGAGGATCGCATCCGCAGCCACCTTCTGCGCTTCACCACGGCCGAATCGCCCCGCACCGATATCAGCCAATCCGATCTGGCCACGTTCAGCGGCTGTTCGCGCCAGACGGTGAACCGGACGCTGGCACAATTGCGCGACGAGGGTATCCTTCGGCTGGCGCGCGGCAGCATCACGGTGCTGGACCGCAACCGCCTGCGGCAGTTCCGCGCGCTGACAGACAAGGCCTGAACGCAAAATGCCGGGGAAAGCCCCCGGCATTCGCATCTGGTTCGGCTCGGCTCAGTTGCGGGCCTTGTCCACCATCTTGCCCTTGCTGATCCAGGGCATCATCTCGCGCAGCTTGGCGCCGACCTGTTCGATCTGGTGCTCGTCATTGGCGCGGCGCGAGGCTTTCAGCGTGGGCTGGCCCACGGCGTTTTCCAGCATGAAGTCCCGGACGAACTTGCCCTGCTGGATGTCGGTCAGCACGGCCTTCATGCGGGCCTTGGTCTCTTCATAGGGCAGGATGCGCGGGCCGGTGACATATTGGCCGTATTCCGCCGTGTTCGAGATCGAGTAATCCATGTTGGCGATGCCGCCCTCGTAGATCAGGTCCACGATCAGCTTCACCTCGTGCAGGCACTCGAAATAGGCCATCTCGGGGGCATAGCCCGCCTCGACCAGCGTCTCGAAGCCGCAGCGGATCAGCTCGACCAGGCCGCCGCAGAGGACCGCCTGCTCACCGAACAGGTCGGTCTCGCATTCCTCGCGGAAGTTGGTCTCGATGATGCCCGAGCGGCCGCCGCCGATGGCCGAGCAATAGGACAGGCCGATATCCATCGCCTTGCCCGAAGCGTCCTGATGCACCGCGACCAGGCAGGGCACGCCGCCGCCCTTGGTGTATTCGCCGCGCACCGTGTGGCCGGGGCCCTTGGGCGCCATCATGATGACGTCGACGCCGGGTTTCGGCTGGATCAGGCCGAAATGCACGTTCAGGCCGTGGGCAAAGGCGATCGCCGCGCCGTCGCGCAGGTTGTCATGGACGTATTTCTTGTAGGTCTCGGCCTGCAGCTCGTCGGGCATGGTGAACATGATCACGTCGCACCAGGCGGCGGCTTCGGCGATGCCCATGACCTTGAGGCCCTCGGCCTCGGCCTTCTTGGCCGAGGGGCTGCCCTCGCGCAGGGCGACGACAAGGTTCTTGGCGCCGCTGTCGCGCAGGTTCAGGGCATGGGCGTGGCCCTGGCTGCCATAGCCGAGGATCGCGACCTTCTTGTCCTTGATCAGGTTCACGTCGCAATCGCGGTCGTAGTAAACGCGCATGGGATCATCCTTCCTATCTGCTGCCGCCTTTCTAGCGCGGGCAATGAAAAAGGGTTCATGCAATCCGCGCGCTTTTCGTCGGCTTGGCGAAATGATCATGCCGTGATATGCGCTAGCTGATGAGTTTCATGCCCGATGCCACCGATCGCCGCATACTGCGACAGCTTCTGGCCGATCCGATCGCGCCGAACGCGGTTCTGGCCGAACGCGCTGGCGTGACCACGGCCAGCCTGTGGCGCCGGATCGAGCGGATGCGTGAGGCGAGTGTCCTGAAGGGCGTGCAGGCGCGGATCGACTGGCGCGCGATGGGCTGGGCCGTCGAGGTGTCGCTGCGCTTCACGCTGGACAAGACGAACCCGCGCGCCTTTGACGAATTCCTCGCTGCCCTGCGCGAGGTGCCCGAGGTGATCGAGATCCAGTCCTTTCTGGGCAGCGTGGACTGGCGCGCCTCGGTCATCGCGCGGGACATGGCGCATTGGCAGCAGGTCTATCGCGACCGGATCCTGACCCTGCCCCACATTGCCGAACTGGACGCGCTGATGCTGGTCGCCACGATCAAGGACAGTGAGGAATTGTCGCTGTGACCGATCTGGATGCGACCGATCTGGCGCTGCTGCGCCTTCTGGCCGAGGATGCGACCCGCAGCGCCGCCGATCTGGGCCGCGCCGTGGGGATCGGGCAGCCTGCGGCCTGGCGGCGCGTCAAGCGGTTGACCGATCAGGGCGTGATCGCGGGGCGGCGCGTCGTGCTGGACCCGGCGGCGCTCGGCTTCGGGGTCACGGTCTTCCTGGGCATCAAGCTGGCGGCGAAGGGCCGCACCAGCCTCGAGGATTTCGAGCGCGCCGTGACCGCCATCCCCGAGGTGCAGCTGGTCCAGCATGTTCTGGGCCAGTTCGATTACCGCCTGCGGATCACCGCACGCGACATCAGCGATTTCGAACGGATCCTGCGGCGGCGCATCATGACCCTGCCCGGCGTCGGGCAGGTCGAGGCCAATGTCATGCTGTCCGAGGAACGCCGCCCCGGCCCCTTGGGCTGAGGCGGTCGCGGATCAGGACATCACCCGCCGTTCCATGCCGCAGCCGGACTTGCCGGCGGGGATCACGGCGGGCTTTCCGTCCTCGGCGGGCTGCGGCGCCTGGATCACGACGGGGGCGGGGGTGGGCGTCCCGGTGCCTTGGGCCAGTGCGGCGGGGGCGGCCAGCACGGCAAGGGCGATGGCGGTCAGGATCGGGCGGGTCATGGTCGTCTCCTTTTCCGGTTGAGACCACAGAATGCACCCGAATCGCCTTTCGGCCAAAGGACAAGATGCCTCAGCGCGCGCGGCCCAAGAATCCGGGCGGGCGTTTGGCCACCCATGCCCAGAATCGCGCCAGTTCCGGATGAGCACGCAGCGCCTCGACGCTGTTGTAATGGCGGGCAAGTTCGGTCTCGCGCAGGGTCTTGTGGATGGTCTTGTGGCAGATGTGGTGCAGAAGCACGGTCGGACCGCCCTTGCCGCCGCGCAGCTTGGGGATCAGGTGATGGCGGCTCTGCGGCACGTGGGGCGGGATCGGACGCAGACAGAGCGGGCAGAGGGGATCGCCCCGTTCGTCAACTTCGTCATCGGTCGTGGACATGGCGCGATGAGAGCAGAGGACGCGCGTCCGATCAAGCCGCAGGACCTTGCCGGGGGCGGTGGCGCGGCCACGCCGCCCCATCGAGGGGCGCCGCAGCCGCCGGGGCTGCGCCCCGATCAGGCGCCGGCCTCAGGCTGGGCGGATCAGGCGGCCGATGCTCATGTGCCGCTTGCGGCCAAAGCCGGGCCGGCGCTGGACCTCGAAACCGGCAAGCGTCAGCGCGCGCCGGACATGGCCCGCCGCCGTATAGGTCGCGAAGCTGCCGCCCGGCGCGGTGTGGCGCCCGACCTGCTCCATCACCTCGTCGGACCACATCTCTGGATTGCGGGCGGGCGAGAAGCCGTCGAGGAACCACGCATCCGCGCTGTCCTGCCAGCCGGGCAGCGTCTGGCGCGCATCGCCAATCACCAGCGTCAGATCGACCGGACCCACCGCGACCCGCGCCTGCCCCCAGCCCTGCCGCAGCGCGTCAGCCAAGGGCGCCAGTTCCGGGAAAGCGGCATGGGCGCGTTCCATCTGCGCGATGCTCATCGGATAGGCCTCGAAGCTGGTCATGCGGACCGGGACCGGGCTCAGCGCGGCAAGGGCGAGGCAGTTCAGCCCGGTGCCGAAGCCCAGTTCCGCGACATGGAAGCCGGGACGCAACCGCGCCGGCAGGTCATTGCCGTCCAGAAACACATGCCGCGTCTCGGCCAGACCGCCGGCCAGGCTGAAATAGGGATCGTCAAAGCGCGTCGAGACCGGCACGCCGCCCTCGCGCCATTCCAGCGACGGCTCGTCTTCCTGCGGCTGATCCTGTATCGGCACCATGAGAGGCTGCTAAGCGAAGGAGCGTCGGCTTGACAAGTCCCCCCTCTGTCACCGTGATCGGCGCGGGCGTGTTCGGGCTGGCCTCGGCCTTTGCGATGGCGCGGCGCGGCGCGCGCGTTACCGTGATCGAGGAACGGTGCGTTGGTGCGGGCTCATCTGGCGGGCATGTCGGCGCGCTGGCCCCCCATGCGCCCGAGAACTGGAACGAGAAGAAGGCCCTGCAACTGGACAGCCTGCTGGCGGCGCAGGCCTTCTGGGCGGATGTCGCCGCGATTTCGGGCCGCGATCCGGGCTATGCCCGGCTGGGCCGCCTGCAACCCGTCCCCGACGCGGCCGCGGCCGACAGGCTGGCTGCCCGCATCGAGGCGGCACGGCTGCGCTGGCCCGCGGATTGCGGCATGTCCCTGACCGACCGTCCCGAAAGCGCGCTGGTCCCCGACAGCCCGTCGGGCCTGTGGCTGCATGATGCGCTTACGGCGCGGCTGTCGCCCCGCGCGGCCTGTGCGGCCCTGGCGGGGGCGCTGGACGCGCTTGGCGCGCGGATCGAGGAAGGGCGCCGCGCCGATCCCGACAGCATAGACGGACCGGCGCTGTGGGCCTGCGGCACGCCCGGGCTCTTGCGGCTGAACGTGGATCTGGGGCGCAAGGTCGGACAGGGGGTCAAGGGTCAGTCGGCGCTGCTGGCATTCGCCGCGCCGGACAGCCCGCAGGTCTTTGCCGACGGGCTGCATATCGTGCCTCATGCGGACGGCACGACCGCGATCGGCTCGACCTCGGAGAACAGCTACGACTACGACCGCCCCGACGATCAGGTGCTGGCGCTGGTCGAGCGCGCCCGCGCGATCTGTCCCGCCCTCGGCGACGCGCCGGTGATCGACACATGGGCCGGGCTGCGCCCGCGCGCGCAGAGCCGGGCGCCGGTTCTGGCGCCGTGGCCGGGTCGGCCCGGCCATCTGATCGCCAATGGCGGCTTCAAGATCGGCTTCGGCATGGCGCCCCTGATCGCGGATCTGGCCGCGCGCGCGCTGCTGGACGGGGCCGCCGACCTGCCCGCGCTGTTCGCGCTGCCCTGAGTTGCCTTGCCACGGATCGCGGCCCTTGCCAGACTGACCCAAAGCCCGGAGCGCCACATGAAGACCAAGCTGGAAACCGTTCTCGCCGCCATCGACGCCGCCAACGCGCAGGACCCGAATCTCGATGACGGCACCCCGGCCGAACTGCTTTACGGCCAGCGCATGACGGCCGAGCAGGAGCGGCTTTTCCCGCAGGCTTCGGACGTGCTGCGGATCGCCTGCCGCGGCCAGCATATCGAACGCTGGACCCTGCCCCGCGGCGCCTATCCCGAAGGCCGCCCCGGCTATCTGCAATGGCGCCAGGAACAGGGCCGCCGCCATGCCGAGCGGGTCGCGGGGCTGATGCAGGACGCAGGCTATGACGAGGCCGAGATCGCTCAGGCGCGCAAGCTGCTGATGAAGCAGGGCCTCAAGCGCGACCCCGAGGTGCAGGCGCTCGAGGACGTGATCTGCTTCACCTTCATCCGCTGGTATCTGGGCGATTTCGCCCCCACCCAGCCCGACCACAAGCTGCCGCGGATCATCGAAAAGACCGCCCGCAAGATGTCGCCCGAGGCCCGTGCCCGCGCGCTGGCGGAATTCGACATTCCCGACGCCTTCGCCCCCTATTTCGCCGATGACACGGCGCAGGCCCGGATCGACGCGGCGGTGATTGTCTCGCATGGCCAGCCCGGCGATCCCGGCCCCCAGCAGCAGGCCATCGAGGATCTGGCCGCCCGCGTCGCGGCCCATCTGCCCGGCGTCACGGTGCGCGGCGCGACCCTGGCCATGCCCGGCGCGCTGGCCCGGGCGGCCACATCGAACAGCCTCATCTATCCGATGTTCATGGCCGAGGGGTGGTTCACCGGGATCGAACTGCCGCGCCGCCTGACCGAGGCCGGCGCACCGGGCGCCCATATCACCCGCCCCTTCGGCGCCAATCCGGGCCTTGACGCGCTGATCGTCGCCCGCGCGCATCAGGCGGCCGCCGAACGCGGCTGGCGCCCCAACGAGACGACGCTGCTGCTGACCGCGCATGGCTCGCAACGCTCGCAGGCCAGCTACACGATCACGACCGCGCTGGCGGAACGGATCGCGCCGCATTTCGCCCGCGTCGTCACCGGCTTCGTCGAGCAGGAGCCCTTCATCGCGGACGCAGCGCGCGGCCTGAGCCGGGCGGTCAGCCTGCCCTTCTTCGCCCTGCGCGCCGAACATGTGCTGGAGGACCTGCCCGACGCGCTGGACGAGGCGGGCTTCGACGGCCCGCGCCTCGACCCGATCGGGCTGGATGACGAGGCTCCGCGCATGATCGCGACCTCGATCCGTGCCGAACTGGACCGGCAGACGGCCTGAGCGATCCATAAGAAAGCCTGATCGCATCTGTCAGAATATCGGATTTGGCCTTATCCGACCATGATGCTATAGGCATGCCAAGTCTTCCGCGCGCAGCCCGCGCGGATGCAATCCTACAGCAACTTCAGGAGGACATGATGGACGGCAACGACATCCCCTCGGGCAAATGCCCCGTGATGCATGGCGGGCTGACTGCCAGCGGCAGCTCGGTCACCTCGTGGTGGCCCAATGCGCTCAACCTCGACATCCTGCACCAGCATGACGGCAAGACGAACCCGCTCAAGGGCTTCAACTACCGCGAGGAAGTCCGCAAGCTGGATTTCGAGGCCGTCAAGGCCGATGTCCGCGCGCTGATGACCGACAGCCAGGAATGGTGGCCGGCCGATTGGGGCCATTATGGCGGCCTGATGATCCGGCTGGCCTGGCACTCGGCGGGCTCCTACCGTCTGGCCGATGGCCGGGGCGGCGGCGCGACCGGCAATATCCGCTTTGCGCCGCTGAATTCGTGGCCGGACAACGCCAATCTCGACAAGGCCCGGCGCCTGCTGTGGCCGATCAAGAAGAAATACGGCAACCGCCTCAGCTGGGCCGACCTGATCCTGCTCTCCGGCACCATCGCCTATGAATCGATGGGCCTGAAGACCTTCGGTTTCTCGTTCGGACGCGAGGACATCTGGCACCCCGAAAAGGACGTCTATTGGGGCGCCGAAAAGGAATGGCTGGCGCCGTCCGACGAACGCTATGGCGACGTGGCCGATCCCTCGACCATGGAAAACCCGCTGGCCGCCGTGCAGATGGGCCTGATCTACGTGAACCCCGAAGGCGTGAACGGCAAGCCCGATCCGCTGAAGACGGCCGCGCAGGTCCGAGAGACCTTCGCCCGCATGGCCATGAATGACGAGGAAACCGCCGCGCTGACCGCCGGTGGCCACACGGTCGGCAAGGCCCACGGCAATGGCCGCGCCGAAAACCTCGGCCCAAGCCCCGAAGGCGCCGAACTGCACGAAGGCGGGCTTGGCTGGATGAACCACCACACCCGCAGCGTGGGCCGCGACACCGTGACCTCGGGGATCGAGGGTGCCTGGACCACCAACCCGACCAAGTGGGACAACGGCTATTTCGACCTTCTCTTCGGTTATGAATGGGAACTCCGGAAATCGCCCGCCGGCGCGTGGCAGTGGATGCCCATCGGCATCCGCGAAGAGGACATGCCCGTCGATGTCGAGGATCCCTCGATCCGCACCATGCCGATCATGACCGATGCCGACATGGCCATGAAGATGGACCCGACCTACCGGGCCATCTGCGAACGCTTCCGCAACGATCACGCCTATTTCTCGGATTGCTTCGCCCGCGCCTGGTTCAAGCTGACCCACCGCGATCTGGGCCCGAATGTCCGCTATATCGGCCCCGACGCCCCGACCGAGGAACTGATCTGGCAGGATCCGGTCCCCGCCGGCCGCACCGATTACGACGTGGCGACGGTCAAGGCCCGCATCGCGGCCAGCGGTCTCTCGCTGTCCGAGATGGTCTCGACCGCATGGGACAGCGCCCGCACCTTCCGCCAGTCCGACCTCCGCGGCGGCGCGAACGGGGCCCGCATCCGCCTCGCCCCCCAGAAAGACTGGGAGGGCAACGAGCCCGCCCGCCTGCAAAAGGTCCTGTCGGTGCTCGAGCCGATCGCAGCCGAAACCGGCGCCTCGCTGGCCGACGTGATCGTCCTGGCGGGCAATCTGGGCGTCGAGCAGGCGGCTCAGGCCGCGGGCGTCGCGCTGGAGCTGCCCTTCACCCCGGGCCGCGGCGACGCGACCGAGGCCCAGACCGACGCGGCCTCCTTCGCCTCTCTCGAACCGCTCACCGACGGCTTCCGCAACTGGTCGAAACAGGACTACGTCGTCTCGCCCGAGGAAATGTTGCTCGACCGCGCCCAGCTTCTGGGCCTGACCGCGCATGAAATGACCTGCCTGATCGGCGGGATGCGCGCGATGGGCACGAATCACGGCGGCAGCAAGCACGGGGTCTTCACCGACCGCGAAGGCGCGCTGACGACGGATTTCTTCGACAACCTGACGAACATGGCGTGGAAATGGGTGCCGCGCGCGGACGGGCTTTACGAACTGCGCGACCGCAAGACCGGCGAGGTCAAGTGGACGGCCACCCGCGTCGATCTGGTCTTCGGCTCGAACTCGATCCTGCGCGCCTATGCCGAACTCTATGCGCAAGACGATAACCGCGAGAAGTTCGTCCATGACTTCGCGGCCGTCTGGACCAAGGTGCTGAACGCCGACCGCTTCGAACTGGCGGCCTGATCACCCCCGACCGACCAGCCAAGGGCCGCTCGACCGGGCGGCCCTTTCGCATGCCCGGCCCTTTGCCTTGGGCGAAATATCCTCGGGGGGAGTCGCGGAACGCGACGGGGGGCAGACAGCCCCCCCTGCCCGGCCCGACACGATGCTCAACCCACCGAATTCAGACGAAAAAAACAAAAACGCCGCAGCAATGAAGCTGCGGCGTTTTTATGGTGCCCAGGAGAGGACTCGAACCTCCACGCCTTGCGGCACACGGACCTGAACCGTGCGCGTCTACCAATTCCGCCACCTGGGCAGGTGGTGTGAGCGGCTGATTAAAGACAGTCTCGGGGAGCGTCAATGGGGGTCGTGAAAGTTTTTTGAATCTTCTTTCGACAAGCCCGGTCCGGCCCGCCCGGGCTGCGGCGAAGACCGGCCTGCGGCGTCAGGCTGGCTTGCCGCAACGGCGCGGTTTCGTTATGCCTCGCCCAGACAGCGGCATGATTGAAGGAGCAGGCTCCATGGCGAAACTGGTCACGATCTTCGGTGGATCGGGCTTTGTCGGCCGACAGGTCGCCCAGCAGATGGCCCGTGACGGCTGGCGCGTCCGCGTTGCGGTCCGCCGCCCCGACGAGGCGCTGTTCACCCGCGCCTATGGCGTCGTGGGCCAGGTGGTCCCGGTCCTCTGCAACATCCGCGACGAGGCCTCGGTCCGCGCTGCGCTCAGCGGCGCCGATGCCGCGGTGAACTGCGTCAACATCCTGCACCCGCAGGGCAAGAGCAACTTCACGACCGTCTTCGAGACCGGCGCCGAGATCGTCGCGCGCCTCTCGGCCGAGATGGGCGTGGCGCGGCTCGTGCATCTGTCGGGCCTGGGCATCGATCCCGAATCGAAAAGCCGCTATGTCGCCGCGAAATCGCGGGGCGAGGCCGCCGTTCTGGCCGCGCGTCCCGACGCGGTCGTGCTGCGCCCCTCGGTGATCTTCGGGCCCGACGACAAGTTCTACAACCGCCTTGCCCCGATGACGCGGCGCGGGCCCTTCATGCCCCTGATGGCGGGCCAGGTAAGGATGCAGCCGGTCTATGTCGAGGACGTGGCCCTGGCCGCCGCCAAGGCCGCCAAGGGCGAGGCCGCGCCCGGCATCTATGAACTGGGCGGCCCCGACGTGCTGACCATGCGCCAGATCTCGGAACAGGTGCTGAAGTCGGTGGGCCGCAAGAAGGTGCTGCTGCCCGTCCCGAAAGGGATCGCGCGCATCGGCGCGACCATGCTGGACATCCTGCAGCTGCTGACCGGGGGGCTGTTCACGAACAACATCCTCAGCCGCGACCAGCTTCTGCTGCTGACGCGCGACAACGTGGTCAGCGGCGGACATCCGGGCTTTGCCGAGCTGGGCATCCAGCCGGTCTCGGCCGAGGCGGTGATCGACACCTATCTCTGGCCCTTCCGCCCGGCGGGCCAGTATCACGCGGCGAACCAGTCGGCCAAGAACCTGCGCGGCCAGCCTTAAGCCATGGAATCGAACACGATCGCTGCCGCGGTCCTCGGGGTTCTCGAGGGCCTGACCGAATTCATCCCGGTATCCTCCACAGGCCACATCCTGCTGGCCGGCCATTTCCTGGGCTTCGATTCACCGGGGCGCGCCTTCGAGGTGATCATCCAGCTTGGCGCCATCATGGCGATCCTGGGGGTCTATGCCTCGCGGATCGTGCAGATCCTGCGAGACGCCCCGACCGAGCCGGGCGCGCGCCGCTTCGTCGCCGCCGTGCTTGTCGCCTTCCTGCCGGCCGCCGTGATCGGCGTCTTCGCACATGGTTTCATCAAGACGGTGCTCTTCGAGACGCCCATGCTGATCGCGGTCATGCTGATCCTGGGCGGCTTCATCCTGTTGTGGGTGGACCGGCGCAGCGTCACGCCCGCCTATAGCCGGGCAGAGGATTTCCCGCTGCCCATGGCTCTGAAGATCGGCTTCATCCAGTGCCTTGCCATGATCCCCGGCGTCTCGCGTTCCGGCGCGACGATCGTCGGCGCGCTGCTTCTGGGCGCGGACAAGCGTTCCGCGGCCGAGTTCTCGTTCTTCCTGGCAATGCCCACGATGCTGGGCGCCTTCGTCTACGATCTCTACAAGAATCAGGACATCCTGCACGGCGACGCTCTTGGCAACATCATCATCGGCTTCATCTTCGCCTTCGCCGCGGCGATCATCGTGGTGCGCTGGTTGCTGGGCTATGTCTCGCACCATGGCTACGCCCTGTTTGCCTGGTGGCGCATCGCAGTCGGAAGCGTTGCATTACTTGCACTTACAGTAATTGGGTAAATTATACTGACCTTCAAACCGCAGCGCAGCATCCTTACCGGGTCGCGCTGCGGGGAAAAAGTCGCTTTTAGGTCAGCATAGCTGACTTTTCATTCAAATCGCCTTGGTTTATCTGGGCTGCACACGGTCTTTCACGGAAGGTTGCGCAGCCATGGCCACGCAGAAGATGCTCAAGTTCGTCTCGACCCCGCGCGAGATGCCCGAGAAACGCTCGGCTGCCGAACGCAGCGAGGACTTCCGCGAGATCTACCAGGAATTCGCCGCCCAGAAGGCCGCCGAACAGGCGGGCCGCTGCAGCCAGTGCGGCGTGCCCTATTGCCAGTCGCATTGCCCGCTGCACAACAACATCCCCGACTGGCTGCGCCTGACCGCCGAAGGCCGCCTGCGCGAGGCCTATGAGGTCAGCCAGTCCACCAACACCTTCCCCGAGATCTGCGGCCGCATCTGCCCGCAGGACCGCCTGTGCGAGGGGAACTGCGTGATCGAGCAATCGGGCCACGGCACCGTCACGATCGGCGCCATCGAGAAATACATCACCGACACGGCATGGGAGGAAGGCTGGGTCCAGCCCTCGGCCCCGGTGCAGGAACGCGCGGAATCGGTGGGGATCATCGGTGCCGGACCGGGGGGTCTGGCCGCTGCCGAAGCCCTGCGGCGCAAGGGCTTTCAGGTGACGGTCTATGACCGTTACGACCGCGCGGGCGGGCTGCTGACCTACGGCATTCCCGGCTTCAAGCTGGAAAAGGACGTGGTCATGCGCCGCAACAAGCTGCTTGAGGACAGCGGCGTCGAATTCGTGCTGAACTGCAATGTGGGCGAGGATATCAGCTTCGACGCGATCCGGGGCAAGCACGATGCCGTGCTGATCGCCACGGGCGTCTACAAGACCCGCGATCTGGATATCGACAACGCCAATGCCGGCGGGGTCGTGCGCGCCATCGATTACCTGACGGCCTCGAACAAGATCGATCTGGGCGACGAGGTTCCCGATTTCGAGGATGGCGAGCTGAACGCCAAGGGCAAGCGCGTCATCGTGATCGGCGGCGGCGACACGGCGATGGATTGCGTCCGCACCGCGATCCGGCAGGGCGCGCAATCGGTGAAATGCCTTTACCGCCGCGACCGGGCCAACATGCCGGGCAGCCAGCGCGAAGTGCAGAACGCCGAGGAAGAAGGCGTTGAATTCGTGTGGCTTTCCGCGCCCGGCGCCTTTACGGGCCATGTCACCGGCGTGGCCGCGACCGCGCAGGAGCGCGATGTGGATGGCCTGCCGCAGATCGCATCGGTGCGCATCCAGAAGATGCGCCTGGGCCAGGCCGACGTGACCGGCCGCCAGTCGCCCGAACTGATCGACGGCGCCGATTACGACGAGCCCGCCGATCTGGTCATCAAGGCGCTTGGCTTCGAGCCCGAGGACCTGCCCAAGCTGTGGGGCGTCGACGGTCTGGAAGTCACCCGTTGGGGAACGATCAAGGCGAATTTCCAGACGCACCATACCTCGATCCCCGGCGTCTTTGCGGTGGGCGACATCGTGCGCGGCGCGAGCCTGGTCGTCTGGGCGATCCGCGACGGCCGCGAGGCGGCGGATTCGATCGAGGGCTTCCTGACGGGCGAGGCCCGCATGGCTGCGGAATAGGCCGCACGGATCATGCAGAACAGGGTCACGGATCGTGCACAGAACGTACACCGGCAACGCACGCTGGCCGTTGCGCGGCCGGATGCGCCTGTCGGGCTTGCGTCAGGGATGCTGACGCTTCTGGCGGCGGCCGGCGCCTGGGCGCTGACCGCCCTGCCCGGCCTTGGCGCCAGCTTCACGCCTCCGGCCGGGTGCCGGCTGGAGGTGACGGTGCAGAATCGCGGCTGTTCGGTCAGCCAGTATTACCGCTGCGACGCCGATCCCGAAGGGTGGCAGCGCAGCGCGATCTTCGACCGCGAGGGGCTGCGCCACCTGTCCACCATCGACGCCGAGACGCGCTGGATCGAAAGCCAGAACCCGCGTTTCGGCATCATGGACCGGCTGGTCGAACAGGCCGAAAGCCATGCCAGCTTTTCGCGCCTGCTGGAAACCGGGCGCGACGATTTCGACTTCATGACCGAATCGAACACGGGCGAGCGTCTGCGCTTTCAGGGCCATGACGTGCTGACCGGCGAGACGGTCGAGATCGACGGCGTCACGCTGGAGCGCACGCG
>NZ_JAUVVF010000052.1 GCF_030604785.1 Paracoccus sp. (in: a-proteobacteria) | reverse complement strand
TGCGCTATCCCTTCGTCGGCGTGGACCGGGCCGATCCCTATGGCCGCATCCTGGCCCGTCCGCTGGACGAGGCGGGGCTGAACCCGCGCTATGCGATGCAGGGGCGCTTTGCCCAGACCATCGTCAGCCTGGTGCGCCACGGCCTCGGCGTCGCGGTTATCGACGAATTCTCGGTGGCCGAGGTCTACATGCCCGGCCTCGTCCGCCGCCCGCTGAAGGAGCCGGCGGCGATCACCGCCTGGTCGGTCACCAAGCGCGTCGCTAGGGCCGGGCGATCCGGCCCGGCCGACTGTCAGAAGGCAAGGCCGGTGTAATTCTCGGCAAAGGCCTGCCGGGCTGCGGCCGAACTGGCCAGGAGGTCCAGCTCGGCCTGCTGCATGCGCTGCTCGTAGGGGCCGTGATCGGGAAAGCGGTGCATCATCGTGGTGACCGACCAGGAAAAGCGCATCGCCTTCCAGACCCGGCGCAGCGCGCGGTCGGAATAATGCTCCAGCGCCTCGCCGTCGCCGCCGTAATGGGCGACCAGCCCCTCGAACAGATAGCCCACATCCGAGGCCGCAAGGTTCAGCCCCTTGGCCCCGGTCGGCGGCACGATATGGGCGGCGTCGCCGCACAGGAACAGCCGCCCCCACCGCATGGGCTCCGACACGAAGCTGCGCAGCGGCGCGATGGATTTCTCGATCGAGGGGCCCGTCACCAGCCTGCCCGCGACCGAGTCCGGCAACCGGGCGCGCAACTCGGTCCAGAACGCATCGTCGGACCAGTCCTCGACCCGGTGGGACAGCGGCACCTGGATATAATAGCGCGACAGCGTGTCATTGCGCATCGAGGCCAGCGCGAAGCCGCGCGGATGGTTGGCATAGACCAGCTCCTCCATCAGCGGCGGCGTGCGCGACAGCACGCCCAGCCAGCCGAACGGATAGATCTTTTCGTATTCGCGCCGGCTTTCGGCGGGGATCGAGGCCCGGCTGACCCCGTGGAAGCCGTCGCAACCGGCGATGAAATCGCCGTCGATGCGGTGCTGCCGGCCGTCCTTTTCATAGGTGACAAAGGGCGCGTCGGTCAGAAGATCGTGCAGCACCACGTCGCGGACGCCGTGGATGTGCGTCGCGCCCATTGCATCCTGCGCGTCGTATAGATCGCGCGTCACCTCGGTCTGTCCGTAGACCATCACCTGCCGCCCGCAGCTTTCGGTGAAATCCACCCTTACCATCTGCTGGTCATGCGCCAGATAGCAGCCGTCATGAGGGTGGCCTTCGGCATCCATCCGCGCGCCCACGCCCGCCTGCCGCAGAAGCTGCGCGGTGCCGTGTTCCAGCACCCCCGCGCGGATGCGGCCCAGGACGTGATCGCGGCTCTGGCGTTCCAGGACGACCGTCGCGATGCCCGCACGGTTCAGCAATTGCGACAGCAGCAGGCCAGAGGGGCCGCCGCCGATGATGATGACCTGACTGCGCATGGCTCTCTCCTTCTGGTGCATCGTCGTGACAAGGGCCGCGCGGCCCTAGCGCGGCGCCAGCCGCACCGCGCCGTCAAGGCGGATGATCTCGCCGTTCAGGACCGGGTTCTCTGCGATGTGCTGGACCAGCAGCGCGTATTCCTCGGGGCGGCCCATGCGGGCGGGAAAGGGGATCCCGGCCTCCAGCGAGGCGCGGATCTCGCCGGTCAGGCCCGCGCTCATCGCTGTCTCGAAGATGCCGGGCGCAATGGTCATCACGCGGATGCCGAAGCGCGCGAGTTCCCGCGCGGCGGGGAGGGTCAGCGAGGCGATGCCGCCCTTCGAGGCCGCATAGGCCGCCTGTCCGATCTGCCCGTCCTGCCACGCGACCGAGGCCGTGTTGACGATCACCCCCCGCGCGCCGTCCGCGTCCAGCGGCGCGGCCGCCGCCATGGCGCGGGCGGCGATGGCCAGCACATTGTAGGTGCCGATCAGGTTGACATTGATCGTGCGGGCAAAGGCGGCAAGGTTCAGGTCCCCGTCCCGCGGCAGGATGCGGCCCGCCGTGCCGATCCCGGCGCAGTTGACCACGATGCGGGGGGTGCCGAAGCGGTCCTCGGCGGCGGCGAAGGCGGCCTCGATGGCGGCCGGGTCGGTGACGTCGGCGCCCTGCCCCAGCCCGCCGATCTCGGCCGCGACGCGGGCGGCCGCCTCGGCGTCGCGGTCCAGCACCACCACCTTGGCGCCCTGCCCGGCCAGCCGCCGCGCCGTCGCCTCGCCGAGGCCGCTCGCCGCGCCCGTCACCAGCGCCACGCTATCCTTGATCTGCATGTTCAAAACCCTTCCTCGAATGACATGGCGGCCCGCGCCTCGGCCATGTGCAGCGCCAGCCGCTGCGGGGCGGTGGCCATGAAGGCGCGCGGATCGTCAAGGCGCATCGACAGCCAGACCTGCACCACGACCCAGCCCGCCCGCATCGCCGGATCGGCGGCGGCCAGCTGCGCCGGTCTGGGCGCGCTCCGCAACTCCTCGGCAAAGGCCGCGAAGCCGTCCAGCAGCGCCAGCTGTTCGCTTGAGGACGCGCATTCGGCGCGGGCGCGGGTCAGCAGGACCTCCAGCCCTCCGGCTCCGAGCGCCTGCCGCAGCAGGAAATCCTGCGCCTGCATCCCCGTCGTGCCCTCGTAGATGGCGAAGACGCGGGCGTCGCGCAGGGCCTGCTCGATGGGATGCTCGCGCGTGTAGCCCGCCCCGCCGAGGACCATCATCGCAATGCCCGCCGCGTCCGAGGCCAGTTCAGCCCCGAAGGTCTTGACCAGCGGCAGCAGCAGCGCGCAGAGGCGGGCGTCGTCCTGACCCGGCAGGTCCGCCAGCACGGCCGTTTCCAGCAGCGCGAGGCGGTAGAGGTCGATCCGCGCGGCCAGCCCGTCCAGCTGGCGACGGATGTCGGGATGGGTGGCGATGGGCACGGGCGGAGCGTCGGGCGGGCCGCCCTGGCAGCGCTCGGCGGCATAGGCGCGGGCATGGGCGAGACAGCGCAGTGCGACGCCGAGGCCTTGCGTCCCGACGGTCAGCCGCATCTGCCGGATCATGGTGAAAAGCTGCGGCAACCCGCGACCTTCGGTGCCGATCAGGCGGGCGGGGGCGTTGTCGAACAGCAGCGCGCAGGTGGGCGAGGCGTGAAGGCCCATCTTCTCCTCGATCCGGGTGCAGGTGACGCCGGGGCCGCGCTCGACCAGGAAGAGGCTGAGGCCCCGCGTGCCCGGCGCCTCGGTGCTGCGGGCGAGGACGCAATGGCCGATCCGCTCGGTCAGATCGTGATCGCCGAAGGAGATCCAGATCTTCTCGCCGCTGATCCGCCAGCCGCCCTCGCCCCGCACCGCCCGCGTCCGGATGCGGCCGACATCCGAGCCCGCGCCGGGCTCCGAGATGCAGATCGTCGCCGTCCGCTCGCCGGCCGCCAGCGCCGGCACCCAATCGTCCTGCGTCTCGGGATCGCCATGCTCGGCCAGCAGCCGCGCCGCCGCGCGGGTGCTGCCGGCGGCCATCATCAGCGCGGGGGATGCCCGCTCGAAGGCCGGGTTCACCGCCGCGAAGACCGACAGCGGCAGGCCGGCGCCGCCGAGCGCCTCGGGCAGTTCCAGCGCCAGCCAGCCGCCGTCGGCGAGTGCCGCGAAGCCCTCGCGCGCGCCGGGGGGCAGGGTCACGCGACCATCGGCGTGACGCGCCCCGATCCGGTCGCCGGGCGCGTCCAGCGGCGCGATGACACCGGAGGCGAGGCGGGCGGCCTCGTCCAGGATCGCGCTCAGCGTCTCGTCGTCCGGGCGGCCCGGCAGCGCCTGCCAGCCGGGCGTGCGGGCCAAGGCGTCCAGCATCGCGGCATTGTCGTCGGCCCAGCTCATAGCAGCGCCGGCAGGAACATGACGATGGCGGGGAACAGGATCACCAGCGCGACCACCACCAGATCGGCGGCGATGAAGGGCGTGACGCCCCGGAAGATCTGGCCGGTGGTGACGTATTTGCCCGCCACGCCCCGGATGACGAAGCAGTTCATCCCCACGGGCGGCGTGATCATCCCGATTTCCAGCAGCTTGACCAGCAGGACGCCGAACCAGACGAGGTCGATCCCCTCGGCCCGGAACACGGGCAGCAGCACCGGCAGGGTGATCAGCATGGCGCCGAAGGGCTCCATGAACATGCCGAGGATCAGATAGATCACCACCACGATCAGCATCAGGTGCAGGAAGCTGAATTCCGCGTTGCTGACGAAGGACGCGATGTAGCCCGACATGCCCGTCAGGCCCAGAAAGCGCGTGAACATCGCCGCCCCCACCCCGATGATGAAGAGCGAGGCCGAGGTCAGCAGCGTCTCTGTCAGCGCGTCCCGCATGACGCTCAGCGTCAGGGTGCGCGTCAGCGCGGCGATCAGGATCGCGCCCCCCGCGCCGATGGCCCCGGCCTCGGTCGTGGTGAAAAGGCCCGAGAAGAGGCCGCCGAAGACCATGGCCATCAGCGCCAGAACCGGCCAGACCTTGCGCAGCGCCTGCCCCATCGGCGGCACCTCGCCCTGCGTCGGGCGCGGCGGCGCGATGTCGGGGCGCAGCCAGCAGGTGATCAGCACGACGATGCAGTAGGACAGCGCGGTCAGCAGCCCCATCGCGATGCCGCCGAGGAACACGCGCAGGACCGAGGTTTCGGCAAAAACGCCATAGACGATCATCAGGATCGAGGGCGGGATCAGCGCGCCGAGCGTGCCGCCCGCCGCGATGGCGCCGGCGGCGAAGCTGGGGGCGTAGCCGGCGCGCACCATCTCGGGGATGGCGATGCGGCCCATCGTGGCGGCGGTGGCGAGCGAGGAGCCGCAGACCGAGGCGAAGCCCGAACAGGCGAAGATGGCCGAGATCGGCAGCGCGCCGGGGATGCGGCGCAGGACGGCCTTGGCGGCCTCGAAAAGGCCGGTGGTCATGCCCGAGTGATAGGCGATGAAGCCCATCAGGAGGAACATGGGCACGGCCGACAGGGTCCAGTTGGCGACGAAGGAAAAGGGCGTGTTGGCGATGATGCCGATGGCGGGCTCGATCCCCAGCATCGCGGCGACGCCGCCGAAGGAGACGGCGATCATCGCCAGCGCCACCGGCACGCGCAGGGCCAGCAGGACGAAGAGGACGGCGATGCCGACAAAGGCGGTGGTGATGCTCATGCGGCGGGCTCCTGATGCGGCCAGATCGCGCGCAGGGTCGTGACCAAGGCGGCCAAGGCGAGCCCCACCGGCGGCAGCCAATAGGCGGGCCAGGTCACGACTCGGACGCCGTTCGTCATGATGAAGCTGCCATTCGCGCTGTTGGTCAGCGCCGTGCGCAGCGTGACCCAGGCCAGCACGCCGTAGATCAGTGCCGAGATCAGCGTCACCACCCTGTCGGACACCGCCTGCGCCGGGCGCGGCAGCATTCCGTGGATGACGTCGATGCGGACCATGCCGCCCTGCTTTTCGACCCAGGCCAGCGGCAGGAAGGCCAGGCCCACCATGTAGTAATGCGTCACGATCTCGTAGGTCGCGGGGATGGGCGTGCCGCGCAGGCTTCGCAGCGCGACATCGACCGAGACATGGACCAGCAGCGCCAGAACGGCCAGCGCGCCGATCGCGGTCAGAAGGGCCAGAAGCCCGGATTGCAGGTGCCGGATGGCAGGGGGCATGGCAGCCTCGCGGGGTGAGGGGCGCCTTGTGGCGCCCCGTGATGCGTTAGCCGCCGTAGGTCGCGAAATCGACCTGCGACCAGACCTCGTCCTGCACGCGCGCGGCGATCTCGGCGGGCTCGAGCCCGTCCACGATCCCCTCCCATTTCTCGAGCAGCTCGAGGAAGCGGGCGACGTGATCCTCGGCGTCGTCGATGCCGAAATTCTGCTGCGCCAGTCGGATCGCGGTCTCGCGCTCGGTCGCGGCGAAGTCCTCGACCGCCTGGACCAGCGAAGGATCGGCCTCGACGAATTCGATGCCTGCGCCCTCGGCGGCCTCGATGGCCTCGGTCGGCATGTCATAGCCCCAACGCTGCGTCATGTCGGCATTGGCGAGGTTCGCGGCCTCGGCCAGCGCCTCCTTGTCCTCTTGCGAAAGGCTGCCCCAGGTCGCCGACGAGACGGTGAAGTTCGACGTCGCCTGATAGAGGCCGAGCGGCAGTTCCGTCACATGGGTCACCAGCTCGATCAGGCGGAAGCTTTGCAGGTCCGCGACCGAGGCGATCGAGCCGTCGATGACACCCTGGCTCATCGCCTCGAACGTGTCGTTGACCGAGATCTGGGCCGGGGTGGCGCCGAAATGCTCGGCCAGACGGGCCCAGGGCGCGCCGCCGGTGCGCAGGCGCATCCCCCGCAGGTCCTCGGCGGTGCGGACGGGGCGGGTCGAGAGGATCTCGTAGACATCCGAGGTGCCCGAGCCCAGATAGACCAGGTTGAAGCGGCGCAGCTCGTCCTGGCAGGGCGCGCAGGTGACGATGAACTCGGTCATCGCGGCGCCGGCGGCATGGGGATTGCCGGGGATCAGCGACAGCTCGCCCGCCAGCGCCATGAAAGGCAGCTCGGCCGGGTAATAGAGCGGCAGGAGGTTCCCGATCTCGACGATCTGGCTTTGCAGCGCGTCCTTCATCTGGCCGAGGCTGGCGACCTCGGGGCCGAGGATGGTGGCGCCGAGCCGGCCGTCCGAGGATTCCGCCAGATAGCCGAGGAAGTTCTGATACATCACCTCGTTCGAGGGATGGGCCGGGGGCGTGCCGGGGGCGGCGCGCAGCGTGCGGTCCTGCGCGGCGGCCGGAAGGGCCAGGGCGGTGGTCACGGCCAGCGCCGCAAGGACACGTTTCGTCAGGGTCGTCATCGGTCAACTCCTCCCAAAGTTGGATGAAAGATTCAGAGCTTCAGCAGCTTGCGTGCATTCTCCTTGAGGATCAGGTCGCGCACCTCGTCGCGGAACGGGGCCTTGGCGAAATCGGCCAGCCAGCGGTCCGGCGTGATCGCGGGCCAGTCCGAGCCGAACAGCATCTTGTCCTTGAGCAGCGTGTTCGCGTAACGGACGAGAATCTCGGGGAAATATTTGGGCGACCAGCCGCTGAGGTCGATGTAGACGTTCGGCTTGTGCTGGGCGACGGCCAGCGCCTCTTCCTGCCAGGGAAAGGACGGATGCGCGAGGATGATCGGCATGTCGGGGAAATCGACCGCCACATCGTCCAGATGCATCGGGTTCGAGTATTTGAGCCGCATCCCCATCCCGCCGCGCATCCCCGAGCCGACGCCCGTCTGGCCGGTATGGAACAGCGTGATCGCGCCTTCGTCGGCAATCGCCTCCAGCACCGGATAGATCGCGCGGTCGTTGGGGAAAAAGCCCTGCATCGTCGGGTGGAACTTGAAGCCCTTGACGCCGAAATCGCGCACCAGCCGCCGCGCCTCGCGCGCGCCCGCCCGCCCCTTGGCCGGATCGATCGAGGCGAAGGGGATCAGGATGTCGTCATTCTCGGCGCAGAGCTGCGCGACCTCCTCGTTGGAATAGCGGCGAAAGCCGGTCTCGCGCTCGGCATCCACCGGAAAGATCACGGCGGCGATGCGGCGGTCGCGGAAATAGGCGGCGGTCTGCGGCACGGTGGGCAGCATCCCCTGCTCGCCCGCCGGGTTCCTGAAATAGCGCGCCATCGCGGCCTGGAAGTCATTGTAGCCGTCGTCGCGATGCGTGCAGCAGGGCTCTTCCGCGTGGGTGTGGATGTCGATGGCGATGATGTCGTCGAGGTTGATCGGCATGAAACCCTCTCAGAAGGCGAGCTTGCGCAGAAGCGCCAGCAGCGTGTCGTATTCGTCCTGCGCCAGGCCGATGGACTCGGCCGACGAGACGTTCAGGAAGGTCTCGCGGTGGCGGGCCAGATGGGCGCGGCCCGCATCCGTCAGGTTCAGCGTGACTGAGCGGCGGTCGCCCTCGGGCACCAGCCGGCTGATGAGGCCCGCATCGATCAGGCGCTGGACGACCTTGGTCATGTGCGCCGGCTTGATCAGCAGCGTGCGCGCGGCGACGCCCTGCCGGATGCCGGGGTTCAGGTCCAGCAGCCACAGCAGCGTCATCTCGCCGGGGCGGACATCCGTGCCCTCGAAGGCGGCGAAGAAGCGGTCGTAATGGCGCACCTGCGCCAGCCGCAGCAGCAGGCCGAAGATGTTGGGCAATTCGCCCAGTTCCGGCGTTTCCTCAAGGTGGCGCTGATGGGCGGTCATGCGGTGCTCCCCGGCCGGGCGACCTTGGCAGCGCGCTTTTCGAGGAAGGCGTTCAGGCGTTCCTCGGCCTCGGGCGAATGGGCGGTGAAGGCCGAGACGAAGCTTTCCACGAAGAGGCCGTCCGCCGCGGCCATGTCCGCGATGCGCGGCAAGGCGTGGATGATGGCATAGTTCGACATCTCGGCATTGGTGGCGGCCTGGGCGGCCAGTTCCACCGCGCGGTCCAGCGCGCCGCCGGCCGGGGTGCGGGCGCTGACGATGCCCCACAGCTCGGCCGTGGCGACATTGATGCTGCGGCCGGTCAGCATCAGGTCGGTCATCCGCGCCACCCCCATCAGCCGCGCCGTGCGGACCGAGGCGCCGCCGCCGACGAAGATGCCGCGCTGCCCCTCGGGCAGGGCGAAGAAGGCGCTCTCGTCGGCGATGCGGACATGGGTGGCCGAGGCCAGTTCCAGCCCGCCGCCGACCGTCGCGCCGTGCAGGGCCGAGAACCACGGGATGCGGCCCAGCTGGATGCGGCCGAAGACGTCGTGCCAGCGGCGCGAGTTCAGCATCCCCTCGAAGGCGGATTTCTTGACATGCTCGCCCAGATCCAGCCCGGCGCAGAAATGAGGGCCGTGGCCGAAGATGACGGCGGCCTTCGCCTCGGCCTCGGCGCGGGTGATCAGGCCGTCCAGCTCCTCCAGCACCGCGTCCGAGATGGCGTTGCGCTTGGCGGTGCGATTGAGGCCCAGCAGCGCGACATCCCCGCGCATCTCGAAGGTGATATGGCTCACGGCAGCTCTCCGGTTGTTCGAGTTATTATCCGTGGAAATACTATCCGTGTAAAGCATCTTCGGGCGCCTTGGGCAGGATCACCTCGGGGCTGTCCGACGCCAGCCGCGCCGCCAGGTCAGGGCGGCCGTTCCGCACTGCGCGCTGGTTGACCGAGCCCTTGTCGGTCACCTCGCCCCGCTCGAAGCTCAGCGGCTGGTCGATGAGCATCGCGCGGGTGATCCGCAGCGACATGCCCCGGTTGGCGGCATTGTAGGCCGCCAGCCGTTCGGCCAGCGCGCCGTGCAGGACGGGATGGGCCAGCAGCGCGGCCTCGTCCAGCGCATCGCCGCCGGGGACCAGCCGCTCGATCGCGGGGCGGAAGGGGACCAGCAGGGCCGACAGCGCGTCCTGCCCCTCGCCCAGGATCACCGCGTCGCGGATCAGCCCGCCCATCGCGTCGATCAGCTTGGCGCGCAGGGCGCCCACGCCGACCCAGGTGCCGGTGGACATCTTGAAGTTCTCGGCCACGCGGCCGTCGAAGAAGAAGCCCCTGGAGGGATCGCCCGGCACCGCGAAGCGAAGCGCGTCGCCGAGGCAGTAGAAGCCCTCGTCGTCGAAGACCTCGGCGGTCAGGTCAGGGTTGCGCCAGTAGCCCGGCGTGATGTTCGGGCCCTTCACGCGGGCCTCCCACTTGTCCTCGACGGGGACCAGCTTCAGCACCAGATCGCGGGCGGGCAGTCCGACATTGCCCGCTTCGCTGGCCGGGTCGGTGTTGAAGATGGCGAAGGGCGCGGTCTCGGTCGAGCCGAGGCCGCTGGTCAGCAGCACCCGCTGGCCGTGCAGCTGCTTTGACAGCCCGTCCAGCTTGTCCCAGGTGTGCCGCCCCATCGCCGCGCCGGCGTAGAACATCACCTTGAGGTCGTGGAAGAAGTTGCGGGCAAGGGCCGGGTCGGCCTCCATCGCCTCGGCCAGCATCTCGTAGCCGAAGGGGACGTTCCAGTACCAGGTCGGACGGATCTCGCGCAGGTTGGCGAGGGTCTGCCCGAAGGCCTCGCGCGTCGGGCGCCCGCCGTCGATATAGAGCGTGCCGCCATTGTACAGCGTGACGTTGAAGACCTTGTTGCCGCCCGCGACATGGTTCCAGGGCGACCAGTCCAGCACCACCGGCGGCTCGTCGCGCAAGTAAGCAAAGCAGTCGGTCGATTGCTCGGCATTGGCGCAGAGCATCCGCTGCGTCGTGATCACCGCCTTGGGCGAGCCGGTCGTGCCCGAGGTGAACATGAACTTCGCCACCGTGTCCGGCCCGGTCGCGGCATGGGCCTCGCGGACCGCATCGCCGGGGCTGGTGGCCAGCAGCGCCTCCAGCGTCAGCGTCACCGGCCCGCGCCGGCCGATGACCGGCAGCCCGGCCAGCACGCCGCCGAGCGCGGTGGAAAAGGCGTCCGCGTCCTCGGCATAGACCGCGCCCGGCGTGATCTGGTCGCGCACGGCGGTCAGCTTGCCCAGCTCGCCCGAGGCCAGCGCATAGGCCGGCGAGATGCAGGCCGAGGGGATGCCGGCATGCTGCGCGCCGAGCGCCACCAGCGCATGGCCGACCGAATTGCCAGACAGGATCAGCAGCGGCCGCTCGGGCGAAAGGCCGAGGTCCAGAAGCCCCTGCCCGACCGCCTGCACATGATCCGCCAGCTCGGCATAGGTGACGCCGTGCCAGGCGCCGTCCGCGTCGCGTTCGGCCATCCACAGCCGGTCCGGCGCCGCCTCGGCCCAATGCGCGATCCGGTCGGACATCCGCGCGGGATAGGGCCCGAGCGGGTCCGTCTGCCGGACGAGGATCGCGCCGTCGTCGCGCTCCTCCCACGCGATCTGGGGCGTCCACAGGCGCACAGGCCGGATCGTCGAATCAGTCATGCAGCATCCTCCCGAATTTACTATACACGGAAACTATCTCCGTGTGTAGAAAACTGGGTCACATCATGCCGGGCAGCCAGAGCGCGATCTGCGGGACGGCGATGATGATCAGCAGGCACAGCAGCATGGCGAACCAGAAGGGCGTGACGCCGCGGAAGATCTCGGACAGCGGAACGCTGCGGGCGACGGACTTCACGATGAAGACGTTGATCCCCACGGGGGGCGAGATCAGCCCCATCTCGAGCGTCAGGACGACCAGCACGCCGAACCAGATCGGGTCGATCCCCAGTTGCAGGATCACCGGCATGAAGATCGGCAGCGTCAGGACCAGCATCGCCAACCCCTCGAGAAAGCAGCCCAGCACCAGGTAGATCGCCAGGATCACCAGAAGCGTGCCGTAGAGGCCCAGATCCAGCGTCACCAGCATCCCGCTGACCTCGGCCGGCAGGTGGCTGAGGGCGATGAACGGATTGATCAGATGCGCCGCGATCAGGATCAGCATGACGGAAGCCGTGGTCACGATGCTGCTGCGCGCCGCCTGCCAGAAGCTCGCCAGCGTCAGGCTGCGGCCGAGGGCGCCGATCAGGATGACGAGTGCGGCGCCGACGCCTGCGGCCTCGGTCGGCGAGAAGATGCCGCCATAGATGCCGCCGATGGTCACCAGCACCACCGACAGGATCGGGACGGCGCCCAAGAAGGCGCGGCCCTTCTCGGCCATGGTGGTGGCGGGCCCCTTCGGCCCCATCTCGGGCCAGATCCAGCAGAGCAGCATCACCGTCAGGATGAAGAGGGTCAGCAAGAGGATGCCGGGCAGGACACCCGCCATGAAGAGCCGCCCGATGCTCTGCTGCGTCAGGATCGCGTAGATGACGAAGCCCGTCGAAGGCGGGATCAGGATGCCGAGCGTGCCGCCCGCCGCGACGACGCCGGTGGAGAGGCGCGGGCTGTAGTTGAAGCGGTCCATCTCTGCCAAAGCCGTGCGGCCCATGGTCAGGGCAGAGGCGACGGACGAGCCTGACAGGGCCGCGAACCCGCCGCAGCCGATCACCGTCGCCGAGGCCAGTCCGCCGCGGATCTGGCCGATGCAGGCATAGGCGGCGTCGTAAAGCTTGCGGCTCATGCCGGTGACGCTGGCGACGTTGCCCATCAGGATGAACAGCGGCACCACGATCAGCTCGGCATTAGAGGCCAGCGCGAAGGTCTCGGAGGACAGCAGCCCCATCGCTGCGGGCAGGCCGTTCAGCAGCCAGATGCCGGTGAAGCCCACCGCGAACATCGCGAAGGCGACCGGCACGCGGATCAGCAGCAGCACCAGCAGGATGACGAGGCCGAGCGTGCCGGCAAGGACCGGGCTCACAGCGCGCCCTCCGCCGATTTGCGAGGGCCGCCTGCCAGCAGCAGGCCCGCCCGCATCAGCAGCGCCAGGACCGTGATGCCCGAGAAGGCGACGACGGCATACTGGAACCAGGCCAGCGGCAGGCGCAGAAGGTTCGTCGAGAGGTTCAGCATCTGGCTCAGCTGCGCGCTGTTCCAGATCGCCCAGGCGATCAGCGCGAAGATCACCGCGCCGAGCAGCGCCGAGGCGATGTCGATCAGGCGGTTCAGTCCTTCGGGGAAGGACCCCTCGAAGATGTCGACCACGATATGCCCGTCCAGCCGGTCGCAGAGGGCCATGCCGCCGAAGACGATCAGCACCATGGTCATCGTCACCATGTCCTGCGAGCCATAGAGCGGGCGGCCGAAGTTGCGCCCGATCACGTCCACCAGGATCACGCCCACGACGAACAGAAGCCCCGCCGTGCCGACGAAGGCGGACAGGCCGATCAGCCTGTCCGTCCAGCGCATCAGCGCCGCCATCACTGCCCGCGCATCGCGGCCAGCGCCGCCTCGCCGCCGACCTGCGCGATATAGGCGTCCGTCACCGGCGACAGGGCCGCGTCGAAGGCGGCGATCTCGTCCTCGGAAAGGTCGATCACCGTGGTGCGGTCCGAGGCGCGGGCGGCCTCGATCCCGGCCTCGGCGGTGGCGATCCACGCCTCTTCGGCGCGGCGCGACAGCTCGGCGCGCATCTCAGTATCCAGCGCGGCCTTGGCCTCGTCGGGCAGCCCGTCATAGGCGGCCTTGTTCATCACCGTGAAGAAGCTGAGCCGGCCGAGGTTCGCGCCGAGCGACATGGTCCCCACGACCTCGTCCAGCTTGAAGTCCGACATGACCGAGGCGCCGCTGACCAGCCCGTCGATCAGGCCCGTCTGCAGCCCGTTATAGACCTGCGTGATCGGCAGCTGCACCGGCGTCGCGCCGAGCGCCTCGATCGCCTCGGCCGCCGCCGCGCCCGAGACGCGGATCTTGAGACCGCGCAGATCCTCGGGCGTGCGGATCTCGCGGTCGCGCATCATCAGGACGTTCGGCTCGGAGCCCCAGAGGGCGAGGACCTCGGTCATCGGGAACTCGGATGCCAGCTCGGCGTCGAAAGCGCGCCACATCGCCTCATGCGCGGTCTGGTCCAGCTCTAGCGCGCCGGGCAGCTCGACGATCATGCTCTTGGGGAATTGCGACGAGGTGTAGCCGGGCAGGCCCCAGCCCATCTCGGCCGTGCCCTGCACCACACGGACATATTGGTCGGCCGGGCCCGCGCCCAGCTCGCCGCCGTGGAAGGCGCGCAGGGTCACGGCGCCGCCCGTGCCCTCCTCCAGCGCCTCGGCCAGGGGCTCGATCTGCGAGGCGGTGATCGTGTGCATGGGCGCCGCCCAGTTGGCGTAGCGCAGCTCCTGCGCATGGGCGGAAACCGTCAGCGCCAGCGCGGCAGCCGAGGAAAGGATCAGGGTCTTCAGGGTCATGATGTCCTCCCAAACATCGTTGTGGTGGTCAGGCGGCGGTCTTCAGCACCGCGGCCCTGATGTCGTCCAGACTGACGGGCGCGTGCCCCGCCAGCAGCCGGCGCGCCTTCATATGCGCGCCTGCATTGTTCACCGTCTCCAGCGCCGCCACGCCGAGGTCATCGACGCGGGCGACGATGCCGTCGACGACGATCTCCTCGGTCGCGTCCGGCCCGGCGAGGCCCGCGATCTGCAGCTTGCGGTCGCCCTGGTCGGACCAGAACCACGGCACGGCGGCATAGGGCGCCTCCGTGCCCTTGGCGATCTGCGCGGCGATGAGGCGCGCATGATCCGTCGCCGCCTGCACGCTTTCCAGCCGCACCCGACGCCCCGTCCGCGGGTCGGGGAAGCTGGCGCAATCGCCGAGCGCGAAGATCGCGGTGTCCGAGGTCCGCAGCTGCGCGTCCAGCCGGATGCCGTTCTCGATCTGAAGCCCCGCCTCGGCCGCCAGCTCGGTGTTCGGGCAGACCCCCGCCGCCAGCAGCACCGTGTCGGCGGCGACATGAGCGCCATCCGCCAGCGTGACGCCGGTGTCATCGACCGCCACGGCGGGCTGGCCCAGATGAATCTCGGTGCCCCAGTCATGGTGCAGCATCGCGAAGTAGCGCGACATCAGCGGCGAGACGACCCGCGCCATCAGCCGGTCCGCCGCCTCGATGAGGGCGACCTGGTGGCCCAGCTTGCGGGCGGCGGCGGCGAATTCCAGGCCGATGAACCCGCCCCCGATCACCGCCACCCGGCGCGGGCTGGCCAGCACCTCGCGCAGGCGGCCGGCATCGGCCAGCGTGCGCAGGTCCAGCGCCCGCTCCAGCCCCGCGATGGGCGGGCGCAGGTTGCGGGTGCCGGTGGCGAGGATCAGCCGGTCGTAATCCAACCGCCCCGAGGGCAGGATCACCTGCCGCGCCGCGCGGTCGATGGCCTCGACCATCGTCGAGGGAAGATAGGTGATGTCCTTCGACGCAAAGAAGCTTTCGGGGCGCAGGGTCAGCGCGGCCGGATCGCCCTCGGCCAGATAGGCCTTCGACAGAGGCGGGCGCTGATAGGGCAGGCCCGGCTCGGCGCCGATCAGGGTGACGGGGCCGGCATAACCCTCCTGCCGCAGGCTGATCGCGGCCTGAAGACCGCCCTGCCCCGCGCCGACGATGATGACGCCCGGCCGGCTCAAAGCTGCTCCTCGGGGAGATGGACCACAAGTCCGTCGAGGTCGGCGGTCAGCCTGATCTGGCAGGACAGGCGCGAGCGGTCGTTGACCTCGGACGCAGCGCCCTCGAGCATGTCGTCCTCGCCCTCCTCGCGCGGGCCGGTGCGGTCGGCCCAGGCCTCGTCGACGTAGCAATGGCAGGTCGCGCACATCATCGCGCCGCCGCATTCGCCGACGATGCCGTCAACGTCATTGGCCACGGCGGCCTTCATCACCGACGTCCCCTCGGGCGCGTCGATCGTGGTCTGGCTGCCGTCCGGGGCGACGAAGGTAAGCTTGACCATGGGGTTCTCCTCAGTTCAGGACGACCGGCAGGTTGATCGGGCCGCGGAAGCCGAAGCCGCGCCACTGCACCGCCTCGCGGTCGGGAAGGGTCATGTTCGGGAAGCGGTCGAACAGCATCGGCAGGATGATCTTGCCGACCGTGCGCCGCGCGACATGGGCGCCCGCGCAGTGGTGGGGGCCGTTGCCGAAGGATTGGTGGGGGTTCCTGTCGCGGAAGACGAAGAACACCTCGCCGTTCTCGAAGAGGTCCTCGTCGCGGTTGGCCGAGGCTTGGATGGTCATCACCGTCTCGCCCTTCGGGATCTCGTATCCGCCCAGTTCCGTGTCGGCGGTCACGAGGCGCGAGCTGGCCTGGATCGGGGCGACCCACCGGATCGCCTCCTCGAAGGCCGCGTTCCAGGCGCCCTGCGCCTTGACCTCGGTCAGCTGGTCCGGGTTGTCCAGAAGCCCGAAGATGGCGGTGGCCATCGCGTCGCGCGGCTCGTTGATGCCGCCGCCGATGGCGATCTTGAGGTTCGCGTGGATCTGGCTCAGCGGGATCGGGTTCTCGGCCGTCAGCATGACCGAGAAGGCCGACCCGTCCGGCTCGGCTTTCCGCAGGGGCGCTAAGCGCGCGAAGAGGGCGTCCATCTGGTCGTTCGCCTCATCCGAGGCAGCGAAGGGCTCGGGCCGCCAGCCGAAATTGCCGGCCCCGTCGATCAGGCGCTGCGACCAGCGCTGCATCTCGTCGTCCGTCGCCTCGGGGATGCCGAGGATATGGGCCAGGATGCGCGCCGACAGCGGCCCGCAAAGGGTCGCGAAGAGGTCCACCACCTCGCCCCGCGGCAGGCGGCCGATGTAGTCGGCGGCCAGCGTCTCGTAGAGCGGCCCCCAGTCGCTGTTGATCCGCTTGGGCGTCAGGGCGGGGTTGATCGCGCGCCGCTCGGCCAGATGCGCCTCGCCGTCCTTGCGCATCAGGGTATGGGCGCGGAAGGCGGGCTTCATCGGCGTGTTCGGATCGTCGCTGCTGAACAGGATCGGATCGTCCTTGACCAGCTTGGTCAGCGCCGCCTTGGTCAGGAAGGTCCGCCGCGCCGACGCCACGCGCAGCACGGGCGCCTCGGCCCGCAGGCGGCGATAGATCGGATACGGGTCCAGCGTCAGCTGATCCAGCGTGATCGCATTGTCCAGCGGTGCAAGCGCCATGGTTCCTCCCCTTCCTCCGGTTCGAACGCTAGCGCGGGGGGCATTGCCGAACCAGCCGATGGGTTTATTATCTGCCATCAACAAATTTGATGGTGGCGCCATGACCGATCCCCGCATGCTGGACTTCACGGCGCTGGAAACGCTGCGGCTGGTCCATGACCTCGGCTCGTTCACCGCCGCGGCCGAGCGTCTGGACGTGAACCAGTCGGCGGTCAGCTACACGATCGCGAAACTCCGCGCGGCCTTCGGCGATCCGCTCTTCGTGCGCGAGGGCGGCCGGCAGGTCCCGACCGAGCGCTGCGAGCGGCTGCTGGCGCAGGCGCGGCAGATGCTGGACCTGCTGGACGGGATGGCCCAGCCCGAGCGGTTCGATCCGGCCCGCGCGACCGGCAGCGTCACCATCGCCTGCAACTATTACGAACGCATCCTGCTGATCCCCCGCATCGTCGCGGCCCTCCGGGCCGAGGCGCCGGGCATGTCGGTCCGCGTGATCAACGCGCTCGGCGACGGGCATCACCGGCTGCTGGCGCGCGAGGCGGATGTGCTGGTCGGCCCCTTCGGCCGCAGCGAATCGGGCTTTCACACCCGCCGCTTTTACGCCGAGGAATATGCCTGCCTGATGGACCCATCCCACCCGATGGCCGGCAAGCCGCTGACGGTCGAGGACTACTTCGCCCTGCGCCACGTCCTGATCGATTACGGCGGCGGCTGGAAATCGGCCTATCTGCAAGAGCTCGAGGCCGCAGGCCACCGGCTGGAGCCGACGCTGACCGTGCCCAGCCCGGCGGGGCTGGCCGAGCTGCTCTCCGGCTCGAACCTCGTCGCCACAGTGCCGCGCAGGCTTGGCGCACGGATCGCGGACCGGCTGGCGATGAGCGCCTGCCCCTTCCGCGGCCGGTTCGACCTGTCGGTGGTCTGGACGGCCCGCACCAACGCCTCGGCCATGCACCGCTGGCTGCGCGATGTGATCCTGACCCATTGCGCCTGAGCGCAAGGGCGCCGGTCTTCCGGCGCAATCGGGGTCTGCGAGCAGATCGTTGTCGCCGCGCAGTTTGCCCCCTTGCCAGCGCCAGAGGATCCGGCCTACCAATTATACTTGTTAGCGAAACAAGCAAATGATGAAATGGAGATTCGGGATGCAGGCGATCATCGTGCGTGAATTCGGCTCGGCCGACCAATTGTCCCTGGTCGAGCTTCCCGATCCGGTGGCGGGCAAGGGCCAGGTGCTGATCAAGGTCGAGGCCGCGGGGATCGGCCTGGTCGATGTGATGCAGCGACAGGGCTATCTGGGCGTGA
>NZ_JAUVVF010000068.1 GCF_030604785.1 Paracoccus sp. (in: a-proteobacteria) | reverse complement strand
TGCGCTATCCCTTCGTCGGCGTGGACCGGGCCGATCCCTATGGCCGCATCCTGGCCCGTCCGCTGGACGAGGCGGGGCTGAACCCGCGCTATGCGATGCAGGGGCGCTTTGCCCAGACCATCGTCAGTCTCGTGCGCCACGGCCTCGGCGTCGCGGTCATCGACGAGTTCTCGGTGGCCGAGGTCTACATGCCCGGCCTCGTCCGCCGCCCGCTGAAGGAGCCGGCGGCGATCACCGCCTGGTCGGTCACCAAGCGCGGCCGCCAGCTGTCCTCCTTTGCCGAGACGACCATCGGCCTCTTCCGGCGCGAGCTGGCCAAGGCGCGGGCGCGCGAGCGGTGGGACGACGGGTGATTAACCTGATGTTACGGAGCCGTTAAAGACGGTATTTGCTGTTACAGCGCGTCTTGGGCAGATTGGTCCCGCACCCTGAGAGGACAGGGACCGTTTTTAGGGAGGATGTCATGAGGACTTTTCTGGGCGGCGTCATCGCCGCGCTGACGATGGCGGCCACGCCGGTGCTGGCCGACTACCCCGAGCGCGAGATCCAGGGGATCATCCAGTGGGGCGCGGGCGGCTCGACCGACGTGGTCAGCCGCGCGGTCACGCCCCATGCCGAGGAGGTGCTGGGCCAGCGCGTCATCATGCAGAACGTGACCGGCGGCGTGGGCGCCATCGGCCTGAACCAGGCGGAACGCGCGGCCGCCGACGGCTACACGCTGCTCTTCGGGGCCGAGAACCCGCTGCTCTACAAGGTGATGGGGCTGGGGCAGAAGGATTATTCCGACTTCATCCCGATCAACGTGCTGGCCCGCGGCGTGCCGATCATCGTGACGCGCCCCGACGCGCCCTTCGACACCTTCCCCGAGCTGATCGCCTATATCGAGGAGAACCCGGGCGAGCTGCGCTTCGGCTCGACCGGGCCGGGCGGGCTGCCCTCGGTCGTGACCGCGATGATCAACGAGAAGACGCCCATCGACGTGACCGCCGTGCCCTATGACGGCGACGGCCCGGCGCTGACCGCGCTGCAGGGCGGGGCCGTCGACGTCATGCCGGCCGTCCTTGGCGCGGCGATCGAGGCGATCCGCGCGGGCAACCTCAAGCCCATCGCGATCTTCGACGAGGAGCGCGTCCCGCAGCTGCCCGACACCCCCGCGATCACCGAGACGAACCCCGAATTCGCCGACCTGCTGCCCTGGGGGCCGTTCTTCGGCATCTTCGTCAAGCAGGGCACGCCCGATGACGTGGTCGCCAAGCTGACCGAAGCCTTCCAGGCGGGCGCCCAGAACCCCGACTTCCTGGCGCTGATGGACGGGCGCGGCTTCCGGATGCTGTCGCTGTCGGGCGCCGAGGCGCAGGACTTCCTCGACACCTGGCAGCGCCAGACGGCCTGGATCCTCCACGACGCCGAGATCGCGAAGAACTCGCCCGAGGAGTTCGGGATCGAGCGGCCCTGACCTTCCCCGCGCCGCCCCCACCGGGCGGCGCGACCCCTTCCACCGGCGCTGCCGATCCGTGATCCCGGAGGGATGTCCCATGGACCCCAAGCCCACCCGCCGCCCCGGCGAGCTGGCCTTCACCATCTTCCTGGCCGCGGCCAGCCTGGGCCTGCTGTGGTCCGCCTACGGCATCGCCGGCTTCGAGGCCCTGTCCTCGCCGGGCGCCGTGCCGATGGCCACGACCGCGATCATGGTCGTCTCGGCGCTGGTGGTCCTCTTTGAAACGCTGCGCCGCCCCGCGGGCCGCATCCAGACGCTGCGGCGGGACATCCTGCCGCCGGCGGTGATCGTGACCATCGCGATGATCGCGCTCTATGCGCTGCTGCTGCGCCCTCTGGGGTTCATCCCGACCTCGCTTCTGTTCCTGACGGCGATGATCTGGTTCCTGTCCCGGCGCGGCCTGCTGTTCTGCCTCGGCGTCGCCTTCGGGACGGTGCTGCTGATCTGGCTGATCTTCCGCATGGTCTTTTCCGTCCTGATGCCGCCGGGGATCGTGCCCGAGGGCCGCATCGTCGCCTTCCTGATGTCGCTGTTCTAGGGGCCGCCGCATGGACATCCTGCCCAACCTGCTGATGCCGCTGACGCATCTGGACCTGCTGGCGCTGATCGCGGCGGGCACCTTCGCCGGCATCTATGTCGGCGCCATTCCGGGCCTGTCGGTGACGATGGCGGTCTCGATCCTGATCTCGTTCACCTTCTCCTGGGACGTCTATCCGGCGCTGGCGCTGATGATCGGGATCTACATGGGCGGGGTCTATGGCGGCTCGCGCACCGCGATCCTTTTGAACATCCCCGGCGCGCCCTCGGCCATCGCCACGGCGCTCGACGGCTTTCCGCTGGCCCAGAAGGGCCGGGCGGGCGAGGCGATCGGCATCGTCACGGTCGTCTCCTTCATCGGCGGCTTCATCGGCATCTTCGCGCTGGCGGGGCTGGCGCCGGTCCTGTCGGACTTCGCCCTGCGCTTTCAGCCGCGCGACTTCATGCTGCTGGCGATCATGGGCATCCTGCTGGTCGGCTCGCTGTCCGGCGGCAGCCTGACCAAGGGCGTTTTCGCCGGCGCGCTCGGCATCGGCATCGGCGCGGTGGGGATGGACCCGCTGACGGTGCAGGACCGCTTCGTCTTCGGCCTCGACGAGCTGCGCGGCGGGATCTCCTTCGTCGCGGTGATGATCGGCATGTTCGGCGTCTCCGAGGCGCTGATGCAGCTGCACAACGTCCACACCCCCGCCGTGCGCCAGAAGATCGACGGGATCGTGCCCAGTTGGGCAAAGGTCCGCAAGCACCTGCCGCTCGGCCTGCAAAGCTCGGCCATCGGCACGGTCGTCGGCGCGCTGCCGGGGACGGGCGGCGACATCGCCTCGCTGATGGCCTATGACCAGGCCAAGCGCGTGACCCGCAACCCCGAGACGCCCTTCGGCGAGGGCGCGGTCGAGGGGCTGGTCGCCCCCGAGGCCGCCAACAACGCCGCCGTCGGCGGGGCCTTCATCCCGATGATGACGCTTGGCATTCCCGGCGACGCGGTCACCGCCATCATGATCGGCGCGCTCTTCATCCACGGGCTCAACCCGGGCCCGATGCTGATGATCGAGCAGCCGAACATGTTCTGGTTCATCGTCGGATCGCTCGCGCTGGCCAACTGCTTCATGCTGCTCTTCGGGCTGACCGGCATCCGCCTTTTCGTGAAGGTGGTCGAGCTGCCGCGCACCATTCTTCTGCCGGTGATCCTGGTGCTGTCGATCGTCGGCGCCTATGCGATCAACAACAGCCTGACCGACGTCTACTGGATGCTGGGCTTCGGCGTGCTGGGCTACTTCATGCGGCTTTACGGCTACCCGCTGGCACCTGTCATCCTGGGCGTGATCCTGTCACGGCTGCTGGACGACAACTGGCGCCGCGCCATCATCAGCACGCGCGAGGATTTCGGCGCGATGCTCATGGGCATCTTCACCAGCCCGCTGTCGCTGACGCTGCTTCTTGCGGTGGTGATGATCCTCGTGACCAACTCGCCCTGGTGGGCCCGCTGGCGGGGGCGGTGATGAAGGACCTGACCATGACCGACACGATCCTGCTGGGCCTCATCGGCGACAACATCGCCGCCTCCCAATCGCCGCGGCTGCACCGGCTGGCGGGGGCCCAGAACGGACGGGCGGTGCGTTACGACAGCCTGATCCCGAGGGTCGAGGGGCTGGAGTTCGACGCCCTCTTCGCCCGCTGCGCCGCGGGAGGCTACCGGGGCATCAACGTGACCTATCCCTACAAGGAGGTTGTTGCCGACCGGCTGCGGATCGACGATCCGCTCGTCGCCGCCATCGGCGCCTGCAACACCGTCCTTTTCGGCGAGGGTCAGCCGCGCGGTTTCAACACCGACTATTCCGGCTTCGTCTCGGCCTATCGCCGCGTCCGGGGAGATGCGGCGCCGGGTCCGGTGCTGATGATCGGCGCCGGCGGGGTCGGGCGCGCGGTGGCCTTCGGGCTGATCGCTCTCGGCGCGGCCGAAATCCGGCTGGCCGACCGCGACCCCGCCAAGGCAGACGCGCTGGCCGAGGCGCTGCGGGCGGCCCGCCCGGGCCTGCGCGTTGTCACGGGCACGGACGCGGCGGCGCTGGCGCCGGGCGCCTCGGGCCTGATCAACTGCACCCCCGTCGGCATGGTCGGCTACGAGGGCACGCCGCTGGCCTCCAGCCTCATGGCGGGCGCGGAATGGGTCTTCGACGCCGTCTATACCCCGGTCAACACGCAGTTCCTGCAGGACGCGGCCGCCGCCGGCCTCGCCATCATCTCGGGCTACGAGCTGTTCATCGGCCAGGGCGTCGATGCCTGGGCGATCTTCACCGGTCTGCCGTTGGACGAGGCGCGGCTGCGCGCTGATCTGCTCGCGGGGCGGGACGCATGAAGACCTCGATCGCGACCGTCACCGTCTCGGGCACGCTGCCCACCAAGCTGGCGGCCATCGCCGCCGCCGGCTTCGACGGGATCGAGATCTTCGAGCAGGATTTCCTTGCCTCGGACTTCACCCCGGCCGAGGTCGGGCGCATGGTGCGCGATCACGGGCTTCAGATCACGCTCTTCCAGCCCTTCCGCGACTTCGAGGCGCTGCCCGAGCCGCACCGGTCCCGCGCCTTCGCCCGCGCCGAGCGCAAGTTCGAGCTGATGAACCAGCTCGGCACCGACCTGATGCTGGTCTGCTCGAGTGTCCATCCCGCTGCGATGGGCGGCATCGACCGCATGGCGCAGGATTTTCGCGACCTCGGCGATCTGGCCGCGAAGCACGGCGTCCGCGTAGGCTACGAGGCCCTGTGCTGGGGCCGGCACGTCTTCGATCACCGCGACGCGTGGGAGGTGGTGCGCCGCGCGGACCACCCGCAGGTGGGCCTGATCCTCGACAGCTTCCACACGCTGGCGCGCCGGATCGACCCCGACACGATCCGCGCCATCCCCGGCGACCGCATCTTCTTCGTCCAGCTGGCCGACGCGC
Organism: Paracoccus sp. (in: a-proteobacteria); assembly: GCF_030604785.1. Lineage (GTDB taxonomy): Bacteria > Pseudomonadota > Alphaproteobacteria > Rhodobacterales > Rhodobacteraceae > Paracoccus. The sequence continues at coordinate 3,338 of NZ_JAUVVF010000068.1, read as the reverse complement.
CGGCGATCCCGATGGACCTCCTCTACTGGTCCCGCCACTTCCGCAACATGCCCGGCGAGGGCGATCTGGACGTCACCGGCTTCATGCGCGCGGTCGCGGCGACGGGCTATGACGGCCCCCTCAGCCTCGAGATCTTCAACGACCAGTTCCGCGCCGGCCTGCCGCGGATGGTCGCGCAGGACGGCCATCGCAGCCTGATCGCGCTGATGGACTCGGTGCGGCGGGCCGAGCCTGCGCTGACCTCGGCCGCGCCTATCCCCGCCTCCCTGCCCGCTCCTGCCCCTGTGAGCCATGTCGAGTTCATCGAGTTTGCAACCACCCCGGCCGAGGCCCCGGCGCTGGAGGCGCTACTTGCGACCGCCGGCTTTGCGCGGGCAGGGGCGCATGTGTCCAAGCCCGTGACGCTCTGGCGGCAGGGCGGGGCGAATGTGCTGGTCAATACCGGCGAGGCGGGCTTCACCCACAGCACCTACCTGACCCACGGCACGACCGTTTCGGAGATCGCGCTGATGGTGCCGGATGCGGCCGCGGCCTTCGCCCGCGCGAGGGGCCTTCTGGCCCAGCCCCATGGCGAGGAGCCTGCCGCGGGCGAGCTGCGCATCCCGGCCATCCGCGGCGTCGGCGGCAGCGTCCTGCGGCTTCTGGACGAGGGCGCGGACCTTGCCGGCATCTGGCAGGTGGACTTCGCCGCTTCTCCCCCCGAGCCCACGGACGATCCCGGCGCCGGGATCACCGGCATTGACCATATCGGCCAGACCATGGCCTATGACGAGATGCTCAGCTGGTCGCTTTTCTATACGGCGATCTTCGACGCGCAAAAGGCGCCGATGGTGGACGTGGCCGATCCCGACGGGCTGGTGCGCAGCCAGGCGATCTGGGCGGGCGGGCTGCGCGTCACCCTGAACGGCGCCGAGGCGCGCCACACCCTCGCCGGCCGCTTCATCGAGGACAGCTTCGGCGCCTCGGTCCAGCATGTCGCCTTTTCCAGCCGCGACATCTTCGCCACCGCCGAGGCGTTGGCAGCGCGAGGGTTCGCCGTCCTCAGGATCGGAGTCAACTACTATGCTGACATGCAGGCGCGGTTCGGCCTGCCGGACGCGCTGGTCCGGCGGATGCAGACTGCACAGATCATGTATGACGAGGACGAGCGCGGACAATTCTTCCAGCTCTACAGCCAGCCACGTGAGGATGGTTTCTTCTTCGAGATCGTGCAGCGCGATGGGGATTATCAGGGCTACGGCGCCTCAAACGCGCCTTTCCGTATCGCCGCTCAGAAGCGCGCTGCACGGCCGGTAGGGATGCCACGGCGCTGAGCCGTTCGACCGCTTAAGTGCCGTGGTTTTGGCGATTGTCAGAGATAAAATTGCCGCCCTCCCTTCGCTCCGAGTGAAGGTGTTCTAAATAACAAGCAGCGTAGAGCTCCACGCATCCCAGCATCGCCTCTGCACGGTGGCCGACGCTCCCCGGCACCGTTTTCACGCCCGCGGCCCGTTGCGGCCGGTCGAGACAGTCGCGGCAGCGCCGTGCAGCTTCCCGAGAGCAGACGCTCATGCTTGGCGCAGCGAAATCGGCAGGTCACAGGCTGCTATGCGGGCCAAACCGGTCATTGGTCAGATCTGCGATACTCGCCTCGATAAATCTCAGAAGTGCTCACTTAAAGCGTTCAGTTTCGTGGCCATCTACGACGATCAACCATGCACATCGCGTGAAATAGCCTCTCCAACGCGGAAACTGAACCGCGCCGGGTTTGCCGGAGGCTGATTGACGTTAGTTACGCGGCCATGGGTTCAGTTTCCAGAACTGCGTAGAAGTTGGCCTCGGCTTCTGCGGGCGGGATGTTCCCGATCGGCTCGAGCAGGCGGCGGTTGTTGAACCAGTCGACCCATTCCAGCGTGGCATATTCGACGGCCTCAAAGCTGCGCCAGGGGCCGCGGCGGTGGATGACTTCAGCCTTGAACAGGCCGTTGATCGTCTCGGCCAGTGCGTTGTCGTAGCTGTCGCCGACGCTGCCGACCGAAGGCTCGATGCCCGCTTCGGCCAGTCGTTCGGTGTATTTGATGGAAAGGTATTGCGATCCGCGATCCGAATGGTGGACCAGCCCCATGCCCTTGGTCGGGCGCCGTTCATGGACCGCCTGTTCGAGGGCATCGAGAACGAACCCGGCATGAGGGGATGTGCTGACGCGCCAGCCGACGATGCGCCGGGCGTAGGCGTCGATGACGAAGGCGACATAGACGAACCCCTTCCATGTGGCGACATAGGTGAAATCGTCGTCCATTGGGCTTGAACCAATGGCGCCACAATGGACGACCCCACAGCATGTTCGGCGCGGGCACGCGGAACTGGCGGTTCACCTTGTCCAGCGGGCAAGGCTGCTTCTTGTCCGGGATCGTCGTCCTGTGTGGCTTGCCGCGTATAATGCCCTGAATATCCATGTCCTTCATCAGCCGCGCGACCGTGCAGCGGGCGACATCGAAGCCCTCGCGGTGCAACTGGTGCCAGACCTTGCGCACGCCGTAGACGCTCCAGTTCTCCTCGAAGACACGCCGGATCTCGGGGCGCAGCGCCTCGTCCCGGCGGGCACGATCCGACCGCCGGGACGGATCGGCCCGCTTCGCCAGATGATCATAGTAGGTGGATGGGGCGATCGGCAGCACATCGCAGATCGGCTCGACCCCGTGCGCATCCCGATGCGCGTCAACGAAATCCACCATCACTTCGACCGGCGGTCGAGCTCCGCCATCGCAAAATACGCTGACGCTTTGCGGAGGATCTCGTTCGCCTGGCGCAGCTCGCGGTTCTCGCGTTCCAGCGCTTTCATCCGCTCGGCCATCTCGCAGGAGACGCCCGGGCGTCGGCCGCTGTCGACCTCCGCCTTCTTGACCCAGTCGTTCAGCGTCTGGGGCGTGCAGCCGATCTTTGCCGCGATCGACATCACCGCCTGCCAGCGCGACGGATGTTGGGCCTCGGTGTCGAGAACCAGCCGCACGGCCCGCTCGCGCACTTCAGGTGAAAACCTGTTCGTGGTCTTGCTCATGATGCTCCATCCTACTCAAGAGTTGGAGCCTCCGGCAAACCCGGCGCGGTTCATATTGACCAGTGCAGCGCCTTCAGTATTGAAGATTTCCCTGATCCATTCTCGCCAACCAAAACCGTTAGCCTTGCAAGCGGAACTTCAATTTCATCATCAATTCTTAAAAAATTCGCAATCTTAGGGTCAGGACCCATTGATTTTCTTGAGGCTGTCCGGCCCGCGTGATTCAAGCTCCCGAACTGACGGGGGTGATGATGAGCAATCTTTTCTGGCTGACCGACGCGCAGATGGAGCGGTTGAAGCC
>NZ_JAUVVF010000058.1 GCF_030604785.1 Paracoccus sp. (in: a-proteobacteria) | reverse complement strand
TCTGGACGTTGTTCCGGGCGGTCTGCGGATCGTGGAACTGGCCGACGGGGTGACCGAGGAGGAACTGCGCGCGGCGACCGAGGCGACAATCGTCGCCTGAGGCGCGGGCCGGCAGGGCGGAGGGGGCTCTGCCCCCGCCGTCCTGCGGACGGCCCCCCGGGATATTTGGAACCAAGGCAAAGCGGGCCCTGGGGCGGAACGGATCATGACGGCTGACGAGATCGAGCACCTGTTCACATGCCCCGACGGGCGGTTCTCCTGTGCGCGGTGGGGACGGCCGGTCGCCCCGGTGATCTTCGGCATGGCCGACGAGAGCCTCGACATCTTTCGCGCCGCGATGAGGGCGGGCTTTGCCCATGCCGGGCATCCGATGGTCGAGACCGACCCCGAGATGGGCGCCAACCTGATGCTGTTCTTCATGCGCGACTGGTCCGAGCTGGACGCCGTGCCGGATCTGGAGGCGCTGACCGGACAGGCCGGTCTGCCGGCGCGGCTGGCGGCGGCCGGGGGCGGGTCGGGGGCGTATCAATACCGCATCTTCCGATTCGACCCCGATGGCGGCATCCGCGCCTGCTTGGGCTTTCTGCGCCTGTCGGGCGCGTTGGCCGAGGCGCATCCCGCCCAGCTGGCCGAGACCGTAATGATGCGCTCGGCGCTGACTTTCGCGCGCGATGTCCGGGTCTCGCCACAGCTGGCCGCGCTGATCCGGGCAGCCTATGATCCGGTCCTGCCGGTGGCCAGCAGCGATCCGAGCCATGCGCTGCGGCTGGCGGCGCGGATGGCTGCCGCGGCGCCATGACCCATCGCATCCGGCTGCGCGTCTATTACGAGGATACCGATCTGGCCGGGATCGTCTATTACGCCAATTACCTGAGATTCATCGAGCGGGGGCGCTCGGACTGGTTGCGAGAGCTGGGGCTGGACCAGCGCGCGCTGAAGGAGGATCAGGGCATCGTCTTCGCCGTCCGCCGCATCGAGGCCGATTACCTCGCCCCGGCCCGGTTCGAGGACGTGCTGGACGTCACCACCGCGCTGAGCGAGGCGCGGCCGGCGCGGCTGGTCCTGACGCAGGAGGTTCTGCGCGACGGGCTGGCCCTGTTCCGCGCGACCGTCACCATCGTCTGTCTGGGCGCGGCGGGCCGGCCCGTCCGCCTGCCTGCCGATCTGCGCCGCGTCCTGGCGCCCTGATTGCCGCAAAGGACAGGCTGGCGCGTTGCGGGCGCCTTGCCTATGAGGCGATTGCGGCACAGCCTGCCCATATCGGGGGAAGTGACGCCTTTGTGTTGCCGCGGGGGATGAAACCCGTGGCAGATACAGGGTAAAAGGCGCCCGACCCGGCAGAGCCCGCCGCAGGTCCATGACGACGAGGCAGTGAAGATGGATACCATTCAGGCCGCCGAGGCCATCGACTTTTCGGCCGTGGGGCTGTTCCTGCAATCCTCGCTGACGGTGCAGGTCGTGATGATCATGCTGCTCCTGGCCTCGTTCTGGGCCTGGGCGATCATCGTCCAGAAATACCTGGTCTTTGCGCGCGCGCGCCGGGATGCGGCGGCCTTCGACCGCGCCTTCTGGTCGGGCGAGCCGCTGGACGATCTCTATGACCGGATCGGGGACCGGCCGCGCACCGCGCCCGAACGCATCTTTGCCGCCGGCATGACCGAATGGAACCGCAGCCAGCGCGACAGCGGCGACCTGATCCCCGGCTCTCTGCCGCGCATCGACCGCGCCATGAACATCGCCATCCAGCGCGAGGAAGCCCGCCTGTTCAAGGGCCTGTCCTTCCTGGCGACGGTCGGCTCGACCTCGCCCTTCATCGGGCTGTTCGGGACGGTCTGGGGGATCAAGACCGCCTTCGAGGGCATTGCGCTGAGCCAGGATACCAGCCTTGCCGTCGTCGCCCCCGGCATCGCCGAGGCGCTTCTGGCGACCGCGCTTGGCCTTGTCGCGGCAATTCCGGCGGTGATCTTCTACAACAAGCTGTCGGGCGACGCCGACCGCATCACCGGCAGCTGGGAGAATTTCGCCGACGAATTCGCCAGCCTGCTGTCGCGCCAGATCGAAGAGCCCGCCGCATGAGCGCCTCGGTCGTCAAGCGCGAGGCCCGCAAGGGGCGCGGCAGGCGGCGCAACGCGCCCATGTCCGAGATCAACGTGACGCCCTTCGTGGACGTCATGCTGGTGCTGCTGATCATCTTCATGGTGGCCGCCCCGCTGCTGACGGCGGGCGTGCCGCTGAACCTGCCGCAGACCGCCGCCAATGCCGTGCCGACCGAGCAGGAAGAGCCGCTGGTCATCTCTGTTCCGGCGGATGGCCAAGTGCTGGTGATGGATCTGCCGGTCCCCGATACCGAAGTCGTCGCGCGGCTGCGCGCGATCCTGGCGGAACGGCAGTCGGGGCGCGTCTTCCTGCGTGCGGATGGCGCGATCCCCTATGCCCGCGTGGTCCAGATCATGGGCGCGCTGAATTCGGCGGGCATCACCGATATCGTCCTGGTCACCGAGACCGGCGGCCCGCGGATGGATGGCTAGGCGATGAGCGAACGGGAAGAACGCATCGGTCGGTGGGTCTCGGGGGTGGCGCATGGCTCGCTGATCCTCTGGGCGGTGCTGGGCGGTGCGTTGTTCCGGCCGCAGACCATGCCGCCGATGCGCAGCACGCAGGTCTCGACCATCAGCGGCGCCGAGTTCGAGGCGCTGGCCGCCGCCTCGCGCGGGGCCGGGCCGGTCGCGCCGGATGCGACGGCGGTGGCCAGCCTGCCCACGCCTTCGGGCGATGAGGGGGCCGAGGCGCCCGCAAGCTCGACCGCGCCCGAGGCCCAGGATGTCGCCGAACTGGCCCGCCCCGACGCCGCCGAGCCGGCCCCTGACCTGAGCGATTTCGCCGCGCGAGAGCCCGTCGCGGTTGCAAGCGATCTGGCCCAGCCCCCCGCCGCCCAGTCCGAGGCGCCCGCCGAAAGCCCCTCGGTCCCTGCCGCCGCCGAGACCGCGCCCCAGCCAGGCGCCGCGCCGTCGCTCGATGCCCCTGCGCCGCCGAGCTCTGCGCTGGCGCTGGCCGTCTCGCCCCGCCCGCAGCAGCGCCCCGACGATCTGGTTCAGGCGTTCAACCGCCGCGTGGCCGAGCGTGAGGCGGCAGAGGCGGCAGAGGCCGCCGCCCGTCAGGCCGCCGCCGAGGCCGCCCGCGCTGAGACCGAGGCGCTGGCACGGGCGGAAGCCGAGCGTCAGGCCGCCGATGAGCGTCGCCGTGCCGAGGCCGCGGAGGCAGAGCGCCGCGCCGCAGCCGAACGCGAGGCCGAGGAACGCCGCCGTGCCGAGGCCGCAGACGCAGAACGCCGTGCCGCAGCCGAACGCGAGGCCGAGGAACGCCGCCGTGCCGAGGCCGCAGAGGCCGAGCGCCGCGCCGCAGCCGAACGCGAGGCCGAAGAACGCCGCCGCGCGGAGGCCGCAGAGGCCGAGCGCCGCGCCGCAGCCGAACGCGAGGCCGAAGAACGCCGCCGCGCAGAGGCCGCAGAGGCAGAACGCCGTGCCGCAGCCGAACGCGAGGCCGAGGAACGCCGCCGCGCAGAGGCCGCGGAGGCAGAGCGCCGCGCCGCAGCCGAACGCGAGGCCGAGGAACGCCGCCGAGCCGAGGCCGCCGACGCAGAACGCCTTGCCGCAGCCGACCGCGAGGCCGAGGAACGCCGCCGCGCCGAGGCCGCCGACGCCGAGCGCCGCGCCGCAGCCGAACGTGAGGCCGAAGAACGCCGCCGCGCAGAGGCCGCCGAAGCCGAGCGTCTGGCCGCCGAACGCGAGGCGGCCGATCGTCGCGCGCTTGAGGACGCGCTGCGCGAGGCCCAACAGGATAATGCGGGCGCCGGGGGGACCGATACGGCCTCGACCGGGGATGCCTTTGGCGGTGACCGCCAGCGCATCGAGGGCGGCGACGGCGCCTCGGCCGGGCTGGACCCGCTGGCCGCCGCGCTGGCGGGGGCGCTGTCGGGCAATGGCGGCGAGGCGCCCGCGCCCGACGCGATGCAGTTCGCGCCCTCGGGGATCAGCGCTACAGCCCTTCCCGATCCGCAGGACGATGCGGCCCTTGGCGGGCTCCCGGTCGGCGCGCCCCTCTCGCTGGCCGAACGCGAGGGGCTGCGCATGGCGATCGAGCAGTGCTGGAACGTCAACATGCTGTCGGTCGAGGCTGCGCAGACGACGGTGACGGTCGCCTTCTCGCTTGGCCCGGACGGCGTTCCCGAACAGGCCAGCATGAGGATTGCCGATTTCCAGGGCGGCTCGGCCAGCGCGGCCGAACAGGCCTTTGACGTGGCCCGCCGCGCGATCCTGATGTGCGGACGCTCGGGCTATGCCCTGCCCGCCGAGAAATACGGCCGCTGGCGCGATGTCGAGGTAAGCTTTCGCCCCGGCGGCGTTGAATTCTGACGACCCCTGGCGTCAGGCCTCCGCGCCTGCCGCCCGATCAAGGTAATGAGGACGCGATGTTCCACAAGCTGACCCTTGCCCCTGCCCTTGCGGCGATCCTGGTGCTCGGCGCGCCCGCCCTGCCTGCGATGGCGCAGAGCGGGCCGTTGCGGATCGAGATCACCGATGGCGTGATCGAGCCCATGTCCATCGCCATCCCGGCCTTTCACGGTGATGCCGAGCTGGCCGCGCGGGTGCGTCAGGTCGTGGCCGACAACCTGACCGGCACGGGCCTGTTCCGCGAGATCCCCGCCGAGGCCCATACTGCCCGCCCTGCCAGCTTTGCCGATGCCGTCAGCTACGAGGAATGGCGCGCGGTGAATGCCCAGGCCCTCGTCACCGCCGAGGTGACGCGGGTGGGCGAGGATATCAGCGTCCGCTTCCGGCTGTTCGACGTGTTCTCGGGGCAGCCGCAGGGCGACGGGATGCAGTTCGACGCCCGCGCCGCAGATTGGCGCCGCGCCGCCCACAAGATCGCCGACCAGATCTATGCCCGCCTGACCGGCGAGCGGCCCTATTTCGACAGCCGCGTGGCCTTCGTGCAGGAGACCGGCCCCAAGAATGCCCGGATCAAGCGCATCGGGGTCATGGATTACGACGGCGCGAACATCCGCTGGATGACCGACAGCGCCTCGCTGGTTCTGGCGCCGAAATTCTCGCCCGACGGGCGGCAGATCCTGTTCACCAGCTATGACAGCGGCTTTCCGCAGATCCGCCTGCTGGATGTGGCCAGCGTGACCTCGCGTCCGCTGACGCAGGATGCAGGCGCGATGGCCTTTGCCCCTGCCTTCAGCCCGGATGGCCGGCGCATCGCCTATTCGCGCGAACAGGGCGGCAATTCCGATATCTGGCTGATGGATGTGGCGACGGGCGGGCAGCGCCCGCTGACCAACGCGCCCTCGATCGAGACCTCGCCCAGCTTCAGCCCGGATGGCAGCCGCATCGTCTTTGAAAGCGACCGCTCGGGGACGCCGCAGCTTTACATCATGGGCCTCGATGGCGGCGAGCCGCAGCGGATCAGCTTCGGCGACGGCCGCTACGGCACCCCGGTCTGGTCGCCGCGCGGGGACATGATCGCCTTCACCAAGCGGATCGGTGACCGGTTCCACATCGGCGTGATGCGGACCGACGGGTCGGGCGAGAAGATGCTGACCGAATCCTTCCTCGACGAGGGGCCGACCTGGGCGCCGAACGGGCGGGTGGTAATGTTCACGCGCGTCACCCCCGGCGGAACCGGCGAGCCGCGGCTGCATTCTGTGGACATCACCGGGCGAAACATGCGACCGCTTCAACTGGAATTTGCCGCCTCGGATCCGTCCTGGGGTCCGCTGCTGCCATGAGGGATAAGATGACCCACGCCGCGACCAAGCCTGCACTGATCGCCTGTCTTCTGGCGCTGGCCGCCTGCGCACAGCCTGCCCCGCCTGCGCCGCCGGTCATCGACCCCTATGCCCAGACCGGGGCGGGCGCGGTCTTTCAGGGCAACCTGCCCGGCGGCGTGATCGGCGTCGAGGGCAGCGCCCAGTTCTTCCGCGCGCAGGTGGGCGACACGGTGCTGTTTCCCGCGGACCAGACCGCGCTGACGCCCGAGGCCCGCGCGGTCCTGACCCGCCAGGCCGCCTGGCTGAACCGGCACGGAAACTTCACCGCGATCATCCAGGGCCATGCCGAAGAGACCGGCACCCGCGAATACAACCTTGCGCTTGGCGCGCGCCGCGCCAGCGCCGTGCAGGAATATCTGGTCGCGCAGGGCGTCGCGCCGGGACGCATCCGCACCCTCTCCTTCGGCAAGGAACGCCCGGCCGAGGTCTGTTCGGACGAAAGCTGCTATGCCCGCAACCGCCGCGCCGTGACGGTGGTCAGCGATGGCGGGGCGGGCCTGTGATGCGCGTCTGGCCGGTCGCCTTGCTTCTGGCACTGGCCAGCCCCGTGCTGGCCCAGCAGGCCGATGCGCCGCAGGGCGAGGCGCCCGCGGTCCAGGACCCCGAGCGCGAGGCCAGCCTGGCCGAGATGCGGACGAGCCTCGCCGAATTGCGGGCCAATCTGCAGCGGCTTCGGGCGGAGCTTGTGGCCTCGGGCGCCCAGGGGTTCCAGGCGGCGGGCGGAGAGACCGCCATCGACCGCATGAACGCGATGGAGGCGCAGCTGATGCGCCTGACCGATCAGGCCGAACGGTTGCAGAACCGCATCAATCGTGTCGCCGCCGACAATGAGAGGCGGCTGGCCGATCTGGAATTCCGTCTGTGCGAAATGGACGAGACCTGCGATCTCAGCGCGCTGACCGTGCCTTCGGGCGCGGGCGGGCTGCAGCCGGAACTGGCGCCCTCGGCCCCTGCGGCCAGCGTGGGAGAAAGCACGGCCGGTGTGGCGACCGCCGCCGAGCAGGCCGATTTCGACCGGGCCCGCAGCGCGCTTGATGCCGGGAACACGCTCGAGGCCGCGCGCCTTTTCGCGCAGGTGGCCGAGACCCATGCCGGTGGCCCCCTGACCGCCGAGGCCCTGTTCCTGCGCGGCGTTGCGCTGGAGCGCGGCGGCGATCCGCGCGCGGCCGCCACCGCCTGGCTTGAGGGTTTCGCCGCCGATCCCGACAGCAGCCGCGCGGCGGAAAGCCTGCTCGGCATCGCCCGCGTGATCGAGGGCCAGGGCGACACGACCGCCGCCTGTCTCTATCTGGCCGAGATCCCGGCCCGCTTTCCTGGCAGCGGCCCCGCGCAGGAAGCCGAGGCCGCGCTGGTCAGGCTGGGCTGCGGCAGCGCCGATCTGGGAGTGCTGGACCCGCTGCTGGACCCGGCGCTCGATCCCGAGGCGCTGGCCGATCTGGCCGAACACGAATAGGGGCGGCGCGTGACCGCCCCGGGGGGCGACCCTGCCGCGCGGATCATGGCCGCACTGGACCGTCTGGCGGGCGATCTGCCCGCGCTTGGGCTGGCCGTGTCGGGGGGCGGTGATTCGGTCGCGCTGATGCAGGTCGCGGCGGAATGGGCGCGGGGCCGCCGCGTCATGGTCGCCACGGTTGATCACGACCTTCGCCCCGGCAGCGCGCTGGAGGCCGCCGAGGTCGGTCGCGCCGCGCGCGCCTTGGGTCTGACCCATGCCACTCTGCGCTGGCAGCGCGAGACGCGCACCGGCAACCTGATGGCACAGGCCCGCGACGCGCGGCTGCGGCTGCTGGCGGGCTGGGCCAGACGCAACGAGCTGCCCGCCGTGGCACTTGGCCATACGGCCGACGACATGGCCGAGACGCTGCTGATGCGGCTGGTCCGCAGCGCCGGGATCGACGGGCTGGCGGGCATGGCCGAATGGCGCGACGCCTTCGGGATGCGCTGGCTGCGCCCCGCCCTGGGCACCCACCGGCAGGAATTGCGCGACTGGCTGACGGCCCGCGGCGTCAGCTGGATCGACGATCCCAGCAACGAGAACCCCGATTTCGAACGCGTCCGCATCCGGCGCGCGATGGCCGCGCTTGGTCTGGACCCGGCCCCCCTCGCGCTGGCTGCGCGCCATATCGCCGAGGCGCGCGACGCCTTGTGCGATTTTGCCGCGCTGGTGGCGCGGGACGCGCAGATCGCGCAGGGCCGTCTGATCCTGCCGCGCGGCGCCTTCAACGAGGCCCCGCCCGAGATCCGGCGCCGCCTGCTGGTCGCCTCGTGCCGCTGGATCACCGGCGCCGATTACCCGCCGCGCCGCGCCACGCTGCTGCATGCCCTCCGTTCGATCGAGGCGGGGGCGCGGGTGACGCTGGACGGCACGATGATCGCGCCCTCGGGCGCCGACCTGCGTCTGACGCGCGAGGCGGCGGGGGCCGGGCGCGCGGTGCCGGTGGTTTCGGGTCCCTGGGACAGGCGCTGGCTGGTCGAGGGGCTGGGCCCCGGACAGCATGTCGCCGCGCTTGGCCTGGCGCCTCTGACGCGGCTGCCCTGGCGCGATGCGGGGCTTGCCCGCGACGAGGCCGCCGCCAGCCCTGCCATCTGGCAGGGCGAGACCCTGGTGGCCGCCCCGTTGCTGCGACCGGGGCCGTGGCGGATCACGCCTCTGCGCGGCGCGGCAGATTTCCGCAGCCTGGTGAAGGCGCATTGAACCTTTGCCGATAATCCCTATTTTCAAGGCAACCCTATCCCGCCGGAGGACCGACTTTGGGCAACGCACGCAACTTCGCCTTCTGGGTGGTTCTGTTTCTGATGATCCTGGCGCTGTTCAACATGTTCAGCGACGGGGCCGGAACCGCCAACAACCGGCAGATCAGCTATTCGGACTTCATGCAGCGGGTGCAGAATGACCAGGTCAGCGCCGTGGTCATCGACGGCGAGAACGTCACGATCACCGGCACGGACGGCCAGCAATATGCCACGATCCGCCCCCTGGGCGAGGAACTGGCCGGCAATCTGGTTAATCGCGGCATCGACGTGCGTGTGGTCCGCCAGCAAAGTTCGGGCTTCATGTCGATGCTGGGCGTGTGGCTGCCCTTCATCCTGCTGATCGGCGTCTGGATCTTCTTCATGAACCGCATGCAGGGCGGCGGTCGCGGCGGCGCGATGGGCTTCGGCAAGTCGCGCGCCAAGCTCTTGACCGAGAAATCGGGCCGCGTGACCTTCGACGATGTGGCGGGCATCGACGAGGCCAAGGAAGAGCTTGAGGAAATCGTCGAATTCCTGCGCAACCCGCAGAAGTTCAGCCGCCTCGGCGGCAAGATCCCGAAAGGGGCGCTGCTGGTCGGTCCTCCGGGCACCGGCAAGACGCTGCTCGCCCGCGCCATCGCCGGCGAGGCGGGCGTGCCGTTCTTCACCATCTCGGGCTCGGACTTCGTGGAGATGTTCGTCGGTGTCGGCGCCAGCCGCGTGCGCGACATGTTCGAGCAGGCGAAGAAATCCGCCCCCTGCATCCTGTTCATCGACGAGATCGACGCAGTGGGCCGCGCCCGCGGCGTCGGCATCGGCGGCGGCAATGACGAGCGCGAGCAGACGCTGAACCAGCTTCTGGTCGAGATGGACGGCTTCGAGGCGAACGAGGGCATCATCATCGTCGCCGCGACCAACCGCAAGGACGTGCTGGACCCCGCGCTGCTGCGTCCGGGCCGCTTCGACCGCCAGATCTATGTTCCGAACCCCGATATCAAGGGCCGCGAGCGGATCCTGTCGGTCCATGCCCGCAAGGTGCCGGTCGGCCCCGATGTCGATCTGCGCATCATCGCGCGCGGCACGCCCGGCTTTTCGGGCGCCGACCTGATGAACCTGGTGAACGAGGCCGCCCTGATGGCCGCCCGGATCGGCCGCCGCTTCGTCAGCATGGAAGATTTCGAGAACGCCAAGGACAAGGTGATGCTGGGCGTCGAGCGCCGCAGCATGGTCCTGACGCCCGAGCAGAAGGAAAAGACCGCCTATCACGAGGCCGGTCACGCCGTTGTCGGCCTGTCGCTGCCCAAATGCGACCCGGTCTACAAGGCGACGATCATCCCACGGGGCGGCGCGCTTGGCATGGTCGTCAGCCTGCCCGAGATGGATCGCCTGAACTTCCACAAGGACGAGGCCAAGCAGAAGATCGCCATGACCATGGCCGGCAAGGCCGCCGAGATCATCAAGTACGGCGAAGAGGGCGTCTCGAACGGTCCTGCCGGCGACATCCAGCAGGCCAGCGCGCTCGCCCGCGCGATGGTGATGCGGTGGGGCATGTCCGACAAGGTCGGGGCCGTGGACTACGCCGAGGCGCATGAGGGCTATAACGGCAGCACAGGCGGTTTCTCGGTCTCGGCCGCGACCAAGGAGCTGATCGAACAAGAGGTCCGCGAGCTGATCGAAGAGGGTTATCAGGAAGCCCGCCGCATCCTGATCGAGAAAGAGGCCGAGTTCGAGCGGCTGGCCAAGGGTCTTCTGGAATACGAGACCCTGACCGGCGAGGAGATCGGCAAGATCCTTCGCGGCGAGCCCCTGGATGGTGGCGACGACAGCGGGCCGGGCAGTGTGATCCCCTCGGTCACGGCGATCCCCAAGGCGGGCAAGCCCGTGCAGGGCGGCGACCCCGCCCCGGCCTGATCCGGACTTTAGGAACGACAAAGCCCCGGCAGGACCGGGGCTTTTTCATGCGCGGCGTCGGGACGGACGGGTTCAGGGGGTCAGCCCCTCGGGGTCGGTCAGGCCGTTCGCGCGGGCCGTCGCCGTCAGGGTATTGGCAAGCAGGCAGGCGATGGTCATCGGCCCCACCCCGCCCGGAACCGGCGTGATCGCGCCGGCCACCGGAAGGGCGCTGGCGAAATCGACATCGCCGACCAGACCCGCCTCGGTCCGGTTGATCCCGACATCAATCACCGTCGCGCCGGGCTTGATCCAGTCGCCCTTGACGAATTCGGCGCGGCCGACGGCGGCGACCAGGATATCGGCCTCGCGGCAGAGCGCGGGCAGATCGGCGGTGCGCGAATGGGCCACCGTGACCGTCGCGCTGTCGCGCAGCAGAAGCTGCGCCATCGGCTTGCCGACGATATTGCTGCGCCCGATCACCACCGCGCGCTTGCCCGCCAGGTCGCCCAGCCGGTCGCGCAGCAGCATCAGGCAGCCAAGCGGCGTGCAGGGCACCATCGCCTTTTGCCCCGTGGCCAACAGCCCGACATTCAGGATGTGGAACCCGTCGACATCCTTTTCCGGCGCGATCGCGTTGATGACCGCGGCCTCGTCCATGTGGCGCGGCAGGGGAAGCTGCACGAGGATGCCGTTCACCGCAGGATCGGCGTTCAGCCGCGCGATCAGGGCCAGCAATTCGTCCTCGGGTGTCGTGTCGGGCAGGCGATGTTCGAACGAGGCCATGCCCACCTCGACCGTCATGCGCCCCTTGGACCGCACATAGACCTGGCTGGCCGGGTCCTCGCCCACCAGCACCACGGCAAGGCCGGGCTTGATCCCGCGCCGGGCCAGCGCCTCGACCTCGGTGGCGATCCGGGCGCGCAATCCGGCCGCGAAAGCCTTTCCGTCGATGATCGCTGCGGTCATGGCTGCTCCTTGCGTTCAAGCTGGCGTTCTTCCTGGGCGATGGCAGCCTCGATCAGCTGCCGCCAGATCGTCTCGATCAGGTCGGCATCCAGCCCGTGATCCAGGGCATGGCTGCGCGCATTGGCGACGACCTCCTCGACGCGGGCGTCGATGCGGGCGGGCCATCCGTTCACCGCCTTGAGCTGCGCCGCACGGTCGATCAGGTCACGCCGGCGCGCCAGCATGCGAACCAGGTCGCGGTCCAGTGTGTCGATCTCGACCCGGAGGGCCTGCATATCGGGGATCTGGTCGGTGGGCTTCATGCCCGTCCCATGCAACGCCGCAGGGGAATAAGCAAGGGTTCAGCCTGCCGCAGCGGCCAGCGCGCGGCGCAGCCGCCACAAGAGCGATTGAAGCCCCTCGACCTCGGACTGGCTAAGCCCGTGCGATTCGCCGATCCGCTTCAGCACGGACTTTGCCGGCTGCTGCAGGGCCCGCCCGGCCGCGGTCAGGCTCACGCGGACGCGGCGTTCGTCATCGGTGTCGCGCCGGCGGTTCACCAGCCCCGCCTGTTCCAGCCGCTTGAGCAGCGGCGTCAGGGTGCTGCTGTCAAGACCAAGCCCCGCGCTGATGATCCCGACGCTCTGCCCGTCCTCTTGCCAGAGCGAGGTCAGAACCAGGAATTGCGGATAGGTCACGCCCAATTCGTCCAGCATCGGCTTGTACAGCCGGCCAAAAGCCAGATTGGCGGCATAGACATCGAAGCACAGCATCGTGTCCAATGAGAAGTGAGACGAATCGTTCATATTTTCTATCTATGGGCCAACAGCCTTCCGCGCAATTAACGAATTGCATTAGACTGATTTGCCTGCGTTGGGCAGCGCCTGTTTTAATAAAGGTTTATTCAACCTTTGTCAGCCGTCGCTGTCGAACAAATCACTTTGCGCGGGAATCCGCGGGGCCTCGATCCCCAGATGGCGCCAGGCCCGAGGTGCAAGCTGCCGCCCGCGCGGCGTGCGTGCGATCAGGCCCTGCTGCAGCAGATAGGGCTCGATCACCTCCTCGATCGCATCTCGGCTTTCCGACAGCGCGGCCGCGAGGGTCTCGACCCCGACCGGGCCGCCGCCGTAATGCTGCGCCATCAGCGTCAGATAGCGCCGATCCGCACCGTCAAGGCCCAGATCGTCCACGCCGAGCCGCGTCAGCGCCAGATCGGCGATCTCGCGCGTCAGGCGGCCATTGCCCTCGACCAGCGCGAAATCGACCACCCGGCGCAGAAGCCGCCCGGCGATGCGCGGCGTGCCACGGGCGCGGCGGGCGATTTCCATCGTGCCTTCCGGATCGGCGCTGATCCCCATCAGACGCGCGCCGCGCTGCACGATCAGGTCAAGTTCGGCAATTTCATAGAATTGCAGGCGCGTCGGAATGCCGAACCGGTCGCGCAGCGGCGTCGTCAGAAGGCCCAGCCGCGTCGTGGCGCCGACCAGCGTGAAGGGCTGCAACTCGATCCGGACGGTGCGGGCGGCGGGCCCCTCGCCGATCACCAGATCCAGCTCGAAATCCTCCATCGCGGGGTAGAGCACCTCCTCGACGGCGGGGTTCATGCGATGGATCTCGTCTATGAACAGGACGTCGCGGGCTTCCAGATTGGTCAGGATCGCCGCGAGGTCGCCGGCCCGGGCGATGACCGGCCCCGAGGTCATGCGGAAGTTCACGCCCAGTTCGCGCGCCATGATCTGCGCCAGCGTCGTCTTGCCCAGCCCCGGGGGGCCGTAGAACAGCGTGTGGTCCATCGCCTTGCCGCGCATGCGCGCGCTTTCGATGAAGACCTTCAGGTTGGCCCGTGCCTCGGCCTGGCCCACGAATTCCGACAGGCCCTGGGGTCGCAAGGCGCGATCCTCGGCATCGCCCTCCATCCGGTCGGCGCGCAGCACGGGGTCCGGCTGGCTCATCCGCGTGACCAGGGATCGTTGCGGCCCGCGCGCGGGATGCGGCTGGCAGCGGTCGGCCGGACGGGGGCGGCGGCGGCGCGCCCCTCCAGTGCCATCAGGCGGGCGATGCGCTCCTCGGTGGGCGGATGGGTGGCGAACAGCCGGTCGGCCTTGAGCGCGTGCAGCGGATTGATGATGAACATCGCGGCAGCGGCAGGGTTCTTTTCGGCCGGCACGTTCACGCTGCGGCCTGCGGCAGCGCTGATCCGCTGCAGCGCCGAGGCCAGCGCCCGCGGCTGCCCGCAGATCGCGGCGCCGGTCGCGTCGGCCTCGTATTCGCGGGCGCGCGAGATGGCCATCTGAACCATCGCCGCGGCCAGAGGCGCCAGGACCATGGCCAGAACCGCGCCGATCCCGCCCCCGCGCCCGTCGCGCCCGCCCATGAACAGCATCATGTTGCCCATCATGGCAATCGCCCCCGCCATCGTCGCCGTGATGGTCATGGTCAGCGTGTCGCGATGCTTGATATGGGCCAGCTCATGCGCGATCACACCGGCGATCTCGTCGCGGTTCAGCGCGCGCAACAGGCCCTGCGTGACCGCGACGGCGGCATTTTCAGGGTTGCGGCCGGTGGCAAAGGCATTGGGCTGTTCGGTCGGAAGCAGATAGAGCTTCGGCATCGGCATCTCGGCGCGACGCGCCAGATCGGCGGTCATGGCGTAAAGCTCGGCCCCCTGATTGGGCGACAGTTCGACCGCGCCCTGCTGGCGCAGGACCATCTTGTCGCTGTTCCAGTAGGCAAAGAAGTTCATGCCCCCCGCGATCAGCAGCGCCAGAACCGCGCCGCCGCCACCGCCCAGCATCCAGCCCAGAACCATGACCAGCGCCGTCAGCGCGGCCATCAGCATGAAGACCTTGATATTCGCTTCCATCAGCCAGCCTCCGCTAATCCTTCGGCGCCAGAAGACGCAGCGCCGCCCGGATCAGAACGGGGGTCGAGGCGCCCGGTTCCCCCGCCTGAGCCTCGGCCACTGCCGCCGCCGCTTCGGAGGGACCATAGCCCAGATTGGCCAGCGCCGACAGGGCATCGGCCATGGCCTGACCGGAATTTGCGGCCCCGCCCGCCTTCCGCGCCGCGGCTGGCGGGGTGGGCGTCGTGGCGCCCGGCGCCACGGCGGCGGGGGGGGCGGGGGGGATGCCCCCCGCCGCCCCGCCCCCCCCCCCCGCAACCGCCCCCGCGGCGACGGGCAGAGCACC
>NZ_JAUVVF010000063.1 GCF_030604785.1 Paracoccus sp. (in: a-proteobacteria) | reverse complement strand
GCTGAAGGACTGGCGCCGCGTCGCGACCCGCTACGACAGATGTGCGAAAACCTTCCTCTCCGCCGTCGCCCTCGCCGCAACCGTCATCTTCTGGCTTTGACGATCAATGAGTCTGGAGCCTAAGCCTCCATGGTTATGCCCGAGTGTCCGGTCGAAAAGGGGGCCAGTTCAAAGGGTCAGGAACCAGTGCTGGTTCAGGCATTCAGCCCGGAACCTACCGTTGAACGCCTCGATGAAGGCGTTGTCGGTCGGTTTGCCAGGCCGGGAGAAGTCGAGGACCACCCCGCGCTGGTAGGCCCAGAGGTCCATGTCGCGCGAGACGAACTCGCTGCCTTGGTCGACGCGGATCGTCTTGGGATAGCCCACCGTGCGGCAGACTCGGTCGAGGGTCGCCACGACATCTTCGCCGCGGTAACTGTAGCGAACGTCGAGCACCGGGACGTATCGTGAGAAGGTGTCGACCACGGTCAGAACCCGCAGCTTCTTGCCCGTCGCTAACTGATCGTGAACGAAGTCCATCGCCCAGACATCATTCGGCCCGACGGCGACAGCACGGTCATCGCGCAGTTTGGCCTTCACCCGCCGCTTGGGCGTCTTGTGCCTGAGCTGCATACCCAACTCCCTGTAAATGCGATAGACTTTCTTGATGTTGATGCTCCAGCCTTCACGGTCGAGCAGGACGTGAACGCGCCGGTAACCATACCGGACCCGCGTCTCGCAGATCTCCCTGATCCGCTTCGCCACGGCAGCCTGATCGAGCGGCGGGATTGGTAGTGGAACGTCGAACGGTCAAACCCGATGGCCCCACAAGCCTGCCGGATCGACACCGCCCAATCGCTGCACATCCCGCGGACGAGTTCGCGCATCCGATCAGGCTTCAGAGCTTTCGCCGGATAACGTCCTGCAGCATCTCACGGTCGAGCGTCAGGTCCGCCACGATCTTCTTCAGCCGTGCGTTCTCGTCCTCGAGCTGCTTCAAACGCTTCATCTCGGTTGGCAGAAGTCCGGCATACTTTTTCTTCCAGTTGAAATAGGTCGCCTGGCTGATCCCCGCTTTGCGGCGGATCTCCGCAACCGGCGTTCCGTCTTCGCCCTGCTTGATAATGAACGCCTTCTGCGCGTCCGAGAAATTGCTCGCCTTCATCGAATCCGCTCCTCTCCCAGCCAGGAAAGCGTAGCGGAAAACTCCAGCTTCAAACTGTCCAGTTTGCGGGGATCAGATCAAAGTCAGATCAGAACAACGGGTACAGACATTCACTGGACAAGGCCAAGATAAACAATCGCCTCAGAATATACGAAGATTGGCGTCGCAATTCTCCGCAAATGAGTCAGCGATGCTTTCAACATCCACTCAACGCCGCTCTCAACCGGTTGAAGCAGCCTGTTCCGGAAGGCCCCAGACAGCGCGGGCGAGCGTAACAAGGGAACGCTGACGCTGATGAATGGCCCCCTCATGCCACGAGGAGTAGGGCTCGATCAAGGCGACCGCCCGGTCAATGCGCGTGTTCGCACCGACCTTTGGCCGCTCGCTCAGGGCCCGTGTCAAAAGCAGCTTGGACTGCTGATACACCGGCCTCTTTTCGCTGTAGGCGCGGTTCCCGAGCGAGGTGTTTATGGATTTCTCGACGAGGACGAGGTTACCCAGCCTTTGCACGACCTCCGGATCGCTGACGGGTCCGAACTCAGCGGCGGCCTCTGCATTCGGCGTTTGCGGGAAAATATGCTCGACCTCGTATCCGCCGCTCACGTAGTTCCCAAGCCACCTCGTACCTTCGGTCTCACCATAAGCCAGAAGATCCACTTGCTGGGTAAGCTTGGCCAGCACGTACTGGAACCGATACAGCTGCAAGCTGCGAAGGGCGAGTCGCCCCATAGCGTCATCGAAACGCTTCGCCAAGTCTGCCTTCGCCCTGTCGAAGCGTGCAACGATGAACGCATCAAACTCCTCGTCGGCCTTGATGGACCTTAGCTCTGTTGCCCACTTCGCAAAGTTGCGCTCGAAATCCCGCGTCGGCTCTCGCGTGATGACATAGCAGAAGAACAGGTTCTCCACTTCGGCGGCCAGACGGTCGAACAGCGCGGGACCAAGATGGCGCCCCGCAAGAAGCAGTATCAGATGCTGACGCGCTGCTTGGCCGCCCAGCAGCCTGATGTTGTCGAGATAGCGGCTTCGCTCACCCTTCTCATTCTTGCCTTCGCGAAACCGCTCGTAGGCCCGTGCGGCCGACACGAGTTCTTTGGCAAAACCGATTGGATCGCGTCCATACCCGACGAGCGCATCGTTCTTCGTGAACCAGCCATAGATCTCGTCCTCACGCAGGAGATCCACGTCGTACCTGCTGAAGATGAAGTAGCGTAGAAATCGCAGGGGTTTCTCGCCCATGCGAAAGATCGTGTCCTGCAGCTCCTTCCAAGTATCCTTCAGGCGGTCGAACTGTCCCTTGGGCGTCTTCATGAAGAGCAGGTTCTTCAGAAGGTCCATGGAGTTCAATCCAACGCCACGATCGTTGATCGTTTCGAATATCTTCAGGGCTTTCGCGACGTCTTCGGTCTCGATGCGGATCAGCTTCACCTTGTTCGTCAGGTACCCGTAGAGTTTGCGGACGGCTGCGGCATCCTGACCGAATTCGGACTCGAGAAACCGGGTGACGACATGATGGGCGTTCTGCATGTTTCGCATCGACTGGGTGGAGGGCGTCTCGATACGCTTCCCGTCAGCGAGGCGCGTCAACGCATCGCCACTGTCTTCATACTGCAGATCGAGCCGATAGCGGCTACGCTCCTCGCCGGAAACATCAACCGCAGCATCGGCGATCTGGGAGTTCAGCACTAAAGACGGCTGCGCTCCCAGCTCAGCGAACCGATCCCGGATCGCGCAGAGCGTGATGTAAAGAGTTGTCATCCGCTGTTGGCCGTCAATCAGGTCAAGCACGCCATCGCGGCCAGGGCAGACGACGATGCTGCCGATGAAGTACTCTGGGGCATCTTGCGCGGGGCCGTCGCCCATCTCTTCGCGAACGTCCTTCAGAAGCTGTTCGACCTGGTCCGTATCCCAGACATACTCGCGCTGATAATCGGGGACAGCATAGAAGGACTGGAAGAGGCTGGCGACCGAGCAGTCTTCACTCTGGATCTTCTGAATGCCCATCTGCGCTTGGCCCTCCCGTTGACACAGTTAAGTCGTCGCAAAATCTTCTGAACTCTTCCAGTCCAGTTTCGCAGCGCTATTCAGATCAGCCGAGCCGCCTCTATGCCAAATTTCGCGGCAGCGATGCGTTTCCCCGAAATTAGGACTTTACCGAATCGCGAACCATGCAGCAGAGTTTATAAACCAGTTTACTAAACCGGTTTATCGCTCGATCATGGCCAATCTTCAGGATGTAGCGGCGGCGGCAGGGGTCTCGAAGGCCACGGTTTCGCGCTATCTCAACGGCTCGCTGGACCTGCCCGCCCGCACCGCACAGGCGATCGACCGCGCGATCCGCGACCTGGATTACCGGCCCAATCCCCATGCGCGACGCCTCAGCCTCGGGCGGTCGGACACGGTGGCGCTGATCGTGCCGGACATCGCCTCGCCCTTCTTCGCCACGCTTGTGGGCGCGGTCGAGGCCGAGGCCAGCGTGATGGGCCTGTCGGTCGCGCTCTATGCCACGCTGAACAGCCCCGAACGGGAATTGTCCTATCTGGATCTGGTGCGGACGGGCCATGCCGACGGGCTGATCTTTGTCACCAACCACCCCGCCACCGAACGGATGGCGGCCAAGCTGAACACGCTGCGCCGCTGCGTCGTGGTGGACGAGGACGTGCCGGAAGCAGCCGCGCCCAAGCTGTTCTGCGACAACCGGCAGGGCGGCTATCTGGCCGGGCGGCATCTGGCCGAGGCCGGGCATCGCCATGCCCTGTTCATCGGCGGCGTCGATCAGATGATCAGCGGCGCCCGCCGCTGGCAGGGCTTCGTCGAGGGGATGGACCTGCCGGGCCTGCCGCCAGCCCGCATCATCCGCCATTGCGGTCAGTATACTGTCGAGGCGGGCCGCGAGGCCGGTCGCCGCTTTCTGGACCTTGCCACGCCTGACCGGCCGACCGCGATTTTCGCCACCTCGGACGAATTGCTCATCGGCCTCTGCGAGGTGCTGACCGAGGCCGGTCTGGCCATCCCGCACGAGGTCTCGATCATCGGCTTCGACGATGTCGGGCCGCTGCACCTTTTCGCCCCGCCGGTCACGGCGGTGCGTCAACCCGTCCGCGCCCTGGGGCAGCGTGCGCTGCAGGTTCTGATGCGCGCGGATGGATCATCGGCAGAGACCGCTCCGACAGAAGAGCTGCTGCCCGTCACGCTGATCGTGCGGAACTCTGTTGCGCCGCCGGTCCGCGCCTTCGACCGCAACACCAACAGCGAGGAATGAAGATGACGATGACCCCGACCCGCCGCGCCTTCGGCCTGATCCTGACCAGCGGCCTTGTCGCCGCCGCATGGCCCGCCCTGGCGCAGGACGGCAAGACCTTTGCTCTTGTCCAGATCAACCAGCAGGCGCTGTTCTTCAACGACATGAACCGCGGCGCGCAAGAGGCTGCCGACGCCGCCGGCGCGACGCTGCTGATCTTTAACGCCAACAACGACCCCGCCGCGCAGAACAGCGCCATCGAGACCTACATCCAGGAAGGTGTCGACGGCATCGCGGTGGTGGCCATCGACGTCAACGGCATCATGCCGGCCGTCGAACAGGCCGTCGCGGCGGGCATCCCCGTGGTGGCGATCGACGCGATCCTGCCCGAAGGCCCGCACAGCGCGCAGATCGGCGTGGACAACGCCCAGGCCGGCGCCGACCTTGCCGCCGTCGTGAACGAGGCCGGGGGCGAGATCCGTCTGGGCATCGTGGGCGCGCTGAACTCGTTCATCCAGAACGTCCGCAAGGACGGGTTCGAGGGCGCGCTCGACAGCGGCTCGGTCACGGTGCTGGGCACGGTGGACGGCCAGAACGTGCAGGACATCGCGCTTGGCGCGGCCGAGAACCTGATGACCGCCAATCCCGACATGAACGCGATCTATGCGACGGGCGAACCCGCTCTGCTGGGTGCCATCGCCGCCGTCGAAAGTCAGGGCCGTCAGGCGGATGTGGCCGTCTATGGCTGGGACCTGACCGCGCAGGCCATTGCCGGGATCGATGCGGGCTATGTCAGGGCGGTGATCCAGCAGGACCCGGCGGGCATGGGCGCGGCCGCGATCGAGGCGCTTGGCACGCTGGCCGATGGCGGCACGGTCGAGGCCGAGATCTCGGTGCCCGTCACCATCGTCACCAGCGAGAATGTCGAGCCCTTCCGCGCGGCCTTCCAGTGATGCAGGCGCTTGCGACCGAACGGCGGGGGATGATTTCCCCCGCCGACCCCCCCGCCCTGTCGCTGCGCGGGATCGCCAAGACCTTCGGGTCGCATCAGGCGCTTCGCGGGGTCGATCTTGACCTGCGCGCGGGCGAGTGCCTGGGCCTGATCGGGGACAACGCGGCAGGCAAGTCAACGCTGTCCAAGGTGATGTCCGGCACCTACATTCCCGATTCCGGCGAGATCCTGGTCGAGGGCCAGCCGGTGCGCTTTGCCAACCCCTCGGACGCGCGGGCGCGCAAGATCGAGATGGTCTATCAGGATCTCGCGCTCTGCGACCACGTCGATGTGGTGGGCAACCTGTTTCTGGGGCGCGAGCTCAGGCGCGGGCCGTTCCTCGACCAGCGCCGGATGCTGGCCGAGGCACAGAAGATGCTGGCCGCACTGGAAATCCGCATCCCCCGCCTGACCGCCAAAGTCGAGAAACTGTCGGGCGGCCAGCGTCAGGCCATCGCCATCGCCCGCGCCGCCAGCTTCGATCCCAAGGTGCTGATCATGGACGAGCCGACCTCGGCCCTTGCCGTGGCCGAGGTCGAGGCCGTGCTGGCGCTGATCAACCGGGTCAAGGCGCGCGGTGTCGCTGTCGTGCTGGTGACGCATCGGATGCAGGACCTGTTCCGCGTCTGCGACCGCATCGCCGTCATGTATGAAGGCACCAAGGTCGCCGAACGGCAGACCGGCGACACCAACCTTCAGGAACTGGTCGATCTGATCGTCGGAAAGGCAGGCCATCCATGAATGTCTATACCGAACGCAAGCAGGGCTCTGCCCTTGCGGATTTCGTGGCCGAACACGCGCAGGTCCTGTCCATCGCGCTGTTCTTCCTGCTCTGCATGACGATCTTCGGCGCCAGCAGCCAGACCTTCCTGACCACCGGCAACCTGCTGAACATCCTGCGACAGGCCGCGCCGATCCTGATCGTGGCCGTGGCCATGACGCTGGTGATCACCACGGCGGGGATCGACCTTTCGGTCGGATCGCAGGTGGCGCTGGTCAACGCGGTCTGCGCCATCGCCATCGCGGCAGGCCTCCCCTGGCCGCTGGTCGTGGTGCTGATGCTGCTGCTGGGCATCGTCGTGGGCGCGGTCCAGGGGTGGTTCATCGCCTATCAGGGCATTCCCGCCTTCATCGTGACGCTTGCCGGCCTGTCGATCCTGCGCGGCATCGCGCTTTACCTGACCGAGGGCTATTCGATCCCCATCACCAGCGTCCCCGGCTTCTTCTGGCTGGGGCGCGGCACGATCGGGGCGGTGCCCGTCCCCGCGATCCTTGCGCTTCTGATCGCGGTTCTGGGCTTCGTGGTCATGCTGCGCACGCAATACGGCCGCCAAGTCGTCGCCGTAGGCTCGAACATGGAGGCCGCGCGCCGCGTCGGCATGCCCGCCAAGCGGGTTCTGGCCTCGGTCTATGTCGTGGCGGGCGTCGCCTCGGCTATTGCCGGGATGCTGATCGCGGCCCGGCTGGGATCGGGATCGTCGAACGCCGCGCAGGGGTTCGAGCTGCAGGTGATCGCCGCCGTCGTGCTGGGCGGCACGTCGCTGATGGGGGGCAAGGCCTCGATGCTGGGCACGGTGCTGGGCACGATGACCATCGCGGTCATCGGCAACGGGCTGATCCTGCTGCACATCTCGCCCTTCTTCACGCAGATCGTGACCGGCGCAATCATCCTGATCGCGATCTGGCTGAACACGCGTCTGTTCGACCGGGGCTTCCGCTTCGGCAGGGGGCGCACATGAGCGAATTGTCCCCCTGCCATACCGGGTCGGGTCAGGTGATGACCGTCAGCGGTCCGATCCCGGCCTCGGATCTGGGCCATACGCTCATGCACGAGCATCTGCAGAACGATTGCCGCTGCTGGTGGAACCCGCCCACCGACCCCGCGCGCCAGCATCTGGCCGACCTGCCCGTCAGCATCGAGATCCTGTCCGAACTGCGCCAAGACCCGTTCGTCAACCGCCACAACATCGCGCTGGACGACCCGGACCTGGCCATCGCCGAATTGCGCGACTTCGTCGCGGTGGGCGGTCAGAGCGTGATCGACCCCACCTGTCGCGGCATCGGCCGCAACCCGGCCATCCTGCGCCGGATCGCGGCAGAGACGGGGCTGAACATCGTCATGGGGGCGGGATACTACCTCGCCAGTTCCATGCCCGACGAGGTCTCGCACCTGTCGGCGGACGACATCGCCGACCAGATCGTCGCCGAGGCGCTCGAAGGGACGGATGGCACCGATGCCCGGATCGGCCTGATCGGCGAGATCGGCGTCTCGTACGATTTCACCGCCGCCGAGGAAAAGTCGCTGCGCGGCGCGGCGCGGGCGCAGGCGCGCACCGGGCTGCCGCTGATGGTGCATCTGCCGGGCTGGTTCCGGCTGGGCCACCGCGTTCTCGACATCGTCGAGGCCGAGGGCGGCGACCTGCGCCACACGGTCCTGTGCCACATGAACCCCTCGCATGACGACCCTGTCTATCAGGCGACGCTGGCGCAAAGGGGGGCCTTCGTCGAATTCGACATGATCGGCATGGATTACTTCTACGCCGATCAGGGCGTCCAGTGCCCGTCGGATGACGAGGTGGCGCGGGCGATCCTGCGTCTGGCCGAACACGGCTATCTGGACCGCGTGCTGCTGTCGCAGGACGTGTTCCTGAAGATGATGCTGACGCGCTATGGCGGCAATGGCTACGCCTTCGTGACGCGGCACTTCCTGCCGCGCCTGATCCGCCACGGCCTGCGGCCGGATGAGTGCCGGGCGCTGATGGTCGCCAATCCACGCCGCGTCTTCGACGCCACCTTCCCGTGATCCGCGAAAGGACCAACCCATGACAATCCGTGTGCTTCTGGTGGGCGAAAGCTGGACCACCTCGGAAACGCATTACAAGGGCTTCGACCAGTTCGGCTCGGTCCGGTTCCATACCGGCGCGCAGCCCCTGCTGGACGCGATGAAGGGCAGCGAGATCCGCATCGACTACATGACCGCCCATGACGCGGCCGAGGGCTTTCCGTTCCGGATCGAGGGGCTTGCCGATTACGACATCGTCATCCTGTCCGATATCGGCGCCAACACCTTCCTGCTGCCGCCCGACGTCTGGCTGCGGTCGAAAACCGTGCCGAACCGGTTGCGGATGCTCAGGGAGTGGGTCGCGGGGGGCGGCAATCTGCTGATGATCGGCGGTTATTTCTCGTTCCAGGGCATCGATGGCCGCGCCCGCTGGCGGGGCACGCCGGTCGAGGACACGCTGCCGGTCACCTGCCATCCCTGGGATGACCGGGTCGAGATCCCCGAGGGCGCCAAGGCCGAGATCCTGCAGCCCGACCACCCGGTTCTTGCCGGACTGCCCTCGGACTGGCCGCCGATCCTGGGGGTGAACGAGGTAATACCCCGCGAGGGCGCCGAGATCCTGGCCCGCATTCCGGGCGATCAGGGCGGCCATCCGCTGCTGGTGCTGGGCAGCCACGGCAAGGGGCGCACGGCGGCCTGGACCTCGGATGTGGGGCCGCACTGGCTGTCGCCGGAATTCTGCGCCTGGCCGGGCTATGCGACGTTGTGGCGGAACCTGTTCGGCTGGCTCTGCGACCGATGAGGTCAGTCCTGCGCCAGGATCGCCAGCATCTGCGCGGCATCGGGAAAGGCCGCGACCGTGCCGGGGCGGCTGACGGTCAGGGCGGCGGCCGCGGTCGCGTGGCGCAGCGCGCGCGCGTCCAGCCGCGTGCCGCGCAGACCGGCCGAGGCCAGCGCGACCGCCATGAAGCAATCGCCTGCGCCGGTCGTGTCCACGATGGCGACGGCGCGGGCCGGCACCTCGACCGCGTGGCCCGCATGGAGCAGGACCGCCCCACGCCCGCCAAGCGTGACGACCACCTCGGAGACGCCGGCGGCGCGCAGCGCCTCGCTGCCGTCCAGAAGCCGCGCCTCGCCCTCGTTGACGAAGACGCAATCGACCATGGGCAGCAGCGACGCCATGTCCCCCTCCAGCGGCGAGGGGTTCAGCGCCGTTCGCAGACCGCGCGCCCGTGCGGCGATCAGGGCGGCGCGGGTCGTGGCCAGCCGCAGATTGCCCTGCAGCACCAGCAGATCGCCGGGGCGGGCCTCGGCCAGCGCCTTCTCGACATGCTCGGGGGTCATCGCGCTGGCGGCGGCGCGGGTGGTGATCACCGCGTTCTCGCCATGGCCCGCCATCAGGATCAGCGACCGGTCCGAGGCGACCGGCAGCGCGATCAGTTCGGCCGCCAACGGCTCGGCCGCCAGTCGCGCGGCGATCTCGCGCCCGCGCGCATCCTCCCCGACCGCCGCCACCAGCCGGCAGGGCAGCCCCGTCCGCGCGATGGCGACCGCCTGATTGACGCCCTTGCCGCCCAGATCCTGCGACAGCGCCTCGCCGAAGATCGAGGCGCCGGGCTGCGGGAAATCCGCGACGCGCAGGGTCTCGTCAAGGGCGGCGTTTCCGATCACATGGGCCTTCATCATCCTACCGCATCCTTCCGAAAGGGTTCCGCATGACGCTGATTTCCGACCGCCCCGCAGGCGCCATCCAGGACATCTTCGGTCGTCCCAAGGCGCTGATCGGCATGATCCATTGTCCAGCCTTTCCGGGCGCGCCGCGTTATCGCGGGGCCAGCATGCAGGAAATCCACGATGCCTGCATGCGCGATGCCGAACGTCTGGTGCAAGGGGGGATGCACGGCCTGATCGTCGAAAATCACGGCGACATCCCCTTTGCCAAGCCCGAGGATATCGGCCCCGAGACGGCGGCCTGCCTTGCCGTCGTGACCGACCGCCTGAAGCGCGCCTTTGATGTGCCGATGGGCGTGAACGTGCTGGCGAACGCGCCCCTGCCCGCGCTTGCGACCGCCGTTGCGGGCGGGGCGGATTTCATCCGCGTGAACCAATGGGCCAATGCCTATGTCGCCAACGAGGGCTTCATGGAAGGCCGCGCGGCCGAGGCTCTGCGATACCGCGCGGCCCTGAGGGCCGAGCATGTGCGCGTCTTCACCGACACCCATGTCAAGCATGGCAGCCACGCGATCGTCGCCGATCGCAGCATCACCGAACTGACCCGCGATCTGGCCTTCTTCGACAGCGATTGCATCATCGCCACCGGCCAGCGCACCGGGGACAGCGCGACGATGGACGAAATCGACGAGGTCGCCGCCGCCACGCATCTGCCGCTGCTGGTCGGTTCGGGCGTGACCGAGGCGAATGTGGTCGCCATCCTGTCGCGCACCAACGGCGTGATCGTGGCCTCGTCCCTGAAAGAGGGCGGCGTGTGGTGGAACCCGGTCGATGCCGCCCGCGTGCGCCGCTTCGTCGATGTCGCGCAGGCCGGGCTGTGACGGGGCGGCTGACCGACAGGATGCTCTCCGAGAACGCGGCGGATTTCGCTGCGATGGTCGATCATCCCTTCGTTCTGGCGCTGGCCCAAGACAGCCTGTCCGATGAAGCCTTCGACCGCTATCTGCTGATCGAGGGCGCCTTTGTCGACACCGCCATCACGATTCTTGCCCATGCCGTGACCAAGGCCACCGATCTGGAGGACCGGCGCAAGCTGATCGGCTCGCTTCACGCTCTTGCGGGCGAGCAGATGGATTTCTTCGCGGCAGCCTATGCCGCGCGGGGCCTTCGGCCCGATCCCGCGTTGCAGGCCGATCCCCGCGTCGCGGCCTTTCGCGACGGCATGCTGGCGATCGCGCGCGAGGGGGATCTGGTGCAGATCCTGACGGCGATGTTCGCGGCCGAGTGGATGTACTGGACATGGTGCGACCGGCACCGCGATGCGGCGATCCGCGATCCGATGCGGCGCGACTGGATCGCGCTGCATGCCGCGACCGCCTTTCGCGCACAGGCCGAGTGGCTGCGCGACCGGGTGGACGCGCTCGGCGCTGGCCTTCCGTGCGACGATCAATCCGCGCTGGTGGCCCTGTTCGGTCGGGTCCAGCGGCTGGAGATCGGCTTTCACGACGCCGCCCTTTTGTAGACGGGGCACAGATAGGCGCCCGATTACATCGGGCGACGGAAGGTAACTTACGAAGCTTGGCTTGCCGCCCCGGAAATGCGTCGCAAAGGCGAAGCGCCAGCCAATTTGCTGGATGCCACCCCTGATACCAGAGGCGCGAGGCTTTGACTCGGCGGGCGATTCCCATTTCAGCGAGGGTGTGATTCACTCCTTTCGAGGCGGGGAGGATCATCATGGCCATTGAGATCACGCGGACAGAGCTTTCAGCG
>NZ_JAUVVF010000079.1 GCF_030604785.1 Paracoccus sp. (in: a-proteobacteria) | reverse complement strand
GTTCCTGGTGCGCGCGGTGGAGCGGGTTGCGGGTCTGGAAGGCCACGACCTTGCGCCAGCCCAGCTTGCGGAACAGCGCGCGCAGTTCGTTCGGCGTGTCGCGGCGGGCCTTGAAGTCATAGTGGACAGGCTGCTGGATCCCGGTCACCGGGCCGCCGAGATAGACCTTGCCGGCCGTGTTGTGCAGGTAGTTCACCGCCGGATGCGCAAGGTCGTCGGCGCCGAAGACGCCCTCGGCCTCGACCGACTTGTTCGGCACCCATTTGTCGCTGATCGACAGGATGGCGAGGATCACGCCCTCCTGGTCGCGCAGCGCGATGTCCTGGCCAGGCGCGACCTTCTCGGCGAAGGCCTCCGACACGTCCAGAGTGATCGGCATCGGCCAGAGCGTGCCGTCCGCCAGCCGCATGTCCTTGACCACGCCGTCATAGTCGGCCTGCGACAGGAAGCCTTTCAGCGGCGCGAAGCCGCCGTTCATCAGAAGCTCGAGGTCGCAGATCTGGCGCGGGGTCAGGTCCCAGGAGGGCAGCTGCGCGGCCTCGACCTTCAGCTTCTGGGCGGACTCGGACGAGACGTAAAGCTCGGGGATCGGGGCATGGTTCGACAGGGACATGGGATAACCTTTCAGCGCGGGCAGGGGCCGCCAAGTGCGCGGGTCCGTAGCGCGGGAACGGGGCCGGATTCAAGCGACCGCAGGGACAAGCCGTTCAGAAAAGGCGGAAATGCCAAGGCTTGGCAAGCCATCGGGCAGAAGTTCCGCCATGGGTCGCGGGCCGCGAACGCCAGACCGCCGGGGACGGCCCGCGATGGACGAAACGCATCGGCCACGCGGCTGTGAACGGCTGCGGGGGAACGGGCAAAAGGCGGAAACGTTGACTTTCCACAGCAAGAAGGAGGCAAGGATGACCCGCACAAACGAGATCGCCACCCCCGAGGAGCGCCGCGCGCTGGATGCCGAGGAGCTGGGCCTGGCCGACATGACCCGGCCGCCGCGGCTGTCCGGGCTTGGTGATGGCGAGCTGACGCAGGTCATCCAGCGCCTGCGCGACCGGCGCAACCGGGCGCGGGATCTTTCGGACCGGCAGTCGCGCGAGGCGCGGGCCAAGGTCGATCCGGCAGGTGTCACCGCCTCGCGCGGGAATGCGGGGATGCTGAGCAAGCACGACTATCTGGATGCCGCGCTGGACCGCGCGATGCAGGAACAGGACCGCCGCAACGCGCCAAGCCAGGCCGAGCTGGCCCGCAAGGCGCAGGAGATGAAGGCCGGCGGCCCCGCTCCCAGCGCCATGGCCGAGGACGGCAGCCCGCTGCATCCACACGATCCCGACAGCAGCTCCGGCAAGGCGCAGATGGCCCGGACCGCGCGCAACGTGGCACCGTCCGGCGCGCTGGACCATGCCGGTGAGCTTCCCTCGCGCGAGCGGTCGCGGACGCGCTATTAGGCCAGATAGGCGCGGAAGCTGCGGATCACGTCAGCATAGACCGCGCGCTTGAAGGGGACGATGCTTTCCAGCATCTCGTCCGCCAGGATCCAGCGCCAGGTCGAAAACTCCGGGTGCTCGGTCGCGATCCTGATATCGCCGTCCTGGCCCTTGAAGCGGAACAGGAACCATTTCTGCTTCTGCCCGCGATACTTGCCGCCCCAGACCTTCCCCAGAAGCTCGGGCGGCAGGTCATATGTCACCCAGCCGTGGGTCTTGCCCACGAATTCCACCAGGTCGCGGGTGACGCCGGTTTCCTCCCACAGCTCGCGATAGGCGGCCTCGCGCGGCTTTTCGCCTTCGTCGATCCCGCCCTGCGGCATCTGCCAGGCGGGGGTGGGGCTGTCGATCCGCTGCCCGGCGAAGACAAGGCCGCGGGCGTCGATCAGGACGACCCCGACACAGGGGCGATAGGGCAGGCTGTCCGGCTGGGTCATGGGTCACGCGGGGGCGGGCGGGCCGCCCCCTTCCTTGGTCAGGGCTGTTGCGGAGCGATGGCCGTCAGGCCCTTGATGATGTCGACGGCATAGGCAAGCTGGTAATCCTCGTCCCGCAGCTTGGCCGATTCCTCGGCCCGGGCGAGTTCCTCCTCATACAGCCGCTTTTCCTCATCCGTCATCGAATCGTTGGTGATCGCACCGCGAAGGTTGGCTTCGGACCGCTCACGCACCGCCGAGGAGGTCTGCCCTTCCGCCGCCTGGTCGGCAGGCACCGGCCGTGGCTGCTGGACCACGATGTCGGGCGAGATGCCAAGCGCCTGGATCGAGCGGCCCGAGGGCGTGTAGTAGCGCGAGGTGGTCAGCCGCATCGCCCCGTCGCCGCGCAGCGGGATCAGCGTCTGGACCGAGCCCTTGCCAAAGCTCTTGGTGCCCACCACGATGGCCCGCCGATGGTCCTGCAGGGCGCCCGCGACGATTTCCGACGCCGAGGCCGAACCGCCGTTGATCAGCACCACGATCGGCTTGCCGTCGGTCAGATCGCCCGGCCTTGCATTGTAGCGCTCGCCGCTGCCGGCCTGCCGGCCCCGGGTCGAGACGATCTCGCCCTTCTCGAGGAAGGCGTCCGAGACCGAGATCGCCTCGTTCAGCAGGCCGCCGGGGTTGTTGCGCATGTCAAGGACGACGCCGTCGACATTGTCCTTGCCGCCCAGTTCTTCGACGGCCTTGTTCAGGGCCTCGACCAGGCCGCTGGTGGTCTGGTCGTTGAAGGTGGTGATGCGCAGGACGACTGTGTTCCCGACCGTCCGGCCGCGCACGGCGGTCAGCTTGATCGTGTCGCGGATGATCGAGACGTCGAAGGGTTCGGGCACGCCTTCGCGGACGACGGTGATGATGATCTCGGACCCGACCGGGCCACGCATCTTGTCCACCGCCTCGTCCAGCATCAGACCCAGGATCGACTCGCCATCGACATGGGTGATGAAGTCGCCCGCCAGGATGCCCGCCTTGTCGGCAGGGGTGTCATCCATCGGCGCGATGACCTTGATGAAGCCTTCCTCCTGCGTGACCTCGATGCCAAGGCCGCCGAATTCGCCCTTGGCCTGGACCTGCATGTCCTCGAAGTCCTTGGCCGAAAGATAGCTGGAATGGGGATCCAGCGAGGTGAGCATCCCGTTGATCGCGGCGGTGACCAGATCCTCGCTTGAGACTTCCTCGACATACTGGGCGCGGATGCGCTCGAAGATGTCGCCGAAGAGGTCGAGCTGTTCGTAGACCGATCCGCCCCGCGCCTCTTGCGCGATCAGGGGGCCGGCGAGCTGGGTGGTCACGATGACACCGGCGACCGTCCCGGCCAGAGCGGCCATCAGGGTTTTCTTCATGCGTCAGTCCTCTGTGCGGGCGGTTGCGGTGAACCAGGGCAGCGGGTTCACGGGCTGGGCGCCCTGTCTCAGTTCCATATAAAGCGTTTCCCTGTCGCGCCCGCCAGAGCCATCTGCGGGCGGGGCCATGAATTCCTCCGAGGCGGGCGCCTGGCCGCCCATGAGCCC
>NZ_JAUVVF010000042.1 GCF_030604785.1 Paracoccus sp. (in: a-proteobacteria) | reverse complement strand
CCCCCCCCCCCCCCCCCCCCCCCCCCCCCCCCCCCCCCCCCCCCCCCCCCCCCCCCCCCCCCCCCCCCCCCCCCCCCGTCGCGGGACGCAAAAGACCCCGCTGCCATGGCGGGTCGGCGGCGAAGGCCGCCGCGATGTGATCGACGAAGGCGCGCGTCTTGCGCGGCATCGGCCGGATCGGCGGCCAGACCACGCTGATCGGCAGCGGCTCGCGCACCAGATCCGGCAGGACCTGCACCAGCCGCCCCGTCCGCAGCGCGTCATGCACGATGAACAGGGGCAGCAGCGCCAGCCCCAGCCCGCCCACCGCCATATCGCGGATCGCCTCGCCGTTATTGGCCGAGACGCGCCCGCTGCGCGGCGGCGCGACCCCCTCTGCCCAGGGCCAGATCTCGCCCAGTCGCGCGTTCAGATAGCCGATTGCCTCGTGCCCGGCCAGATCGGCCGGCGTGTCGATCGCGCCGTGCAGCGCCAGGTAATCGGGGCTGGCGACCAGCACGCGAGGGTCCTCGCACAGGCGCCGCGCCATCAGGCTGCTGTCCTTCAGATGCCCGATCCGCAGCCCCAGATCGAAACCCGCCCGGCCCAGATCGGTATGGCGGTCATCGTAATCCAGCACGATCTCCAGCCCCGGATGGGCGCGCGCAAAGCCGGCGATGACCGGCCCCAGATGGCGGATGCCGAAACTCATCGGCGCGGCGATGGCAAGCCGCCCCCGCAGTTCGGCACCGGGGCCGGATGCGCTCTCGGTCGCGGCGACCAGTTCGGCCAGGGCCGGGCGCAGCCGCTCGGCCAGGGCCAGCGCGCTGTCCGTGGGGGTGATCCGCCCGGCATGGCGGGTGAACAGCGCGACGCCCAGGGCGGCCTCGAAATCGCTGATCCGCTTGCTGACCACGGATTTCGACAGATCCGCCCGCGCCGCCGCCCCCGAAATGCTGCCCGCATCCAGAACCGCCAGAAAGGTCTCGATATCCGTGATGCCCCAGCCCATGGGGAGACCCTATCACGACCGGATGGGTTCGCAAGAACCGAACGCGGCGTTGCCGGCCTGACGGGTGCCGCGAACGCCCGCCTTGGCCCATATTCGAGGGCAAGCACGCACAGGAGGCCCCCATGGAACTGACCGGAATCCATCATCTGACGGCGATCACGGCCGATGCGCCCGCCAACAACCGCTTCTATACCGAAACGCTTGGCCTGCGCCGGGTCAAGAAGACGGTGAACCAGGACGATACCTCGGCCTATCACCTGTTCTTCGCCGACGGGGCGGGCAGCCCCGGCACCGACATCACCTTTTTCGACTGGCCGGCCCCGCGCGAGCGGCGCGGCACGAACGCGATCACCCGCACCGGGCTGCGCGTCGCCGAGGACAGCCTCGATTACTGGGCCAGCCGCCTGAA
The DNA here is from genome assembly GCF_030604785.1 of Paracoccus sp. (in: a-proteobacteria). GTDB lineage: Bacteria > Pseudomonadota > Alphaproteobacteria > Rhodobacterales > Rhodobacteraceae > Paracoccus. Next base: position 26,182 of record NZ_JAUVVF010000042.1, on the reverse strand, counting down.
CGGGCTGGCAGGCAAGATCACCACCCTGGACGGCCGCCCCAGCCTTGATGTCGAGGACCCCGAGGGTCAGCGCCTGCGCCTGGTCGCCGCCCCCGATCCGCAGGGGCAGCCCTGGCAGGGCACCGACATCCCCGCCAAGCACCAGATCCGCGGCCTTGGGCCGATCACGATCTCGGTCCATGATCTTGCCCCGACCGAGGCGGTGCTGACCCGTGTGATGAACATGCGCAAGGTCCGCGACTATGCCAGCCCCGACGGGCAGGGCCAGGTCCATGTGTTCGAGATGGGTCCGGGCGGTGCCGCCGCGGAACTGCATGTGGCGGTCCAGCCGGGTCTGCCGCAGGCCCGTCAGGGCGCGGGCGGGGTGCATCACGTCGCCTTCCGCGTGCCGGACAATGCGGCGCTGACGGAATGGGCGCGCCATGTCGCCGGTTTCCGCGTCCCGAATTCCGGCGAGGTGGAACGCTTCTACTTCCGGTCGCTTTACTTCCGTGAACCGGGCGGCAATCTCTTCGAACTGGCCACGGACGGGCCCGGCTTCGATGTGGACGAACCGTTCGAGACGATGGGCGAATCCCTCTCGCTGCCGCCCTTCCTGGAAGGCAAGCGCGCGCAGATCGAGGCGGGGCTGAAGCCCTTGGCCTGACACGCCGCGCCTGGCGAAAGGAGACGCGATGACGACGATTCTGGGGATTTCGGGCAGTCTGCGGAAGCTGTCCTTCAATACCGGCCTTCTGCGCGCCGCGCAGGAGGTGGCGCCCGAGGGCGTCACGCTGCGGATCGGCAGCATCGCGGGGGTTCCTCTTTACGATGCCGATGACGAGGCGGCGCATGGCGCGCCCCCCGCCGTCATCGCCCTGCGCGAGGCGCTGGAACAGGCCGACGGGCTGTTGCTGGTCAGCCCGGAATACAACAACGGCATTCCCGGCGTCTTCAAGAACGCGATCGACTGGATGGGCAGCGGCAAGGCCGCCGCCCTGTTTCAGGGCAAGCCCGTCGCAGTGATCGGCGCCTCGCCCGGCGGCTTCGGCACGATGCTGGCACAGGCGCATTGGCTGCCCGTGCTGCGCGCGCTTGGCACGCGGCATTGGCAAGAGGGGCGGCTGCTGGTCTCCAAGGCGGGCGGCCTCTATGACGATCAGGGCAACCTGACCGACGAGGCGACGCGCCGCAAGCTGGCCGATTTCGTCGCGGGCTTTGCCGCCAGCATCGGGGGCCGTGCATGAGCCGACGCGGCATCGCCCATGTCGCGCTGATTGTCCGCGACGCCGACGCGATGGCGGCCTTCTACGAGAAGGCGCTTGGCCTTTCCCCGATGGGCGGCGACGGCGCACAGCGCGATCTGGGCGCGAGCGGCGATGTGCTGCTGCGCCTGATCGCCGATCCGGCCGCCCGCCCGCGCGATCCCGCGCAGGCAGGACTGTTCCACACCGCCTTTCTGCTGCCCGACCGGCCTGCCGTGGCGCGCTGGCTGCGCCATGCGGCCGGGATGGGGCTGCGCCTGACCGGCGCCTCGGATCACGGCGTTAGCGAGGCGCTTTACCTCGACGACCCCGAGGGCAACGGGATCGAGATCTACCGCGACCGCCCCACCACCGACTGGCGCCGTGACGGCGACCGGGTCGAGATGTTCACCGCAAGGCTGGACCTGAACGATCTGGCCTCGGCGGCGGACGGGGTGTGGCGGGGCGCGCCCGACGGCACGACCATCGGTCATGTCCATCTGCAGACCGGCGATCTGGACCGGGTCGAGGCGTTCCTGACCGGCGATCTGAGCCTGACGCGCAGTTTCGATGCGCCGGGGGGGCGCTGGTATGGCTGGGACGGCTACCACCATCATCTGGCCGCGAATGTGTGGAACAGCCGGGGCGCCGGAGCCCGCCCCTCGGGTCAGACAGGTCTGGCCCATGTCGCGCTGAGAGGCATGGCCGGGCCGGACCGCACCGACCCGTTCGGCATCCCTTTCCTGATGCAGGAATAAGGCCCCCCGTCGCCGGGGGCCCTTTTCTTACGCTTGCGCCATCCAGGCGCCGGCCGCATCCAGATCGGCCTGCGCCAGCTCGTGCCCGGCGGCGATCAGCCGCGCATCCAGATCGGCGCCCGAACGGGCAAGCCAATCGTTCAGCGCCGGGGCATGCGCGCCGTAAGGATCTCGCGCGCCCTGCAGGGTCAGCACCCGCAGCCCGGACAGATCGGCCTCGGGCACCGGGTCCAGCGCCAGCATCGGCCGCATCAGCACCGCCCGCCGGATCAGCCCCGGATGCAGCGCCATCACCGCGCCCGCGAAATTCGCGCCGTTGGAATAGCCCAGCACCGATATCCGCGCCGGGTCCAGGTCATAGGCCGACATGGCGCCCTGCCAGAAGGCCGCGAAGGCCTCGGCCTCGGCGCGGATGTCAGCCTGGTCGAACGTGGTCATCGACAGGCGGCGGAAGAACCGGGCCACGCCTTCCTCGGTCGACCGGCCGCGCAGGCCCAGCAGCGTGGCGCGGGGCGCGATCCGGTGGGCCAGAGGCATCAGGTCGGTCTCGTTCCCGCCGGTGCCGTGCAGCAGGATCAGGGTCGATCCGTCCGGGTCGTCGGGCGTGTGGATGCGGTGGATGAAGGGCAGGTCGCGCATGGGTCTCCTTTCCTCGCCCGGTCGGGCGAATTGCGGCAGGCGCAGCCGCAGGTCGGTCGTGTCACTGAAATGCGGCGGGACCTTCAGGGTCCGGCCAGGCTCGGTCTCGTCCACCGCCATGCCCGGCCCGTCGGTCGCCGCCTCGATCAGCAGTCCCGCCGGATCGCGCATGTAGAGCGAGGCGAAGTAAAGCCGGTCATGCGCCGTGGTGTTGTCCAGTTCGGCGGCATGAGCCTCCAGCGCGGCGCGGTCTGGCACGCGCAGGGCGACATGGTCAATCACCCCGGTGCCGGGAATACCCGGAACGAAGCCCGCCGCGTCGCGGATATCCAGCACGTCGCGGTCCGAGCGCAGGCGCGTGACGCCCCCCTCGGACCCCGCCGGGGCATAGCCGAAGCGCGCCAGAAAACCCGCCGTCGCCGCAGCATCGCCGGACCACAGCGTCACGCCCGCCAGATGCGCGGGCGGTGCGGGCCAGCCGGCATCGGCGATGTCCAGCCCCACCAGCTTGACGATGATCCCGTCCGGGTCGCGCAGCCGCAGGACCGGCGCGCCGAATTCGCGGACCGGCCCCTGCACCGACAGCCCGTGCTGCATCGCGCGGGTCAGCCAGTCGCCGATCCGGGCGCGGGGGATCGCCAGCGCGATCTCGGCGGCCTGTCCGTGGCCCACGCGGCCGGGCGCGCCGCCCTGCCAGACCAGAAAGCTGACCAGCGTTCCGGGCGCGCCCGTGGCATCGCCATAGAACAGGTGCAGCTGCTCGGCATCCTCGAAACCCGCCGTCTGCTTGACCAGCGACAGGCCAAGAAAGCCCATCCAGAAATCGACATTGGCCTGCACGTCGCGCGTGACGGCCGTCACATGATGAAGTCCACTCATGGCGACCTCCTTTCGGCGCCAAGATGACGCGCCGAAGCGTTCGCCGCCACCGGGTCGCACCCCAACCCGGCGTTCGGCCGGGGCGAACGCCTGCGCCCTTGCCCCTCGCCTCTGACGCGCCCACCCTTTGACCAACCGACAGGAGGAACGCATGAGCTGGAACCCCGCCCTGACCCCCGGCTGCCCCAACGATGTGGGCGCCGAAGCCATCGAGACCCTGATCATCCCCCGCGCCCGCGATCTGGGCGGGTTCGAGGTGCGCCGCGCCCTGCCCGCGCCCCGGCGCCAGATGGTCGGGCCCTTCATCTTCTTCGACCAGATGGGTCCGGCCGAATTCCTGACCGATCAGGGGATCGACGTGCGCCCGCATCCCCATATCGGGCTGGGCACGGTGACATATCTCTATCGCGGCAGCTTCCAGCACCGCGACAGCACCGGGGCCGACCAGATCATCACGCCCGGCGCGCTGAACTGGATGGTGGCCGGGCGCGGCGTGACCCATTCCGAACGCAGCCCCGATACCGTGCGCGCCGGTCCCAGCAGCCTGCTGGGCATCCAGACCTGGATCGCCCTGCCCGAGGAGGCCGAGGACATCGCCCCCAGCTTCGAACATCACGCCGCCGATGCCCTGCCCGAGATCCGCGATCAGGGCGTCACCGCGCGGCTGATCCTGGGCGATGCCTATGGCGAACGTGCCCCCGCCACGATGCATTCCGAGACCTTCTATCTGGACGTGGCGCTTCAGGCGCGGGCGCGCTTTCCGCTGCCCGACAACCACGAGGATCGCGGCCTCTACATCACCGAGGGCAGCGTCAGCGTGGCGGGCCAGGAATTCGAGGCCGGGCGCATGATGGTTTTCCGCCCCGGCGACCGGATCACCGTGCAGGCGGGCGACCGGGGCGCGCGGCTGATGGCGCTTGGCGGGGCCACGCTGAACGGGCCACGCCATATCTGGTGGAACTTCGTCGCCTCGTCCCGCGAACGCATCGAAGAGGCGAAACGCCAATGGCGCGAGGGGCGTTGGGGCGAGGGTCTCTTCGACCTGCCCGTGGGCGACCGCGACGACCACATTCCCCTGCCCTGACCCGGAAAGGCCCAGACCATGACGAAGACGCCGCAAGAGATCCTGGATTTCTGGTTCTCGGACCAGATGAGCCGCTACTGGTTCGCCAAATCCGACGATATCGACCGCGAGATCGCCGCCCGATTTGCCGACACGCTGGAGGCCGCCGATGCCGGACGGCTGGACCACTGGATCGAGGATGCCGGCAGCGCGCTGGCGCTGGTGATCGCGCTGGACCAGTTCCCGCGCAACATCCATCGCGGCGGCCCCCGCGCCTTTGCCAGCGACCCGCTGGCCCTGTCCCATGCAACCGCTGCGCTGGATCGCGGCCACGATCAGGCCCAGCCTCCCGAACGGCGGCAATTCTTCTATCTGCCCTTCATGCATGCCGAGGATCTGGCCGCGCAGGACCGCTCGGTCGCGCTGTATGAGACGCTCGGCGACGAGAACTCGCTGCATTTCGCGCGCGATCACCGCGACATCGTCGCGCGCTTTGGCCGCTTTCCCCATCGCAACGCCATCCTCGGGCGCGAGACGACGTCGGACGAGGCCGAGTTCCTGAAGACCCATTCCGGCTTCTGAGGGGCTGGATGCTGGTGGCGTGATCGGCCTATAGCTGTCGCAAAACGGGGGGCGACATGCGGATCTGCGTCATCAATACCGGCGGCACCATCAGTTGCGTGGGCCAGCCCCTGGCGCCCATGCCCTCGGTCCGGTTCGCGGATGCGGCGCGGCAGGTGCTGGGCCCCGCCCTCGACGCGGCGCTGCCGGGGATGGCGCTGCATTTCGACACGGGCCTGCATTTCGACAGCGGCACGGGGATGCTGGACAGCACCGATCTGCGCCCCTCGGACTGGTGCCGCATCGCGCGCCGCGTGCTTGAGCGTTACGCCGATCACGACGCCTTCGTGATCCTGCACGGCACCGACACGATGGATTACAGCGGCACGGCGCTGGCGCTGCTGCTGAACGCGCCCGACGCGCTTGGCCTGCCGCGCGCCTGCCTGTCGAAGCCCGTGATCCTAACCGGCTCGCAGCTGCCCCTGTTCCGCGAGAGGCCGGACGGGCTGGTCCTGAACGCGGGCAGCGACGCGCTGGCCAACCTGACCGGCGCGCTTGAGGTCGCGCGCCTGCGCCTGCCCGAGGTGGGGCTGTTCTTCGACGGACGCCTTCTGCGCGGCAGCCGGGCGCTGAAGGTCTCGACCAGCCGGTTCGCGGCGTTCGACAGCCCGCATCTGGCGCCCCTGGCGGAACGCGGCATCGGCGTCCGTATGGGCGCCGCGCGGCCCCTGCCCGGCCCCGCCGCGCCCGAACTGGCGCTGGACGCGCCCGAAGCGCGGGCGATGACGCTGGCGCGGCTGGACCGGATCGCCGCGCGGATCGACGCGCAGCGCATCGTGCAGATCCCCGCCGTGCCCGCCGATCACCGCGCCTCGGCCCCGCTCTTGGCGCAGATGGTCCGCGCGGCGGTGGAGGATGGCGCCACGGGGCTGGTGCTGGAGGGTTTCGGCGCGGGCAACATCCCCCAGGGCGGGGGCGCGCTGGAACAGGCGCTGCGGGCGGCGCGCGTGCCGGTGCTGATCGCCAGCCGGGCCGTGGCGGGGCAGGTCGGCGCCTTCGATTACGCGGCAGGCGCCTGGATCGCGGGAACCGGCGCGATCGCGGCGGGTGACATGACGCCGGTCGCGGCCTTGGCCAAGCTGATGATCCTGAACGCCGATCCCGACACGCCCGATCTGCGCGCCATGCTGGCGCGCAGCCTTGCGGGCGAATGCGCGGCCCCCGACCGGATCGAGGATGCGCTCTGGCCCGGTCAGGCGATCAGCGCCGCCGACGCGCCCCTGCGGCTGGAGAACGATCCCGCGCACGGTCCGCGCCTGATCCGCGAGGGTGCGGTCCTGTGGCAGGCCCCCGGTCCGGGGCGGCTGGAGATGCGCGGCGACCGGCTGGCCCTGATCGCCCCCGACGGCGCGATCGGCTGGCACAGCGCGCCGCAGCCGGGCGGGCTGCCCGTCCTGACGGCTCAGGGCCTGCTGCTGGTCGATCCGGCCCGCCGCGCCGCGCCTGTCGTGGCGCTGCCGGGCTGACAGGATGCGGGCCATGCGCTAGGCAGGGCGACAGACGGGCGAAACCGATGGGGAAACCATGCCGCTGATCCATGTCCTGAACGGGCCGAACCTGAACCTGCTGGGCCAGCGACAGCCCGAGATCTATGGCCGGGAAACACTTGCCGATGTCGAGGCCCTGTGCCGCAAGGCCGCCGCGCCCCACGAGATCCGCTTCCTGCAATCGAACTGGGAAGGCCAGATCGTGGACTGGATCCACGAGGCCCGGCATGAGGCCGCAGCCATCGTCATCAACCCCGCGGCGCTGACCCATACCTCGGTCGCGGTGCTGGACGCGCTGATGGCTTTCGACGGCCCGGTCATCGAGGTGCACCTGTCGCAGGTCCACAAGCGCGAGCCGTTCCGCCACCATTCCTACGTCTCGAAACGCGCCGATGGCGTCGTTGCCGGGCTGGGGATCGAGGGCTATGCCGCCGCCCTGCGCCGCATCATGCAGCTGCTGGGGTGAAAAAAGCCGCCGGCCGCGCCGAGGGAGGAGGAGGGCGGCGGGCACCGGCGGCTTTCCGTTCCGATTGGGGGGCAATCGGAGAATCTACGAGTGCGCGTCTCGTACGTTCAATATGCCAGCCGCGACGCGCCGGGTCATCCGAGTCGGGCATCTTTCATGCTGCATTGCAGAAAAAGATCGCGGACAGGGCACGATTTTGGCGCATCTGCGCAAATGGCGGGCAATCTGCGCATCAATTTGCGACGGAAAGCCGTTCGAGATAGCGCGCAGACCACCATGCCACGTCCTGTTCGACCACCCCTTGCAGCAGCGCGGCATGGCGGCGGCGGCGTTCGCCGGGCGGCATGGCGATGGCCTCGGCCATGGCCTCGGCCAGTTCCTGCGGATCATGGGGGTTGACGATCAGCGCATCCGTCATCGTCTCGGCCGCGCCGGCAAAGCGGGACAGGATCAGCACGCCGGGATCGACCACGTCCTGCGCGGCGACATATTCTTTGGCCACGAGGTTCATCCCGTCCGCCAGCGGCGTGACCAGCCCGATCCGCGCCTGCCGGTAAAGCCCCGCCAGCACGGTGCGCGGAAAGGGCCTGTGGATGAAGCGGATCGGCGTCCAGTTCAGCGTGGCGAACTGGCCGTTCACGCGGCCGGCCAGATGCTCGGTCTCTTCGCGGATGTCCTGATAGGCCTCGACCTCGCCCCGCGTCGGCGGCGCGATCTGCAGGAACGAGACCTGCTCGATCAGTTCGGGGCGCGTCTCCAACAGCATCTGATAGGCGCGGAAACGCTGCGGGATGCCCTTGGAATAGTCCAGCCTGTCCACGCCGATCATCATGCGCGCCCCGGTCAGGCTGCGCATCCGGTCCTCGTCCGGGGCCTGGCGTGCCTCGGCGATGAAGGCGCTGGCATCGATGCCGATGGGAAAGACCCCGGCCCGCAGGGTCCGGCCGCACAGGCGGATCATGTCGCGGTCGATGGGCTGGAATTGCGACAATTGCCGCGCGCTTTCCACGAAGGCGCCCAGATCGCGGCGCGTCTGGAAGCCCAGCAGGTCGTAATGGGACAGCCATTCGAACAATTCGGTCGGATTGGGCAAGGCCGCGCAATCGGCCGGCCCCGGAAAGGGGATGTGCAGGAAATGCCCGATCGGCGCTGTCACGCCCCGTTCGCGCAGGGCGGCGGCCAGCGGGAAAAGCTGATAATCCTGCACCCAGATCCGGTCATCCGGGCGCAGATGCGGCAGCATCAGGTCCGCGATCCGGCCCGCCACGCGGCGATAGCCCTCAAGATAGTCGGGAACGATCCGCATCAGATCGGCCCGCCCATGGCACAGGGGCCACAGCGTCGAATTGGAGTAGCCCGCGTAATAGCTGTCGTGATCCTGCTGCGACAGATCGAAGGACAGCCGCCGGAAGCGCGCGCCGGGATGGTCGTGCAGATGATCGGCGGGCGCGTCCGAGGGTTCGCCCGAAAAGCCGATCCAGACGCCGCCCGACGTGCCAAGCGCATCCTCGAGCGCGACGACAAGCCCGCCCGACGGATTGTCGCCAAGCGGCAGACGGTTCGAGACGACGACAAGGCGGGAAGAGGTCGGGCTGGTCATGGGGACTCTCAGCTGAGGGACGCGTCCAGCCAACCGGCCAGCGCCTCGGGATCGGGCAGTGTGTAGCGGGCGACCGATGGGCCCGGCCCGATCCTGATGCCGAAACCGCCGCGCGCCTGCGCCTCGGCCATGGCGGGCTCGTCGGTCGTGTCGTCGCCCGCATAGACCGGCATGCGCCCGGCAAAGGGCGCCATGCCCATCAGCCGCGCCAGGGCGTCGCCCTTGCCGATGCCGGCGGGGCGCAGTTCGACCGCCATCTTGGCCGGTTGCAGGGCAAGGCCCGGATGGGCGGCGGCCAGTCGTTCCGAAAGATCCTCGACGAAGGACCGCAGGGCGGGGTCGGCGCGGTAATGCAGCGCCACGCCGTGGGGCTTTTCCTCGACCAGCACCACCGGATGGGGCTGGGCCAGTTCGCGGGCGACCCGGTGCAGGCGGTCGATGTCCAGATCGGGATGGCCGGCGGACTCGATCCGGCCGGGGGCGGGCGAGAATTCGGCGCCATGGCTGCCCGCGACGATGCCGGGAAAGTCGGGAAGATGCCCGCGCAGATCGGCCACGTCGCGCCCCGAGACCAGCGCCACGGCGCCGCCCTGCCGCTGCAGCAGGCGCGACAGGCGCCGGGTCAGGGCGGGCGTCACCTGCACCGCATCCGGCCTGGGGGCGATATCGACGAGACAGCCGTCGAAATCGAGAAACAGCGCGGCTGAGGCAGGCAGGGGCGGAGGCGTCATGGCATGTCCCGGTCGTGTTCCGTCACGCAATCAACACGCGAAGCCGCCGAAAGGTCCGGGCCGCGCGGATTTTCGCGCCCTCAGAACTCGATGCCGGGCTGCGCCTTGATGCCCGCGCGGAACGGGTGCTTGACCTGCGCCATCTCGGTCACCAGGTCGGCGGCCTCGATCAGCGCATCGGGGGCGCCGCGTCCGGTCAGGATCACATGGGTCATGGGCGGCTTCTCGGCCGTCAGGAAATCCAGCACCTCGGCCACGTCCAGATAGCCGTAGCGAAAGGCGATGTTGATCTCGTCCAGAAGGACCATGCGGATCGAGGGGTCGCGGATCAGCGCCTTGGCCTTTTCCCATCCCGCCTGCGCCGCCGCCACGTCGCGCGCCTTGTCCTGCGTCTCCCATGTGAAGCCCTCGCCCATGGCGTGAAATTGGCAGAGATCGGCGAAATGGGTGGTCAGCAGGCGACGCTCGCCGGTATCCCAGGCGCCCTTGATGAACTGGACGACCGCGCAGGGCATCTGGTGGGCGATGGCGCGCATGATCATGCCGAAGCCGCTGCTGGATTTGCCCTTGCCCGGCCCTGTATGCACGATCACCAGCCCCTTTTCGCCGGTGCGGGTCTGCATCATGCGGTCGCGCGCGGCCTTCTTCCTGGCCATCTTCGCGGCGTGGCGGGCCTGTTCCTCGGCGGGAATGGCGGGGGTCTCAGTCATCGGGTCACTCCTTGCGGTTGACAAAGCGGCCGGTCGCGCCTTTGGTAGCCCTGCGCTGGTTCCCGCCGCAAGGCGGGCGAAGAGGGAATGCGAAGGGCCGACACCGGCCTGAACGCAGCCGCCCCCGCGACCGTGACCGGAAAGGTCGCCCGTTGCCACTGGTCCTGCCCCCATCGGGGAACGGGCCGGGAAGGTGGGCCGACCGTTGGGCCGAGGCCCTGAATCCGCAAGCCGGGAGACCTGCCAGCGCCGATGACAACGGGCGAACGGGGTGTTTCGCGACCGGCAGAAGGCGGCGGGGGAACCCGTCCGCCCTGTTGGCCCATCCCCCGCCAAGGCGAAAGGACGGGCCGCGATGCGCGCCATCTTGCATGTCTGCACCACCTGTCGCAGGGTCGCGGCAGAGAATGCCGCCGGTGACACGCGCCCCGGCGCCGCGCTGCTGGACGCGCTGGCCTCGGACGCGCCCGATCAGGTGCTGGTCCAGGGCGTCGAATGCCTGTCGGCCTGTTCGCAGGGCTGCGCCGTCGCGCTGAGCGCGCCGGGCAAATGGGCCTATGTCTATGGCCGCATGACCCCCGCCGACGCGCCCGAGATCCTGTCCGGCGCCCGCGCCTATGCCGAGGCCGCCGACGGGATCGTCCCCTGGCGCGAACGCCCCGCGATCTTTCGCAAGCAGAGCCTTGCGCGCATCCCCCCGACCCCCCTTCCGCAGGAGCAGGAATGACCGACCTCGTTAAAATCCCCGTCACCGTGATCACCGGCTTTCTGGGCTCGGGCAAGACGACGCTGATCCGGCATCTGATGCAGAACCCGCAGGGCCGCAGGCTGGCCGTGATCGTCAACGAATTCGGCACGTTGGGCGTGGATGGCGACATCCTTCGGGGCTGCGCCGACGCTTCCTGCCCGGCCGAGAACATCGTCGAGCTGGCGAATGGCTGCATCTGCTGCACGGTGGCCGACGACTTCATCCCCACGCTGGAATCGCTGATGGCGCTGCCCGAGCGTCCCGACCACATCCTGATCGAGACCTCGGGTCTGGCCCTGCCCAAGCCGCTGCTGAAGGCCTTTGACTGGCCCGCGATCCGGTCGCGCATCACGGTCGATGGCGTCGTCGCGCTGGCCGATGCCGAGGCGGTCGCGGCGGGCCGCTTCGCGCCCGACGTGGCGGCGGTGGATGCGCAGCGCGCCGCCGATGACAGCCTTGACCACGAGACGCCGCTTTCCGAGGTGTTCGAGGACCAGATCGCCTGCGCCGATCTGGTGCTGCTGACCAAGGCCGATCTGGCGGGCGAGGCGGGGCTGGCCGCCGCCCGCGCCGCGATCGAGGCCGTGGCGCCCCGCCCCCTGCCCGCCCTGACCGTGACCGAGGGCGCCATCGACCCCCGCCTGATCCTGGGCCTCGACCGCGCGGCCGAGGATGATCTGGACGCCCGCCCCAGCCATCATGATGGCGCCGACGACCACGAACACGAGGATTTCGACACCGTGGTCATCGACCTGCCCGAGATCGCCGACCCCGCCGACCTGTCCGCCCGCATCGCCCGGCTCGCGGAGGAGCAGCACATCCTGCGGGTCAAGGGTCATGTCGCGGTGGCCGGCAAGCCCATGCGCCTGCTGGTTCAGGCCGTGGGGGCCCGCGTGCGCCATCAATATGACCGCCCCTGGGGCGAGACGCCGCGCGCATCGCGGCTGGTGGTGATCGCGGAACACGACCATGTCGATCCGGCCGCGATCCGCGCCGTGCTGGAAGGCGTGCCTGCCTGATGCATGTCATCTTCCGCGAACAGGTCGGGCTGGATCAGACCGACACCCCCTATGATCCCGGGCAGACGCCCGGCGATCTGGTGGTCCTGTCCTTTTCGGACAGCGATCTGGGGGCTTTCGCGGAAGGGTGGCGGCGCGCGGCGGGGGGGCTGCCTCCGACGCGGCTCTGCAATCTGGTGGCGCTGCGGCACCCGGTCTCGGTCGATGCCTATGTCGAAAACACCCTGTCGGGAGCCAGGGGCATCCTGATCCGCCTGATCGGGGGCGAGGCTTATTGGCCCTATGGCCTGGCCTCGGTGCAGGATCTGGCGCGGCGCAAGGGCATCGCACTGGCGGTGCTGCCCGCCGACGGGCGCGACGATCCGCGGCTGGACGAGGTTTCGACCGTCCCGGCCTCGGTCCTGCGGGTTCTGAGGCGGCATTGCGATCAGGGCGGCGCGGTCGCCGCTCAGGCGGCGCTGGCGCAGATGGCCGTCGCCTCAGGGCTGGAGGCCGCACCCGTGCCCGGCGTCAAGGCGCTGCCACAGACGGGCTTTTACGACCCGGATCGTGGCGTGCTGCCCGAACCGGGCGGCGTGCAGGCGCTGGTGACCTTCTATCGCAGCTGGCTCGCGGCGGCGGATATGGCGCCGATCGACGCGCTGATCCGGGCGCTGCGCGATCGCGGGATCAGGGCGATGGGGGCCTTTGCGCCCTCGCTCAAGGCGCCGGGTCTGGAGGAATGGCTGATGTCCGCGCTGCCGGGCGCGCCGGAACTGGTCGTCAACGCAACGGGTTTTTCGGGCGGCGGCGGGGGCGCGCCCTTCGGCGGCTGGTCCTGCCCGGTCTTTCAGGTCGCCCTGTCCACGAACCGCAGGCGCGACTGGCTGGCCGCCGAACGCGGCCTGTCGCCGCCGGATCTGGCGATGAACGTCGTCCTGCCCGAGATCGACGGCCGCATCTTTGCCGGAAACATCAGCTTCAAGGCCGTCAGCCCGCGCGATCCCGACCTGCAATTCGCGCGCTTCGTGCATCGCCCCGATCCGGACCTGCTGGCGCAGGCGGTGGACCGCATCGCGGCATGGCACGCTCTGGCGCGCGGGGCGCGACGGGTCGCGATGGTCCTTTCGACCTATCCGGGGCGCGACTGGCAGCAGGCCCATGCGGTGGGGCTGGACGCCCCGGCCTCGGCGCAGGCGGTGGGGCAGATGCTGGGCACGGAACTGCCCGGCCTGCCCCAAGGCACCATTGCCTGGCCCCTTGCCGCCTATCGGGCCGCGCTGCCGCGCCTGCCGCAGGCCCTGCGTGACGATCTGCACGCCGCCTGGGGCGCGCCCGAGACCGATCCCGATTGCCGCGACGGCGCGTTCCACCTGCGCGCCAGCCGCCACGGCCCCGTCATCCTGGCGCTGCAACCCGAACGCAGCCACCGCGAGGGGCGCGAGGACAGCTATCACGACCTGACCCGCGTGCCGCGCCATGAATATGTGGCCTTTTACCTGTGGCTGGCCGAACAGGCGCCCGACCTGCTGATCCATATGGGCGCGCATGGCACGCTGGAATGGCTGCCGGGCAAGGCGGTGGCCCTGTCGGGCACCTGCTGGCCGCAGGCGCTGCTGGGGGCGATGCCGGTGATCTATCCCTTCATCGTCAACGATCCGGGCGAGGCCGCGCAGGCGAAACGCCGCATCGGGGCCGTGACCCTGGGCCATATGCCGCCGCCCATGCGGGAGGCCGCCCTGCCTCCCGGCATGGCCGGGCTGGAGCGGTCCTTGGACGAATATTCCACCGCCGACGGGCTGGACCCGGCGCGCCGCGACCGCCTGATCGCCGCGATCCGGGACGAGGCGCGCGCCCTGGGGGTCGAGGCCGATCTGGGCATCCCCCCGGATGCCAGCGCCGCCGAGGCGATCACCCGCATCGACCGCTTCGTCTGCGACATCAAGGAAAGCCAGTATGGCGAGGGGCTGCATGTCTGGGGCAGCGGCCCCTGCGGGGACGCGGAACGCGACGGCCTGATGGCGGCGCTGGCGGGGCGCTTCGTGCCGCCGGGGCCGTCGGGCTCGCCCCATCGGGGGCGGTCGGACGTGATGCCCACGGGGCGCAACCTGTTCTCGGTCGACCCCCGTGCTGTGCCGACGCCCGCAGCCCATGCCCAGGGCGTCAAGCTGGCCGAGGAATTGCTGCGCCGCCATCTGCAGGATCACGGGGACTGGCCGCGCGGGCTGGTCGTCGACCTGTGGGGCAGCGCGACGATGCGGACGGCGGGCGAGGAATTCGCCATGGCCCTGCATCTGGCGGGGCTTAAACCCGTCTGGGACAGCGGCTCGGGCCGCGTCACGGGGGTCGAGATCGTGCCCCTGGCGCTGCTGGGCCGCCCGCGCATCGACGTGACCCTGCGCGTCTCGGGCCTGTTCCGCGACGTCTTTCCGGCGCTGGCGCAGCTGTTCCAGACCGGGGCCGAGGCCCTGGCCGCGCGGGACGAGGCCCCCGACCAGAACCCTTATTCCGGCGGCGCGCGGGTCTTCGGGCCGCAGCCCGGCCAATACGGGCTGGGCATGGGCACCGCGCCGACCGAATTCACCGAGGCCGCGCGTCAGGCGGCGGGCGAGGCCTGGATCGCGGCCTCCAGCTGGGCGATCGGCCCCGATGGCGCCAGTCACAAGGACCGCGACGCTCTGGAAGGCCGCCTGGCCCGCGCCGACAGCTTCGTCCACGCGCAGGACCTGCCCGAATCCGATCTGCTGCTGGCCGCCGATTATGCCGCGCATGAGGGCGGATTTGCCGCCGCCATGGCGCGGATCGGCGGGCGGGCCAACCTCTATCATCTGGACGCGACCCGGCCCGACCGCCCCCGCGCCCGGACCCTGAACGAAGAGATCGCCCGCACCATCCGCGCCCGCGCCGCCGATCCGGCCTGGGCCGATGCGATGACGCGGCACGGCTATCGCGGCGCGGCGGAAATCGCGGCGACGCTGGACCATCTGGCGGCCTTTGCCCATCTGGCGGGCGCGGTTCCGCCGCATCTGTTCGACCTCTATCATGAGGCGACGCTTAGCCGCCCCGAGATCGTGGCCTTCATGGCCGAGGCAAATCCCGCCGCGCTGGCCGCGATGGGCGACCTGTTCCAGCGCCTGCATGATGCCGGGCTGTGGGTGACGCGTCGCAATTCGATCCGGGCGGGGCTGGCATGATCCGCGGCTGGTGCCCCGGCGCGCTGCGCCCGATGGAATCGGGCGATGGCTGGGTGGTGCGGCTGCGCCCGCCCGGCGGACGACTGACCGGCGCGCAGGCGCTGGCCATCGCCGATGCGGCCGAGGCCCGTGGCAATGGCGTGATCGAACTGACCGGGCGGGCCAATCTGCAACTGCGCGGCGTGACGCCCGCCAGCCATGCGCCCCTGATCGCGGCGCTGCGGGCGCAGGGCCTGATCGACGCAGACATCGCCACGGAGACGCGACGCAACATCATCGTCACCCCATTCGCCGATGCCGCCACCGATGCGCTGGCCGCCGAACTTGCCGCGGCCCTTGCCGAATGCGACCTGCCGCTGCCCGCCAAGTTCGGCTTTGCCGTCGATCCCGGCCCCGCCCCTGTCCTGGGCCGCGACCCGGCCGATATCCGCATCGAGGCCGGCGCCTCCGGCCTTTGCCTCCGCGCCGACGGGGCGGACCGCGCAGCGCCATATGGCGGGCCGCAGGATGCGCTGGCGCTCGCGCGGTGGTTTCTGGATCAGGGCGGCGCGCCAGAGGGGCGGGGCCGCATGGCCGCGCTGACCGCGCGCACGATGCCCCCCGGCGCGACGCTGCCCGCGCCCGCTGCGGCGGCGGCGCCGCAGCCGGGGCTGCATCCGCAGGGGATGCTGGTTGCGCTGGAATTCGGCCAGATCGCGCCTGACGCGCTGCGCCGCCTCGGTCGTCTGGCGCCGCTGCGCCTGACGCCGTGGCGGATGGCCCTGATCGAGGGCGTGCGCCATCTGCCCGCGATGCAGGGCCTGATCCTCGACCCGGGCGAACCGCGCCTGCGGCTGCGCGCCTGCCCCGGCGCGCCCGCCTGTCCGCAGGCCCATGCGGCGACCCGCCCAATGGCCCGCGCATTGGCGCCGCTGATCCCGGACGATGCGATCCTGCATGTCAGCGGCTGCGCCAAGGGCTGCGGCTGGCCGCGTCCCGCCGATCTGACGCTGACCGCGACCGGCGCGGGCTTTGATCTGATCCGGCATGGCCGCGCCCATGATCCGGCCAGCCTGCGCGGTCTTGACCCCGACCAATTGCCCAAGGTGCTGTGATGCCTCATCTCTATGAAACGGACGGCGCCGCGATCTACCGCCAGTCCTTTGCCACGATCCGGGCCGAGGCCGATCTGGCGCGCTTCGACCCCGACGAGGAACCCGTGGTCGTCCGGATGATCCATGCGGCGGGGCTGGTGGGTGTTGAACGCGACGTGGCCTTCACCCCCGGCATGGCTGCCGCCGCCCGCGCGGCGCTGGCGGATGGTGCGCCGATCCTTTGTGATGCGCGCATGGTCAGCGAGGGGATCACCCGCCCCCGCCTGCCGGCGTGCAATGCCGTCATCTGCACCCTGCACGACCCCGAGGTGCCCGACATGGCCCGCGCCATGGGCAATACCCGCAGCGCCGCCGCGCTGGAATTGTGGCGCCCCCATCTGGCCGGCGCCGTGGTGGCCATCGGCAACGCCCCCACCGCGCTGTTCCATCTGCTGAACATGCTGGAGGACCCCGCCTGCCCCCGCCCCGCCGCGATCATCGGCTGTCCCGTGGGCTTCGTCGGCGCGGCGGAATCCAAGGACGCGCTGATGGCCGCCCCGCCCGCGCCCAGCCTGATCGTGCGCGGCCGGCTTGGCGGATCGGCCATCACCGTCGCCGCGATCAACGCGCTGGCCAGCCGGAGGGAATGATGGGACGCATCATCTGCGCGGGGCTGGGGCCGGGCGATCCGGACCTGATCTCGGTCCGGGCCGACCGGGCGGTGCGGGCCGCGCGCCATGTCGCCTACTTCCGCAAGGCGGGACGACCCGGTCAGGCGCGCCGCATCGTGCAGGGCATGCTGGCCCCCGACGCGGTCGAATACCCGATGGAATACCCGGTCACGACCGAGATCCCCTTTGATCACCCCGATTACAACGCCGCGCTGGCGGGGTTCTATGACCTCTGGGCGGCGCGTCTGGCGCAGCTGGCGCAGACCGACGATGTGGTCGTGCTGTGCGAGGGCGACCCGTTCCTCTATGGCAGCTTCATGCATCTGCAGCTGCGCCTGCAGGGATTGGCCGAGATCGAGGTGATCCCCGGCATTCCCGGCATGGTCGGTTGCTGGAACGCCCTGGGCCAGCCGATGACTTGGGGCGATGACGTGCTGACCGTTCTGATGGGTACCCTGCCCGAGGCAGACCTGATCCGCCACATGCAGGGCAGCGACGCGCTGGTCGTGATGAAGACGGGCCGCAACCTGCCCAAGCTGCGGCGCGCGCTGGCGGTTTCGGGTCGTCTGGCCGATGCCTGGCTGATCGAGCGCGGCACCATGCCCGGCCAGCGCATCGCGCCCCTGTCCGAGGTCTCCGACGACGATTGCCCCTATTTCGCGATCCTGCTGGTCCATGGCCACGGACGGCGCCCGATGGTGCGGGTCGCGGAATGAGCGGATGGATCACCGTCGCGGGGCTGGGACCGGGGTCGGAAGCCCTGATCACGCCCGAAGTCGCCGCCGCGCTGGATCAGGCGACCGATGTGATCGGCTACATCCCCTATGTCGCGCGGGTGGCGGCGCGGCCCGGCCTGACCCTGCATGCCAGCGACAACCGGGTGGAGCTGGACCGCGCCCGCCACGCCCTGTCCCTAGCGGCGCAGGACGCGCGTGTGGTCATCGTCTCCTCCGGCGATCCGGGCGTCTTCGCCATGGCCTCCGCCCTGTTCGAGGCGCTGGATGAGACGGGCGGCGATCCCGACATCCGCATCCTGCCGGGCATCACCGCCATGCTGGCGGCGGCGGCGCGGGCGGGCGCGCCCTTGGGCCATGATTTCTGCGCCATCAACCTGTCGGACAACCTCAAGCCCATGGCGCTTATCGAACACCGCCTGCGCCATGCGGCGCGGGGCGATTTCGCGATGGCCTTCTACAACCCGCGCTCGGCCAGCCGGCCCGAGGGGTTCGCCCGCGTGCTGGACATCCTGCGCGAGGAATGCGAGCCGGAACGCCTGATGATCTTTGCCCGCGCGGTCTCGACGCCCGACGAGGTGCTTCGCGTCGTCGCGCTGAGGGATGCGCGCCCGGACATGGCCGACATGCGGACCGTCATCCTGGTCGGCAACCGCGCGACCCGGCGGGTCGGGCGGTGGGTCTATACGCCGCGCGGGGTGGTCTGATGCAGCCAGTCCAGCGCATCCTCCGGCTTGGCGACCTCGGGACGGTCCGGCGCTGCGGGGCGGTCGATCAGCACGACGCGCACCCCCAGTTCGCGCGCGGCCTCCAGCTTGGCGCTGGCCCCCGCCCCGCCGCTGTTCTTGGCGACCAGATGGGTGATGGCGTGGTCCTGCATCAACGCCCGGTCGCCCTCGACGCTGAAGGGACCGCGCGCCAGAACGACCCGCGCGCCTGGCAGGGGCGGCGCCTCGGGCGCATCGACCAGCCGCAGCAGCCAGCGATGCGGCAGGGCGGCAAAGGGGGCCAGGTTCTGCCGCCCTATGGCCAGAAACACGCCCGTGGGCGCATGGGGCAAGGCCGCCACCGCGCCCGCGATGTCGGGGACGCGCTGCCAACCCGGATCGCCCGGCCAGGCCGGTCGGCGCAGCATCAGCATCGGCACGCAAGCCGCGCGGCAGGCGGCATCGGCATTGCGGCTGATCTGCGCGGCAAAGGGATGGGTCGCATCCACAACCGCCCCGATCCGCTGGTCGCGCAGGTAGCGCGTCAGCCCCTCGACCCCGCCGAACCCGCCGATCCGCGTGGGCAAGGGCTGGGCCAACGGCGCCTCGGTCCGCCCGGCATACGAGAAGACGGCCGCGATCCCCGCCTGCGCCAGCAGGGCGGCCAGGCAGCTGGCCTCGGTCGTGCCGCCCAGCAGCAGGATGCGTCGCATGTCTGACCCTTGGCTGACGATCATCGGGATCACCGAGGATGGCCCGGCGGGCCTGCCCGATGCAAGCCGCCGCGCGCTTGAGGCCGCCGAGGTCGTGTTCGGCGGCCCGCGCCATCTGGCGCTGGCAGGCGCGGGCGCGCGGGGGCGGGCCTGGCCGGTGCCCTTCGATCTCGCACCGCTGCTGGCACTGCGGGGCAGGCCGGTGGCGGCGCTGGTCTCGGGCGATCCGTTCTGGTGTGGGGCCGGGGGCAGCATCGCGGCGGCGCTGGCGCCCGGCGAATGGCGCGCCCTACCCGCGCCCGGCGTGCTGTCGCTGGCGGCAAGCCGCCTTGGCTGGCGGCTGGAGGATGTGGTGACGCTTGGCCTGCACGCCGCGCCCTTGGCCCGCCTGCGCCCGCATCTGGCGCGCGGCTGTCGGATCATCGCCACGCTGCGCGACGCCGACAGCCCGGCCGCGCTGGCCGCCTGGCTGGTCGATGAGGGCGCGGGGGCGGCGCGGCTGACCGTGCTGGAACGGCTGGGCGGCCCGGCCGAGCGGGTGCGGACCATGCCCGCCCACGCCTTCGCGATGGATTGCGCCGCGCCGGTGGCAGTTGCCATCGACGGCACCGAACTGCCGCGGGGCTATGGCCTGCCCTCGGTGCCGGGGCGGGCGGACCTCCTGTTCACCGATGACGGGCAGATCACCAGATCTCCGATCCGGGCGATGACGCTGGCGGCGCTGGAGCCGAGGGCGGGCGCGCTGCTGTGGGATATCGGCGGCGGCTCGGGCGCGGTGGCGGTGGAATGGGCGCTGGCCGGCGGTCGCGCCGTGACGATCGAGCCGCGAGCAGACCGCATCGCCCGCATCCGCGCCAATCTGGACGGCTTCGGCGTGGCGCATCGCGTGACCGCCATCCAAGGCAGCGCGCCCCCGGCGCTGGACGGCCTGCCCGATCCCGATGCGGTCTTCGTCGGCGGCGGCGCGTCCGAGGCGCTGATGCAGGCGCTGTGGGCCCGCCTGCCGCCGGGCGCGCGGCTGGTCGCCAATGCCGTGACGCTGGAGACCGAGGCCCTGCTGGCGCGCTGGCACGCCTCGTGCGGCGGTCGCCTGATCCGCATCGACATCGCCGAGGCAGCCCCCCTGGGCCGCATGCGCGGCTGGTCCCCCGCCCGCCCCGTCACGCAATGGAGCGTCACATGCGGATCGCCGGAATAGGCTGCCGCCCCGGCACGACCCTGCCCGCCCTGCTGGCCGCGCTGGATGCGGCCGGCGGCGCCGATGCGCTGGCGACGATCCACGTGCGCGAGGCCGATCTGCGCCCGCTGGCCCGCGCGCGGGCCCTGCCGCTGCATCTGGTCGACGTGACGGGCATCGCCACGCCCACCCGATCGCCCCGCATCCTCCGGGCCTTCGGCACCGGATCGGTGGCCGAAGCCGCAGCCATCGCTGCGGGTGGCCGTCTGATCCATCCGCGCCGGACCTTCGGCCCCCCCGCCAACGCCGTCACCATCGCCATCGCAGAGGTTCCATGACCGTCCATTTCATCGGCGCAGGCCCCGGCGCGCCCGACCTGATCACCCTGCGCGGCCGCGACCTGATCGCGGCCTGTCCGGTCTGTCTCTATGCCGGATCGCTGGTGCCGGCCGCGCTGCTGGCCCATTGCCCGCCCGGCGCGCGGATCGTGAACACCGCGCCGCTGTCGCTGGACCAGATCATCGCCGAGATGCAGGCCGCCCATGATGCAGGCCATGACGTCGCGCGGCTGCATTCGGGCGACCTGTCGGTCTGGTCCGCGATGGGCGAGCAGATCCGCCGCCTGCGGGCGCTGGCGATCCCCTTCGACGTGACGCCGGGCGTGCCCAGCTTTGCCGCCGCCGCAGCCGCCCTGCAGGCCGAGCTGACCCTGCCGGGCCTTGCGCAATCGGTGGTGCTGACCCGCACGCCCGGCCGCGCCTCGTCGATGCCCGAGGGCGAGACGCTGGCCGCCTTTGCCGCGACCGGAGCGACTCTGGCGATCCATCTGTCGATCCATGCGCTGGACCACGTGGTGGCCGATCTGACCCCGCATTACGGCCCCGATTGCCCGGTCGCGGTGGTCTGGCGCGCAAGCTGGCCCGACCAGCGCGTGATCCGCGCCACGCTGGCCACGATCCGGGCGCAAGGCATCGACCGCACCGCGCTGATCCTTGTCGGCCCGGCCTTGGCGGCCGAGGGCTTCAACGACAGCCGCCTTTATGCCGCCGATTACGACCGCCGATACCGCCCCGTCGGCGACGCGCCGAGATTTCCCGAATGACCCCCCGCCTCTCGCCGGGCCTGATGATCTCGGCCCCTGCATCGGGGACGGGCAAGACCATGCTGATGCTGGGCCTTCTGACCGCGCTGCGGCGGCGCGGGATGGCGGTGCAGCCCTTCAAGTCGGGGCCCGATTACATCGATCCGGGCTTTCACCGGGCGGCCTCGGGGCGGGCCAGCTTCAATCTGGATGCCTGGGCGATGGAGCCCGCCCGCCTGATCGCCCATGCGACGGCCCAGCCGCCCGCCGATCTGGTGCTGGCCGAGGGCTCGATGGGGCTTTTCGACGGGGTGGCGACGAAGGGCGAGACCGGGATCGGCTCCAGCGCCGAGATCGCGCAGATGATGGGATGGCCCGTCCTGCTGGTGCTGGATGTCGGCGGACAGGCACAATCGGCGGCGGCCACGGCGCGGGGCTTCGCGACGCTGCGGCCGAACCTGCCCTTTGCGGGCGTGGTGCTGAACCGCGTGGCCTCGGCCCGGCATGACCGGCTGATCCGGGCGGGGATGGACGAGGCCGGGATCCGCGTTCTGGGCAGCCTGCCGCGCCGGGGGGACATCGTCCTGCCCGAGCGCCATCTGGGCTTGGTCCAGGCCGAGGAAACGGCGGACCTTCAGGCGATCCTGGACGAGGCGGGCGCATTCGTCGCGGCGCATTGCGATCTGGACGCGATCATCGCCGCCGCCGCCAGCCGCGCCCTGCCCGAGACGCCCCGGCCCCGCGCCCTGACGCCTCCGGGCGGGCGGATCGCGCTGGCCCGCGACGCGGCCTTCAGCTTCGTCTATCCTCATGTGTTGGAGGCGTGGCGGCAGGCGGGCGCGACGATCCTGCCCTTTTCGCCGCTGGACGATCAGGGACCGGATGACAGCGCCGATTGCTGCTGGCTGCCCGGCGGATATCCCGAACTGCACGCGCCCCGGCTGGCGGCCTCTGCGGGCTTCCGCAGCGCGATGCACCGCTTTGCGGAGACGCGGCCGGTGCATGGCGAATGCGGCGGCTACATGGCGCTTGGCGCAGGTCTGGTGGATGCGGAGGGCACGCGCCACCAGATGCTGGGCCTGCTACGGCTGGAAACCAGCTACGCGAGGCGGCGCATGCATCTGGGCTATCGCCGGGCCGAGCCCTTCGCCGCGCTGCCCGGACTGGGGCGCGCCGCCTTGAGGGGGCATGAATTCCACTATGCCTCGATCACCCTGCAGCCCGACGCGCCGCTGGCCCGCGTGACCGACGCGACCGGGGCCGAAATGCCCGAGACCGGCAGCCATCGGGTGACGTCCGGGGGCGGTCAGATCACGGGCACCTTCTTTCACCTGATCGCCCCTGCCGCGACTTGACGCGGGCCTGTTGTTCACGTCTAGGTGAGGGCCTGCATGGTGCCCGTCAGGCGTGAAACGCCGGGCTTCATCGGGAATGGGGAAGGGCGGACCAAATCGAGGCGCCCGAAGCCCCAGCCGCCCCCGCGACTGTATGCGGCGAGCGCGCGTCACCAACGCCACTGGAGCGATCCGGGAAGGCCGACGCCGCGCCACGACCCGCAAGCCAGGAGACCGGCCATGACAGGCAGATCCATGCCGTCGGGTGGACGGCCAAAGGAGTATGACATGCATATCGAGGAAGGCGTCGTCACCGGCGCCAAGATCGTCCTGAGCTACGCAACCGCCACGGCGGCCGGGCTCTATTCGCTGAAACTGGCCCTCGGCGCGCTGCGGGCGCAGGGGGTGGGCTCTCTGGCCGCCCGCGCGGGTCTGGCCACGGCCGCGACCTTCGTGTTCTTCGAGGTCCTGCCGACCTGGCCCGTCGGCGTTTCCGAGGTGCACCTGATCCTCGGCTCGACGCTGTTCCTGATCTTCGGGGCGGCGCCCGCGGCGATTGGGCTGGCCTTGGGCCTGTTGATCCAGGGTCTGTTCTTCGCGCCCTTCGACCTGCCCCAATACGGCATGAACGTGACGACGCTGCTGGTGCCGCTGTTCGCCGTCGCGACCCTGGCGCGGCGGATCATCGCGCCCGGCACCGCCTATGTCGAGCTGCGCTACACTCAGGCGCTGGCGCTGTCGGCGGCCTATCAGGGCGGGATCGTGGCCTGGGTGGCGTTCTGGGCCTTCTACGGCCAGGGGGCCGAGGCCCTGCCCGGCATCCTGACCTTCGGCGCGGCCTATCTGCTGGTCCTCGCGCTGGAGCCTCTGGTCGATCTGGCGGTGCTGGCGGGCGCCAAGGCGGCACGCGGCCTGCGCGGCAGCGGGCTGGTCACGCCGCGGCTCTACGCATGATCGAGCTGGTGCTGATCGGGGCGGGCACCGGCCATCCCGACCACCTGACCCTGCAGGGCGTCCGCGCCCTGCAGGAGGCCGATCTGGTCCTGATCCCCCGCAAGGGCGCGGGCAAGGAGGATCTGGCCCATCTGCGCCGCGCGATGCTGGCGCGGCACCGGCCCGACGGCGCGGTGGTCGAGGTGGACCTGCCCGCGCGCGACCCGGAAATGCCCTATCTCCAAGCGGTTGAGGCCTGGCATGACGCGATCGCGCGGGCCTGGGCGCGGGCCGTCGATCTGCCGCAGGGCGGCAGCGTGGCGATGCTGGTCTGGGGCGATCCGTCGCTTTACGACAGCAGCCTGCGGATCGCGGCGCGGCTGGGCTGGCGCGCGCGGGTCATCCCCGGCATCACCGCCATCCAGGCGCTCTGCGCGGCCCATGCCATCCCCTTGAATTCCTTGGGCAACGAGGTCCGCATCACCACCGGCCGCCGCCTGCAAGAGCAGGGCTGGCCCGGGGGCTGCGACCGCATCGTGGTGATGCTGGATGGCGGCTGCGCCTTTCGCGCGCTGCCGCCCGAGGGGCTGACGATCTGGTGGGGCGCCTATCTGGGCATGCCCGAAGAGCGGCTGGATCACGGCCCCCTGGCCGAGGCCGGGCCGCGCATCGAGGCGATCCGGGCCGAGGCGCGGGCAGCTCATGGCTGGATCATGGATTGCTACCTTCTGGCCCTCACCAACCGGCCACAGGAGGCGCACGGCGCGTGCACAGCGCGTACACCGGCAACGCCCGGTCCGTTAAGCAGCCCTTAACCCTGCCCCGCCATGCTGCACGGGTTCAACAGGCGGGGGCTGTCATGACGATCACCAAGGCCGAGGCCGCGCGGCGGGCCAATTACCATTACATGGCGGATGCGATGCGGATGCTGGAATGGGACCTGCACAGCACGGTCCTGTCCCGGATGCGCATCCCCGAGGAATGGCACGAGATCGCGCGCGAGCGGGGGCGCGTTGACAAGACGCGCGTCACGCTGCGGCTGGATGCGGATGTGGTCAAGTTCTTCCGCGCGATGGGGCCGGACTGGCAGGCGCGGGTCAACCGGATCGTGGCGGCCTGGATGCATGCCCGGCTGGCGGGGCTGATCGAGGGGGCCGAGACGATGGATTACCTCAAGCGCCGCGAGGCCGAGGGGCTGGAGGGCCGCCGCCCCGAATGGGGCGACCTGCAGCGCGAGGAGGATGCGGCGCTGGCAGGCATGGGCGAGGAGCCGCTGCGTTCCCCCTCGGACCTCGGGGCGGGGGTGCCCATGGAGGGACCCCGCCGGATCAGCGAGAGGGGGAAGAGGGCGCTGCTGGAGGAGATGTTGAAGCGGAATGGGATGTGACATGATGATTGCAAGACTAAAAAACTTGCCGCATTATTGAGCATGGAAATTATTACCAAACCTGCTGGGGATTATGATGCCGATTTCTGCTGAAATGCGCCGACTTGAAGCCAGATTCGCGACACCGGGGTGGCCTCAATTTTTATCATGGCTTGAAGTAGAGAATATTCGCGGCTGGACTGGCCAGCGCATTGAGTTT
Organism: Paracoccus sp. (in: a-proteobacteria); assembly: GCF_030604785.1. Taxonomy (GTDB): domain Bacteria; phylum Pseudomonadota; class Alphaproteobacteria; order Rhodobacterales; family Rhodobacteraceae; genus Paracoccus. The sequence continues at coordinate 1,056 of NZ_JAUVVF010000042.1, read as the reverse complement.
CGATTCCCGATCGTCGCTCTAGTCGGAGAAAATGGCGCAGGAAAGAGCACAATTTTGCAAGCTGCGGCGGCGTCATATCAGTCGCCTCAAAATGAACGATATGCTTCAGATTTTTTTCCGGATACACCGTTCGAGAAGATCGAGGGTGCAGCGATCCGCTTTTCCTACAGGCAAGGGAATAATAACAACACCGGTGCAGTCAGGAAACCAACGAATAGATGGCGTGGCAATACTACTCGCCCAAAGCGTTTGGTGCAGTACGTCGACCTTCGGAGATTGCAACCCGTCTCCGCCAGAACGGGCTATGCACAACTCCTGAAGAAAGGTGTTGCAGAAGGCGCGAGTCAAGCCTTCGATGCGGGCCAACTTCAGCGATTAAGCTATATTCTTGGGAAGCAGTACTCCGCAGCGGGCATATCGGCAACCGACGCTGGAGCAGATAAAACGGTGCCGGTGCTCAACTTGGCTGATAATCGCTACTCAGGGTTCCATCAAGGTGCTGGCGAAATTACAGCGGCCGAACTACTCGCAGTAAGCTATCCGAAAAATTCGCTCATTCTAATCGATGAGATTGAGACATCGCTACACCCCCGGGCACAGCGGCGGCTAATGCGAGATCTAGCCACAATTGCACGGCTAAATGAACTTCAAATTATCATCACCACCCACTCACCATATGTTCTTGAAGAACTCCCCGATGCCGCACGGATTTATTTGATGGAAGGTGCAGAAGGGAAACGTCCAGTTACGGGCGTTAGCCCCGAGTTTGCGATGACTCGAATGGACGAAGAGGCTCATCCAGAATGCGACATCTATGTTGAGGACAATAGAGCCAAAGCGCTGTTGGGAGAAATCCTAGCTAATGTTGACCGAACCCTCCTCACCAGAAGCAAGCTTATACCGTTCGGATCGGCCCAAGTCGGCATCGCTCTAGGCTCCAGACTCATTGATCGTCAAAGCCAGAAGATGACGGTTGCGGCGAGGGCGACGGCGGAGAGGAAGGTTTTCGCACATCTGTCGTAGCGGGTCGCGACGCGGCGCCAGTCCTTCAGCCTG
>NZ_JAUVVF010000001.1 GCF_030604785.1 Paracoccus sp. (in: a-proteobacteria) | reverse complement strand
GGGATGCAAGATGCTGCGATGCAGAAAGTGCCAGGGCGGTGGTAGGGGTAGAGGGACTCGAACCCCCATGCCTTGCGGCGGAGCATTTTGAATGCCCTGCGTCTACCATTCCGCCATACCCCCGGACCTGCCGGCGCCCTGGCCTGATCGTGGCGTAAATCGGCGCGCGGGGATTTGCAAGCCCGTGCGATGCGGGCCCGCGGCCTGCCTGTCAGGCGCGGCCCAGCTTTTCCAGCCGGGCGGCCCGCAGCCGCGCGAAATCGTCGCCCGCATGATAGGACGAGCGCGTCAGCGGCGTGGCCGAAACCATCAGGAAGCCCTTGCCATAGGCGGCCTTTTCGTAGCCCTCGAATTCCTCGGGGGTGACGAAGCGGTCCACGCGGTGATGCTTGGGCGTCGGTTGCAGATACTGGCCGATGGTGATGAAATCGATATCGGCGGCGCGCATGTCGTCCATGACCTGCAGCACGCCCTGCCGATCCTCGCCCAGACCCACCATGATCCCGGATTTGGTGAACATCGTGGGGTCCAGTTCCTTGACCCGCTGCAGAAGCCGCAGCGAATGGAAATAGCGCGCGCCGGGCCGCACGGTCGGATAGAGACCGGGCACGGTTTCCAGATTGTGGTTGAAGACGTCGGGCCGCGCCTCGACCACCGTTTCAAGCGCGCCGGGGGCGGATTTCAGGAAGTCGGGGGTCAGCACCTCGATCGTGGCATCGGGCGAGCGGTGACGGATCGCGCGGATGGTCTGGGCGAAATGCTCGGCCCCGCCATCGGCCAGATCGTCGCGGTCCACGCTGGTGATGACGACATGGTTCAGGCCCAGCTTCTGGACGGCATGGGCGACGCGGCCCGGTTCGAACACGTCCAGCGCATTGGGTTTGCCCGTGGCGACGTTGCAGAAGGTGCAGCCGCGCGTGCAGATCTCGCCCATGATCATCATGGTGGCGTGACCTTGGCTCCAGCATTCGCCGACATTCGGACAGCCGGCTTCCTCGCAGACGGTGGACAGGCGGTTCTCGCGCAGAAGATCGCGGGTCTGCTTGTAGCCTTCCGAGGTGGGCGCCTTGACGCGGATCCAGGCGGGCTTCTTCGGCTGCGCCTGATCGGGGCGATGCGCCTTTTCCGGGTGGCGCTGATCCGGGATCCTGAGGTCGCGCAAGGCCGTCATCCTTTCCGTCGCGGTTCCCCCACATCTAGGCCGTTCCGGCCCATTTGGCAATTGCGGAACCCCGGCCCATGCGCCGGGCGCATGGCTGACCCTATGGCGAAGGCTCGTCTGCCAGCAGCCCCAAGGCGGCGGCCGACAGAAGCCCGGCCAATTCGTCGAACCACCCCCCCGAAGGCGTCGAGGCGCGGCGCATCAGCACGACCTGGCGGGCGGGCTGCGGATCGGGAAAACGGATCGCGGTCAGGCCGGGGGCAGCGGCCATTTCCTGCTGGCGGGCGATCTCGGGCAGGAAGGTCAGGCCCATCCCCTGCGCCGCAAGCCGGCACAGCGTCGCCAGCGAGGCCGCGCCAAGGTCCAGACGGCTGGACCGCCGCCCCAGACCGCAGACCTCCAGCGCCTGATCGCCCAGGCAATGCCCCTCGTCCAGCAGCAGCAGCTGGCCCGGATCCAGATCGCGCGGCTCGATGCTGCGCGCGTCCAGATCGGCGATGCGGGCGGGGCTGCCCGCCAGCAGGAAGCGATCCGTGAACAGGTCCACCGCCTCGACCCCCGCGCCCTGAGGCGGGGTCGCCACGACAATGGCATCCAGCCGCCCCGCCGCCAGTTCGTCCAGCAGGCGTTCGGTCTGCGCCTCGCGCAGATGCAGGTCGCGCCCGACATTCTGGGCGCGCAGCAGGGGCAGGACCACGGGCAGCAGATAGGGCGCGACGGTGGGGATCATGCCCAGCATCAGCCGCCCGCCCTGCCCCGGCTGGCGCATCGCCTGTTCCAGCCCTGCCATGTCGGCCATGACCCGCCGCGCATGCGCTTCGAGCGCGCGGCCCTGCGGCGTCAGGACCACGCCGCCGGGCATTCGTTCGACCAGCGCCATGCCGATGCAATCCTCAAGCTGGCGGATCTGCATCGACAAGGCAGGCTGGGTGACGTTGATCGCCTCGGCAGCGCGGGTGAAGCTGGCATGTTCGGCCAGGGCGAGGAAGTAGCGCAGTTGGCGCAAGGTGATGTTCATAAACGGACCTGATCGACCAAAGGGGCGCGCGCCATGCCAGCTTATCGCGCGGGAAGGCGGGGCTCAACCGATCAGCGGCGCCCCCTTGCCATAGGTCTCGGCATAGTGCCGCTCCAGCCGCATCAGCGCCAGGCGCAGCACGATCTTGCCCGACCGCGCAGACCAGCCCAGCCGCCGTTCCGTCGTCTCGATCCCCTCGAGAAAGCAGCACACGCGCAGCACGATATCTCCCATGCCCGGCCCCAGATCACGCAGCGCCAGCGCCACCCGGTCACGTGCGCTGTCAGAGCCACCGCGATGCCCGCCGCCGCCCTGCCGCGAGACGTCGATGCCCGCGGTCATGAACCCGTCCCAGTTCTGCGTGACGCGTGGCCCCATCTGCGCCATCTCGAAATCCTCTCGCAGACGTTCGCCCGCCGCCACCATGCCGGGCGTCAGGAACAGCTGGCCATTGCCGTCGCGCCGCCGCGCCAGCAGCAGCAGGGGAGATTCGGCGATGTTGACCCGCACGCGCTGGCGGCTGTCATCCTCGGGGTCGCGGATGACGCGATCCTCCCAGACGCGGTGGCGTTCGGCATGATCAAAGGCGGCGGGCGCCTCGGCCATGGCGCTTTCGGGGCGCGCGCTTTCGACCGGGCGGGCATCGCAGAAAGCGCCGGGCCCAGGCACCGCATCGCGCTGGCGCGGCGAGCGCAGCATCCGGCGCAGCGCGTCGCGCCCCGCCGGGGCCAGCACATAGCGCGCCAGCCGCCCGCCCTGCCCCGACTGCACCACCCAACCGCGCAGGGCCATCTCTTCGGCCAGCGCGCGGTCCAGGACGGCGGTGCGGATGTCGTCGCGGGTGACGATGGCCTTGTCCATCCCCGCCGCCGAGACCATCACCGCGCCGGACTCGGACAGGCGGCGCAGGATCCGCAGGGCCTGCCTCTCGTCGAAGGCCGCGGCGTCGGTTGTCTTGGTCAGCGCGCCATCGACCAGCGGATCGTCGCGCCGGGCCTCGAACCGGCGGATGCGGCGCAGGATCGTCGAGGCGTGGCAGCCCGCCTCGCGGGCAAGGGCGCGGATCGCCTCGCCGTTCTCGACATGGCGCAGGTAAAGCTGCGCGTCCAGCGCCAGCTCGTCGCCCGGCGCGGACGGGCAGGACAATGCGGCAGCGCCATCCCCACGGTGCTCCGCCGCGCTGGCGCCAAGTGCGAAATCACCGGTCAATATCGTCATGTCACTTCCCTCGTCATCCTCGAGCGGTCCGGCAGTAACCACCCTGGGTTGCATTTTTTCCGTCGTGGTTAACGGAGCATTTCTGCACGTAGAAGCAACATTCCCTAACAAATCCTAAAGAAACCTTGCGGCGGCGCGCGCTGCGACCAAGGATTTGGCAACACTCGCTAAGGTTGTGTGAAGCTGGCCCCGTCGTATCAACGAGGATCACGCCATGACCGCATCCCTCAGCCGCAAGGACAACATCGTCCCCTTTCCGGCCCGCAGCCCCGAGACCTCGCTGCGCCGGCCGCGCCTGCTGATCCGCGCGGCCCGTGAGGGCCAGCGTCACTGGCGGCGCGACCGCGATCTGGCGCGGCTGCTGCGACTGGACAATTGCCCTCGGCCGGGCGCCTGCCTGCCCCGCCTGCGCGCGGAAGAGGCGATGCTGAACGACATGCGCCTGAACGCCGCGGCCGATTATCCGCTGCAGCGCCACGTCCTGCTGATGATCGCGATTCTGGCCGAAATGAAGGCCGCGATCGAGGCCGCGCCCGCGCCTTTGCTGGCCGCGCGTCCCTGACGATCAGCGGCGCCGGGTCAGCGACCCCAGGATGCCGCGCACCAGCGCCTGCCCGCCCTTGGTGCCAAGCTGGCGGGCAAGGCTCTTGCCGAAGGTCTCGGCGATGCTGTCGCTGCGCGACCCCCCTGTGCGCGGTGAAGCCGGTTTCGCGCCGCCCGGCTGATAGCGGCGCGCCTGACGGAACTCGCCCGCGCCTGCATCGGGGTCGGCGTCTATGCCCGTTCGCCGCGCCAGCATCTCATGCGCGGAATCGCGGTCGATGGCCCGATCATAGCGCGCACCCATCCCGGATTGCTCCATCAGCGCCGCCCGTTCCTCGGGCGCAATGGGCCCAAGGCGGCTCAGCGGAGGCCGGATCAGCGTGCGCTGCGCGATCCCCGGCGCGCCCTTGGCCTCGAGAAACGAAGTCACGGCCTCGCCGGTGACGACCTGCTGGATCGCCTCGGCGATGTCGAATTCGGGGTTCGGACGGTAATTCTGCGCCGCATCGCGCAGCGCCTTCTGGTCGCGCGCGGTGAAGGCGCGCAGCGCGTGCTGGACGCGGTTGCCCAGTTGCGACAGGACGGGATCGGGGATGTCGGTCGGGCTCTGGCTGATGAACCAGACGCTGACACCCTTGGACCGGATCAGCCGGGCGACGCGCTCGACCTTGTCGATCAGCGCCTTGGGCGCATCGTTGAACAGCAGATGCGCCTCGTCGAAGAAGAAGGCCATGCGCGGCTTGTCGGGATCGCCGATCTCGGGCAGCTGCTCGAACAGTTCCGACAGAAGCCACAGCAGGAAGGTCGCGTAAAGGCGCGGCGCGTTCATCAGTCTCTCGGCCGACAGGATGTTCACGACCCCCCGCCCCGATGAGTCGCAGCGCATCAGATCGGATAGAGCCAGCGCCGGCTCGCCGAACAGCCGGTCCCCGCCTTCGCCCTCCAGCACCAGAAGCGCGCGCTGGATCGCGCCCACGCTGGCCGCGCTGACATTGCCGTATCGCAGCGACAGGGCCGGGGCGTTCTGCCCCACCCAGAGCAGCATCGCCTGCAGATCCTTCAGATCCAGCAGCGGCAGCCCCTCCTCGTCGGCCACGCGAAAGGCGATGTTCAGCACCCCCTCCTGCACCGCCGTCAGACCCAGCAGGCGCGACAGAAGCAGCGGCCCCATCTCGGCCGGGGTGGTGCGGACCAGATGGCCGCTTTCGCCCCACACATCCCAGAAGACGACCGGCACGGATTGGTAATGCAGCGCCATGCCGATCTGCTCGGCCCGCGCGGCAAAGGCGCCGTGCAGCTTGCCTGTCGGATCGCCCGGCTGCGACAGCCCCGCCAGATCGCCCTTCACATCCGCCAGAAAGACCGGCACGCCCGCAAGGGACAGGCTTTCGGCCAGCGTCTGCAGCGTCACCGTCTTGCCGGTGCCCGTCGCCCCGGCGATCAGCCCGTGGCGGTTGGCCTGCCGCAGCAGCAAAGTCTCGGCGGTTCCACGATCCGGGCCGCAGCCGCCCACGAAAACCGTTCCTGCCTCAAGATCCAGCACTGACCGCATCGCGACACCATTCACCGGCAAGTTTCCGCAAGCCTGCATGCAACGCGCGACAAGGCAAGACAGGATTAACTTTTTCATGTCATGGTTGAGTCGTTCGGGGCTGCGTGCCGTGCCTCGGACCTTCCTCCCTGTTGGACTGCCGCGCCTTCGGGCGCGGCCTTTTTCCATCGGCAGGTTCAAACAGGCTCGGACCCCCCGTCGGGAACGCAAATCCACGCTATCGGATGTTGACGCGAGGGCGAGGCGCGATTAGCGTTGCGACCAATGATGACCGGCCAGTCCGGCAGGGAGCCTGTGCAGGAAAACTGCGCAAGGGGCCGCAGCGAGCAAAGGCTGCGGCCTTTTTCTATTTTCGCAGCGTGACCTATGGATGACGGCCGGATGACAGTCCGGTGAAGGCCCCCGAAAGCCGCTATCTGCAGATGCAAAGGGCGGCGCAGGTTGCGCCGCCCCGGGATCCGGCGAATCGGAGAATCAGGCGTTGAAGAGGAAATGCAGGACGTCGCCGTCCTTGACCTCGTAGCTCTTGCCCTCGACGCGCAGCTTGCCGGCCTCGCGGGCGCCGACTTCGCCATTGCCGGCGATGTAATCGTCATAGGCGATGGTCTCGGCCCGGATGAAGCCGCGTTCGAAATCGCCGTGGATCACGCCGGCGGCCTGCGGAGCGAGCGTGCCGCGCGTGATGGTCCAGGCGCGCGCCTCCTTGGGGCCGACGGTGAAATAGGTCTGAAGGCCCAGAAGCCCGTAGCCCGCCCGGATCAGGCGATCCAGACCCGCCTCGTCCAGCCCCATCTCGGACAGGAACATCTGTGCCTCGTCGGCGTCGAGCTGGCTGATCTCTTCCTCGATCCGGGCCGAGATGACGACATGGCCCGCGCCCTGCGCCTCGGCCATCTCGCGGACCTTCTCGGACATGGCATTGCCCTGCGCAGCATCGGATTCCGCGACGTTGCACACGTAGAGGACCGGCTTCGAGGTCAGCAATTGCAGCATGTTCCAGGCCTTGCGGTCATCCTCGGCCACCTCGACGGTGCGGGCGGGGCGGCCATCCTCCAGCGCGGCCAGCGCGCGTTTCAGCAGTGCCTCCTGCTGGGCGGCATCCTTGTCGCCGCCCTTCAGCTTGCGCGCGAGATTGGCCAAACGCCGCTCGATCGACTCCATGTCGGCGATCATCAGCTCGGTCTCGATCACCTCGGCATCGGCCAGCGCATCGACGCGGCCCTCGACGTGGGTGATGTCGCCATCCTCGAAGCAGCGCAGCACATGGGCGATGGCATCGACCTCGCGGATATTGGCCAGGAACTGGTTGCCCAGACCCTCGCCCTTGCTGGCGCCCTTCACCAGGCCAGCAATGTCCACAAAGGTGATGCGCGTCGGGATGATCTGCTTGCTGCCCGCGATGGCGGCCAGCTTGTCCAGACGCGGATCGGGCACGGCGACCTCGCCCACATTCGGCTCGATCGTGCAAAAGGGGAAATTCGCGGCCTGCGCGGCGGCGGTGCGCGTCAGCGCGTTGAACAGCGTGGACTTGCCCACATTCGGCAGCCCGACGATCCCCATGCGAAAGCCCATCTGCGCGCCCCTTTTCCAAAGCCTGAAATCCGCGCGTCTGTTACGCAACCCGGGCAGGCAAGTCCAGCCTGCGCGCATTGCGCTGCGCGGCCAAGGCGGCTAGTGCTGGCGCAAAGGCCAGACGGGGGCGGTGATGACCAGAATCGACACGCGTTTCGAGACGCTGAAAGCGCAGGGGAAAAAAGCGTTCGTCGCCTACATGATGGCGACCGACCCCGATCAGGACACGGCGCTTCGGATCATGCGTGGCCTGCCTGGCGCGGGTGTCGACATCATCGAACTGGGCATGCCCTTCACCGATCCCATGGCCGACGGCCCGACGATCCAGGCGGCGGGTCAGCGGGCGCTGGCGGCGGGCGGCAGCGTCTCGCGCACGCTGGACATGGTGCGCGCCTTCCGCAAGGACGACGACACGACGCCCATCGTGCTGATGGGCTATTACAACCCGATCTATGCCCGCCCCGGCGGGGTCGAGGGCTTTCTGGCCGAGGCGGTCGAGGCCGGGATCGACGGCCTCATCGTCGTGGACCTGCCCCCCGAAGAGGATGACGAGCTGTGCCTGCCCGCGGCCCGCGCGGGGCTGAACTTCATCCGGCTGGCGACGCCCACCACCGATGACCGCCGCCTGCCGGCCGTCGTCCGCAACACCTCGGGCTTCGTCTATTACGTCAGCGTCACGGGCATCACCGGCGGCCCCGCCGCCAATGCCGCCGAGGTCGCGCCCGAAGTCGCCCGGATCCGCGCCGCGGCCGGGCTGCCCGTGGTCGTGGGCTTCGGCATCTCGACGCCCGATGCAGCGCAGGCCATCGCCTCGGTCGCGGATGGCTGCGTCGTGGGCAGCGCCATCGTCAAGCTGATCGGCGAAGGGCGGCCCGTGCCCGAGATCCTGGACTTCGTCGCGGCGCTGGCCGAAGGCGCACATCGCGGATGATGCTGCGCGCCGCCCGTCCCGATGATGCCGGCGCGGTCGGCGCGATCTGGAACCCGATCATCCGCGACACCGCGATCACCTTCTGGCCGACCGAACGCAGCGAGGCCGAAATCGCCGCGATCATCGCCGAGCGCCATCAGGCCGGCCACGCCTATCTTGTGGCCGAGGATGCGGGGCGGGTCATCGGTTTCGCCACCTATGGCCAGTTCCGGGGCGGCGCGGGCTATGCGCGCAGCATGGAGCACACGATCCATCTGGCACCCGAGGCGCGCGGCAAGGGGCTTGGCCGCATTCTGCTGGCCGCCATCGAGGATCACGCCCGCGCCGCAGGGCACCGCCTGATGATCGGCGGCATCACCGGCTCGAATACCGGCTCGCTGGCCTTTCACGCGGCTGCGGGCTACCGCGAATGGGGCCGCATCCCGGCGGCGGGCTGGAAATTCGGGCAGTTCCATGACCTTGTGCTGATGGGCAAGGATCTGGTCGCGGCGGCCTGACGCAGGGGTCAGCGCGGCGACATTGCGCCTCTATCGCAGCGCGGCAATGGGCGCTAACATCGGGCCATGGAATGTTGCGACAACCCCCTGACCTGTGACGGTCCCTGCCCCGCCCTTCCCGCACCCCGCAGCTTCTGGCAGCGGATTGCGGATCGCGTGGTCGCGTTTCTGTGGACAAGCCGCCCCGCGACGCCGCGCGAACGCTCGGTCGCGTTCACCATCGCGGTGATCGCGCTTGGCGCCAAGCTGGCCAAGGCCGACGGCACCGTTGCCCGCTCCGAAGTGGCGGCCTTCCGTCGCGTCTTCATCATCCCGCGCGCCGAGGAAAAGAACGCCGCCCGCGTCTTCGATCTGGCGCGGCAGGACGTGGCGGGCTTCGACGCCTGGGCCCGCAAGATCGCGGCCATGTTCTCGCCCGGCGATCCGGTGCTGGAGGACGTGATCGAAGGCCTCTTCATCATCGCCGTCGCCGATGGCGCGCTGCATCAGGCCGAAATCGCGTTCCTCGACGAGGTTGCGCGCATCTTCGCCATCCCCGCACAGCGCCTGGCCGAGATCCGCGCCCGTCACGACCCTCAGGCCGGTTGCCCCCCCTGCGAGATCCTGGGCATCGCCATCGACACGCCCCTGCCCGAGGCACGCAAGCGCTGGCGCCAGCTGATCATCGAGGCTCATCCCGACCGCGCCATCGCGCGCGGCCTGCCGCCCGAGGCGATCCGGCTGGCCGAAGCCCGCACCCGCCGCCTGAACGAGGCCTGGGACAAGTTCCGCGCCATGCGTCAGGCACTACCGCAGCAGACGGCCTGACCTCAGCCGGCCACGTCCAGCGCGGCGGGGCTGTTGGCATCCCCGATCAGGCGGCGATACCGGCGGCCCTCGGCCACCGCCTCCTCGAAGCGTTCGATCCCCTTGGCCTCCAGCGCCGGGATTAGGCGCAGGAAGGCTTCGGCCGTGGCGATCGTGTCGCCCATCGCAGTGTGGCGATCCTCGGGCGGGATGGTGATCCCCAGCCGTTCGGTCAGCGCATCCAGCGAATGCGTTGCCGATTGCCCCCAGACCATCGCCGACAGCAGCACCGTATCCAGCACGCGATTGTCGAAATGCGCCCCCGTCTCGGGCGCGGCGCGGCGCAGGAAGCCCATGTCGAACGGCGCGTTATGCGCGATCAGCACCGCCCCTTCGGCGAAGTGGTGGAATGCGGTCAGCGCGGTGCTCATGTCGGGCGCATCGGCCACCATCGCATCGGTGATGCCGTGGATCGCGGTCGAGGCCGGGGGAATCGGGCGGCCCGGATGAACCAGCGTCTCGAAGCGTTCCCCGGTCAGGCGCCCGCGCGCGATCCTGAGGCCCGCGATCTGCACGATGCGGTCATTGTCGGTCAGCCCGGTTGTCTCGGTGTCGAACACCACGCAGGTCAGGTCGGACAACCGGCTCGAGGCCACGCCCCGCGTCGCCAGCGCGAAATCGTAGGTCACGCCCGAACCTTCGTCACGCCAGGCCGCCAGCCGCAGCGGCAGGACCAGACGCGCCATCCCCTGCCCGCCTTCGGGCCAGATGCCGGTGCCGTGGCTGGCCAGGATCTCGGCCCCCGACAGGTCGGGCTGACCCGGATCGGGCGCCTCGGCCAGCCAGCCTTCCAGCATGTCCATGCCAAGGGGCGCGCCCCGCCATTCGAGGATCAGCCCCGCCTCTCCCGCCTCGGCGGGTTGCACCCCCAGACTGGGCGTCAGGCCCATCCCCCGCAGCCGCGCGTCGAGGTCGCGCAGAAGCGCGTTGACCGGCCCCGCCTCGGCCTGAAAACGCAGCCGCGGCAGATCTGGCATGAGGGCGATGCCGGAGCCCAGCTCGTCCAGCCCCGCAACGCCGCCCGGCGCATCGCCCGCAAGGATCTCGGACAGCTGGCGGGTCGCCAGCGCCAGCCCCTGCCCCTCGTCCCGGATCGCGCGCGCCAGGTCGGGCGGGATCGGCCCGTCCAGCGCGTCCAGCATCGGGACCAGCGTTGCGGCATGACGGCGCAGCGTTTCCAGCGTGCCGCGCGGGGCGGGGCGTTCGGCGGGCCGGTCGCGCAGGATCAGCAGCGTGCCGTCATCGACCCGGCGCATCCGGCCCGACAGGCGCGCGCCCTCGGCCGTCAGGCAGATCAGATCGGTCGCAGCCGCCCCCGATCCCAGCCGCGCCTCGGCCGCATCCAGCGCGCCGCGGCGCAGATGGCGGTCCAGCGGCCGGTCCAGCGCCAGCCCCGGCAGCAACCGCGCGGCCGAGGCGTTGTAGAACAGCACCCGCCCCTGACGGTCGGTGATGACCGCGCCCGCCCCGAAATCCGCGAGGATCGATTCCAGAGCCGCCTTTTCGCGCGCCAGATCGGCGGCGTGGTCCTGGATCGCCTCGGCCAGAGCCTCGGCCGAGGCCGCCCGCGCCTGCGCCGCCTCGCGCGCGGCAGGGCCCAGATCGGCCAGATAGCGCGCCTCCTCCAGATCGGGGGCCTGCCCGGTCCGAAGGCCCCCGGCCAGCGTCTCGATCGGGCGGGCCATGTTGCGGTCGAACAGATACCAGAGCCCGGTGATGCCCCCCAGCATCCCGAAGCCCGCGACCAGCCCTGCCTGGATCAGCCCGTCCAGCATCTGCGCCTGCGCCACGCCCTGCGCCGCAAGTCGCGCATGGGCCAGCCACAGGGCAGAGACCAGCAGCGCCATGGCCCCCGCCGCAAGCCCCGCGAACATCAGCAGGACCCGAAGCCGCAGCGACAGCCCGCCTAGCATGGCTTGTCGAGCAGCCGCGCCATTTCCGAGCGCAGCTCGGCCAGCTCGAATGGTTTGGCGATGAACCCGTCCGCGCCGAGCGCCATGCCCTTGCGCCGTTCGACGACCGAGCCGCGCGCGGTCATCATCAGCACCCGCACATCGGCCAGCGCCGGATCGGCGCGGACATCCTGCACGATCTGATAGCCCGACACATCGGGCAGCATCACGTCCAGAAGGACCAGATCGGGATGCATCTCGCGGATTCGCGCCACCGCCCCCGCCCCGGTCGCCATCCGCGCATGGCTGTGACCGTCCCGCGTCAGCAGGAAGTCCAGCGCCACGGCGATGTTGTCCTCGTCCTCGATCACCAGAATCTCGGCCATCACCCCCCCTGACCGCCGCAGACCGCGGCGAAAGCCGGATCGTCGCCGGGCGCGGGCGCCCAGTCGCCGCGCGCGGGCCGGATCAGACCGGCCGCGCAATCGAATTCCTGCGGCACGACCACGGTCTGGCCACGCCGCTCGAACAGCATGATCTGGGCGCGGCGCTGCCCGTCCTCGCCCTCGGTCACGGCCGAGGGGTCCAGCGCCGCGAAGCGCACGCCGACGGGCACCAGATAGGTCCAGGGCGCCCAGATCTGCGTGGCCTCGCCCACCATCAGCACCTGCGTGCCCGGCGGCAGGCGGTCCAGCGCGCGCGGCAGCCAAGCGTAATCGTTCCAGACCGAATACAGCACCATCGCCGCGCCGATCCCGGCGGGCATCAGCCAGGGCGCAGGCTTCAGCCCGGCCTTGCGGGCCGCGTGCAGCCCCGCATAAAGCACCGCCGCCATCCCGATGCCCACGGCGATCACGCCCAGAATATCAGCCCCGATCCCGGTCATCCCAGCATTCCCTTTCCGTGTCCCACCGCCGACTGCATCGACCGGACCACCACGAAGGCGTCGCGCAGATGGCTGCGCTGGAAGTCCGGAAGATCCGCGGGCGACAGGTAATTGTCGGGCTTGCGCCCGGCCTTGATCAATTGCGCCTGGTTCTCCAGCCTGACGGTCTGGATCATGTCATAGGCGGCGACAAGATCCCGCCCCCCCGAGGCGGACACGATGCCGCGCGTTTCGGCATCCTCCAGCCGGGCGCGGGTGTTCACGGCGGGGATCCGCCCCTGCAGCGCATAGACCCGCGCCAGATCGGCGACCGGCACGACGCCGTTATGCTTCATGTCGATGTGGTGGCGATGCTCGCCCGAGCGGATCGTCGCGAAGCCCCCGATCAGCCCGAGCGGCGGCCGGTGCTTGAGCGAGTTCGACACCATATGCGCGACAAAGATCGAATTGCGCGCCGCCATGTCCAGCGTGCCGGCCTGCAATTCCGACAGCAGCGTCTCGTCCCCGGCAATGGCGCGCAGGTCGAACATGACCGAGGACAGCATCTGGGCCTCGGGCGAGGGATGGGCGATCCAGTCGCGGAAGTAGCCCTGCCAGACATCCAGTGGCTGACACCAGCGGGGATTGGTCGCCATCATGTCGCCGGGGCAGAACATGTAGCCGCAGGCATCAAGCCCCTCGCTGACCAGGCGGGCCATGTCGCGGAACCAGGGATCGGCCGGGTCGGTACCGGGGGCAAGGATCAGGCAATTGTCCTGATCGCTGACGCCGGTCTGTTCCTGCCGCCCCTGGCTGCCGCAGGCGGCCCAGCACCAGGCGGCGGGGGCAGGCCCCAGTCGCGCCTCGGCCAGCGCGATCAGGCGGCGCGTGACCGCGTCGGCAATGTCGGTGATCATCCGCGTGATGATCTCGTGCCGATGGCGGGCATTCACCAGCTGCAGCAGCAATTCGGGGATGCGGGCCGTCACGCGGGCCATCTGGCTCACGCCCTCGGCGCCCGCGACCTCGCGGATCAAGCCCGAGGCCGAGATTGCCTGGACCCGGGTCAGGTCGGTCTGGCTGATCATGCCCAGGAAGCGGCCATCCTCGACCACCGGCAGATGGCTGATGCGGCGTTCGAGCATGATGTTCAGCACATCATAGCCAAGCGCGGTCGGGGCCAGGGTCACCGGCCCCTCGGTCATCACCTCGCGCACCGGACGGCGCATGTCGCGCCCTTCCGCCACGACGCGGTTCGACATGTCGCGGATCGTGACCAGCCCGACCAGACGCCCCCCCTCGCAGATCCCCAGGCTTGAGGCATGGGCGTCGCGCATCAGCCGCGCAGCCTCGATGATCGGCGTGTCGGGGCCGCAGGACAAGGCGCGGGATGACATCAATTCGCCGACCTTCAGCATCGCCACCTCGGCCCCGCGATCGCCCGGACCGCGCCCGCGATCGAAAAAACGGGCGACGGCGCGGTTCTCGGCGATCAGGCGGCGCAGTTCGTCGCGGGGCAGTAGCAGCACGGTGCAGTCGGTTTCCGCCGTGGCGCTGGTCATGGCCACACCGTCGCGCAAGAGGCCGCGTTCGCCGAAGGAATTGCGAGGCCCCAGCTGCGAGACGCTGTCGCCGTTGCGATCCGTGACCGCGACCTTGCCGTGCCGAATCAAGTAGAGGCCGGAAAGCGGCTCTCCGTGCTGATAGATCACCGATCCTGCGGTGAAGTCCCTGCGGCTGAAGGAACCGGCCACACGCGCCAGCTCGTCCCGCTTCAGGGCGTCATAGGGGTGAACCGTGGCGATGAAATCTGCGATATCGGACATCGGCCGGGCCACCTGTTGACGGAATGCGGGGTGCCGCGCCCCCGAAGGGACGCGGCCTTGTCTGGATCAGTGCGAGACCGCCGCACCGGCGCCGCGCGGGATACGGATCGATTCGACCAGTTCCTGCACTTCGGCCGGGGTTTCCTCGGTCATGTTCGAGACGAGGAAGGCGACGATGAAGTTGATCAGCGCGCCGATCACACCGAAGGATGCCGGCGAGATGCCGAACAGCCAGGCATCGGGCGTGTCGGGCAGCATGTTGGTGCCGGCGATGAAGAACCAGCCCTTGTAGACGAAGATGTAGACAATCGTCGTCGCCATGCCCGCAATCATGCCCCAGATCGCGCCGTGCTTGTTGATGCGCTTCACGAAGATGCCCATCATCAGGACCGGGAAGATCGAGCTGGCCGCCAGACCGAAGGCCAGCGCCACCGTCTGCGCCGCAAAGCCCGGCGGGTTCAGGCCCAGGAGCGTCGCGACCAGGATCGAGAAGGCCATCGAGATCCGCGCCACCAGCAGTTCGGTCTTTTCGCTGATGTTCGGAGCAAGCGTGCCCTTGATCAGGTCATGCGACACCGCGCCCGAGATCGCCAGCAGCAGACCCGCCGCCGTGGAGAGCGCCGCAGCCAGACCGCCCGCCGCCACGATGGCGATGACCCAGCCCGGCAGGTTGGCGATTTCCGGGTTGGCCAGAACCATGATGTCATTATTCACGGTGGTCAGTTCGTTGCCGACGAGGCCCTGCTCGGCGATGACCGAGGCGATGGGCTCGTTGGCGGCACCGGCTTCGTTGTAGTACTGGATCAGGCCGTCACCGTTCTTGTCTTCCCAGGCCAGCAGACCCGTGACCTGCCAGTTCCGCATCCATTGCAGTTCCGGTGCGGTCTCGATCGCCTCCAGCGACACGGCGGGCTGGCTGAACGTGTCGCCCGTGGTGGCGCCCGGCCACATCGTGGCGGTCAGGTTGAAGCGGGCCATCGAGCCGACCGCCGGAGCGACGGTGTAGAGCAGCGCGATGAAGACCAGCGCCCAGCCGGCCGATTTGCGGGCGTCGGACACTTTCGGCACGGTGAAGAAGCGGATGATCACGTGCGGCAGGCCCGCGGTGCCGATCATCAGCGCCAGGGTGAACAGCACCATGTCGAGGGTCGAGCGGTGATGCCCGGTATAGCTGCGGAAGCCCAGATCGGTGACGAGCTGGTCCAGCTTGGCCAGGAAGGCCATGCCCGAGGCGTCATGCGTGCTGAACAGGCCGAGCGGCGGCAGGAAGTTGCCGGTCAGCGACAGCGAGATGAAGATCGCCGGGATCGTGTAGGCGGTGATCAGCACGATGTACTGGGCCACCTGCGTGTAGGTGATGCCCTTCATGCCGCCAAGAACCGCATACATGAAGACCAGCGCCGCGCCGATCCACAGGCCGGTCGCGTTGGAAACTTCCAGATAGCGCGCGAAGGTCACGGCCACGCCGGTCATCTGGCCGATCACGTAGGTGATCGAGATGATCAGAAGGCAGATCACGCCGATGATGCGGGCGCTGCGCGAGTAGAAGCGGTCGCCGATGAATTCCGGCACGGTGAACTTGCCGAACTTGCGCAGATAGGGCGCCAGCAGCAGGGCCAGCAGCACGTAGCCGCCCGTCCAGCCCATCAGGAAGGTCGAGTTGTCATAGCCCGTGAAGGCGATCAGACCGGCCATCGAGATGAACGAGGCCGCCGACATCCAGTCAGCCGCAGTAGCCATGCCGTTGGTGACCGGGCCGACGCCGCGGTTGGCGGCGTAGAACTCGGCGGTGGAACCCGCACGAGCCCAGATCGCGATCCCGATATAGAGCGCGAAGCTCATGCCGATCACGATGAGGTTGAGTGTGAACTGAGTCATGTGCCTTTATCCCTCACTCGTCCACGCCATGCTCGGCGTCGAGCTTGTTCATCCGTGCCGTGTACCAGAAGATCAGCACGATATAGATGAGGATCGATCCCTGCTGCGCGAACCAGAAGCCCAGATCGGTGCCGCCGATCGGGATCGCGGCCAGCAGCGGGCGAAGCAGGATCGCAAAGCCGTAGGACACGACGGCCCAGATGGCGATGCAGATGTAGATGATCCTGAGGTTCGCCTGCCAATAGGCATTTGAAGATGTTCTGTCACTCATGTCCTTCGGTCCCTCCCCTGTTCAGACATGTTGCTTCTCCGCTCTGGCAATCTGGCGCAGCGGGCCGGCGGACACCCGTTGCGCGGCGGGCCGGGCGCTGGTTGCGCCCGGCCTCGTGGATCAGCCGCGATTCATGCGGTTGGCGATGAGGTCGTCGACGACCTCGGGCTCGGCCAGCGTCGAGATGTCGCCAAGCGAGCCGTAATCGTTCTCGGCGATCTTGCGCAGGATGCGGCGCATGATCTTGCCCGAGCGGGTCTTGGGCATGCCGGGCGCCCACTGGATCAGGTCGGGCTTGGCGATGGGACCGATCTCGGTGCGGACCCATTTCTCAAGCTCGGCGCGCAGTTCCTCGGTCGGCTCGACCCCGTTCATCAGGGTGACATAGGCGTAGATGCCCTGCCCCTTGAGCGGATGCGGATAGCCGACCACGGCGGCCTCGGCGACCTTTTCATGGGCGACCAGAGCCGACTCGACCTCGGCCGTGCCCATGCGGTGGCCCGAGACGTTGATCACGTCATCGACCCGGCCGGTGATCCAGTAATAGCCGTCCTCGTCGCGGCGGCAGCCGTCCCCGGTAAAGTAATAACCCGGATATTGCTGGAAATACGCCTCTTCAAAGCGGGCGTGGTCGCCCCACAGCGTGCGCATCTGGCCGGGCCAGCTGTCGCCGATGCACAGGACGCCCTCGACCCCGTTGCCCTCCTGCACGGCGGCGCTGGACGGGTCCAGCACGACCGGCTTGACGCCGAAGAACGGCAGGGTGGCCGAGCCGGGCTTGGTTTCCACCGCGCCGGGCAGCGGGGTGATCAGATGGCCGCCGGTCTCGGTCTGCCACCAGGTGTCGACGATCGGGCAGCGGCCCTTGCCGACATTGTCGTTGTACCAGTTCCAGGCCTCGGGGTTGATCGGCTCGCCCACCGTCCCAAGGACACGCAGGCTGGACAGGTCGTGACCCTCGACGAATTCGGTCCCCTTGCCCATCAGCGAGCGGATCGCCGTGGGCGCGGTGTAGAATTGCGTGACCTTGTGCTTGGCGCAGACCTCCCAGAAGCGGCCGGCATCGGGCCAGGTCGGCACGCCCTCGAACATCAGCGTGGTCGCGCCATTGGCCAGCGGACCATAGATGATGTAGCTGTGGCCCGTGACCCAGCCCACATCGGCGGTGCACCAGAAGACGTCGCCATCCTTGTAGTCGAAGACCATCTGATGGGTCATCGCGGCATAGCACAGATAACCACCCGTCGTGTGCACGACGCCCTTCGGCTTGCCGGTCGAACCCGAGGTGTAGAGGATGAACAGCGGGTCCTCGGCCCCCATCGGCCGCGGCGGACAATCGGGGCTGACATGCTTCATCTGTTCCTTGACGTCGATGTCGCGGCCCTCGACCCAGGTGGTCTGGTCGCCCGTATGCTTGACGACGAGGCAGCGCACCTTGTCCGAGCAGTGCAGCAGCGCCGCATCCGTGTTCGACTTCAGCGCGGTGCGGCGGCCGCCGCGCGGGGCGGTGTCCGCGGTCACGACCACCTTGGCCCCGCAATCGTTGATCCGGTTGGCCAGCGCGTCGGGCGAGAAGCCGGCGAAGACGATGGAATGGATCGCGCCGATCCGCGCGCAGGCCAGCATCGCATAGGCGGCCTCGGGGATCATCGGCAGATAGATCACCACCCGGTCCCCGCGCATCACGCCCTGGCTCAGCAGAACGTTGGCGAAGCGGTTCACGTTCTCGGACAGCTGCGCATAGGTGATGTGCTGGGCGGGCGTCTTGGGATCATCCGGCTCGAAGATGATCGCGGTCTGCTCTGCGCGCGTATCGAGGTGACGGTCGATGCAGTTCACGCTGGCATTCAGCACGCCATCCTCGAACCACTTGATGCTGACCTGGCCCAGGGTGAAATCGGTGTTCTTCACCTTGGTGTAGGGCTTGATCCAGTCCAGCCGCTGGCCTTCGCGGCCCCAGAACGCCTCGGGATCGGTGATCGATTCGTCATAGAGCCGGGCATAATCCGCCGGGCCAACATGGGCATCGCCGAACCCCTGCGGAATTGCGTGTTTCGACACGATTTCAGAGCTCATGACATCCCCTCCTCATAGCGCTGTCACGGGCGGGCGCGGTCCGATCCGGATCATGATGACGCGCCAGCCGCTATCAAGGGGATGTTAATCACAAAGGCCGCAAAAAGTTAAGCCCCTTTCTTTTAACGATTTTTCTGTAAATAAATTGACCGAGTTTGCGGTTTACTGGTAAATTGTTCACAAACCTGCGAGGCGCCTCGCCTCCGACAGGTCGGCTGCGGCCGGCAGGTCGGGCGGCAGAAGCCCGTGCAGCGAAGGCAGCACGCCGATTGCGGCGACCCGGCCGCCGCGCCGGCCGACCCGGCGCGACAACTCGGCCAGCATCTGCGCGCCGCTCTGGTCGAACAGGCTGACCCCCGACAGGTCCAGCACCAGCAGGCGCGGCTGTTCGGGGATGCGGTCCAGCACCCGCTCGATCCGCGCGACCGATGCGAAGAAGAGCGGCCCGGTCAGGCGCAGGATCATCTCGCCCTCGCGGGCCTGATCGGGCGGCTGGGGCACGGGGCTGGCATCGCCGTCCTGCGCCATCCGCGCGATGAACAACAGGCCCGACAAGGCCGTGCCCGTGATGATCCCCGTGACAAGATCGCCCAGGATGACGGTCAGGAAGGTCAGCCCCGCCACGCCGGCCTCGGCGCGGTCGATGCGGACGAGCGAGCGGATGGCGTGCCATTCGATCATCTTCCAGCTGACGACCATCAGCAGACCCGCAAGCCCTGCCAGCGGGATCGCCCCCATCAGCGGCCCCGCGAATGTCAGAAAGACCAGCAGCAGGCCCGCATGGATCATGCCCGAGAGCGGCCCGCGACTGCCCGCCTTCACATTGGTCGCGGTGCGCGCGATGGTGCCGGTGGTGCAGAAGCCGCCGAACAGCCCCGCCCCGACATTCGCCAGCCCCTGCCCCAGCAATTCGTCATCGGGCCGCATTCGGCTGCCCGACATCTGGTCGGCCACCATCGCCGACAGCAGCGATTCGATGGCGCCCAAAAGTGCGAAGCCGATGGCAAAGGGCAAGGCGGCCATCACGGCCTCGGGCGTGATCTGCGGCAGCTCCGGCAGGGGCAAGCCCGCGGGCAATGCGCCGAACCGGTCGAGGATGGTCTCGGCCGGGATGATCTGGGCGGCCAGCGTGGCCGCGCCCACCCCCATCAGCAGCGATGGCAGCCTGGGCGCCAGCCGCTGCGACAGCGCGATCGTGGCGATGGTCAGCAAAGCCAGCGCCAGCGCGCCCGGCTGAAACTGCGCCCGCTCGGCCCAGAGACCGGCGAGCATCTGCGGCAGCCCGCCATGCCCCGCGCCCCGGATGCCCAGCAGGTCGCCCAGCTGGCTGGCCGCGATGATGACCGCGATCCCGGCCGTGAAGCCCAGGATGACCGGATAGGGCACGAAGCGGATCGCGCCGCCCAGCCTCAGCGCGCCCAGGGCCGCCAGCATGATCCCCGACAGGCAGGTGGCAAGGATCAGCCCCTCGATCCCGATGGCGGCGGCGCAGGCCGAGACCAGCACGATGAAGGCGCCTGCCGGGCCGCCGATCTGGTGGCGCGTGCCGCCGAGCGCGCTGACCAGAAAGCCGCCGACAATGGCGGTGACAAGCCCCCGGTCGGGCGGCACGCCGCTGGCGATGGCGATGGCCAGCGACAGGGGCAGCGCCACGATGGCAACGGTCAGCCCGGCCTGAAGGTCCTTCAGGCCGGGCGAAAGATCAAGAAATGCAGGCCGATAGCGCATCCGTCCCCCCATGCGCGACGCCTGCAGCATCGAAAGGCGCGCGGGGCTTGTCAACGCATGATGCGGATCGCGCTATTGCGGGCGGTCCATCCTGGCGTAGATGCAAACCCGTCCGCGCACCTGCTGCGCCCAGGTCAGGCGGATCTGGCGCCGGGTCGTGCCGATCTCGACCTGCACATGGGGCGCGGCATCGACCCTCTGGCCCGCGCTGTTCAGAAGCGCGGTCTCGTTGATGACCGACTGGACCGAACGCGCCCAGCCCTGAAAGGGCAGCCCGGTGATCACCGGCAGCGTCCAGTTGTTGCTGACACTGCTCTGGTTGAACTGGATCATCAACGGATTGGCCACATAGGTGTTCACGCCGTTGAAGGTGTTGGCCTCGAATTGCAGGTTCCGCATGGCGCCGTAATTCAGGTCGGCGATCGAGGTGTCCACGCGGTCGATCCGCTCGACATTGCCGAAAAGCGCCTTGAAGACATTGCCCACCACGTTCAGCCCCTGGATGAAATGGCCTGTCCCGTAGGGCTTGACGACCAGCCAGGTGAACCACGGCACCGTGTTCGAACAGAGGAAGGTGTTGCCGGTCAGCGTCAGCCCGCCGAAGCTGAATTCCTGCCCGGTGAAGTTCGGCACCGCGCTGTGCTCGTTCGTCCATTCGATCGAGGCGTTGTCGATGTAATTGCCGCTGACCGTGGTCTGCACGTTGGGCTGGGTCAGGACCAGACCGGCAAAGCGCAATCCCTCGCCCGAGCCGTCGCCCTGGAACCAGTGATTGCCGCTGATGATGTGGCCGCCGCCATTGGCCACCAGGAAATGGGCGAAGCGCACGAAGCGGTTGTTGCGGATCTTGATGTCGTTGGCGTTCACGTTGATCGCCACGGTGGTGCGCTGCTGCGCGGGCAGGTCCATGTCGTTGGACAGGAACTGGCAATTGTCGACCAGCAGATCCTGGCAGCCCCGCCCGATCGAGGTGATGCCCCGGTCCAGCGGGCGGGTGAAGTAGCAGCCGGTGAACTGGATCATCTCGCCGCCCGGAGCCAGAAGCACACCGCTGGAGATCCGGTCGCAGCCGAAATCGACATTTACGAAGTTCAGGCGGCTGATCTCTCGCATGCCCGAGAAGTCGAACAGATAGCGGTAGCGTTCGAAACTGTAGGTGCGGGTGCCGGCCCCGCCGAACAGCGGCTGCGACAGCGTGATCGTGCCGGCCGAGACGTTCTTGGCGCGCACATAGACCTCGCGCCCGACGCCGTTGCCGATGACGCGGCTGCCCACCTCGATGGCCGCGACATTGGCGACGTTGGTCAGGGTCAGCGGGTTCGAGGGCGCATAGGTCGCCACGCTGGTCCAGCGCCCGGTCGTCCAGGCCGGTCCCGGCTTGGCCTGGATCGAGCCGTTCTGGATCACCCGCCGGTTGGAGAAGCCCTCGAGCGCGGGCGCGATATCTGCCATGACCAGCGGCTCGTCCAGATCCACCCGGCGGCCGCGCAGGTCCAGCGAGATGTGGTCGGTGAAGCCCAGAAGCGCCTGCAGCGCCTTTTTCATGCCGAGCGTCTCGTCCTTGAAGGCATCGGCATAGGTCGGGAAATCGAAGCTCTGCAACAGGGCGATGCGCGTCGTGGCCGGTGTCACGAGGCGCCCCTTGAAGCGGATCGGGCTGTTGATCGACAGATCGCCCGAGATGAGGAAAGTGCCGTCGGGCACGAGGATCGAGCCGCCGCCCGCCGCATTGTCCGCCGCCACGAAGGCCGCGCGGTCATTCGTGACCCCGTCGCCCACCGCGCCGAAATCGCGCACATCGACCCAATCCAGCAGCGACGGCACGAAGGCCGAGGTGATGTCCTCGATCCGGACGCTCTCGATCCGGAAGGCGCCGCCATTGGCGCCGACAAGGTCGAGACCGAAATGGCCATAGACGGGCCGCGTGCCCCAGCTCATGTCCACGCCGCTGCGCGAGCCGACGCCGACGATGGCCGAGACCTCGACCACCTCGCCATAGGATTGCAGCGCCACGGTGGGGCCCGTCAGGGTGAGGCCGGTCACGGCATTGCGCTGACCGTCGCCCGCGAAGGCGCCGATCCGCGCGCTGGCCAGCGCCCCTGCCACCGCCTTGACCCGCGCCGAGATGCGCAGATAAACGCCAGGGATCATCGGCGTCTCGCCCATGAAGCGGATGCTGGTCGTGGTCTGCTGCTTGAGGATCTCGAGGCAGGCACCGAAATCCTGATCGGCCGGCACGATCGCGGCATTGTCCGCGCTGGCCCAGGTCGGGCTGCCCGGCGTGCCATTGCCGCGCGACCAGGCGGCGAGGCCCGCGCGGAAGGCGGGCGGCATCAGCAAGAGCCCGTTCGTGATGGCAATGTTCATCGGCTGTCTCCCTTGTCCGGTGGCGGCGGGCCTGCCCGTGGCGGGCCTGCGTTCCGGTAAGGGAATAGTTGATGAAAGGTTAACGGGGGCTGAAGGGGGCGTGCGTTGCATCGCGCCCGCCCGCAACGGCGGCTTGGGGCGCGGCCGGGGAAAGGGGGGCCTTCCGCCCCCCATCGCGCTGACGCGCGATTCCCCCCGAGGATATTTTCACCAAGGCAAAGGGGCGGTCAGGCCGCCAGTTCGCCCGCCAGCGCGCGCGCGATGAGGCCGCGGGTTTCCTCGATCCCGTAGAGCGCGACGAAGCCGCCGAAGCGCGGCCCCTGATCGGCGCCCAGCAGCACCTGGTAGAGGGCAGCGAACCAGTCGCGCAGCGGCTCGAAGCCGTGGTCCTTGCCCACCGCGAAGACCATGGATTGCAGCGCCTCGGGATCGGCGGGTTGGTCCCAGGCGGCCAGCCGGGCATCGAGATCCTCGATCGCCTTGCGCTCGGTCTCGGTGGGCAGGCGGTATTGGCGGGTCGGGGCGACGAAGTCCTGGAAGTAACGCAACGCGAAGCCCGCCGCCTGGTCGAGGCCGGGATGGGTTTCGGGGCTGGCCTCGGGCGCGTAGCGGCGGATGAAGCCCCAGAGCCCGTCCTTGCCCGTATCGCCCGCGACCGAGGCGAGGTTCAGAAGCATCTGGAACGACACGACCATGTCGGATGCCGGAACGTCGCCGCCATGGATGTGCCAGACCGGGTTCGCGGCCTGCTGGTCGGGCGTCTGGTCGGGATAGGCGCGCAGCTGCTGATGGTATTCGTCCACCGCCTTGGGGATCACGTCGAAATGCATCCGCTTGGCGGTCTTGGGCTTCTGATACATGAAGTAGCTGAGGCTTTCGGTCGCCGCATAGGTCAGCCATTCGTCGATCGAGAGCCCGTTGCCCTTGGACTTGCTGATCTTCTGGCCGTGCTGGTCGAGGAACAGCTCATAGGTGAAATGCTCGGGCTTGCGGCCGCCGAGGATCTCGCAGATGCGGTCATAGATCGGGGTGTTGGTCGAGTGGTCCTTGCCATACATCTCGAAATCGACATCCAGCGCGGCCCAACGGGCCCCGAAATCGGGCTTCCATTGCAGCTTGACGTTGCCGCCGGTGACGGGAAGCGTCAGCTCGCGCCCGTCCTCGTCGAAGGTGATCGTGCCGGCCTTGGCGTCCACATGCTTGATCGGCACGTAGAGGACGCGGCCTGTGGTCGGGCTGATCGGCAGGAAGCAGGAATAGGTCTGCTGGCGTTCCTCGCGCAGGGAGGCCAGCATCACCTCCATGATCGCGTCATAGCGTTCGGCGGCGCGCAGGAGCGTCTCGTCGAACTGGCCGGACTTGTAGAAATCGGTCGCGCTGACGAATTCGTAGTCGAAGCCGAACGTGTCGAGGAAACGGCGCAGCATCGCGTTGTTGTGATGCCCGAAGCTGTCATACTGGCCGAACGGGTCGGGCACAGAAGTCAGCGGCTTTTGCAGATGCTCGCGCAGCATGTCCTGCTGGGGCACGTTGTCGGGCACCTTGCGCATCCCGTCCATATCGTCCGAGAAGCAGACGAGGCGCGTGGGAATGTCGCTGATGATCTCGAAGGCGCGGCGGATCATCGAGGTGCGCGCGACCTCGCCGAACGTGCCGATATGGGGCAGGCCCGAGGGGCCGTAGCCCGTCTCGAACAGGACATGGCCCTTTGCGGGCGGGGCCTTTTCGTAGCGTTTGAGCACCCGGCGCGCCTCTTCGAACGGCCAGGCCTTCGATTGCATCGCGGCGTCGCGCAGGGTGGTCATGGGCTTTTCTCCTGTCTCAAGCCCTCGACGCCTTATTGAAAGCCCGCAGGATCGTCAATAATTTGCACCTGAGCCGTTAGGAGAACGTGATGACGACCGACCTGCCCTCTCTGTCGCCCTGTGACGCTCTGGTGGCGGTCATGGTTGCGGTTTCGGCCTCGGACAGCCGGATGCGGACATCCGAGCTGGTCGCCATCCAGCGGATGGTCGATCACGCGCCGGTCTTCGCGCAATATGACGACGACCGCATCCGCGCGGTCAGCCAGACGGTGATGACCCTGTTCGAGGAAGAGGACGGGCTGGACGCGCTGTTCGGCCTGATCCGCGAGGCGCTGCCGCCCAAGCTCTACGAAACCGCCTATGCGCTGGCCTGCGATGTGGCCGCGGCGGACGGGCGGCTCTACGAGAACGAGATCGTCATGCTGGCCGAGATCCGCGATCAGCTGGACATCTCGCGCCTGCATGCCGCCGCGATCGAATTGTCGTCGCGGGTGCGCCACCTGACGATGTAGGCGCTAGCCCAGGCCCGCCGAAAAGGCCGACAGCAGCCCCGCCTGCAGGGCGCGCGCCTGGCGCGTCCAGCCCTGCACGCCTGCGGGCTGTTCCTGTCCCACCGCAGCCGCACGACGGGCCGGATCGACGCAGAGGATGGCAAAGGCGCCGCGCGCCCCCGACGGGCCCTGCACATAGCCCGCCAGGTTCGACACGAAGTTCAGCGTGCCGGTCTTGGCAGCGACCTCGGGGGCGGGGGCCTCCTGTTGCAGCGGGTTCCGTCGCAGCAGGTCGGGCAGGCCGGTCTCTGCTCCAGGCCCCGCCAGGATGCGCGCCAGCGACAGGGCGCTGACGCGGCTCGCGTCCGACAGGCCCGAATGATCGGCAAGTCGCATCCCCTGCCGCAGCCCCGGATCATCCGCGGTCAGCCAGTCCAGCATCCGGGCGCCCGATTGCGCCAGATCCGCGGCGCCGCTGGCGTGAAGCCCAAGCGACTCGGCGGTGATGTTGGTGGAATAGCGCAGCATGTCCCGGATCATCGTGTCCAGCGGCACGCTGTCATGATAAGCGAGCACCTCGCCCTGCGGCAGATGGGTGATCACCTCGGGTGCGGGCAGCGCCAGACCGCGCGCGCGAGCCAGCGTCTGGAACACGTCGCCCGCATAGAGCGCCGGCAGCCGCACGGGCAGCCAGCGGCTGCCCTGACGGCCGAGCGCGGCACGCGACACGGTCCAGAATTCCCGCGCGCCATCCTCGCGATAGGTGAAGAGCGCATTCTGATCCGCGGGGCGGGCACTGATCGTATGGGCCTGCGGCGACAGCGCGGCGCCCCGCGCCTCGAGCCCGATCTGGTAATCGACGCCGACGCGGCTCCAGCCCAGATGGACGCGGTTGAAGTTCAGCATCATCCCCGAGATCGAGGGGTTGTAGGGCAGATGCACGGCCTGCTCCGGCGCGATCTGCGCCAGCATGGGCAGCGCGCCGTCCCAGACCGCGAAACGCGCAGGCATCGGGCGGCCAAGCGCGGCCAGATCGGCCGCCAGCCGCCCCAGATCGTCGGTGGACAGCGTCGGATCGCCGCCGCCCGCCAGGATCAGCATGTCGCCCGCCAGGATCAGCCGGGTGCGGAAGCGATGCGCCGCGCCCAGCCGGTCCAGCGCATACATCGCGGTCAGCGCCTTGACGGTGCTGGCCGGCGCGATGGGTGTGGTGGCCTGCGCCAGATGCTGCGGCGGGGTGGGCTGGCCCGGCCGGATCAGTGCAAAGCCCGCCTTGCCGGGCAGGCCCGCGCGGGCCAGCAGCAGGCGCGGATCGGCAGGGGGCCGGCGCGGCGGCCGCGCGGCCAGCGGATCGGCCAGCGCGCCCGAAGGCGCGAATGCGGCGCCCATCAGCCCCGCCAGCAGGGTGCGGCGGTCAATCCTCATGGCGCGCGCTC
This sequence comes from Paracoccus sp. (in: a-proteobacteria), assembly GCF_030604785.1. GTDB lineage: Bacteria > Pseudomonadota > Alphaproteobacteria > Rhodobacterales > Rhodobacteraceae > Paracoccus. The sequence goes on along the minus strand of NZ_JAUVVF010000001.1, from coordinate 139,252 downwards.
CTCAGGGCGGTCGAGGACAGGGGCGACAGCGGCAGGTCCAGCAGGGTCCAGGCGGGGGGGCGGCGCGTGGGCAGTTCCGCCGCCCGCGCCTCGGGCAGGCGCGAGGCCAGAAGGGCGCGCGCCGCCGGTGCATTGCGGGCCGAAAGGCGCGAGCCGGGGCGCGCCAGCACCGCGAAGGGCACCGCCTCGGCGATGCTGCCCCAGCGGTCCCACAGATGGAATTGCGCCAGATTGTCGGACCCCATCAGCCAGACGAAATGCACACCCGGATAAAGGCGGCGCAGCGCCCCGATCGTGTCGGCCGTCTTGCGCAGGCGCAGCTTCGCCTCGATATCGGTGACGAGGATGCGAGGGTCGCGGACCAGTCGCCGGGCGTCCCTCAGACGCTCGGCCAGAGGCGCGGGGCCGTTCTGCTTCAGCGGATTGCCCGGCGAGACCAGCCACCAGACCCGATCCAGCGACAGGCGGGACAGGGCCGCGCGGCTGATGCCCAGATGGCCCTGATGGGCGGGATCGAAGGACCCGCCCAACAGACCGATGCGCTGGCCGGGCAGCGCGATGGGATAACCCGTCTTCATTTCGCCCGGTTAGCGCATCGCGCGAGCCAAGCCAATCGGCATATGCCCCGCCCCCGTGATGCCGGATCGTTCAGCGCATCGTGATGCGCCCGTCCAGAAGCGGCTGGTAGCCGTCTTCCGCGGCGGCCAGGTATTCGGCCACGACCTCGGCCAGGTCGGGGCCGAAATCATAGGCGTTGCGGCCATTCTCGGCAAAGACGTCGAAGCCGTCGCCACCGCTGCGCATGTAGTTGTTGGTCGCCACCCCATAGCTGGCGGCCGGGTCGATGGGCGCCCAGTCATCGCCGTCGCGCACCATCACCTCGCTGACGCGCTGGCCCGGTTCGGCTGCGGCGTCGATCGTGTATTTCAGCCCGGCGACCTGCGCGAAGCGGCCGGCGCCCTCCTCGATCCGGCTGGCGCCGTTCTCGAGCGCCGCGATGATGTCGGCGCCGTCCAGTTCAAAAGTCGCCAGCGTATTCTGGAAGGGAAGGACGGTGTAGATCTCGCCCATCGTCACCTCGCCCTCGTCAATCGAGGCGCGCAGGCCGCCGCCGTTCTGGATGGCGATGGTCACGCCCTGCCCGCTGGCGCGGTCCAGCATCGCATCGGCGACCAGATTGCCCATCTCGCATTCCTGCGCGCGGCAGGTTTCGCGGCTGCCGTCGATCGCGGCCAGACTGCGCGCCACCACGGTCGCGCGCAATTCGTCGATGGGCGCGCTCATCTCCGCCACGCGGGCGGCGATGGCCTCGTCTTCGGGGATCGAATTGTCCAAGAGGATCGGCTGCCCCTCGGCCGAGGTGACATTGCCCTCGTCGTCGAAGGTCAGGCGCAGATGGCCCAGATACTTGCCATAGGCATAGGCCTGCACGACCGGCACATCCGCGCCGTCAGGTCCGGTGACCATCGTGGGATAGGGCGCCGTCGCCCCCTCCATATCGCCCAGCAGCGTGTGGGAATGGCCGCCCACGACCGCATCGAGGCCGGGCACTTCAGCGGCATAGTCCAGATCGCGCAGATAGCCGGAATGGGTCAGCGCGATGATCTTCGTCACGCCTTCACCGGACAGGGCCTCGACCCCGGCCTTGAGGCCGTCGATATCATCGCGGAAGATCACCTTCAGACCGGGGGACGAGGTTTCGGGTGTGTCCATCGCCAGGGCCGAGACCAGACCGATCCGCGCGCCGTCCAGATCCAGCACCACATGAGGCGGCACGCGCCCGGCCAGCAGGTTCGATTGCGAGACGTCGATATTGCCCGAGATCACCGGAAAATCGACGCCCGACAGCAGCACATCCAGACCTTCGGGACCGTCGTCGAATTCGTGATTGCCGACAGCCATCGCATCATAGCCGATGGCGTTCATGAACTCGACCACATCGGCGCCCTTGTAGGTCGTGTAGAACAGCGACCCCTGATACTGGTCGCCCGCATCCAGAAGGATGACCTTCTCGCCCGCTTCCTCGATCTCGGCGCGCAGGGCTGCGACCTTGGCGGCGATCCGGGCCACGCCGCCGAAGCACTCGCCCGCCTCGCGCGCCTCGGCGCCGCAGGTGCTGTCGGTCGCGCCGATCGGCTCGATCCGGCTGTGCAGGTCATTGGTGTGCAGGATGTGAAGGACCGTCTCGGCCTGTGCCGTCCCCGCGATCAGGGCAAGAGCAGAGGCGGCGGCAAGCAATCGGATCATGGGCTGTTCCCTTCAGGCACATTGAGGATGCGGTGAAGGTTGGCCCAGCCGCGGGGCGCGGTCAATTCCATAGACAAATACCCTCCCGCAGCGGGGGCTTGACCCGGGGTCGCCGCGCAAGGCAAATGCCGCCATGCTGATCCACAAGATCCTCCGCGCCCAGGAATGGCGCCAGTTTCAGGCCGAGGGCCGGACCGAGGGCGCGCCCGTCGATCTGTCCGACGGCTACATCCATTTCTCGACGGCCGCCCAATTGCCCGGCACGCTTTCGCGGCATTTCGCCGACGAGCACGATCTGGTTCTGGTCAGCTGCGATGCCGCATCCTTGGGCGATGCGCTGAAATGGGAACCTTCGCGCGGGGGCGATCTGTTCCCGCATCTCTACCGGGCGCTGGAGATGGGCGATGTCGTGTCCTGGCGCCCTCTTGCGCGCGGCCCGGACGGGCAGCACCAGACCGGAGTATCATGATGTCGTTGATCGAGCGCGCGGGCCTTGCCCTTCTGCATCGCATGGACCCGGAACGCGCGCATGACCTCTCGATCCGGGCGCTTGCGGCGGGTCTGGCGCCTCTGAACGGCGGCCCTGTCACGTCCGAACGCCTGCGGCTGCGGCTGGCGGGGCTCGATCTGCCGAACCCGGTGGGGCTGGCGGCGGGATACGACAAGAACGCCCGCGTGGTCGGTCCGCTGATGCGGGCGGGCTTCGGCTTTGTCGAGGTCGGCGCGGCGACGCCCCGGCCGCAGCCCGGCAATCCCAAGCCGCGCCTCTTCCGGCTGTCGGAGGATCAGGCGATCATCAACCGCTTCGGCTTCAACAATGAGGGGGCCGAGGCCATCGGTCGCCGCCTCGCCGCGCGCACCGCCGGTATCCCGGTGGGCCTCAATATCGGTGCCAACAAGGACAGCGCCGATCGCGCGGCCGATTTCGCGCAGGTGGTCCGCATGGCGGGCGAGCATGCTGATTTCCTGACGGTGAACGTCTCATCGCCCAATACCGAAAAGCTGCGCGATCTTCAGGGCGCGCAGGCCCTTGCCGCGCTGCTGCAAGGCGTGATCGAGGCCCGCGACAGCCTGTCTCGCCGCCCGCCGGTTCTGGTCAAGATCGCTCCGGACCTGTCCCCGGCCGAGATCACCGAAATCGCGGCCGTCGCCTCTGATCTGGGTCTCGATGGTATCATCGCCACGAACACGACCCTGTCGCGCGACGGCATTTCGGGGCCTCACGCGGCCCAGGCGGGCGGCCTGTCGGGGCGGCCCCTGTTCCAGCGTTCGACCTGTGTCGTGGCGCAGCTTTATCGCGACACGCAGGGCCGCCTGCCGATCATCGGCGTGGGCGGCATCTCCAGCGCCGAGGATGCGTGGCAGAAGCTGCGCGCCGGCGCCAGCGCTGTGCAGGTCTATTCCGCGATGATCTACCAGGGATTGTCGCTGATCCCGCGCATCGCCAATGACCTCGACCGGCGCCTGCAGGCAGAGGGCATGACGATCGCGGAAGTGACCGGCAGCGGCGTGGCCGACTGGCTCTAGCGATACTCTTCGGCGCCCAGAAGGTGGTTCATGCTGTGCGAGGGCTCGGGACAACCCGCATCCCCGATCACGCGCGCGGGAACGCCCGCCACGGTCTTGCAGGGCGGAACCTCGTGCAGCACCACCGAACCGGCGGCGATCCGCGAATGGCTGCCCACGCGGATATTGCCCAGAACCTTGGCGCCCGCCCCGATCAGCACGCCGTCGCCGATCTTGGGATGGCGGTCGCCATCCTCCTTGCCGGTGCCGCCAAGCGTGACCGAATGCAGCATCGACACGTCGTTGCCGACGCAGGCCGTCTCGCCGATGACGATGGAATGGGCGTGGTCGATCATCACCCCGGTCCCGATCCGCGCGGCAGGGTGGATATCCACGCCGAAGCATTCCGAGCAGCGCATCTGCACGAAATAGGCCATGTCGCGCCGACCCTGCTGCCACAGCCAATGCGCCATCCGGTAGGCCTGCAGCGCCTGAAATCCCTTGAAGAACAGGACGGGCTGCAACAGCCGATGCGTTGCCGGATCGCGGTCATAGACCGCCATCAGGTCGGCCCGTGCCGCATCGCCCAGTTCCGGCGCGCTTGCATAGGCCGCATCTGCGATCTCGCGCAGGATCTGCTCGGACATCTCGCCCGAGGCCAGCTTCAGCGAAAAGCGGTATGCCAGCGCGGCCTCGAAGCTCTGATGGTGCAGAAGCCCCGCATGGATCAGCGAGCCCAGAAGCGGCTCGTCCGAGACGGCCATCCGCGCCTCTTGGCGTAATTGCGACCAGATCGCGTCGCGGTCCGCCGACAGGGGCTCTTTCGTGGCAGCGTGCATGGTCATTTTTGGCCCACCCGATCGTTTCCACTCCTGACTAGCGCATCTTGCAGGGCAGGAAAAGCGGGCGGGCCGACGCCGCGACCTAACGCGGCAGGCGCAGTTCCCACCAATGGACCGACAGACGCACGCGCCCGGCTGCGAAATTGCCCCCCTCAGCGGTCAGCAGCAGCGGCTCGGGCTGGTAATAGGTCATCGGCGCGCCAAGAATTCCGCGCGCAAACGACCCCTCGGCCTTGCCCAGCCCCTGACCGAAGCGGTTCGTTGCGCCCGCCGTGCCCATGCGCCAAGTCGTCAGCGTGCCGGTCAGCGCCGATGTGACCCGCGCCACCGCGCCGATCACCATCGCGCCCGAGGGGATGAAAAGCGGCGTGGTGATCTGGTTGCCGGCGGTGATCACGACGTCCTCCTCGGCCATGCCGGCCATCATTCCTGCGCCGCTGACGCCAAGGCTCAGCGCGCCCACGGCCCATTCGGTGCCATCGTGGATCGCGGGCAATCCGCGATCGGCGACGAAGGCGCGCATGCCCGCCCGCGGCGGCACGAAGATCCAGCCGCCGTTCGACCCGATGGCCAGCCGACCGCCCTGCCCCGTCCAGGCACCCTGGGCCAGCGCCGGAACGCCCCAGCACTGTCCGTCCAGCACGGCGTCGGGCGGGCTTGCCTGCGAGACGCTCTGGATCACCAGATTGACGCTGGCATCCAGACGCATCAACGCCTCGTTCACGGTGACATGCTTCTGCGCCTGTGCCGGCTGCAGCAGCGGCATCTGAAGGCGGGCGGTTTCACTGGACATTGAAGTCTCTCCTGACAAAGAGGCCGCGCCCGAAGGTCTGCGACAATTGCGCGACACGCACCGTAAAGGCCCCGGCTTGCGTCAACTCGGTCAGCAGCGCCTGCGGCAGGTCGTGCTGCGAGACGGCGACCGTCACGTCGTGGCGGATCTGTCCGTTCTGAAGGACCTGGCAAAGATAACGCTCCTGCTCCTCGCCCAAGGGGATGTCGGGGCCGTCCCAGCCATCTCCCTCAATCCGGCTCCGGCGCGTCCAGGACAGGCTGCGCCCCTGCAGCCTCAGATGGCAGGGCGCATAGGGCCTGAGACCGATCCCCCGTGCGACCGTGCTGCGGCTGCGATAGCTGGGATCGTCCGGCGCCCGAGGCGCGGGGCCGATCCGCCAGAACCGCTCCTGCCCGCGCGCGGATGGGGGCAGATCCACCTGACGCGGCCCGCCATCCAGCAGGACCACAATGCTGCCCGCAGGCCAGACATCCGGCATCATTGCATCCGTGCCCGCCTGACCCCGCAGACGCAGGCTGATCTCCCAGACATTCGGGGCGACCAGTTCAGCGCGGGCGAATTGCATCACCTCCCAATGCTCCAGACTGCCATCGCCGATCGCCAGCGCATTGGCGCCCGACAGCAGCGCCCGCATCGTGACCGACGCGAGGGGGTCATTGGCCAGCCGCAGCCGCAGCCCCGGGCCGCGATCCAGCACACCGGGCCGCGCGCGGGCAAGCGGCGTCAGCGTGCGCCCGATCAGCGAGCGCCGGTCCAGCAGCAGGTTGCTCTCGAAACCGCCATCCGGATCATCCGAGACATAAGCCGCGACCGTCCCCGGCCAAGGATGGGCCGAGACTGCCAGCCAGGGCGCATGGGGCACCTCGTTGCCGCGCAGAAGCGGCAGGTCCAGAAAGACAGGCCGGACCGGCATGGGCGGCTGATAGCGCCGGATGCTGCCCTGTTCCTGATGGCTGATCGCGGGACGGTAGAGGCCCGGATCGACGCGGACGGCCTCCAGCGTGATCGCCCCGGCACGTTCGGCCCGGTCGATCCGCCAGCGGCTGTCGGGCAGACCGGGCCGTTCCATGATCACCACGTCGCCCGGCGCCAGATCCGTGCGCGAGGGCGGCAGGGCGAAGCGCGCCGTGTCGCGCGCGATCTCGGCCTCGGCCAGCCAGCGATCGGCGATGGCGCGGCCCTCGGGGCGGGTCAGCACCATCTGGAACTCGGTCTCTGCGACCGAACGCCGGGCCGAGGCGACACCCACCGCCTCGGCGGCGGCCACCGCGTAATCGGCACCAGCCTCGACATGGATCAGCCGGACACGCCCGGCAATGCCGGCCTCGGGCGCACGGGTCGGTTCGAACCCCGCGAGATCGCCCGCCAGCGCCAGATGGTCAGCGCCCAGCCGGGCCTTCGCCAGCCCGTCCCGCATCAGGAAGGTCAGCACGCCCTCGCGCTCGACCGCGTCGAAGCCGTGCGCCAGCATCAGGGGCTGCAACGCCGCCCGGCCGCTTTCCTGCCCTGCCAGCGCATAGCCCCGCACCACGCCCGACAGGCCCGATGTATCCCAAGCGGCCACACCCGCCGCCCGACACAGATCGCCCACCACCGCGCGCAGCGTGACCGCGCCGGCGCGTCCGTTCAGCCAATGGCCGCGATCCCAGGCCGGACCGTCCGACCACAGGTCCCGGCGACCCGGAAAGGCCGGATAAGGCCGCGCATCCCACGCCCAGACATGGGCGCGACCGGGCTCGACCATGAAGCGCCCGTCGACCATGCGCGGGTTGTTCGCGGGATCGTTCCAGTAGCCCATGACTGCCTCGACATAGGCGGCCTGGATGGCGTCGTTGCGGGTGCCGTTCGAATACCAGGGCAGCTGGCTTTCCGAACTCATCGCGTCGAGAAACTTGTTGGGCTGGTTCGTGGCCTTGTCCAAAGCCGCACAGCCGAATTCGGTGAACCAGAACGGCTTCGACCCGGGCACCCAGCCGGTGGGTTGCCTCTTGCGCACTCCGCCGGGTCGGTCATAGTGCAGGTTCTGCCACCAGCTCTTCAGGTCCTTGTAGCGCCAGACCCAGGCCTCGTCGTAGAGGTCGTCGGTGATCGGCGTGCGGATCTGGGCTTCGCGGTCAGCCTCGCTGGCATAGAACCAGTCATGGCCTTCGCCTCCGACCACATTGGCCTTGAGATAATCGATATTGTCGATCCGCCCCCAATGCGCGTCCAGATGATCGTCGCCATCGCGCCAATCCGACAGTGGCATGTAATTGTCGATGCCGATGAAGTCGATATTGGGGTCCGACCACAGCGGATCCAGATGGAAGAACAGCTCTCCATTGCCGGGATGGTGGCCAAAGTATTCCGACCAGTCGCTGGCATAGCCGATCTTGACCCCCGGCCCTAGGATTGCGCGGACATCCGCCGCAAGCTGGCGCAGCGCCGCGACCGCCGGGTAGCCGTTGCCCGGCCCACGGATCTGCGTCATCGCGACCATCTCGCTGCCGATCAGGAACGCGTCGACGCCACCCGCCGCCGCGCAGAGATGCGCGTAGTGCAGGATGAAGCGGCGATAGGACCACTCGTCCCGGCCGCCATAGCGGATCACGTCGCCATCGCGCGTGAAGTCGCCGGGCTGGGCGGAGCCGAAAAAGGCCGAGACCTCGGCGGTGGCGGCGGCCGTCAGGTCGGTCGTGCCGGGCCGGCCCGGCGCGATGCGCGTCGTGATGCGCCCGCGCCAAGGCATGACGGGCTGCTCGTTGGCGCCATAGGGATCGGGCAGGCCGTTGCCCGCGATCTGCTCCATCAGGATGAAGGGATAGAAGATCGCCTTGCGCCCCGAGGCGGTCAGCGCCCTCATCGCCTCGATCACCGACTGGTCCGAGGGCGTTCCGCCATAGATCGGCCGATCCATGATGCGGGCAACCTCGCGCGCCTGCGTCCGGTCGATGCCGCCCGCACGCCAGGGCATCTCGGTCCCGTCATCGCTGGCGAATTCGACCTTGGGCTCGACCCGGCATTCGCCGATGCGAAGATCGCTGCCGAACCAGGACACGATCAGCGAAACCGACCCGACATTCGGCAATTCCCGACCCAGCACATCCAGCGAGGCCCGGAAATCCGTGCCGCCCATCGGGGTGTTGACGTTGAAGCTGCGCGCCTCGCCCGGTTCGGTCTCGGTCGTGACGGGGGTGGTGGCCAGCGAATATTCACCCGTGCCGGGGATCAGCGCAACGGCCTGCACATCGCGCGACAAGCCCGTGCCGTCACGGGCCGGACAGGTGACCTCGAAGCTCAGCTGCGGCATCCGGTTGCCCCATCGCTCAAGGCTCAGATCCTCCAGCACGACGTAGGCGGTGCCGCGATAGGCGGGGGCAGCGTCGCCTTCGATCGCGGCGATGGCGGGATCGGGCATCTGGCCTTCTCCACCACGGTAGACGCGCATGTTCAGGTCGGATTGCGCGATCTCCTCGCCATCCGCCCAGACGCGCCCGACGCTGAGGGTGCGCCCCTCGCACAAGGCCAGCGCGACCGACAGGCGATAGCTGATCTCGGTCACCTGCGTCCGGGGGGCGCCCTTGCCGCCGCGCACCGACTGGCTGCGCGTCACCTCGGTCAGGGGCGAGGCCCAGATGACATGGCCCGGCAACCGCATCTGCCCCCAGACGCGCGGGATGGGCACCCCCTCGCCGGCCGTCTGGATGCGCAGCCGGTCAATGCGCCCAGTCTCGACCGCACGGGCGCCGCCGCCCAGCAATTGCTGGTCGATCACCCGGCCCGCCAAAGCGCCCGCAGCGCGCCCCAGAACCGCGCCCGACAGGCCCAGCACCGTGCCGCCGAAACCCGCGCCTAGCGATGCGCCCACGGCAGACAGGACAATCGTGGCCATGTTTTCTTCCTTCGCAAACAGGATGTGTCAGGGAAAGCGGAAGCGCGCCACGATCCGGCACGCCCAGGGCCGCGTCAGCGGGCTTTCGATGACACCATGAGACGTATAGGCATGAATGAAACGCGACCCGCCCGGGTCCGAGACAAGCCCCAGATGCTTGGCGATCGCGCCCTCGCGCATGCGGAACAGCAGAACCTGCCCCGCAGCGACAGCGGCATCCGCAGGAACCGCCCGCAGGTGCCGCAGGGCAGCCTGCCACAGGACTTCCGCACCGCCGCATTCCGCCCAGTCACCGCTATAGGGCGGGGGGGTTTCCGGCTCGGTGCCGTAGATCTCGCGCCAGACGCCCCGGATCAGGCCCAGGCAATCGGCGCCCGCACCGCGCGTGCTGGCCTGATGGACATAGGGTGTCCCCAGCCAGGCGCGCGCTATGGTGACCTCGCGGGGCTCATCCATTGCGGCCACCGACCTGAGGCGCCAGCAGCCAATCCTCGGGCGGCATATGGGGAAAGCCGCGGAAGTTCAGCAGATTGGCGAATTTCAGACGGCAGGTCCGGGCGGCCTTGTCGCAACCGGCGACCAGCCGGATGCGATCCCCCGGTGCGGGCGGAATGGCAAGCCCTGCCCAAAGCTCGATCTCGCGGCTCTGGCCCGGGCGGGCGGTATCGTTCTTGATCCGCCCGCGCAGGCTCTTCGCCGCGCCATCCAGCACCTCCAGTGTGCCGCCCTCAAACCAGTTCGCATCATAGGCCGGAAAACCCGTCAGCCGGAAGGTCCGCGCCTCGTCCTGCCCCTGGACGGCCAGTTCGACGGTCCAGGCGGGTGCATCCAGACCCATCTTGCAGGCCGCATCACCCAGTTCGGCGGTGCAGCGGGGATGATAGATCCGGCCCTGCGGCTGGTTCAGAGGCTCGGCCAGCCCGCGCAGTTCGGCTCGAAAGGCGCCGTTCGCGCGCGAGACCTCGCCAAGCGAGCCCCGGAAGACCAGCCGCCGCTGGCTCACGTCGCGCCAATCTACCTCCCACATCCGCAGGCTGGCCCCGTCCCACCGCCCCGACAGCAGATCGATCTCGGTGATGGCATCGTCGCTCAGCGCGCCGACGGCCTCGCTGTTGTCCACGGCAAGCCCGGTCGCCTGACTGATCGCCCGCGCGGTCAGGCCCTGATCGGGCCGGAAAGTCACGCCCGCGAAACGCAGGCGGCGGTCGTGATCGGTAAAGCCCAGAACCAACCCGTCGGCGCGACGGATCGACCAGGCGCGGGCAAGGGTCTGCGCGCTCATATCCGCACCTCGATCACCGGAATGTCGGGAACCTGCCCCGCCTGAAAGGACGAGACCGAAACCGCGATCCGGTCAGTGTCGAAACGAACCGGGACGTCGAACTCATAGCCCGCCGTGACATCGGCGCCAACTTCGGGCGGCTCGTTGAAGGTGATGATGCCGCGCAGGTGATCGACCGTGTAATTCGTGCCCGGAAACTTCTCGTCGCCCGCGATGCCCGCGCGGACGCTGCCCACGACGGGCTTGGTGATCGGGCGCAGATAACGCTCGGCGCCCGAGACATAAGTCTTGACCAGCGCAAAGCTGCGCGTCTGTCCGTCACCTTTGGCGATCACCTGATCGCCGAAGGCGGGCGCGGCCGAGGGCAGGCAGCTCTTGTAGTCCGACCAGTCCTTCCAGCGAAAGCCGTGCAACTGCCCGGACCGCGCCTCGAAGAAGGCGACAATCTCGGCCAGATCGTCCAGAGACCGCAGGCCCATTCCCGCATCATAGCGCCGCCGCGCATGGGCCCAGGGCGTGTTGCGCTCCTCGAAGCCGCTGGCCAGAGACACGATCTCGGTCCGCCGCTCGGGGCCGCCGACCGCGCCAAAGGACAGGTTGGCAGGAAATCTCACCTCGTGGAACGCCATCGTCCCCTCCTCAGCTGTTGCGTTGGCCCTGGGCCATCAGCCGCGACATCTGCGCCGCGATCTGCGACTGGCTGCGCTGAAAGCCCGCGACATCGGGCGTCTGGATGTTGAAGGTCACATGGACGGGCCGCGCGCCTCCGCCCTCGGCCGCGACCCCAAGCCGACCGTCAGCGCCCCGCCGCAGGGGCATGATCGCCTCGGGGCCGGCCTCGCCCATCAGGCCCAGCCCGCCGCGCATCGGGAATGTGACCGGCCCGCCGATCACCTCGCCCCCGCCCGAGACGCGGCCCTGCTGGAACACGCCGCCATTGGCAAAAGGCGTGATCGCCCCCGGCAGGGCCGCGCCCAGCATATTGGCCATGCCCCCGGCCAAAGCCTGCTGCACGGGCTTCATGGCGATCGCATAGACGCTGTCGGCCAAGGCGCGGCCCACGCCCTTCAGCGCGTCCGACAGCCGCGCGCCGTCAAAGACCAGCCCGTCAAAGGCGCGCCTGAGCCCGCCCTCAAGCCCCGAGGTCAGGCTGCCCATCTCGCGCGAGGTGAACAGCATCGACTGCCGCAGACGCGACAATTCCCCCTCGAAGGCCGCGGCCATCCGGGCGCTCTGGGCCAGATCGTCGTTCAGGCCGCCAATCCCGGCGCCTTGTGCCTCATCCATCGGCATCGCTGTCCTCCTGGGAATTCGTGTCAGGGACGCCCGGCGCCGGGGCCGGATCGTCGGGATAAAGCCGCGCAAGCTCGGCCAGCCGGTCGCGCGTCATCGGCGGGGCGGCGGCCTCCAGCCCCAGCATCAGCGCAAGCTCCGCCGGGGTCAGTGCCCAGAAGGCATCGGGATGCAGCCTGAGGTCGCGCAGACCCGCCCGCATCATCCCCGCCCAATCCACCCGCCCCGCGCCATCATTCATTCCGGCCCCCGAAAGGCCAGCGCCAGCAATTGCGCCGCAGCCCGCGCCGCAGCCAGGGGGCCGCCCTGAATATCGGCGGCCATCAGATCCTCGGCCCGGCCCGTCCAGCCCGCGCCGCGCAGGCCCGCGACCAGAACCGCCATCACGTCGCGCCCCGAGACGCGCCCGGTCTCGAACCGCTCGGCCAGTTCCATCAGGCTGCCCGCGGCCAGGGCGCCCTCCAGCTCGGCCAGCGCGCCCAGGGTCAGGCGCGCCAGCCGGGGCTGGCCGTCGATCACCAGATCGACCTCACCGCGCAGAGGGTTCGCCATCAGATCGCCACGAAGGTCAGCGCACCCGCCGAGGCCAGCGCGACCTCATAGGTCGCCTCGCCGTTATGGCGGCCCGCATATTCCAGCGAGGTGATCTGGAACCGCCCCTCGATGCGCCCGAAATCGGGGATCACCACCTGGCAGCGCGGCGCCTCGCCGTCGAAAAAGGCCTGCCGCGCGCGGCCATCGGTGGCCGCATCGCGAAACACCCCCGACCCCGAGATCGAGGCGCTCCGCACGCCCGCCCCCGCCAGCAGCTCGCGCCAGCCGCCCTCGCTTTCCAGGCTGGTGACATCCACCGTCTCGGCGTTGAAGGACAGCCGCGTGGCGCGCAGACCCGCCACCGTCTCGAAGGCGCCGTCGCCCGTCATGTCCATCTTGATCAGCAGGTCGCGCCCGTTCTTCACTGACATGGTCTTGCTCCTCAGCCCAAATCGACGCGCGCGCGAAAGGTCAGATCGACCTGCCGCGCCGCGCCATTATCCACCCGGCGCGCGACGGCGCGCAGGAACCACATTCCCGCCAGCTGGCCCCGGTCCAGCGCGAGCTGCGCCTGATCCAGGAGGTCCGAGACCCGCGCCGCCGCCGCCTTCAGCGCCGCAAAGCCCGCGCCGCCATCCTGGCCCGACAGGACCGAGACGACGAAATCGTGCCGCGCACCCGGCGCGGTGGCGTCACCCGCCTCGGCGACCTCTTCCGGGCCAAGCGTCACATAGACCCCGGCGGGCGACGCGACCGGCATCGCGTCAAAGATCGCATCGCCCACCAGATCGGCCAGCGCCTCGTCGGCGCGCAGATGCTGATAGACCGCAGCCTGAAGGGCCGCGCTTGCGCCATAGCTCATTGGCTGTCCTCCTCTCGGGCAAAGCAGTCCAGATGGCGGCCCATGCCATCGGCCTCGGCCACCGCCTCGACGCGAAAGAGCCGCGCGCCCAGCCTGAATCGCTGGCCAGGCCGCGGCCTGCGCGGATCGCCCGCAGGCGCGCCCCGCACCGTGATGCGCCACTGCACCACGCTGACCAGACCCGCGCCGGTGCCCTTTTCACGCCCCGACCGCGCCTCGAGCGCCGCCCAGAGCCGCCCGATCTCTCGCCACTCCAGCCTGTGGCCGCCCATCCCGTCGGGGACGCGCGTGCCGTCCTCCAGCGCCAGTTCCACATTCAGCCGTGGCACATCCATCAGCGCCACTCCCGGCTGCCGCGCCCGGCCAGCGTGCGGACCGCGCGCCATTTCTCGATCAGCGCGCTGACCCCGAAGGGCAGCGCCTGCCGGGCGGCCTCGTCATGGCGCACCTCGTAATAGCGCGCGGCCAGCATGATCACCGCATGCGCCAGGTCCGAAGGCACCTCATCCCAGCTTTCACCGAAACCGGCCTCGAAAGTGACCGACAGGCTGCCCCGGCGTGGCACATGCGGCAGAACCACGCCCGCAGGCAGGATCATCGGGCGCTGGCTGTCGGGCACCAGCCGCCAGCTTTCAGGGGGCAGTTCCGTTTCGGTCCCTGCGCCGTCCTCGATCGCGATCCGCTCGACCGCCAGAACCGGCGCCAGGGGCAGTGACTGCCCCAGCCTGTCGCGCCAATCATCCAGCCGCATCACAAAGCGCCGGCGCAGCAGCACCTTGCCCGTCCGCGCCTCGATCGTGGCGATGGCCGCGCGCAGAAAACCCTGCAGCGCGGCGGTCTCGGCGGCGTCCTCGGGCATGTCGAAACCCGTGCCCAGCCGCAAATGGGACCGAAGTGCTGCGACGGGCAAGGCCCCGGCCGGCACCCCGGTTTCCTCTATCAGCATCATCTCGCGAACCTCCCGTCCTGCCGTCCGCATCGTTGCTCAGGACGAGGCCCCACCCAGGGGCCCCGCCTCGGTTCTCTCGGGCAGAGGGCGCGCCCGCACGCCAGCCATCAGCGCGCGCGGACAGTTGCAAAGCCGGAACGGCCAGCCCCAAGCGCGCCCCCCGCCCGTCACCCGATCCCCGGAAGGATCAGGCGAACCGCAGCAGACGCAGGGCGCGGAAATCGGTCACGCCGCCGCCGACACGCTTGGTGGCATAGAACAGCACATGCGGCTTGGCGCTGAACGGATCGCGCAGCACGCGCAGATCGGGGCGCTCGACGATGGTATAGGCCGCGCGGAAATCGCCGAAGGCGATGGCAAAGGCATTGGGCGCGATGTCGGGCATGTCCTCGCTGATCAGCACCGGATAGCCCAGAAGCTGCGGCACCTGCCCGACCGACAGCGCATCCGTCCACAGGAAGCGGCCATCGGCATCCTTCATCTTGCGCACGGCGGCGGCGGTCTTCGAATTCATCATGAAGGCCGCATTGGCGCGATAGGCCGCACCCAGCGCATAGACCAGGTCAATCAGGCAATCCGCAGGGTTCGTCGCCGCAAAGCCGCCCAGCGCGCCCGAATTGACAAAGCCCACCTGCATGTCGGTCGCCGTGGCGACGGGCGCGGTGGTGTAGCGCAGGATACCGCGCGGCTTGTCCACGCCGTCACCGTTCACGAAGGCCGCGGCCTCGGCGCGGGCAAAGCGGTCGGCGATGCGCTCGGCCAGCCACCCCTCGACATCGAAGGCCGCGTCATCCAGCAGGCGCTGGCTGGCGCGCGGCACCGCCGACAGCTCGTGCAGCGGGATCGAGATGCGCTCGATGCTGGCCGAGGCCGTGCCGGGCGCCGCCGTCTCGGTGGCCCAGCCCGCGCCCATCTCGCCCTTCTCGACCAGCGCCTCGTAGACGGCGCTCTCGATGGTCACGACATTGGCCATCTGTCGCAGCGAGCTGCTGGAACGCAGCACCGCCTGCACCGTCTCGGCCACCCGAGGCGCGGCCAGGAACCCGCCATCGCTGGCGACGGTCAGGTTCTTCTCTTCGATGACTAGGCCGCGCAGCCCGTCATCATCGCCGCTGCGCAGATAGGCGTTGAACGCCTTCTGGTGCGGCGCCTCGGTCACGGCCGAGGTCGAAAGCGGGGCGCGGCTGCGAAGGGCGGTCTTGCGGTCGATCATGGTCATGCGCTCGTCCTGTGCTTTGAGCTGGGATTGGATGTCGTCACGGAAAGCCCTGAGTTCGCTGACGAACCCGGTCATGGCCCCCTTCAGGTCGGCCGGCATGTCGCTGCCGCCCGCGGCCTTTGCCTCGGTCATGGTCTTCTCCTCATCGCGGATGATCGGGACCGGCCCCGGTAAGGGGCGCCCCTGTTGACGGGCCGCCTCTGGGGACGGCCCGAACCTGCAAGGGCCGCGCATCACGCGCGACCCCGAAATCCTCAGGCGCCGCGCAGCGCGCGGGCGGCCTCTGTCAGCATGGCGGCGAATTCAGAGACCTCGTCAGCCTCCTTGCGGCCCAGCTTCGCCTCGGGCAGCATCGGAAAAGTCACCAGCGACACCTCCCACAGCTCGACCTCGGCCAGCATGCGGCGGCCCTTCTCATCGCGGGTGGCGCGCAGCGTGCGATAGCCGATGGACAGACCCTCGATGGCGCCCGCCTCGATCAGCGCGACCGCCTCGCGGGCCTGCGCGACCTCGGGCAGCAGACGCCCCCGGACCCACAGACCTTTGGCATCCTCGCGGATCTCGTCCCAGACCCCGATGGGCTTGGACGGATCGTGCTGCCACAGCATCCGCACCTTGTCGCCCCGCCCCGCCAGCCGCTTCAACGAGGCACCAAAGGCGCCCGGCATCACCGCGTCGCCGCCCTGATCGGTCAGCCCGAACAGGCTGCCATAGCCCTCGATCACGTGGCCTTGGGACAGGACCGGCGCCCCGCCCGCGAATTTCACCTCAAGCCCCGGAACCATTCCTCAGCCTCCTTTCGGCACATAATCCAGTATCCCTTGGACGGCCTGTGTCAGGATCACGGCGACGACGCCGTAAACCGTCATCCACAGCCGCCGCTCCAAACCCTCGATCAGCGCCTCGATCCGCTCCAGGCGCTTCTCGACAGCGCCGAACTGCAGCGCCATGATCCGCTCCTGCGCCTCGAAGCGCTGGTCATGCCAAGCCCCGTCCCTGACGAACCGAGACCCTTCCATCCCTCACGCCCCCTCCAGCGGTGGCAGACCCAGCAACGTGCGCTTCTCGGCATCGGTCAGGAAGGTCGCGGCGGCCACGCGCGCCCATTGCTGGTTGCGATCCTCAGCCAGTGCAGGCACCTGATCGGGGTCCGGACGCAGCTCGATCTCGGCGCCCAGATGCTCGGACAGCCACCACGCGACCGAGGCCGCGACCCGCGTCGCCAGGGGCAGCACCGTCAGCCGGTAAAACGCCCGGTTCGCCTCGGCGTAGTTGGCATAGGTCGCGTCGCCCGGAATGCCCAACAGCATGGGCGGCACGCCGAAGGCCAGCGCGATCTCGCGCGCGGCCGAAAGCTTGGTCTCGTGGAACTCCATGTCCGACGGGCTGAACCCCATCGGCTTCCAGTCCAGCCCCCCCTCCAGCAGCATCGGACGGCCCGCATTGCGCGCGCCCTGATGGTTCATCTCGATCTCGCCAACCAGCCGGTCATATTGCTCGGGGCTCAGCGTGCCCTGCCCGTCCAGCCCCTTGTAGACGATCGCGCCACTGGGCCGGGCGGCATTGTCCAGCAAAGCCTTCGACCAGGCGCTGGCGCTGTTATGGACATCCAGCGCCACCGCCGCCGCCTGCAGGGGCGACAGACCGTAATGGTCGTCCTGCGGGTGAAAGCTCTTGATGTGACAGATCGGATCGGGACTGCCGGTCATGTCGAACCGGTGCTTGCGCCCACCCACGGCATATTCATAGGCCACCGGCCAGCCATCCTCGCCCGGAACCACGCTCATCCGGTCCGAGCGCAGGACATGCAGTTCCTCGGGCAACCCCGAGGCGCCCAAGCCCACCGCCTCCAGATAGCCGTTGCCCGACAGCAGCATCTGCCCGAACAGCGCCTCGAACAGCTCGGCCCGGCCCTGCCCCGGATTGGGACGCCGCAGCAGATCCAGCACCGGATGCACGTCATAGCGCCGCTCGTGATCCTCGCAGACCAGAGGCACCGCCGCCGCGGCTTCCGCGATCAGCTTGACGCTGCGAAAGCCGATCGGATTGCCGACGAACCCGCCCCGCGTCAGACTGCCCGTATCGCGCGCCGACCAGACCGCCCGGCCAGACCCGCTGGCCAGGGCCACGACCCGGCCCGTCGCGCTGGCCTTCCTTTCGGGAACGGGCGCGCCCTTGGCCTCCCGTGAAAACAATCGAAACGCCATCCTCGCCTCCTTCATGCGGCCAAAGGAAAGGGCCGGCGCCATTGCGGCCCGGCCCTTCGTCCTGATCCATTGTCCTGTCGGTCCGGGGGCGAACCCCCGACGACCCGCCCGGCGCTAAAGCCGCCGCATTTGCGGTCGCCGCCAGCTTGCGGCGGGCTCGATCATCAGCTCGTGCATCGCCCAGACCAGCGCATCCAGCCGATCAGGACTGCCCCGCCCCTCGTAGCCGCGCACCGTCATCTGGCACATCTGGTCCTCCAGCGCGCCCAGATTGCCCGCGCGCAGATGCCGGATGCGGCCCTGCTCGTAGAGCGCCGCCACCGGCTCGGCCCGCAGACCCTTCCCGCGCGAGGCCCGCAGCGCCCGGAACGGCACCAGAGGGTCGATCTGCCGGATCACGCTTTCGACCAGATCGCCGCCCTGATTGACCTCGGCCACCAGACGCTCGGCGCCGTGGCGCTCCATCGCCGCGATGGCGGCACGCGCCCAGTCGGTCGGGCCGCCACGGACGCTGGCATCCTCCAGCACCCAGGCCCGCCAGTCGCGCGGCTCGCCGCGCATCTCGACGCCCGCCACCACGATCCCGCATTCGTCGCTGCCCGCGCCCCCGGTCACGGCCGGATCGACGGCCACGACGATCCGGTCCAGCCGGGGTGCCTCGTCCTGCCGGGCCGCCTCCAGCATGGGGGTGGTCCACAGCGCACCCTCGACATCATCCAGCAGCACGCCCTCCAGCTCCTGCCGACCCAGCCGCGTGCCGCCATAGCGCGCCTCGACCTCGGCCAGGAAGCTCTCGGCCAGATAGGCGCGGTTGGCGTCCGTCGGCGCATGCGTCACCACGGTCGAGGCATTGCCCAGTATCCGCTTCAGCACGCCCACATTGCGCGGCGTGGTGGTGATGACCTGCTGGGGATGCTCGCCCAGACGCAGCGCGAACTGCAGCATGTCCCAGACATCCTCGGCCTTCTTCCACTTGGCCAGCTCGTCCACCCAGGCCGCATCGAACTGAGGCCCCCTCAGCGCCTCCGGCTCATGCGCCGAATAGCAGGTCGCGGTCGCGCCATTGGCCCAGACCAGACGCTTGCGCCCGGCCTCCCAGACGGGGCGGCGGTCGGGCGGCGAACAGGCCAGAATGCCCGACTCGCCGAAGATCATCACCTCGCGCACCTGATCAAATGTCTCGCCCACCAGCGCGACGCGGTGGCATTGCCCCGGCGCCGCGGCGGACGGCCCCTCGACCATCCGCCGCACCCATTCCGAACCCGCGCGGGTCTTGCCCGCGCCGCGCCCGCCCATGATGACCCATGACTTCCAGTCACCCTCGGGGGGCAGCTGGTGCGGCAAGGCCCAGAACTCGAACAGCCAGGGCAGCGCCATCAGCGCATTGTCCGACAGCCCGCCCAGGAATTCCTCAACCTGCTCCGGCTCGGCGGAGGCAAGCCAGGCGGCGCCCGATCTCGTCTCGTGCGGCGTCAAGGTCAAGGCAGCCTCCTGCGACCCCGCCCGCGATCTCCTTGCGAAGTTTGTCAACCTTGTTCCTTTCCACCATCAGAAGCTGGATCGCGTCACGAACCGTGCGCGCCGCATCCACCGCCTTTTTCAGCCGGGCCGGATCGGTCTCGCCCCCTCGGGCCGAGACAAGCTCGGCCTGATGCTGGCGCAGATCCTTGACGTAATCCCAGAACAACCACTGGGCGACGGCGATCTCGTCCTCGTCCACTGGCGCTCCGGCCGCGCGCAGCTCGTCGGCCGGCCCGGCCTCGGACTGCCCTGCGGCCATGAAAGGTCCCACGGGTTCCCCCGCGCCGCCCCATTCCATATCGTTCATGCAACTGTCCCGCCTCGTGTCCTGTCCGCACGAGCCTCGAAATGAAAAAGCGGCCTGAGGGGTCACCCCCCGGCCGCCTGCCCATTTCTCCCAGCATGGGTAAGTTCTACTTCAGGCCGTTCTGTGAGTCAATCGCTAAACCCTGGGGCGAGCCTTTCGCACCGATTTAGCGATCCACAACAAGGCCTTAATCCACGCAACACCCCCAGCGCACGCAAGGCGAAACCGCGCAACACCAGCACGGAATCGCCCGTTTCCAAGCCCTCTCAGCCCTTCTTGCTGCGCGCCTCGGTGGCCTTGGCGATGGCCTCGGCGGCCTCGGCCTGCACCTTCTGGGCGAAGGCCACCATCTGCGCGGCATAGGCCTCGGCCCAGTCGGCCATGCCCTGCCCGTCCTTGCCGCCCGCCATCTTCATCGCGGCGGCGCGCATCTCCTCGCCCTGGGCGCGCATCTTCTCGTATTGCGCCTCCCAGCCGGATTGCATCTTCTGCCACTGCTCGCGAACCTGTTCGTTGGCATTCGCCATGTGCTCGCGGATCTGGCGGTTCACTTCCTCCTGCCGCTCCATCGCGCTGGCCTGCCACTGACGGGCATGCTCCATCGCGTTCTCGCTGTTCTTCGACATCTCGGCCTGCAAGGCGTTCATCCGCTCCTCGAAGGTCCGGGCATTCTCGGCCAGCATCGCAAACATATCCGACATCTTCATGGCAGCATCCTCCGGCAAGGCCCGTCGCGGCCCCGTGCCGCGCCGCAATGAAAAGGCCCCCGCACCAGAAGACTGGTCCGGAGGCCTCTCAATGTCAAATCCCGCGCGGCCTACTGGTCGGTCTGGACGGGGCTGTCGGCGGGCAGGCCGCGCTGCCGCTCGATCTCGCGCCAGCGGGCGACGGCGGCGTTATGCTCGGCCAGGGTCCGGCTGAAGGCGTGCCCCCCTGTCCCGTCGGCCACGAAGAACAGGTATTCCGTCGTATCGGGGTTCAGCGTCGCCCGGATCGAAGCGCGGCCCGGATTGGCGATCGGCGTCGGCGGCAGCCCGTCGATCTGATAGGTGTTCCAGGGCGTGCGCGCATCCAGCTCCGACCGGCGGATGCCGCGATCCAGAATGCCCCGGCCCTCGGTCACGCCGTAGATCACCGTCGGATCGGTCTGCAGCCGCATCCCCTGCCGCAGCCGGTTGACGAAGACGCTGGCCACCTGCGGCCGCTCGGCAGGAACCGAGGTCTCCTTCTCCACGATCGAGGCCATGATCAGCGCCTCCTGCGGATTGGCATAGGGCAAGCCCTCGGCGCGGTTTTCCCATTCGGCAGCCAGGATCGCCTCCTGACGCCGGGCCATCTCGGCCAAGATCGCGCCCCGGTCGCCGCCCTGCGACAGCAGATAGGTATCGGGCGCCAATGTCCCCTCGGCGGGGATGTCGGCCACCTCGCCGGTCAGGAAGGTCGCGGCCCTCAGCCCCTCGACCACCTGCCAGCTGGTCACGCCCTCGACCACGACCAGCGACATGCGGATATCGCCGCGCTGCTCGGCCTCGGCGATCACCTCCGGGCGCTCGCCTGCGGCCGGGTTGAAGCGCGCGACCTCCTCATAGGCGCCGGTCTCGGGATTGGTGTCGCGCAGCAGCATCACGGTCTCGCGGACGCCCACGCGCAGCACGATCTCGGTCCCGCAGGTCGACGGCCCGCCCGCCGTGATCACATCGACGATCTGTTCCATGCTGGCGCGGGGCGGGACAAGGAAGCTCCCGAATTTCAGATCGCCCGCACGTCCCAGATAATCCGCCCCCGCCCGGAACACATAGGCGTTCGAGATCGCCCCCTGCGCCGCCAGCCGCTCGCTGACCGCGCCCAGGCTGGCGCCCGGCGCGATCTCGACGCATTGCGCGACCTCGCTGATGCCCGGCCCGCTGAACTCGCGCTTGGCCCAGGCCACCGCCGCCGCCGCCGCCACCAGCAGCACCAGCAGCAGCGTCAGCATGTTCGAGGCAAGGTTGCGCCAGATCATTCCGCCACGCGCCCCAGGATCAGGCTGGCATTGGTCCCGCCAAAGCCAAAGCTGTTGGACAGCGCCACATCGACCTTGCGGCGCACGGCGGCGTTGGCCGCCAGGTCCAGCCTGGGCGTGACCGCAGGGTTGTCCAGGTTGATCGTCGGCGGGCAGATCTGGTCGCGGATCGCCAGCACGCAGAAGATCGCCTCGACCGCGCCGGCCGCGCCCAGCAGGTGGCCGATACTCGATTTCGTGGACGACATCACCGCCCCCGAAGCGGCATCCCCCATCAGCCGCTCGACCGCGCCCAGCTCGATCGTGTCGGCCATGGTGCTGGTGCCATGCGCGTTGATGTAGTCGATCCGGTCCGGCGTCAGCCCGGCCGAACGCAGCGCCGCCTCCATCGCGCGATAGCCGCCATCGCCATCCTCGGACGGGGCGGTGATGTGATAGGCGTCGCCCGACAGGCCATAGCCCAGAACCTCGGCATAGATCTTCGCGCCGCGTGCCTTGGCGTGCTCGTATTCCTCCAGCACGACGACGCCCGCGCCCTCGCCCATCACGAACCCGTCGCGGTCCGCGTCATAGGGGCGGCTCGCGGCCTGCGGATCATCGGCGCGCTTGGTGGACAGCGCCTTGCAGGCATTGAAGCCCGCGATCCCGATCTCGCTGATCGGGCTTTCGGCGCCGCCCGCGATCATCACATCGGCATCGCCGTAGCGGATCAGCCGCGCCGCATCGCCGATGGCATGGGCGCCGGTCGAGCAGGCCGTGACGACGGCATGGTTCGGCCCCTTGAACCCGTAGCGGATCGAGACCTGACCCGAGATCAGGTTGATCAGCGCGCCGGGAATGAAGAAGGGGCTGACCCGCTTCGGCCCGCGCTCCTTGATCAGCACGGCGGTCTCGGCGATGGAAGACAGCCCGCCGATCCCCGAGCCGATCATCACGCCCGTGCGCAGCCGGCCCTCCTCGTCCTCGGGCATCCATCCGGCATCCTCGACGGCCTGCTGCGCCGCGGCCATGCCGTAGAGGATGAAATCATCGACCTTGCGCCGGTCCTTCGGCTCCATCCAGTCATCGGGATTGAAGGTGCCGTCCGTCCCGTCGCCCAGGGGGATCTCGCAGGCATATTTCGTCGCCACGTCCTTGGGATCGAACCGCGTGATCGGCCCGGCGCCCGACTTGCAGGCCAGCAGGCGCTCCCAGCTCGCTTCGACCCCAGAGGCCAGAGGCGTGACCATCCCCAATCCCGTGACAACAACCCGGCGCATCCGCATGTCCTTCAACTGCTCGCAATTTCCGCCCTGATACACGCCGCCCCCGCGCCGCGCAACGCCACAGGCCCGCGCGGGCCAGCGCCTTCCCGCCGCCCCGTCCCGGTCGCAGCGATGCCCCCGGGTGGTGCAGGGGGGGTGCGGGGGGCTGGCCCCCCGCCGTCGCGGGACGCAATCCCGGGACCGACGACCTCAGACCAGCCCTTCGGCCCGGAACCGCGCCATGATGTCGGCCTCGGGGCGCGCGCCGACATGGCCGATCACCTCGGATGCCGCGATGCAGCCCATCCGCCCGGCCGCCGACAGGGAGCGCCCGCTGGCCAGCCCATAGATCAGGCCCGCCGCGAACTGGTCGCCTGCGCCCGTGGCATCAACCGGCACCACGCGCTGGACCGGCACGCTGACCCGCTCGCCCTCGCGGATCAGGATCGCATCCTCGCCCGACCGCGTGCAGATCACCGTCCGGCAATCGGCCACGGCCAGTCGCAGCGCCTCCTCCAGATCCTCGACCTGATAGAGCGATTGCCATTCGTGGACATTGCCGATCACGTAATCCATCGGCCCCGCGACCAGCTTGCGGAAATCGTCGCGGTGGCGGTCCACGCAGAACGGGTCCGACAGCGCGATCCCGGCCTGGCCGCCCGCCGCGTGACAGCATTCGGCCGCCTTCAGGAACGCGGCCTTCCCCTTGCCCTTGTCAAAGAGATACCCCTCCAGGAACAGCCAGCCCGCGCCGACAAAGACGGCGGGGTCCACATCCTCGGGCCCCAGCTCGGCCGAGATGCCCAGATAGGTGTTCATCGACCGCTCGCCATCGGGCGTGACGAAGATGATCGTGCGCGAGCTCGGCAGGTCCGACCCCGCGACCGGCGCGTTCACGAAGCGCGTCCCCGCCGCCTCCGTCTGGCGGGCATAAAGCCGCCCGATCTCGTCATCCGCGACCAGACCGATAAAGGCGGTCTTCAGGCCCAGCCCGCCGATCCCCGCCAGCGTGTTGGCGACGCTGCCGCCCGCGACCATGCGCGATTCGAGCCTCCGGTCGGAATGATCGTCGGCCTGCGCCGCCATCAGGAATTCGGACCGCTCGCGCTCGACCAGCTGCATGATGCCCTTGGTGATGCCCAGATCGGCCAGCCGCGCCTCTTCGGTGGGGGCGATGATGTCCATCACGGCATTGCCGATCCCGATCACATAGGGGGTCTTGTCAGAGGCGCGGGTCATTCGGTCTTTTCCTCATAGGGGCAGAGATCGGCGATCGGGCAGATGCCGCAGCGGGGCCGCCGGGCCTGGCAGACATAGCGGCCATGCAGGATCAGCCAGTGATGGGCATGGGTCTGGAACCGGGCGGGAACGTGATCCTCGATGGCGCGCTCGACCTCGTCCACGTCGCGGCCGGGCGCGATGCGGGTGCGGTTGCCCACCCGGAAGATATGCGTGTCCACCGCCTGGGCAGGATGGCCGAAGGCGCAGGACAGAACCACATTGGCGGTCTTGCGCCCGACGCCCGGCAGACTGGTCAGGGCGGCGCGGCTGTCGGGAACCTCGCCGCCATAATCCTCGACCAGGATGCGCGACAGCGCGATGACGTTCTTCGCCTTCTGGCGGAACAGGCCGATCGTCTTGATGTGCTCGGTGACGCCCTCGACGCCCAAGGCCAGCATCTTCTCGGGCGTGTCGGCCACGGCGAAGAGGCCCCGCGTGGCGCGGTTGACGCCCACATCGGTCGCCTGCGCGGACAGGGCCACCGCCACGACCAGCGTGAAGGGGTTCACGAATTCAAGTTCGGTCTCGGGCGCGGGGTTGGCCGCCTGCAGCCGCGAGAAGATCGCGACCTGGGCGGCGAAGGGCAGCGCCGGGGGGATGCGGGACAAGCGGGCCATGACCGCCCTCTTCTGGCCTCATGGGCGGCGCGATGCAAGCACCTGCGCTCATCGCCTGTTTGTGACGTCATTCCAGCGCCTTCACCGAAACTTGCGCTTCCCTTCCGCCGGGAACTGCGACAGCGTGACGCGCGTTGCTGCCGTGGACCGGAATCGGACCGCCAGCACAGGATTTGACGGCCATGCCAATCCGGCACAGCCCATCACAAGGAGAGGGAGCCGCATGAAACTCCGCGCCACAACCATTATCGCCGCCTCGGGGCTTCTGGTCCTGACCGCCTGCGCCGACCCGGCCATGAACGGCGGCGGCATGAGCCGCACCCAGCAGGGCGCGCTGGCCGGCGCCGCCGTTGGCGCCGTCCTCGCCGGCACCCGCGACGATGACAGCAGCGGCCGCAGCCGCGACGCCGCGCGCGGTGCCATCGTCGGCGCCGCCGTGGGCGCGGTCGCGGGCAACATGCTCGACCGCCAGGCCCAGGCGCTGCAGCAATCGCTGACCAACCCGAACATCCGCGTCGTCAATCACGGATCGTATCTGCAGGTCGTGATGCCCGACGGCATCCTCTTCGCGACCGGCTCGGCCGCCGTGTCCGGCCCCGCCCAGCAGGACCTCTATGCCGTCGCGCGCAACCTGAACCAGTATCCGAACAGCCGGGTCGAAGTCGTGGGCCACACAGACAGCACCGGCACCCAGGCGATCAACCGCGATCTGTCGCAGCGCCGCGCGCAATCGGTGGCGGGCATCCTGGCCGCCGCGGGCGTCGCCCAGAACCGTCTCAGCGCGGTGGGCGTGGCCGACACCCAGCCCGTCGCCTCGAACGCGACCGAGGCCGGGCGCGCCCAGAACCGCCGCGTCGAGATCCTGATCCGCCCGACGCAGTGATCGCGGCACGCATCTGACGAAAGGGGCCGGCTTGTCCGGCCCCTTTTGCATTCCCGCGCCCCCTCGCCTAATCTGAATCCGCCGCGCCTGCATTTCCCCGAAAAGCCGACATTCCATGCCCTTTGAAAAGATCGACGCCGCTAAATTGTCGCAAGAGGTGACACGCCAGATCGAATGGCTGATCCTGCAGGGCGTGCTGCGTCCGGGCCAGCGCCTGCCGGGCGAACGCGATCTGGCCGCGCGGATGGGCGTCAGCCGCCCCTCGCTGCGCGAGGCCCTGGCGGCGATGCAGGCCGACGGGCTGCTGGTCTCGCGCCCCAATGCGGGCATCTTCGTGGCCGAGGTTCTGGGCAGCGCCTTCTCGCCCGCTCTGGTGCGGCTGATCGCCCGCCATCCCCGCGCCGCGGGCGACTTCCTGCGCTTTCGCAAGGATCTGGAGGGGCTGGCCGCCGAACGCGCCGCGACCGAGGCCGGGCAGGCCGATCTGGACCTGCTGGACCGGATCGTCACCGACATGCGCCACGCCCATGCCGTCGCCAATCCCGAGGCCGAGGCCGCGCTGGATGCCGATTTCCACATGGCCATCGTCGAGGCCAGCCACAACATCATCGCCCTGCACATGATGCGTGCCATGCAGGACCTGCTGCGGCAGGGGATGCTGTTCAACCGCCCCCGCATCTTTGCACGCGGCGATTTGCGCGACCGCATCCTGGACCAGCACGAGGCGATCAACGCCGCCCTTCAGGCGCGCGACGGCCCGCTGGCCCGCCGCACGCTGGAATCGCATCTGGATTGCGTGGCCGAGGCGCTGGAAGCGCAGCGCAAGGCCGACGAACAGGACGCCATCGCACGGCTCAGGCTGCGCAACCGACCCTCGGACGAAGACTAGGCCAGCCGCTGCAGCACGCCCGAGACGACCCGCGCCGTCGCGGGCCAGTCAGGCAAGGCCGCCGCCGCACGCCGCGCCGCCAGCGCCGCGCCCTCGCGCAGCGCGCGATCGGTCAGCATCAGCCGCAGCGCGCCGGCAAAGGCCCCGGCATCGTCGGGCGCGACCAGCAGCCCCGCATCCTGCGGCACCGTGTCGGGCACCGCCCCGGTGCGGCAGGACAGGATCGGCAGGCCGCGCAGGATCGCCTCGTCAAAGACCAGCCCATGCCCCTCGTAGCGGGTGGCCAGCGCGAAAAGGCTGGCCTCGGCGTAAAGCGCCTCGAGCCGCTCATCCGACACGGCCCGGGCCAGTGTGATCCGGTCGGCAACCGGGCTGGCGGCGATCTGGCGCGCCAGCGCATCGGCATGGCCCGCCTCCCACGGAGTGCCGGCGATCACCGCGCGCCAATCCAGATCGCCCAGTTCGCCCAGGGCCGCGATCAGAATGTCGTGGCCCTTGCGCGGATGCAGGATCCCCACCGACAGGATCAGCGGCGGAACCTTCGGGGCGGGCGCAATCCGCACCGGCTGGACGCCAGGCCGGGCGACGGTGATCGCGCCGGGCGGCACGTCGTAGCGTTCGATCAGGATGCGGCGGGTATGGGGGCTGGGAACCAGCACATGCCGCGCCAGGCGCAGATTGGCGCGCTCGGTCGCTTCCAGATGCGCGGCCCGATCGGCGGGCAGCCCGCTTTCCAGCGCCAAGGGGTGGTGCACCAGCGCAACGATGGGCGCACGCACCCGCGCCAGCGCCTCGGTCTCCATCGCGCCATAGGCCAGCCCGTCCACGATGACCGGACAATCGGCGGGCAGGTCTGCCAGCGTGGCAAGACTTTCCGCCATCGCCGTCGCGTCGGCGAAGGGGAATTGCGGCGACAGAGGCACAAGCCGCATCGCATGGCCCAGTCCCTCCAACCCCTCAAACAGGCGGCGGTCATAGAGATAGCCCCCCGTCACCGTGGTGATGTCACCCGGCAGGGCAAAGGCAGCGGGGGTCGGGCTCATGGGATCACCTCTGTTCCGGGCGGGCGCGCGACGGGCGCAGGGCGGGACGCACGGTCGAAGCCCGCCCCGAGACCGCTCCATGGGCCAGACAGGCCCCGGTCCCGATCAGCGTCGAGATCAGGAAGATCAGCCCGAAGGCCGTGCTGGCCGCCAGCCCCGCCGCATCGCTGGCCCCCGCCAGCGGGAACAGGGCGGCCGCCGCCCCCTCGCGCAGGCCCCATCCGCTGACCGTCACCGGCACCAGCATGGTCAGCAGGATCAGCGGCACAAGGACCGCGATGGCGGCGGGTGGCAGGGTCGTGCCGGTCGCGCGCGCGGCAAAGTCGAAGGCCAGCAGATTCAGCACCGCGGCGCCCAGGCTAAGGGCCAGTTGCGGCAGCATCACGCCCGCCGGAAGCAGCGCCCGACCAGCCTGGGCCAGGCGCGGCATCAGCAGCACGACGCAAAGGCCCGCGATCAGCAGGCCCAGGACCAGACCTGCCGGGATCAGCACCTCGGCCGGAACGCGGATCTGGCCCGGCGCCCGCGCCGCCCAGACCAGCCCGGCGACCAGAAGCGCCATCAGCGCCACCTGCCCCAGCACGCGCTCGGCCAGAACCGCCCCGCCCGCCCGGGCAAAGCCCGCCCCCTGCGCGCTGCGCCAGGCGCGCGACAGATCGCCCAGAACGCCGCCCGGCAGCGTCTGGTTGACCAGCTGCGCAAGGAAATACTCCGACAGCGCGCGGGCGGGCGCGATCATCACACCAAGCGCACGCCCCACCAGCCGCCAGCGCCAGGCCGATAGCAGCGTCTGGGCCCAAAGCGCCGCCAGCCCCGCCATAAGCCAGCCCGGATGCGCCTCGGCCAGACGCGCGGCGGCGTCGGGTGCGTCGATCTGCCACCAGACCAGCCCCAGAATGGCCAGGCTGGCCCCCAGCCGCAAACAGGCCGCAAGGTTCATGAGCGCGGCCTTCCGCCGAAACTGCCAAGGATCAGGTCGCGCAGCCGGTCCATCGGAAAGGCCTCGCTGTCCGGCGGCGGGATCAGGCCGGGGGTCAGGCCCCAGGCCGCGGTCTCGGCCACCAGCGCCTTGGGTCCGATGACATGCAGCGCCACATCGGGGCGCTCGTCCAGCGCGATGCGCGGGGCGGCCTGATGATCACCGATGACCAGCATCAGCGGCGGATCGTCGGCATGGCGCAGGGCATAATCCATCACGACCTCAAGCGAATAGGCGACGGCCTGCCGATACTGGTCGCGCACGCGGTCGCGGTCGCGCCAGACGACCGAGGGCGGGTCGCCCTCTTGCGCCATGTCGTCGAATACGCTGCCATCGCCCACAAGGTTCCAGTCGATCATGCGCGGCACCGGCACCCAGGGCGCGTGGGACGAGATCAGCGCCACCTGCGCGAACAGCCGGCGCGGGTCGCTGCCATCGCGCAGCAGCCGGTCCAGGGCGGTCATGGTGAACTGGTCGGGCATCGTCACCCAGTTGAAGGGCAGCCCCTCATAGCCCAGATCGGCGGCCTCAAGCACGGTCTCGAAGCCCATGCGGCTGGATTCGGGCCAGGGCAGCGTGATCGCGGGCATCACGGCCGCCGTCCGGAACCCCGCGCGCGAGGCATGGTGGAACAGGCTCTGCCGCCCGCTGGCCAGGGCCGCGCGATAGCGGGTCTGGTCCGCGATCCACAACCCCTTGGACAGGGTGCCATGCGCCAGCCAGCTCTGCCCGCCCCGCGTGGGCGCGGCGACAAAGCCCGACCGCATCGCCAGCCCCGCCTGCGCCAGCCGCGCCTCGGCCTGCTCAAGCAGCGGCAGATGGGTCTCGGCGTAAAGCGGCGTGTCAAAGCTGGTGCGGCCATAGCTTTCGACGAAAATCAGCAGCACGTCGCGGTCGATGCGTTCCAGCAGCCCGGTGGCCCCAAGAAAGGGATCGTTCGCGGCCTCGGCGGCAAAGCGCGTCAATTCGCGCTGCGTGTTGCGGAACAGGTCGATCCGCCCCTTGGCATAGAGCGCGCTTTCCGCCCGGATCGCGCCCGTCTGCACCGGCACCAGCGCCACAAGCGCCAGTACAGCCAGGGGCAGGCGCAGTCGCCATCCGCCGCCGATGCGCGCCCAGACCCCCGCTGCCCACCAGGCCAGCAGCGCAAATCCCGCCAAGGCCAGCACCGCCAGCACGGCCAGCGCCACGCTTGCCACCACCCCCACCGAACCGGCCAGCAGGCGCAGGCCCGCCTCGATCAGCGGCAGATCGGCGCGCAGGTTGAAGCCTCGCGCCAGCGCGGAATGCATCGCGATATCGGCCAGCTTGTGCGCCACCAACGCCAGCAGCAGGATCACCGCCGGCAGGCGCAGCCAGCGCCCCGCCAATGCCAGAGCCAGCAGCAAGGCGGGCCATTCCGGCGCCAGCGGGAACCACTGGCCCAGCCCCGGGCCGGGCCGCAGCGGCATGGCAAAGGGCAGCCACAGCAGGCCGGCCGCCAGCAGCGGCGGCAGGATGCGCGCCGCGCTCATGCCCGCACCCGCCACAGATGGGCCACATCGACCGCGAAGGACCAGACCAGCGCGGCGCTGGCCAGACGTGCGGTCCAGATCGCCAGATCGTCGCCCGCCAGAGGCGTCACCAGAAAGATCAGCGCCGCGATCTGCACCACGCAGATCACCCGCCTGCGCTGGCTGAAGGGCAGATCGCCCCGCAGCCAGGGCGCAATCCAGCCCGCCGCGACAAAGACGTAACGCAGCGAGCCCAGCACCAGCACTTCGGCCCCGACCGCCGTGCCCGACAGGACATGCAGCGCCAGAACAAGGGCCAGCGCGGCATCGACCTCCAGATCGAAGCGCGCCCCGACATCCGAGACGAGGCCCGAGCGACGCGCCAGCCAGCCGTCGATCCCGTCCAGCGCCAGTCCGATGCCCGCCACCACGGCGACCGCCCAGCCCGCCGCCTGCCCCCCTTCCGGTGCGCCCACCACCGCGCCCAGAAGCGCAGCGACCATGCCCGCCCGGCACAGGGTCACCAGATTGCAGGCCCCGAACCGCTCATGCGGATAGGCGCGCCGCATGACCTGAGCGACACGCGCAAAGGCCGCGCCATAGGCCAGAATTGCGACCCCCACGGCCCCCGGCCCGGCCGACAGGACCGGCAGCGCCGCCAGCGTCACGGCCAGACCCACCATCCCCGCGCGCAGCAGGTCGGGGATCGCAAGCTTCGGATGCGGTTCGGGAAATCGTTCGGTATCGGTCAGGGGCAGGTCGCGCATGTCGCATCGAACGCCGCCCGTCCGCCCGCGTCAAGCGCCCGCTTCGCCGCATCACGCTTTTGCGCTATGCTGGTCCGACAGGAGGTCACCATGTCGCACCCCGGCGCACCCGAACGCTATAGCCGCCCCGCCATCTGGCTGCATTGGTCGGTGGCCCTGCCGATCCTCGTGATGATCCCGGCGGGCATCCTGATGACCGACGAGGCCCTGCCGCGCGCCACGCGCGACACGCTGTTCCTCTTGCACAAGAACCTCGGGACGCTGCTGATCCCGCTGATCGCGCTGAGGATCTGGGTCAGGCTGCGCCACCCCGCCCCGCCGCTGCCGGCCTCGATGCCGCGCTGGCAGGTCCGGGCGGCCGGCCTGTCGCACGGGCTGCTTTACGCGCTGCTGGTCGTGATGCCGCTGTCGGGGGTGATCCGGGTCCGCGCAGGGGGCTTCCCGATCGAGATGCTGGGCCTGTCGGGCGCGGGCCGGATCGTGCCGCGCTCGGATGCGCTGGCGGAATGGGCAAGCCTGGTGCACTGGGCCTCGGGGCTGCTGCTTCTGGCGGTGCTGGCCCTGCATCTGGCGGCGGCCGCCCATCATGGCCTGATCCTGCGCGACGGGATCTGGCAGCGCATGTCGCCCTGGCGGCGGCGCTAGGGGTCCAGACAGCCCAGCACCTGGAACAGAGGCCCGTCCGGCCCATCGGACAGATGCGCGCGGATCCCGAAAACGTGGGCCAGAAGGTCGGGCGTCAGCACGGCCTCGGGCGGGCCGTCGGCCGCGATCCGGCCCTGATGCAGCACCACAAGCCGCGTGCAATGGCGCGCGGCAAGGCCCAGATCGTGCAGGGCCGCGACCACACCGCGCCCCTGCCGGGCAAGGTCCGAGAACAGCGCCATGACCCGGATCGACGCCGCCGGATCAAGGCCCGCAATGGGCTCGTCCGCGATCAGAAGCGGCGTCTCCTGCGCCAGGGCGCGGGCGATCAGGACGCGCGCCTGCTCGCCCCCCGACAGCGCCGTCGCGTCGCGGTCGCGCATCGCGCCCAGGCCAAGCGCCGCCATCGCGGCCTCGGTTGCGGCGCGGTCCCGGGGCGCGGCCCCCTCGCCATGCGCGATCCGGCCAAGCGCCACCACCGCACCCACGGGCATGGGCCAGGCGATCTCGCGCCCCTGCGGCAGATAGGCGGCGCGCCGCGCCCGTGCGACCGGCGCCAGCTCTGCCAGCGAGGCGCGCCCGCGCGCAGGCAAAAGCCCCATCGCCGCGCGCAGCAGCGTCGTCTTGCCCGACCCGTTCGGCCCCAACAGGCCTACGAACTCGCCCGGCCCCACCGACAGGTCGATCCCGTCCAGAACCGGACAGGCGCCGCGATGGACCGACAGGCCGGACAGCGTCATCAGGCTCATGGCATCTGCCTTCTCAGCCGCAGGATCAGGTGCAGGAAGAAGGGCGCGCCGATCAGCGCGGTCAGAACGCCCAGTTTCAGGTCGCGCTCGGGCAGGATCAGGCGCACCGCGATATCGGCGGCCAGCACCATCGCCGCACCGCCAAGCGCCGAGACCGCCATCAGCCGCCCCGGATCGCCGCCCACCGCGCGGCGCAAGAGATGCGGCACGACCAGCCCGACGAAGCCGATCGCCCCCGACACGGCCGTGGCTCCGCCGACCAGCGCCGCGGAGCCAAGCGCCAGCCTCACCCGCAGGCGCGGCAGGCTGACGCCCATGCTGGCGGCGGCATCCTCGCCCAGGGACAGGGCCCGCAGGCCGCGACCCAGGGGCCAGAGGATCAGCGCCCCGGCCGCCATCACCGGCAGCGCGATCTGCACATGCAGCATCGAGCGGTCGGCCAGCGAGCCCATCATCCAGAAGACGATCTCGTTCGCCGCAAAAGGGTTGGGCGACAGGTTCAGGACCAGCGAGGTCAGCGCCCCGGCCAGCGCCGAGACCGCGATCCCAGCAAGGATCAGCGCCAGCGCGCCGCCCCGCGGCCCGGCCATCGCCAGAACCAGCGCGACCGACAGCCCCGCCCCCGCCAGCGCCGCGCCCGGCAGCGCCAGAGGCAGCGCGGCCGCCATCCCCGTCTGGATCGCCAGAACCGCCCCAAGCGAGGCCATGGCCGATGTGCCGATCAGCCCGGGCTCGGCCAGAGGGTTGCGCAGAAAGCCCTGCATCGCCGCCCCCGCCAGCCCGAGCGCAGCCCCCACCGCCGCGCCCAGGATCGCACGCGGCAGGCGCAATTCCTGCATGACCAGAACCAGCAGCGGATCGCCGTGCCCGAAAAGCGCCGCCAGCGCGGCACCCGGCGGATGCCAGACCGCCCCGACCAGCAACGATGCCATCGCCAGCGCCAGAACCAGCGCCGATAGGGCCAGCATCAGCCTCATGACGCGCCCTCCGCCAAACGCGCGACCGCGCGCAGGACATGGGGCGTCCCGCAGACCCAGTCGCTGTCCGACACGGCCTCGGCGCCCGCCTCGGCGGTCAGGGCGCGCAGGGCGGGGTGGCTCAGGATCTCTTCGGCGCGCGAGCCGCCGGGATAGGGCTGGCTGGTCACGATCAGGTCGGGCCGGGCCATGACCAGCCGTTCCAGCCGCAGGACGCCGCCCTGCGACAGGCCCAGTTCGGCGGCGACATTCGACAGGCCCGCCGCCGACAGGATCGCATCGGCCAGGCTGCCCCGGCCCAATGTGTAGCCGTTCGCCGCATAAAGCGCCGCCCGCCGCCCCGAAGGCGGCGCCGAGGCCAGCGCCGCCAGATCCGCATCGAACCGCTGGATGATCGCCCCGGCCTCGGCCTCGCGGCCCAGAACCTCGCCCATAAGGCGCAGATTGTCGCGGATGCCCTCCATGTCGTTCTCGGGCGGAAAGACCGCGACCGGGATGCCCAGCCGGCGCAGCATGTCCAGCGTCACCGGCGCGCTGAACATGCTGGCCAGAACCAGATCGGGGCGATGGCGCAGGATGTCCTCGGCCTGGCCGTAATTCGCGGGCAGCGACGCGGCCTCGTCCACCATGGCCGAGACCAGCGGATCGCGCGCCATGTGGCTGACCGACACTAGCTGCCCCGGCGCCGCGACCAGCATCGCCAGCTGGTCGGTGCAAAGGTTCATCGACAGGACCCGCAAAGGCGCGGCCTGCGGCGCGGGATCGGCGAGCGCCGGTCCCGTCATCGCCAGCAGGGCCAGCGCAAGGGCGGGCCAGCCAATCACCAGCGGGCCTGCAACCCGATATGGGCAGTGCGGTCCTGGCTGGCATAGCCCCAGACATCCGAATAGGCGCGGTCGAACAGGTTCACCACCCGCGCCGTCGCCCGCACATTCGGGGTCAGATCATAGCCCGCCGCGACGTTCACGACCGTATAGGCGGGCAATTCGCGCGTCTCGAAATCGCCCCAGAACTGCGTGTCCGGCAGCCCCGAGACCCGCCGCACCTCGCCCGAGAGCTGCCCGCGCCCGTCCAGCACCGACAGCGTGGCATTCAACCCGGCCTCGTGGCGGGGGCGGCGGATCTCGACGCTGCCATCGGGGTTCTTCGCGTCCAGATAGGTATAGCTGGCGCCAATCGTCAGCGCATCGGTCGGCGCCAGCCGCGCGGACATTTCGACCCCCTCGCGCGGGCTGCGGCCCGACTGGTTGCGATACGAGAAATCGCCCGAGGGCGTCGCGAAGAACTCGATCTCGTCCTCGAGGCTTTCGCGGAACCAGGTCAGCCCGACCAGCCCGCCCTGCGGCCATTGCCACTCGACCCCCAGATCGACGCCCCGGTTCTGCTCGGGCCGCAGATCAGGATTGCCAATCGTGCCGAAACCGCCGAAAAGCTCGGTGAACGAGGGGTTCACAAGCCCGGTCCCGGCCGAACCGTGCAGCCGCAGCGGAAGGTCCGGCGCCTGCCAAGACAGCGCCACGTTCCAGCTTGTGAAATCGCCAAAGGCGCGGTTGTCGTCGTGGCGCAGCCCGGCCTGGACATCCAGCCCGTCCAGCCGCGCGCGATATTCCAGCGCGACAGAATTCACCGCGCGCCGCTGATCGGGGGCAACGCTGTTCGTGTCGCGCTGCCGCTCGGCCAGAAGGTTCAGCAGATGGCGCGCATCCAAGGCCCGCCCGTCCAGCCCGACCGAGGCGCGGTATTTCAGCGTCCGCGTCTCGCCGCGCCTTTGCGGACCGTCATTCTCGCTGGCCCGGTCACGGCTCTGCTGCCATTGCAGGCGCTGCGTCACGCGCCCGTCGAACCGCTCCAGCTCGGCCCAGAGCGCGGCGCGCAGGCCGTCGCGCTGTCCGAAAAGCGGCGCGTCGACGATGTAGCTGTCGGCATCCGTCGCCGCCCAGTCGGGATTTTCGGCGTCGTAATCATAGCGCAGTCGCTCGCGCCGCAGCGTCGCGCCGATCCGCAGGCTGTCGGTCGCAGCGACATCGCCGGAAATCGTGGCGCTGCGGCTGTTCAGCCCGTCCCGTTCGCCGCCATCCCCGGAATGATCGAAGCCCCGATCGTTGCGGGCCGCAAGGCTCAGCGCCAGACCGCCACGCTCGCCGCGCTGCGTGACCCAGCCCGAGCCGGCCGCGCCGTTGCCGACCTCGACGCTGCCGCCATGTCCGCGCCCCTGTTCCGCCCGGCGAGTGATGATGTTGATGACCCCGCCCGAGGCGTTCGAGCCGTAGATCACCGATTGCGGCCCGCGCAGAACCTCGATCCTATCGATATCGTTGGTGCCGAGCCCTGAAAAGACATGGGAATCCGAGCCCCCCGAAGCCTCGATCCCGTCGATCAGGACCAGCGTGTGATTGGCTTCGCCGCCCCGGATGCGGACCTGCGTCAGACTGCCCCCGCTGCTGCTGACCGAGACGCCCGGCAGCGCGCGCAACGCATCCTCGACGGTGACAAGGCCGCGCTCTTCGATCTCGGCGCGGGTGACGACGCTGTAGGCTCGGGCATAGCCGTCGGCGGGCACCGGGGTCAGGCCCCCCGACAGGACGATCTCGTCCAGCAGGAAGGGCTGTGGGTCGGCCATGGCAGGCAGGGCAGGAGAAACGGCGCCAAGCGCCAGAACAGCAAGCGTGCGACGCATCCGGTCGGACCTTTCGCATGGCAGGCAAAGCCTGCGGCAAACAGAAATGTCCTGCAGCGGCGCCGCAGAACGGTGACTGTCACCTCTGCGGATCGACCGCTTTCCTGGCGCGCCCCGCACCGGAAATGGGTGATCGCTGCGGCAGGTCTCCTGGCTTGCGGGTCTGGGCTGGGGTCCGCCTTCCCGGATCGCTCCAGTGGCATGATGGACCGTCGCTCGCCGCTTACAGTTGCGGGGGCAGCTGCGGCCTTGCCCCTGACGGGGCGCACCGGCATTCCCTTTTCATCCGGCCAGCGCCGGAACCGTAGCAGCGCCCATCTGCGACGGATGACCGCATCCTGTCAACGGCTTTCGCGGGCGCGTGTTATTCCAAGCATAGTTTGTGCCAGGAACGAGGAGTTGACTCACAAAATCAATGTTCCTCCCTCACCTCGGAGCAAAGTTTATTCGAGTTCGGGACGCGGTCCTACGCACTCGGAGCCGTGGCAAAGAAAAAGGGCCTGCATATGCGGGCTCTGTGGCTCGATCATTCAATTCAACACGAGTGGCCTGCCCCCTCAAACGTCCCCGAGCTGCCACTGTTCTTTCATCCAGCCGCGACCGGAGCCGGTTGTTGATTTACGCCCTCTGGCGTGGGTTGAGCAATCGCCCGGCGCACGGAGCCCTGATCGCGTGCAGCGGGTCGGGCGATTGCGGTGGTCAGATGCAAGGCGAAGCCTGCGGGGGTCTGGTATCAAGGGCCGAATGGGGCATTGCGGTGTTGTAGCCTGTGACCCAGACCGCGATGAGGTTGCGGGCATGGGCGAGGTTACGAAACTGCGTCTCGTGCAAGAACTCGTTCCGCATCCTGCCGTTAAGGCTTTCTACAAAGCCATTCTGCATCGGCTTGCCCGGCGCGATGTAACGCCACTCGACCTTTTGCTCGGCGCACACTTCAGAATCGCGTTCGAGGTCCGTTCCGTCCTATTATCGCTGACGATCATCCCAAGCTTGTCGCGGCGTTCGATCAGCGCGGTCATCTCCCGCGCTACGCGGCAGCCATCGATCGAGGGTGAGCCATCGTGCCGCCACCGGTTCGAGGCCGATCGCGACCGGATTGGCGGCAATGCATTCCCGCGTGGCGTCATCAACTACGTTCAGCACGCGGAAGCGTCGCCGGCAGGCGAACTGGTCATGCCCATTCGACGGGAAAGCAGCCCCCGGAACTTTTTTTGATCCGTCTAATTCCAGTGACCAGCGCGCATTGGCCCGTCCCTCCATCAGGATCGGGGCCTTTTGCCAAGGGCCTTGCGGCGTGCTTTGCGTTTACGGACCGTTAACCCTTCCTCGCGGTAGAGCCGGTAGATGCGGTTGATCCCCGACGCCTCACCCTCCCGCCTGAGCAGGACGAAGAGCCGCAGATATCCGAACCGTCGCCACTCATTGGCCAGATCCCGCAATCGGCCCGGCAGCGCCGTGTATGGCGCACGATGCGGCTCGTAGCGCACCATCTTGCGGTCCGCCCCGGCAATCTGACACGCCCGCCGCTCCGACAGCCCGCGATGGGACTTCAGATGCGCGACAGCCTCACGCTTCGCGACGGGCGTCACCAGTTTTTCGACAGCAGTTCCTTCATCGCAGCCATGTCGAGCATCTGCTCGGCCAAGAGCCGCTTCAGATTCGCGCTCTCATCTTCCCGTGCCTTCAGCCGCTTGGCCTCAGACACCGTCATCCCGGAATACTTCGCCTTCCAGGCATAGAACGTCCGTTCCGACCTCCCATGCTTGCGGCAGAGATCAGCACAATTCGCGTCTGCCTCATACTCCTCCAAAATGCCAATGATCTGCTCTTCCGTTAGTCGCGCCTTCTTCATCATCCGTCCTCTCCATGGGCCGGACTCTAATCGCAGATGGAGAAAAAATCCCGTGGCAGGTCAAAGGTCGTCAAGCGGCCCGGGGAGCGACAAAGCGCCATTATCCACCAAATCGATACACAGGAAATCGGCATCGAACGGCGCGTGAATCACCTCGCCATCCCTCTCCGACACACCAAAGGCTCGCAGGTAATCCCGGCCGAAATGCCGTTAGATCAGCCCGAACCAGCGGTTAGGACTAGGCATTGTCGCGGAGCGGCGGGTTCTTCTGGTGATGTTCGAAGATCAGCCGCTGCGGGTCGTGATCGCGTCCGACGACATAGCCGCGGTGGCAGGCACAGTGATCAACCGGCTGCAATTCGGCGGGCTCAGCGAGTTCAGCCCTCCCGTGCGACCCGACTTGGCTTTTCACGCAGAACTGCCAGCCTTCATGCTGCTCGGCCTTAGCTAGGCGCTCGTCGCGACTACGTTGATGAGCGGCATCTTCCGGGCCGACGCGCTCGGAACCCGCCTCATGTCCCGTCTCGACTGGCCAAGCTGGTGGCGACCCGCCTTTGCGGAACTGGCACTCGGAATGATCGCGATCCCGTTTTCCGCATTTCATCGGTGTTGGAACGAGACACCGCCGCAGCGCTCTCCGGCGACGTCAGGCTAGCGCAGGCCATCTTGTTCGCGGCTGTGAAGGCTATTGCAGTCGCCATCACACTTGGCGGGCGGATGGGCGGGGGTGTCTTCTCACGGGCCCTGGTAAAGAGTTCGCTGACCGGCTCGCCCTCGGTATCGTCGCCACGGCCCTCGCACCCGGCTACTCCGGAAGCGTCCACACCTACGCCTTTGCCGGCATTTCTGCTGTTGGGGCGGCCGTCTTGGCGCGCCGATCTCCAGGTCGCTTATCGTCTTCGGGATGACGGGCGACCGGCCGATGGGCCTCGGGGCGATGAAAAGCGTCTCGCTCAGTTCTGCCCTCGCGTCGCATCTGTCTCGATGCTCGTTTTTCACGGTGCAACTGGAACGACGAGGCATTCGCCCGTCGGAGGCCCGTCAAGCATGGCTGACCCATCAGCTTCGCATCACAGCATTCACAAAAGCACTGGAGCCCGACAACAAGCCAGCAGAAGAGCTAGTTCGGACGCTAGCGAAGACGGCTCCGACACTGACGGCTGCCACCTCCTTGGCCGACGCACTGAGTCTGTTTCAGCGCACTGACGCAGGCCTACTTGCTGTGATCGCAAGGACCACTGTCCGCTTCCATCGCTCTGCAACGCTTTCCAAATCGCACAGCGCCTCATCGGGGTTGAATGCCCCTATGAGCTGATTCTGCAGCTTCCGTCC
Source organism: Paracoccus sp. (in: a-proteobacteria) (assembly GCF_030604785.1). Lineage (GTDB taxonomy): Bacteria > Pseudomonadota > Alphaproteobacteria > Rhodobacterales > Rhodobacteraceae > Paracoccus. The sequence goes on along the minus strand of NZ_JAUVVF010000001.1, from coordinate 100,386 downwards.
CGCAATACATTCAATCAACGTTCCGCCCCTTCGGTCGGGTTAGGTTCTTGTGGCGCGGCACCCAGACCGAATGACCGCTTCTGCACCTTGGGGCCTTCGGCTGGCCGCACCGGCCTAGGCCGCTGTCCGCCCAGGGGTTCCTCACGCAAACAGTCCTATGAGACTTCTGCCTCTCAACGGGCCACGAGCGCTCATCCGGCCTGCTGCGCGGCTTCCGCATCCTAAGCCGCCAGAGCCGCGTGTTGCAATGCGGCATATCGATCTGCAGCGACCGCGATGAAGCGGGCATTGTGGCAGAAGCGTGCGCCCGGAACGCGGGAGGCGGCCTCGAAGGTCGCGTCGGTCAGACCCGTCCAGGCCTCGGGCAGGTCGGCGCGCAGCGCGCAGCCGTCGGGATCGCGGCGGATGCCGGTCACAGTCCAGCCCGTGTCTCGGGGGTGGACGACGAACAGTAGGTGATCGGCGCCCGCCTTGTCGATAGCCGCGCGGAAGGGCATGCCCATCGGCAGTTCAAGGATCGGGCTGTCGCCTGCGGCGGCGATGGCGTCCATCACCACGGCCTCGGTCCGCAGCTTGGCGGCCTTGCGGGTGATCGCGGCCTCGAGAAAGGCGCGCGCGATGACCAGCGCCCGTTCGAAGGCCCGATCATCCGCCTCCGGGGTGCAGTCGTCGAAGACGGGCTTCAGGCTTTCCAGCAGCAGAGGCAGCGACAGGTCCGCAAGCGGCCCGGTCGGCGACAGGGCACCATTGTCCACCAGATCGATGGGCAGCACGAAATCCGCATCGAAGGCGGCATGGATCGCATCCACGTCCCGCGCGGGGACGCCGTAAGCCCGGAGGTAATCATGGCCGAATTGCCGCCAGATCAGCCCGAAAGAGCTGTAGGGCCGGCCGTCGTCGCGCAGCGGAGGGCTCTTCTGGTGATGATCGAAGATCAGCCGCGCGGGGTCGTAGTCGCGCCCGACATCGTAGATCACCCGGTCCGGCGCCGGTGTGGTCCAGTCGGCGTCGCGCGTCCGCACGATCCCGGCCTGCGGGAAAAGCCGCGTCAGAATGACCGACGAGAGAAGCTCGTCGGCATGGAAACCGCCGGAATGGTTGACGAGATGGGCGACGATCATGGCATGTCCTGAAAAGCAGATGACCGCCCGGAGGCGGTCAGCAAGAAATCAAGGACTTGCGAAACCTTTGCACCAAACTGCACCAAACTGGGCAAAGATTTCCCCAGCTGGCAGCAACTATGCCCCGAGCAACACGCTCAGTGTGTCCAAGGGGCGCGGCGGTCGGTGGCGAAGTTCTCGCCGTAGCCGCGGGGGCGGACATTCGTGCCGCGGCGCTGCGGTTCCTGAACGACGTAATCCAGCCCGTGCTCGCGCGCGTAATCCTCGGCCTGTTTGCGGGTGTCGAAGCGCAGCCGCACCTGGCTTTGCGTGTCGCGGCTGCCGGTCCAGCCCATCAGCGGGTCGATCTCGCGCGCGTCGGCTGCCGGAAATTCCAGAACCCAACCCTTGGACCGCCCCATCCCCGAGGTCATCGCATTGCGGGCGGGCTGATAGATACGCACGATCATGATGGCACTCCGGCTTGTCCTGCCCGGATCATATCGCCGCAAAACAGCGGCGGTTCAAGCCCCTGCGACAGAGGCGCATCAGCCCTCCGGTGCGAAGGGTCCGGTCAGTTCGATCTCGCCGCTCTGCTTGTCCATGATGCAGGCCAGACGCTCGGTCGTGCCATCGGCATAGGTCACGATGGCCAGCGCCAGACCGTAGCGTTCGGAGCCGAAAGGGTTGACGTCGATCGCGGCCTCGGCGCTTTCGGGCAGCAGCGCCTCGCATCCGAGGGCAAGGCGCTCGCGCATCTCGTCCCAAGCCGCGTCCGAAGAGGCATGTGCCGGCAAGGCAAGCACGGTCAGAAGAATGGCAAAACGCATGAGGCTGTCCTTTCCCCGGCATCGTGGCGCGGGGAACCCCGCATTGCCAGCCCGCGTTCACTCACGAAGACGAGAGGACCAGATGATGAAAGCTGCCAGCATCACCCTTGCCGCCCTGCTTGCCCTTGGCGCCTGCGCCGCCACCTCGCCCTATACGGTCGCGGACCCGCGCTGCAATCCCGCCCGCCACCAGCAGCTGGTCGGCATGAACTGGGGCGAGGTGTTCCTGCCGCCGAACCTGACCGTGCGCCTGATCGACCGGAACGAGATCGTTCCGGCAACCAGCAATCCGGGCCGCCTGAACCTTCATGTGGACGAAAAGGGCTGGATCGGCCGGATCAGCTGCGGCTGATCCCAGCCCCGTTCAACGCCCGCGCTTGGACCGCTTGTTGCCGCCGCGCTGGCCCGCGCGCCCCGCCGTGGACCGCCCCGAGGCGCGGGTCGCGGCCTCGGCGGCCTCTTCCACCGCCGATTGACGCGCCAGCGGATCGTCCGAGATCGCCAGATCGACGGCCTCCAGCCGCTTGACCTCGTCGCGCAGCCGCGCGGCTTCCTCGAATTCCAGGTTTTCGGCCGCCTTGCGCATCTGGGCCCGCAGGGCGTCGAGATGGGCGGCGAGGTTCGCGCCCACCATCGGCTTATCGACCTTGGCGGTGATGCGTGACTGGTCCGTATCCCCCTGCCAGAGGCCCGCCAGAACATCCTCGACATTCTTGCGGACGGTCGTCGGCGTGATCCCGTGGGCCTCGTTATAGGCCATCTGCTTCTGGCGACGGCGCTCGGTCTCGGCCATGGCGCGTTCCATGCTGCCGGTGATGCGGTCGGCATACATGATGACCCGCCCCTCGGCGTTCCGCGCGGCCCGGCCGATGGTCTGGATCAGCGAGGTCTCCGAGCGCAGGAAGCCTTCCTTGTCGGCATCGAGGATCGCCACCAGCCCGCATTCCGGAATGTCCAGCCCCTCGCGCAGCAGGTTGATCCCCACCAAGACGTCGAAGGCCCCGAGCCGCAGGTCGCGCAGGATCTCGATCCGCTCGATCGTGTCGATGTCGCTGTGCATGTAGCGGATGCGGATGCCCTGCTCGTGCATGTACTCGGTCAGGTCCTCGGCCATGCGCTTGGTCAGCGTGGTGACCAGCGTGCGATAGCCGGCGGCGCTGACGCGGCGCACCTCGTCCAGAAGGTCGTCCACCTGCATCTCGACCGGACGGATCTCGATCTGCGGGTCCAGCAGGCCGGTCGGGCGGATGATCTGCTCGGTGAAGACGCCGCCGGTCTGGTCCATCTCCCATTGGGCGGGGGTGGCAGACACGAACACCGACTGAGGCCGCATCGCGTCCCATTCCTCGAACTTCAGCGGGCGGTTGTCCATGCAGCTGGGCAGGCGGAAGCCGTGTTCCGCCAGCGTGAATTTGCGGCGGAAGTCGCCCCGATACATGCCGCCGATCTGCGGCACGCTGACATGGGATTCGTCGGCAAAGACGATGGCATTGTCCGGGATGAACTCGAACAGCGTAGGGGGCGGCTCGCCGGGTGCGCGGCCGGTCAGGTAGCGCGAGTAGTTCTCGATCCCGTTGCAGACGCCGGTGGCTTCCAGCATCTCGATGTCGAAATTCGTGCGCTGCTCCAGCCGCTGCGCCTCCAGCAGCTTGCCCTCGTCCTGAAGCTGCTTCAGGCGCATCTGCAGCTCGGCCTTGATGCCCTTGACCGCCTGCTGAAGCGTCGGGCGCGGGGTGACGTAGTGGCTGTTGGCGTAGATGCGGATCTGCTTGAAGCTGTCGGTCTTGACCCCGGTCAGCGGGTCGAATTCGGTGATCGCCTCAAGCTCGTTGCCGAAGAAGTCGAAGCGCCAGGCGCGGTCCTCGAGGTGGGCGGGCCAGACCTCGACCAGATCGCCGCGCACCCGGAAGCCGCCGCGCTGGAAGCTGGCGTCGAGGCGGCGGTATTGCTGCGCCACAAGCTGCGCGAGGAATTCCCGCTGGTCATAGCTTTGACCCACGATCATGTCCTGGGTCATGGCCGAGTAGGTCTCGACCGAGCCGATGCCGTAGATGCAGCTGACCGAGGCGACGATGATCACGTCGTCGCGTTCCAGAAGCGCGCGCGTCGCCGAGTGGCGCATCCGGTCGATGGCCTCGTTGATCTGCGATTCCTTCTCGATGTAGGTGTCGGACCGCGGGACGTAGGCCTCGGGCTGGTAATAGTCGTAGTAGCTGACGAAATACTCGACGGCGTTTTCGGGGAAGAAGCCCTTGAACTCGCCATAGAGTTGGGCGGCCAGCGTCTTGTTCGGGGCAAGGATGATCGCGGGGCGCTGTGTCTCTTCGATGACCTTCGCCATGGTGAAGGTCTTGCCGGTCCCGGTCGCGCCCAGAAGGACCTGATCGCGTTCCCCCGACATCACCCCCGCCGCCAGTTCGCGGATCGCGGTCGGCTGATCGCCTGCGGGCTGGAACTCGCTGTGCATGACAAAGCGCTTCCCGCCCTCGAGCTTGGGGCGGGTCACTTCGATGGGACGCGCAACGGGCGCGTTCGTGTTGTTGTGACCCATGGGGTTCCTGATCCGTTCGGCTTGGCCCCAAGATGTGCCCGAACGGGGCCGATTTCAACCGCGCTTGATCCGGGCGGGTTGAAGTTCCTGCCACCCTGCCCCGCCATCCAGCTCGTCGGCCAGAATCTCGGCAGTGACCGGCCCGAGGGTGAAGCCCTGATGGCCGTGTCCGAAATGCGCCCAGAGGTTCGGCTGGTCCGGCACCCGGCCCACCAGGGGCAGCATGTCGGGCATGCAGGGGCGGCGGCCGGTCCAGGGCTCGGCCTCGACCGGGGCGCCGATGTCGAACAATTCCCGCGCGGCCTTTTCGCCGTGCTTCAGCTGCGGCGGCGACAGGCGCGGATGTGGCGTCAGCTCGGCGGCGGTGGCGATGCGAAGGCCCCGGCGCATGGGCGAGAGGACGACCGAGTTGCCGAAATCCGCGATCGGGTGATGGGGCGGCGTCTCCATGTGGTAATGACGATGATAGCCGCGCTTGAACACCATCGGAACGCGCAGGCCGAACCGTTCGGTCAGAATCGGCGACCAGGGGCCAAGCGCGATCACGGCATGCTCGCCCTCGGCCTCGTCCGCGACCCATGCCGCGCCCTTGCGGTGCAGGTCGCCCGCATCGCCATTCACGATCCGCCCGCCGCGCTTCTGGAACAGCGCCGCGTAAGACGCCACCAAGCCGCCCGGATCGGCGCAGTTCCAGCTGTCGGACCAATGGGTCGCGCCCTCGACCTCGATCTTCACCGAAGGCTCGATGGCGCGCAGTTCCGCGCCCGTCATCAGCCGCGCCTCGACGCCGAATTCGGTCAGGAAGCGTTCGGCGGTTTTGCGGGCCTTCTCCATCCGGGCGGGGGTGCGGTGGATCTCGATATAGCCGTTCCGGCGGATGATGTTGTCCGCGCCCGCAGCCGCGATCAGGGGGCCGTGACGGTCTGTCGATTGCCGGATCAGCCGCCCCCATGTGGCCGAGGCGCGGCGATGCGCGGCGGGCAGCGAATGGCGGGCATAGGACAGGATCGCGCCGAGCTGCGGCAACAGCCCCGAGGGCGTCCATTTCACGTCAAAGCCCCGGCCAAGCGCGATCTGCATCAGCGCGAAGGGCGCCAGCGGCATCGCATAGGGCTCGACCGCCTCGGTCTGGATCAGGCCGGCATTGCCGTAGCTGGTCTCGCGCCCCGGCACGCCGCGTTCAATGATCGTGACATCATGCCCGCGCGCCTGCAGCGCCAACCCGGTCGAGACCCCGACCATTCCCGCACCCAGAACCAGAATCTCGGCCATCGCTTCCCCCTGTCCGCTGAACTGGGTCAGGGATGCCGGGATCGCGCGCATCCGGCAAGGATGAAAGGGCTTTCTTCGGCCATCGCCCGAATCTTTGCAAGATTCAGGCGAAAAGCTCGCGGCAGAAGGTCAATCCTTCGATCAGCGCGTCCACTTCTGCCTGCGTGTTGTACATCGCAAAGCTGGCCCGCGCGCTGGCCGGGACGCCCAGATGCGCCATCAGCGGCATCGCGCAATGCGTGCCCGCCCGGACGGCGATTCCCTTCTTGTCGAGGATGGTCGAGATGTCATGCGCATGCGCCCCCTCCATCGTCATGGAAAAGATCGCGCCCTTGTCGGCCGCATCACCCTGGACCTGAAGCCAGTTCAGGCTGCGAAGCCGGTCGCGGGCATAGTCGCGCAGGGCGCGTTCATGGGCGGCGATGTTCTCCATCCCCAGATCCATCAGATATTCCAGCGCAACGCCCAGACCGATCTGGTTGACGATGCCGGGCGTGCCGGCCTCGAAGCGCAGGGGGCCGTCATTATAGGTCACGGCATCGCGCGTCACGGTGCGGATCATGTCGCCCCCGCCGAGGAAGGGGCGCATTTCGGCCTGACGCTCGCGCCGGACCCAGATCGCGCCGGACCCCGAGGGGCCGTAGAGCTTGTGGCCGGTAATGCAGTAGAAATCCGCGCCAAGCGTCGACAGGTCGACCGGCATGTGGACCGAGGCCTGGCTGCCATCGACGACCAGCGGCAGGTCGGTCCCCGCCCGGATTCCCGCGATATCGACGACCGTGCCGGTCACGTTCGACATATGGGTGACGGCGATCATCTTCGTGCGCGGCGTGATCGCGGCCAGCACCTTCTCCGGCGGAAGGCTGCCATCGGGCTCGGGCTCGACCCAGTTCAGCACCACGCCCTGACGCTCGCGCAGGAAATGCCACGGCACGATATTGGCGTGATGCTCCAGCACGGAAAGCAGGATCTCGTCGCCCGGCTGAAGGTTTGGCGCGGCCCAACCGTAGCTGACCATGTTCAGCGCCTCGGTCGATCCCGAGGTGAAGATCACCTCGTCCTCCTGGGGCGCGTTCAGGAAACGCGCGATGATCGCGCGGACGCGCTCGTAATTGTCGGTCGCCAGGTTCGACAGGAAGTGCAGGCCGCGATGGACATTGGCGTATTCGCCCTCATAGGCGCGGGTGATCGCCTCGATCACGCAGCGCGGCTTCTGCGCGCTGGCGCCGTTGTCCAGATAGACCAGCGGGCGGCCGTTGACCTGCCTCGACAGGATGGGAAAATCGGCGCGGACGGCATCGACATCAAAGCTCATTGCGGCATCTCCGGCAGGATTCCCAGGGCGACGGCAAAGAAGGACAGAACGAAGCCAAGCGCCAGAAGCGTGGCGAACATGACCAGCAGGATCTTGGGCGCGCTGGTGAAGCCGTGCAGCGCCTTGGTGAATTGCACGGTCAGCCACAGGAATAGCGCGATGGACAGGATGCCCAGAATGGCGGCGAAAGGCGGCAGGATGATCGACAGCACGACCTGGACGGCCTGCACCATCAGCAGGATCGCCTCGATCCAGACGGCCAGAAGCAGCGCATCCTCGAACCGGCCATGGCCCCCGAACATCCGCCCGACCGAGGCCATCAACGAGGCCCCGACCACCACGGCTGCGAATTGCAGCCCCGCCAGGACCAGCGGCTGTTGCCCGGCCAGCAGTCCCGGCTGTCCCTCATCGGCGCCGCCATAGATCTGCATCGAGACCCAGGCCAGAAGCCCCGAGACCGACACCGCCAGCGCCAGCGCCATCCAGCGCACGGACATCGGCCAGCCCTGCGCCATCAGCCAGTGGGCGGCCTGCTCCGGCTCTCGGAAGGTCAGCCGGATCAGGGCCTTGAAGTCGTCAGAGCTCATCGAACACGCCTTGCCAGCGCCGCAATCCCGGCGCCCCAGATGAAGAAAAAGCCGAAGCCCGCCACCACATCGGTGGTGACCAGCGCCGGGCCCTCGCCGATGAAGCCGCCGACCAGCCCGCGCAGCAGCATCGCCGGCGCCACGGCCAGCAGCGCCCAGAACAATGCCAGCCGCGAGGCCTCGGGCGCAAGCCGCCAGGGCGTCGCGCGGCTGAACAGCGACACCAGCGCGGCCACCGCATAGGCCAGAAGCGGCATCATGAACATGACCGCCATCAGCGCGCCGCCCATCCGCGCCTCGAACGGGCGCGAGGGGTCGAGGGCCGCGGCGCGGGCATGGATCGGCGCCTGTGCCAGCAGCATGAAGACCATCGCCAGCATCAGCACGACCAGCATCACCCGGTCGGGCATGCCTTGAAGGCCCCGCACCACGCGGCGCGGCGCCCACCAGCTTTGCATGACGCGTCCCGCCATGCCCTGGCGGGGCGCGGGGCTCACGCCCGGCCGCGCCCGGTCAGCCACGCGTCAAGCCGTTCGTTGATCTCGTCGCGCAGGCCTTCATCCTCGACCTCTTCCAGCGCATCGGCCAGGAAGGACAGGACCAGGAACACGATCGCCCGGTCATGCGGCACCCCGCGAGAGCGCAGGTAGAACAGCGCATCCTCGTCGATCGCGCCCGTGGTCGAGCCATGCGAGCATTTCACGTCGTCGGCATAGATCTCGAGCTCGGGCTTGGCCAGGAACTGGCTGGCCTCGTCCAGCAGCAGCGCCTGGCTGATCTGATAGCCGTCGGTCTTCTGCGCGCCGGGCTTCACAAGGATCTTGCCCTGAAAGACGCCGGTGGCGCCGTTCTTCAGCACCTTCTTGAAGACCTGCCGGCTTTCGCCGCGCAGCGCGCCGTGGGTGACGAAGACCGTGTCGTCGTGGTGGAACGGCCCCTCGTCGCCATCGCCCAGAACGGCGGCGGCAACATGGGCCACGGCATCGTCGCCGACCATGTCGATGACCGATTCCTGCCGCATCGTCGTGCCGTTCACCGCCAGCGCAAAGCTTTTCAGCACGGCCTCTGCCGCCACACGCGCAAACAGGTGCGACAGCCCGACCTTGGCGTCATTGGCGCGCTTGGCGGTGATGTGGTGCAGCTTCGCGCCCGGGGCCAGATCGACCTCGATCACGCCATTCGAGCGCGCGCCGACGCTGCCGGTTTCCAGCAGGGTCAGCTCGGCGCCCTTCTCGACGCGGATCAGATGGTGCCAGATCGCATCCGCCTTGTCCGAGGCGCGGCGGTGCAGCACGTGAACCGGCTTCGCGGGCTTGCCCGTCACGCGGATCAGCAGTCCGTCGCGCGCCGCGGCCGTGTTCAGCGCGGCAAAGGGACGGCGCACCGGCGACTGGCCCGCAGCCTCCAGCGTGCCGAAGAGGCCATCGGCCCATTCCGCGCCCAAGGGGTTCGCCAGCGTCGTGATCTCGATCCCGTCCAGCGCCAGATCGTCCGAGGCGGCGGCATCAAAGACGCCATCCACGAAAACCAGCGTCAGCTTGTCGCGCGAGGCGAAAAGCGGCGAATCCGGCCCTTCGATGCGGGCGATTGCGGCGGGTTCGGGCGCGTTGAAGGGGCGCGGGTCAGTATAGCGCCAGTATTCGTCGCGCGGCCCCGGCAGGCCCATCGCGCGCAGCCGCGCCAGCGCATCGGCGCGCGCGGCGGCAAAGGCTCCCTTGGGCAGGTCCAGAGCGGCAAGACGCTGGTCCAGCGCGTCAGGCGCCTTGGCGGTGCCGCTGACCTGCGGCACCTGCATGTCCTTGACGGCGATATCCGACATCAGCCCGCCTCCGCCAGCAGGTCGCCGTAACCGTTTTCCTCGACCTCGAGCGCCAGCTCCGGCCCGCCCGATTTCACGATGCGACCATTCGCCATGATGTGCACCACGTCGGGCTGGATGTGGTTCAGCAGGCGCTGGTAATGGGTGATGACGAGGAAGCTGCGACCCGCGTCGCGCAGCGCGTTCACACCGTCGCTGACCAGCCGCATCGCGTCCACGTCGAGGCCCGAGTCGGTCTCGTCCATGATGCACATGCGCGGCTCGAGCATGGCCATCTGCAGGATCTCGTTGCGCTTCTTCTCGCCGCCCGAGAAGCCCACGTTCACCGGGCGCTTGAGCATGTCGGGGCTGATCTGCAGCTCGGCTGCCTTGGCGCGCACTGCCTTGAGGAACTCGCCCGAGGACAGCTCGGCCTCGCCGCGCGCCTTGCGCTGCGCATTCACGGCCGTTCGCAGGAAGGTCATGTTGCCGACGCCGGGAATCTCGACCGGATACTGGAACGCCAGGAACAGGCCGGCGGCGGCGCGCTCCTCGGGCTCCATGTCCAGCAGGCTCGCGCCGTCCAGCGTCGCCTCGCCCTCGGTCACCTCATAGCCGTCGCGGCCCGACAGGACATAGGACAGGGTGGACTTGCCCGAGCCGTTCGGACCCATGATCGCATGGACCTGACCGGCGGGAACCTCAAGCGACAGACCCTTCAGGATCTGCTTGTCCTCTTCCTCAAGTTTCACATGCAGATTGTTGATTTTCAGCATCTTTTCCTCAAACGGCGAAGGCGCCTCTCGGGGCGCCGCATTGGATGTGGGCCGGGACGCGCCCGGCCCTGCGGATCAGCCCACCGAGCCTTCCAGCGAGATGGCGACGAGGCTCTGCGCCTCCATGGCGAATTCCATCGGCAGCGCCTGCAGCACTTCGCGGCAGAAGCCGTTCACGACCAGCGCGACCGCCTCCTCCTCGTCCATCCCGCGCGAGCGGCAGTAGAAGAGCTGGTCGTCATCGACCTTGGACGTCGTCGCCTCGTGCTCGACCCGGCTACTGGTGTTCTTGACTTCGATATAGGGCACGGTGTGCGCGCCGCACTTGTCGCCGATCAGCAGGCTGTCGCACTGAGTGTAGTTGCGGCTGTTCGTGGCGCGAGGATGCATCGTCACCAGCCCGCGATAGGTGTTCTGCGCCTGACCGGCGGAAATCCCTTTGGAAACAATGCGTGAGCGGGTGTTCTTGCCAAGATGGATCATCTTGGTGCCCGTGTCGGCCTGCTGGAAGTTGTTCGCGATGGCGATCGAGTAGAACTCGCCCTGGCTCTCGTTCCCGCGCAGGATGCAGGACGGGTACTTCCAGGTGATCGCAGACCCGGTCTCGACCTGCGTCCACATCACCTTGGCCCGGTCGCCGCGGCAATCGGCGCGTTTGGTGACGAAGTTGTAGATGCCGCCCTTGCCGTCCTCGTCGCCGGGGAACCAGTTCTGGACGGTCGAATACTTCACCTCGGCATCCTCGAGGATGACGATCTCGACCACCGCCGCGTGCAGCTGGTTCGTGTCGCGCTTGGGCGCGGTGCAGCCCTCGAGGTAGCTGACATAGCTGCCCTTGTCGGCGATGATCAGCGTGCGCTCGAACTGGCCGGTGTTCTCGGCGTTGATGCGGAAATAGGTCGACAGCTCCATCGGGCAGCGCACGCCCTCGGGGATGTAGACGAAGCTGCCGTCCGAGAAGACCGCGCTGTTGAGCGTCGCGAAGTAGTTGTCCGACTGCGGCACCACCGAGCCGAGGTACTTCTTCACCAGCTCGGGATGCTCGCGGATCGCCTCGGAGATCGAGCAGAAGATGACGCCGGCCTTGGCCAGCTCGTCCTTGAAGGTCGTGCCCACGCTGACGCTGTCGAAGACGGCGTCCACGGCGACCTTGCGGCCCTCGGCGGGCGCGGCCTCTGCGCCCTCGACGCCGGCGAGGATCATCTGCTCGCGCAGCGGGATGCCCAGCTTGTCGTAGGTCGCCAGCAGCTTCGGGTCGACCTCGTCCAGCGACTTGGGCTTGACCTCCATGCTCTTGGGGCGGGCGTAGTAGTACTGGTCCTGATAGTCGATCTCGGGGTAGTTCAGCATCGCCCATTTGGGCTCGGTCATGGTGACCCAACGCCGATAGGCGGCCAGCCGCCATTCGGTCATCCATTCGGGCTCGTTGTTCTTTTCCGAGATCAGACGGACGATATCCTCGTTCACGCCCTTGGGGGCGTATTCCATCTCGATCTCGGTGTCCCAGCCGTATTTGTAGCTGCCCATGTTCTGCACGGTCTCGACCGTTTCGCGGTCGACGCCCTCGCGCACGTCAAGATCGGTGGTTGCCGTCATCCTGTTTCCTTCCTGCGGCCGGCGCCGTGGCTAGCCATTCCTGTCGCGCCAGCGTGAATACGCGTTTTCCCAAGCATCCGCAAATCGGTTCATCTGATCGTCGTCCAAAGCCGGACTTATGGACAGACGGATGGCCGATTGCGATTGCTGATCGTCATAGCCCATCGCCTGCAGGGTGCCGCTGGCCCGCACCTTGCCGGACGAGCAGGCCGAGCCCGCCGAAATGGCAAAGCCCGCAAGATCCATCTGCATCACCTGCGTCTCACCCTTCCAGCGCGATGTAAGAAGGCAAGTCGTGTTCGGCAAGCGCCGCGCCCCTTTTCCGGCAATGGAAGTTTCGGGGAAACGGTCCGTCAGACGCGCCTCCAGCCGGTCGCGCCGGGCGGCGACCTCGTCCCACAGCCCCGCCTCCAGATCGGCCTGCGCGGCGCGGGCGGCGGCGGCGAAGCCGAGGATGCCGATCAGGTTCTCGGTCCCGGCCCGGCGTCCCTGTTCCTGGCCGCCGCCTTTCAGGATCGCGTCCAGGTCGGTGCCCTTGCGCACGACCAGCGCGCCGATCCCCTTGGGACCGCCCAGCTTGTGCGCGCTGACGAAACCCGCCGTGATGCCCAGCCAGTTGAAGGCCAGGGGAATCTTGCCGAAGGCCTGGGTCAGATCGCTGGCCGCCAGCCCCTCGGGCAGGCGCTGGATCACGCCGGTCTCGCTGTTGGCCAGTTGCAGCGTGGCGCACTCGGGGTCGGGCACGGTGACGATGCCGTCGCGATCGACCGGCAGACAGGGATCGCACCAGGCGCGCACGGCGTCATGTTCGACCGGCGCGCAGGCCAGACCACGCCCCGCCAGAACCAGCGCCGCTGCCTCGGTCGCGCCAGAGGTGAAGACCAGATCCGCCCCGTCCGCACCAAGGGCGGTGGCGATATCCTCGCGCGCGCGTTCCATCGCCATCTTGGCGGCGCGGCCCTCGGCATGGACGGATGAGGGATTGCCGACCAGATCCATCGCCCGCAGCATCGCCTCGCGCGCCTCGGCGCGCAGGGGCGCGGTGGCGTTCCAGTCCAGATAGGTCCTCATGCAAGCGCCTCGGCGATGCGTGCGGCAAGGCGTGCGGCCACGGCCTCCTTGGCCATGCGCGGCCAGTCCTCGGCCCCCTCGGCTGTGATCAGCGTCACGGCATTCTCGGCCCCGCCCATGATGCCGGTGGCGGGGCGCACGTCATTGGCGACGATCCAGTCGCAGCCCTTGCGCGCGCGCTTGGCAGTCGCATGGGCGATCACGTCATCAGTCTCGGCGGCGAAGCCTACCACAAGGCGCGGGCGCTGCGGGGCCTGACTGATCCAGGCGAGGATGTCGGGGTTCTCGGCCATCTCCAGCGCCGGGGGGCGGCCTGTGCCGTCCTTCTTCATCTTGTTGTCGCTGCCGTTCAGCACGCGCCAATCGGCGACCGCCGCCGCCATCACGGCGGCATCGGCGGGCAGCGCGGCCTCGACCGCTTCGCGCATCTGCTGCGCGGTCTCGACGGCGATCACCGCGACGCCCTCGGGCGGCGACACCTGCGCGGGGCCGGTGACAAAGCTGACCCGCGCGCCCAGATCCCGCAGCGCCGCCGCAATCGCCGCCCCCTGAGCGCCGGATGAGCGGTTGGCGATGTAGCGGACCGGATCGATCGGCTCATGCGTCGGCCCCGAGGTCACGACCACATGCCGCCCCGCCAGCGGGCCGCGCGGCACCTGTGCCTCGGGCAGAAGCCGCAGGGGCACGGGCGCCAGCGCCGCGCGGATCGCGTCAAGGATCGCCTCGGGTTCGGCCATGCGGCCGGGGCCGTATTCGCCGCAGGCCATCTCGCCCTCGTCGGGGCCGACAAGCGCGATGCCGTCGACGCGCAGGGTCGCCAGATTGCGCTGCGTCGCCGGGTGCTGCCACATGCGGACATTCATGGCGGGGGCGATCAGCACCGGCTTGTCGGTCGCCAGCAGCAGGGTCGAGGCCAGATCATTGGCCAGCCCCGCCGCCATCTTGGCCATCAGATCGGCGGTGGCGGGCGCCGCGACCACAAGATCGGCCCGGCGCGACAGCTGGATATGGCCGATCTCGGCCTCGGCCGCCACGTCGAACAGCGCCTGATGCACGGCTTCTCCGGCCAGCACGGATAGCGACAGGGGGGTCACGAACTCGGCCCCCGCGCCGGTCAGGACCGGCGTGACATGCGCGCCCTCGGCCCGGATCAGCCGGATCAGCGCGGGGATCTTGGTGGCGGAAATCCCGCCGCCCACGATCAGAAGTATCCGTTTTCCCAGCATGTCGCCCCCTTTGCCAGCCCGATTTTTGCCAGCCCGCCACAGATAGCCCCGCCTGCCCGCGCCCGCAAGAAAGCCCGCCGTTAACCTGTCCTTAACGCCAGCCCCGTTAACCATGGACCAAAGGTCAGGAGCCCGCATGATCGCCATCGCCTATTCGGTCGCCTTCGAGGGCGTGGACCCCCGTCTGGTCGAGGTGCAATGCTCGATCACCGCCGGAATGCCCGGTTTCGCCATCGTCGGCCTGCCCGACAAGGCCGTCAGCGAGGCGCGCGAACGGGTTCGCGCGGCCTTTGGCGCGCTGGCAATCGCGCTGCCGAACAAGCGCGTCACCGTGAACCTGTCGCCAGCCGACCTGCCCAAGGAAGGCTCGCATTTCGACCTGCCCATCGCGCTGGCCGTGCGGGCTGCGCTGCAGATCATCCCGCAGGACGAACTGGCGCGTTGCCTTGCGCTTGGCGAACTGGCGCTGGACGGGCGGCTGGTCGCGGTGGCGGGCGCCCTGCCAGCCGCCCTTGCCGCGTCCGAGGATGACCGCGCCCTGATCTGCCCCCGCGCCTGCGGGCCCGAGGCCGCGTGGATCGAGGGCGTGACGGTGCTGGCCCCCGCCACGCTGCGCGAGGTGATCGACCACCTGACCGACCGCAACCCGATCCCCCGCGCGCAGCCGGGCCGTGTCGCAAGCGGCGATGACGGCCTCTGCCTGTCGCAGGTGCGGGGGCAGGAACGCGCCCGCCGCGCGCTGGAAATCGCGGCAGCGGGGCGCCACCACCTGATGATGATCGGCCCGCCCGGTGCGGGCAAGTCGATGCTGGCCAAGCGCCTGCCCGGCCTCATGCCGCCCCTGACCGCACGCGAGGCGCTGGAGACCTCGATGATCCAGTCGCTGGCCGGCACCCTGCCCGACGGCGGCATCTCGCGGCGCGCCCCCTTTCAGGAGCCGCATCACACCGCATCCCAGGCCGCGATCATCGGCGGCGGACGCGGCGCCGGGCCCGGCCAGATCAGCCTTGCCCATAACGGCGTGCTGTTTCTGGACGAGCTGCCCGAATTTCCGCGCAACGTTCTGGATACCTTGCGCCAGCCGATCGAGACGGGCGAGGTCGTCGTTGCCCGCGCCAACGCCCATATCCGCTATCCCTGCCGGTTCCTGCTGGTGGCGGCGGCCAATCCCTGCCGCTGCGGCCAGATGGTCGACGCCGCCCGCGCCTGCCCCCGCGCGCCCGGATGCGGGGCCGATTACCTGTCGCGCATCTCGGGCCCGATGACCGACCGGTTCGATCTGAGGATCGAGGTTCCGCCCGTGGCGCTGGACGATCTGCAGCGCCCCTCGAACGGCGAGACCAGCGCCACGGTCGCCGCCCGCGTGGCCGCCGCGCGGGCCGTGCAGGACAGACGCTACCTCGATCACCCCTCGGTGCGGGTGAACGCCGATGCGCCGCCCGACCTTCTGGATCTGGTGGCCGCCCCCGATGCCGAGGGGCGCGCCCTGATCCAGCGCGCCTCGGAACGGCTGGGCCTGACCGCGCGGGGCTATCACCGCATCCTGCGCACGGCCCGCAGCATCGCGGATCTGGAGGGCAGCGACAAGGTCCACACCGCCCATCTGGCCGAGGCGATCAGCTACCGCCTGCCCTCGATGCCCGGCGCATAGGGAAGCCTTGATCGCCGCGCCCATTGCCCCGAGACTGTCCGCATGACCGAGATCCCCACGCTTCGCACCAGCCGGACCATCCTGCGCCCCATGCAGGCCAACGACTGGCCGGATTATCACCGGCTGATGGGGTCGGATCGTGCCGTCTTCATGGGCGGCCCCTTTGACCGGAAAGCCGCCTGGGGCATGTTCTGCGCCGATCACGCGCAATGGGATCTGTTCGGCTGCGGGGCGCTGATGATCGAGGACCGCCAGAGCGGCCGGGTTCTGGGGCAGGTCGGCATCAATGACGGCCCGCTCTTTCCGGAACGCGAACTGGGCTGGTTCGTCTATCCCGAGGCCGAGGGGCAAGGCCTGGCCTACGAGGCCGCATCCGCACTGAGGGATTGGGCGCGCGACGTCCTGCGGTGCCGGACGCTGGTCAGCTATCTGGACCCCGGCAACATCCGGTCAGCGCGGCTGGCCGAGCGGCTTGGGGCCGTGCCGGACCCGAAGGCGGCGCGCCCCGATCCGACAGATCTGGTCTATCGCCATTTCGGAGCGGCCCCGCCCGCCTGAACGAGGTCCCCGCATGCGACCCGCAGAAACGAAAAAAGCCGCCCCGAGGGGCGGCCTTTCCGTTTCCGAAGCCGGAAGCGATCAGACGAACTGGACGTTCGTCGCCGATTCGCGGCCGTCGCGGCCACGCTCCAGCTCGTAGGTTACTTTCTGACCGTCAGCCGGAGCCGAGAGGCCCGCACGCTCGAGCGCCGAGATGTGCAGGAACACGTCCTGACGGCCGCCTTCCGGTTGGATGAAGCCGAAGCCTTTGGTGCTGTTGAACCATTTCACGGTGCCGTTGGCCATCGTGAGATCTCCTGTCTTGGTTGCCACCCGCAGAATGCAGTGACTTGGCCCAGTCATTTAGCAAAGCAGACTGAAGGCAGAAGCAGACAGGATGCAGAGAAGATAACGAAGCACCCTTAAGCTAGGGAGTGGGGCGCGCGAATGCAAGGGCGCTTTGCAGATCGCGCAGCAATTCTATTCGTCTGGCGCAAGGCCCAGCCGGTCCAGCAGCTTGCGCGTCGATTCCTCGGCCAGGGGCGCGATGCGCTGATGCACCAGCGTCCTTTCGCTGAATGCCCACCAGCGGCGGTAATGCGGCAGAAAGGCGGCCTTCATCCGGTGCGTCTTGCCCAAGGGCAGGATGCCGTCGGGCTGCGCCAGCGCGCGCTTGCGGATCAGCCGCTCCTGCGCGGGATCGGGGCGAAAGGCAAAGGGCTTGGGCACATGGCCCGCGAAATGCACAATGGCGGGCTCGGCCTTGATCCGCCCCGCCCCCGGAAAGCCGAAGCGGAAGTTGTAGCGGTCATGGGCGGGCGCGAAGGCGCTGCCGAAGGTCAGCGAGAACAGCCCCTGATCCCCGAAGGACAGACCCTGCTGCTGCGCCCAGGTCGCCGTCCTGACGTAATGGTCGAGGTCGATCCCCTCGTCGCGGAACTTGCGCAGGTTCAGCACCATCGCGCCGCTGTTGATCAACCCCAGCGAGACGCGGCGGATCACCTCGGGATCGGTCCCTGCCTCGAAGGCCTCGCGCGCCGGGCCGATGGTGATCGGCGGCTGGGCGCGGGCCAGGAATTCGTGGCAGGCCAGAACATAGTGATCGCCCGGATCCTGGTTCAGGAAGGGGCGCAGATCGTCCAGCACCATCGTGTCGAGCGCGTCGATATAGATCACCCGGTCCAGATCGGAGGGCAGGTATTCGTGCGCGACGAACCACAGGAAGCGTTCGCAATCGGGCTTGCCGCCAAGCGTCCGCAGCGCCACCAGCGCCTCGGACCGCTCGACCCGGACGGGGCGCAGGCGGACATTGGGCAGCTTGTCGCAGAACCGGGCCATCCGGTTCATGATCGGATCGGCCACGTCCAGATGGAAGAACCAGAAATTGATCCGCTGACCGGGATGGGCGTCGGACAGCGACCGGATCAGGATCTGCGTGATCCCGGAATTCCTGCCCCCGCAGGAGGTCATCACGTCCAGCACCTCGCCCCGCCTGTCGGCGCGGGCCAGCCGGTGGCGCGCAAGCCTGTCGACCAGAGCGACGCGCACCCTCGCCAGGGTTCTGCCGAAGGGGATGCGCCTCATGGAATGCCTGCCTGATCGTGCTTTCGGTCAGGGCGCCGTTCCGGCCGTCCTCTGACAAGGATTGTGGTGCCGGCTGAGGGATTTGAACCCCCGACCCCCTGATTACAAATCAGACGCTCTACCACTGAGCTAAGCCGGCGCGGTTCCCGCGATAGCCTGACTGCCGGGTTTCTGCAAGCCAAGGTTGGTGCGCGCCAGCAGGATCACCGCCAGAATGCCGACCATCATCACCAGAAGACCCGCAGGCGCGGCATTGCCCAGATCCTCGAGGCTGGCGCGTTCATGGGTGCGGGTGGCCAGCGTCTCGAAATTGAAGGGCCGCAGCAGCAGCGTGGCGGGCAGTTCCTTGACGCAATCGACGAAGACCAGCAGCAGCGCCGCCCCGACCGAGCCGCGCATCAGCGGCAGGAACACGTCGCGCAGAACGCCCGCATGGTTGCGCCCGAGCGAGCGCGCCGCCATCGGCAGAGAGGGCGGAACCCGCGTGAAGGCCGCGTCGATGGCGCCCTGCCCGATGGCGAAGAAGCGCACGATATAGGCCAGCACGATGGCCGCGCCGGTCCCGGTGATCAGCAGGCCCGGATCGTTGCCGGTCAGCGCCAGAAGCGCATCGGCCACGCGGTGGTCCAGCGCGGCCATCGGGATCAGGATGCCCACCGCCAGAACCGCGCCGGGCGCGGCATAGCCCACCGTCGTCACCGGCAGCAGCAGCCGCGGCAGCCGCCGCCCCGACAGGCGCACGCCATAGACCATGACCATGGCCAGCCCCACCGTCAGGATCGCCGCGATCCCGCCCAGGCTGACCGTGTTCCATGCCGCGCGGGCCAGTCCCGGCGTTACCCAGCCCTGCGGATAGGCCAGCGCATAGGTCAGGATCACGCCCACCGGCAGCACGAAGCCCAGCAGGAACGGGAACAGACAGGCCGCCGTCGCCGCCCATGCGACCGGGCCGCGCAGGCGCTGCGGCGTGATGGGGCGCGGCTGGCGTGCGCTTTGGTGATAGCGGGCGCGGCGGCGGCCCAGCCGCTCCCACAGGCCCAGTATGATGACGATGGCCAGGATCACGCAGGCGATCTGTGCGGCGCCCCCGGCATTGCGCCGTTCCAGCCAGGTCGTGAAGATGCCCGTGTTCAGCGTCTGCACGCCGAAATAGCTGACGACGCCGTAATCGGCCACGGCCTCCATCATCGCGATGGCCGAGCCCGCCACGATGGCCGGGCGCGCCAGCGGCAGGCCCACGCGGCGAAAGAGCGCCCAGGGGCCGGTGCCCAGGGCGCGGGCGACCTCGTAGGCGCTGCCGGATTGCTCGTTCA
This sequence comes from Paracoccus sp. (in: a-proteobacteria), assembly GCF_030604785.1. Classification (GTDB taxonomy): domain Bacteria; phylum Pseudomonadota; class Alphaproteobacteria; order Rhodobacterales; family Rhodobacteraceae; genus Paracoccus. The sequence continues at coordinate 81,176 of NZ_JAUVVF010000001.1, read as the reverse complement.
GCGCCGCTCGGGTCAGCAGGTAGACATAGGGGTAGAGCGCGGCGCCCAGCACCACGATCGCCGCCTCGATCGAGCGGATGCGGGGAAACCAGTAGTCGCGGGCGCTTTCCCAGCCGAACCAGCCGCGCAGCGCGGTCTGGACGGGGCCGGAATAATCCAGGAAGTCGGCCAGCGCATAGGCGCCGATATAGGCGGGCACCGCCAGAGGCAGCAGCAGCAGCCATTGCAGCCAGCGCCGTCCGGGGAACTGATACATGCAGACCAGCCAGGCCGCCCCCGCCCCCATCGCCGCCGCCAGCGCCCCGGTGCCGAGCGTCAGGATCACCGTATTGGTGAAGTAGCGCGGCATCACCGTGGACATCAGCTGCGGCCAGATGTTGCCGGTCGGATTGGCCGCCATCCAGACCACCGCCACGACCGGCGACAGCACAAGCGCCGCGATCAGCGCCGAGGCCAGCGACCAGCCGCGCCCTCCGCCCTGTCTCAGCCCCTGTTCGCCGGTCCTGGCCGTTGCGGCCTCAGTGCTGGATGTCGTCATGCGCGCGTCGTTAGCGCAAAGCGGTTTGACTGTCCACGAAGGACGGCTAGATTGCACGCCGCCGCGCCTGCCATGACGCGGGCCAACGACAAGACGGGACAGGACGGCATCATGCAGATCGCCTATCACATCGGGGTGCATTGCACCGACGGTGACCGGATGCTGAAGACCTTGCTGAACAACCGCAACTGGTTGCTGCGCGAGGGGACCGAGGTCGTCACGCCGAACCGCCACCGCGCCGTTCTGGACGAGGCGCTCGAGGCGCTGCAGGGCGGCACCGCCACGCCCGAGATGGAACAGATCATGCTGGACGCGCTGGTCGAAAGCGACAATCCGTCGCGGCTGGTCATGTCCAGCGCGACCTTCATGGGCGCGCCCGGCCGGGTCTGCGGCCAGGGCGGCCTTTACCCGCAGATGGGGGCGCGGGTCTCGGCGCTGCGCAAGCTGTTTCCTTCGGCGGAATGCGAGTTCTTCGTGGCGATCCGCAACCCCGCCACGCTGCTGACCGAGGTGCTGCCGCAATTCACCGGCGGCGGCTACCGCGAACTGGTGCAGGGCTGCCGTCCCGAGGATCTGCGCTGGCGCGATCCGCTTTTGTCGCTGCTGCGGGCGGCTGCGGGCTGCCGGGTGGTGATCTGGTGCCACGAGGACGTGCCGCTGATCTGGCCGGAACTGGTGCGGCTGCTGGGACATATCCCGCAGGACGTGCCGCTGTCGGGCGCGCTGATCTACATGTACGACCTGCTGGGCGAGGCCGGGATCGCGCGACTGCGCGACGCCGTGGCCGGGCAGGATAACCTGGACATCACGCGCCGCCGCGACATCTATGCCCGCGTGCTGGAGAAATACGCCCTGCCCGGAACGCTGGACCAGGTGATCGACCTGCCCGGCTGGACACAGGAGGTCGTGGATCAGGTCACCGACCTCTACCGCGCCGACGCCGCCATGATCGCGGCGCAGCCCGGCGTCGAATTCGTGCTGCCCTGACGCGCAGGACCCCGGGGGCGCGCCGCGCGGCGCGCCCGCCAGAGGGTGCCGTCAGGCCATCCCGAGCGCGGTCTTGTACATCTCCAGAATCGCCTCTTCCTCGGCGATGTCGTCACGGTGGCGTTTGCGAAGGGCGACGATCTTCTTCATGACCTTGGTGTCGTATCCGCGGGCCTTGGCCTCGGCCATGACTTCCTTCTGACGCTCGCTGATGTCCTTCTTCTCGGCCTCGAGCTGCTCGAACTGCTCGATGAACTGGCGCAATTCGTCTGCGGCGACGCCGTAAGCCTGATCGTCCTGCATGGCGGTCTTTCCCTTTTCGCGTTTTGCCCGACCTGTTAGGCCGTCTTGCCGCGCGGTGCAATCGCCGCTAGGGCGGGCGTCGGAAAACTGCCGGGGGATGCTGCCATGAGCCTTTACGACTGGATCATCTGGGCGGGTGCCGCCCTGACCCTGCTGGGGCTTGTCGGGATCGTCTGGTGCATCCTGACCGTCACCCGCGCCCGCCGCGCCGGGATGGACGACGACGCGCTGCGCGCGCGGATGAAGACGGTGCTGGCGGTGAACATGGCCGCGCTGGCGGCGTCCTGCATCGGGCTGATGGTCGTCGTGTTGGCGATCATGCTCAAGCCCTGAGCCCCGGCGCACGGTCTTGACATATTCTTATATCGGAATACATCTTCGGCAGGCTGCAACCAAGGAGCATGCGGATGGAACCCGACTGGATCATGGGCCTGATCGGCGGATTGATGATCGGCGGCGCGGCGGCGCTGTATCTTCTGGGCAATGGCCGCATCATGGGGGCCAGCGGGCTGCTGGGCGGGCTGATCGACGGCACGGGCCGCGCGAACTGGACCGAGCGCGCGGTGTTTCTCGCCGCGCTGGTGCTGGTTCCGGCGCTGATGGTCGCGGCGGGTCTGGGCGCGGCGTCCGAGCCGGTGGCGGGAACGGGCGTGCTGATCCTTGCGGGTCTGCTGGTCGGCTTCGGCACGCGGCTGGGCAATGGCTGCACCTCGGGGCACGGGGTCTGCGGCATCTCGCGGCTGTCCTGGCGCGGCATCGCGGCCACGGGCATCTATCTGGCGACGGGCGTTCTGGCCGTCATCATCGCACGCATGATCGGGTGGGCATGACATGACACGTTTGCTGATCGCCGCGCTTTCGGGCGGGCTTTTCGGGGCCGGGCTGCTGGTGTCGGGGATGACGGACCCGGCCAAGGTCCGGGGCTGGCTGGACATCTTCGGCGCATGGGACCCGACGCTGGCCTTCGTTCTGGGCGGCGCGGTGGTGCCGATGTTCTTCGTCTGGCGCCTCGCCGCGCGCAGGCCCGCCGCGCTGACCGGCGCGCCCATGCCCGCCCTGCCGCCGCAGAGACTGGACGGCCGCCTGATCGGAGGCGCGGCCCTGTTCGGGCTTGGCTGGGGTCTGGCGGGGCTCTGTCCCGGCCCGGCCATCGCCTCGCTGGCGATCGGCGGCACGCCCGCGCTGACCTTCATGGCGGCGATGGTCGCGGGGATGGCGCTATTCGGCCTGTGGAACAACCGCCAGCCGCGCGCGGCCCTCGCATGAGGCTGCTGCTGCAACGCGTGACCGAGGCTTCGGTCTCGGTCGGGGGGCAGATCGTCGGGCGAACCGGCCCCGGCCTTCTGGCGCTGGTCTGCGCGATGCAGGGCGATGACGAGGTCGCGGCCGAGCGCATGGCCGCACGCATGGCGAAACTGCGGATCTTCCGCGACGAGGCCGGGCGGATGAACCGCGCGATCACCGATATCGGCGGCGGTGTGCTGGCGGTCAGCCAGTTCACGCTGGCCGCCGATACGCGCAGCGGCAACCGGCCCGGCTTTTCCTCGGCCGCCGCACCCGAGGACGGCCGCCGCCTTTATGAGCATTTCGTCGCCGCCCTGCGCGGCCTGGGCCTGCCGGTCGAGACCGGGATCTTCGGCGCCGAGATGCAGGTGTCGCTGCTCAATGACGGCCCGGTCACGATCTGGCTGGACAGCGCCGAGCGCGCTTGACTTTCGCGCCTGACTGCACCATCTGCAACACGTCGCCCCCTGCTGCCGCGTGAGCAGCCACAGATCGGGCCCGCCGGGCCACCCTGTCTTGGGCGCGACACAGATCCGTTTCCCATTCACGCGGGGAGGCAGCGGGCATACTCGTATTTCGCCCGCACCCCTGCAACAGGCCGCGCCCGATGCGCGGCCCCAGCCTCGTGCGCCCGATACGGGGGGCGGCGGGGACGAAAGACGATCATGGAACAGAAGACCAATTCCCGCCGCCGGCACAATCGCGGCCCCAACGCTTCCCCCACCGCCCATGGCGGCCGCCGCGCGGTGCCGAATGTGCAATCGCCCGCGCTGGCCGCGAACGAGGGCCGCCGCGCCCCGGCCCGCGACCCGCTGCCCACCGGCCCCTTTGCCGATATGGGCATCGACCACCGCATCAACGCCAACATCGCCGCGATGGGCCTGACCCAGCCGACCCCGATCCAGAGCCAAGGCATCCCCTCGGTCGTGGCGGGGCGCGACGTGCTGGGCCTGGCGCAGACCGGCACCGGCAAGACGGCCGCCTTCGGCCTGCCGATGCTGACGCGGCTGATCAAATACGGCAAGAAACCCGATCCGCGCACCTGCCGGGCGCTGATCCTGGCCCCCACCCGCGAACTGGCCACCCAGATCGCCACCAATATCGACGCCTATGCCGAAGGCACTCCGATCCGCAGCTTTCGCGTGGTCGGCGGCGCCTCGATCAACGTCCAGACCGAGCGGCTGTCGCGCGGCGTGGACGTGCTGATCGCCACGCCGGGCCGCCTGATGGACCTGATCGAACGCCGCGCGGTCGATCTGTCGGCCACCACCTATCTGGTGCTGGACGAGGCGGACCAGATGCTGGACATCGGCTTCATCCACACGCTGCGCAAGATCGCCAAGATGCTGCCGCGCGAACGTCAGACGCTGCTGTTTTCCGCCACCATGCCCAAGCTGATGGAGGAACTGGCTGAGACCTATCTGACCGATCCCGTCCGTGTGGCCGTGAACCCTCCGGGTCAGGCTGCCCGCAAGATCGAACAGGGCGTCCACTTCACCGGCCAGGGCGACAAGGCCACGCTGCTGGCGGAGTACCTGTCCAAGCATCCGGGCGAATTGGCGATGGTCTTCGGCCGCACCAAGCATGGTTGCGAAAAGCTGGCCAAGCTGCTGGAAAAATGGGGTTTCCCGGTCGCTGCGATCCACGGCAACAAAAGCCAAGGCCAGCGCGAGCGCGCGCTGGAGGCCTTCCGCAAGGGCGAGACGCAGGTTCTGGTCGCCACCGATGTGGCGGCGCGGGGCCTCGACATTCCCGAGGTCGCGCATGTCTATAACTACGACCTGCCCAACGTCCCCGAGAACTCTGTCCACCGCATCGGCCGCACTGCGCGGGCGGGTCGTGACGGCCGCGCCGTCGCCTTCTGCGCGCCGGCCGAGATGGGTGAATTGCGCGCCATTGAAAAGGCGATGAAGGCCACGATCCCGGTCATCGGCGGCGAGCCCTGGGCCTATGCGGCGGCCCCCGCCGCCAAGGGTCCGCGCCCGCAATCGCGGGGCCGCGCGCCGATGGGCGGCGGCGCGAAACCCTCGCGCAAGCCCGCGGGCGGCGCCAAGCGCCGGGGCTGATCCCCGCACCGATACCACCGGAAAAGCCGCAGGTCCGCCCTGCGGCTTTTCTCATGGTGCCGCAGGGCCTTGAGGCGGCGGCGGGGCGCGGCTATCTGGCGGCATGGCCAAGCTCTATTTCCATTATTCCACGATGAATGCGGGCAAGAGCACGATGCTCCTGCAGGCCGCGCACAATTACCGCGAACGCGGCATGGCGGTCCTGCTGCTGTCGGCGGCGTTCGACGACCGGGCGGGCGCGGGGCGCATCGCCAGCCGCATCGGCATCGCGGCGGATTCGGTGGTCTTTTCCCAGCAGACCGACCTTTTCGACCTGATCGGCCGGATCGGCGCGGGCTGCGCCTGCATCTTCGTGGACGAGGCGCAAGTCCTGACCCGCGATCAGGTCTGGCAACTCGCGCGCGTGGCCGACGATCTGGGCCAGCCGGTCATGTGCTATGGGCTGCGCGTCGATTTCCGAGGCGAGCTGTTTCCCGGCTCGGCCGCGCTGCTGGCTTTGGCCGACGACATGCGCGAGGTCCGTACGATCTGCCATTGCGGGCGCAAGGCGACGATGGTCGTGCGCCACGACCCCGAGGGCCGCGTCATCACCGAAGGCGCGCAGGTCCAGGTCGGCGGGAACGAGACCTATGTCTCGCTCTGCCGGCGCCACTGGCGCGAGGCCGTGGGCCAGCGCGAGCCCGATCACAATAGCGCCCCGGACGACGCCGCCGCGTTGCGGGGCGCGGGGGCTTGATGTAACCATCGCGGGCGAAGAAGTCAGAGGAACCTACCCCCATGCGCGCATTCCTTGTGTGGTTCGCCGTCGCCCTGTCGCTTGCCGCACCCGCGCGTGCCTTCGACACGACCGCGACCTCGGCCTGGGTCTATGACGTGACCAGCGGCACCGTGCTGATGGAGAAGAATGCCGACGTGGCGATCCCGCCCGCCTCGATGTCGAAGCTGATGACGCTCTACATGCTCTACGAGGCGCTCGAGGATGGCCGCGTCCAGATGGATACGCGCCTGCCCGTCTCCAGCCGCGCGCGGCAGATGGGCGGTTCGACCATGTTCCTCAACGAGCTCGACCGTCCCACGGTCGAGGAACTGATCAAGGGCATCATCGTGCTGTCGGGCAATGATGCCTGCGTCGTCGTGGCCGAAGGGCTGGCCGGAACCGAGGAGGCATTCGCCCGCCAGATGACCGAACGCGGCCGCCAGATCGGGCTGACCCATTCGGTCTTCAAGAACTCGACCGGCTGGCCGGCCGAGGGCCATGTCATGTCGGCCGAGGATATGGGCCTTGTCGCGCTGCGGATCATCGAGGATTTCCCGCAATATTACAGCGACTTCGCGCTGACAGAATTCCGCTTTGACGACCGCGCGCCCGCCAACCGCTACAACCGCAACCCGATCCTGCGGCAGGGGATCGGCGACGGGCTCAAGACCGGCCACACGCAAGAGGCCGGATATGGTCTGGTGGGTTCGGCCGCGCAGGACGGGCGTCGGATCATCTTCGTCGTCTCGGGCCTGCAATCCGACCGCGCCCGCGCCGAGGAATCCGAGCGCATCGTGAACTGGGCCTTCCGGCAATTCACCATGCAGACGCTGGTCCCGGCGGGCGAGACCGTGACCGAGGCGCCGGTCTGGCTGGGCACGGCCAGCCGCGTGGGCCTGACCACCGAGAACGGCGTCAACGTGCTGGTCCCCGCAGGCGCGCAGGATCAGGTCACGGTCGAGATCGTCTATGACAGCCCGATCCCCGCGCCCATCGCCAAGGGCGACCCGGTCGGCCGTCTGGTCGTGACCATCCCCGGCGCGCGCGAGGCCGTCACTCCGCTGATCGCCACCGCCGACATCGCCGAGGCGGGCTTTCTGGGCCGCATCAAGGGCGCCGTGATGCAACTGGGGCAGCGCGCCATCGCCGCCACCGGCATCTGATGCTGATCAGCTTCGAGGGGATCGACGGCTGCGGCAAGTCCACGCAGGCCCGCCTTCTGGCCGAGGCCCTGCGCGCCCAGGGCCGCGAGGTCGTGCTGACCCGCGAGCCCGGCGGCAGCCCCGGTGCCGAAGAGATCCGGCGCCTGCTGGTCGAGGGCGCGGGCGAACGCTGGTCGCCCGAGACGGAATGCCTGCTCTTCACCGCGGCCCGGCGCGATCACCTGGAACGCACGATCCGCCCCGCGCTGGACAGGGGCGCGATCGTCATCACCGACCGCTTCGCCGACAGCACCCGCGTCTATCAGGGCGCGGCGCGGGGCGATCTGCGCGCGATGGTGGACCGCTTGCACGCGCTGATGATCGGGATCGAACCCGACCGCAGCTTCGTCATCGACATCGACCCGGCGACCGGCCTTGCGCGCGGCACCGCGCGCGGCGGGACCGAAGATCGGTTCGAAAGCCTTGGCCTTGGTTTTCAGGAACGCCTCGCGCAGGGCTTCCGCGCGCTGGCCGCCGAGTATCCGAACCGCGTGCGCCTGATCGACGGCAGCGGCGCACCCGACGAGGTCGCAGCCCGCATCCGGGCCGCGCTGTGAAGACCGCGCCCGAGGATATCCCCGAACCCGACCGCGTGCCCGGCGCCCCCCACCCGCGCGAGGCGAGGCGCGTGCTGGGCCATGATGCGGCACTGCGCGATTTCGTCTCGGCGGCGCGGGGCGGGCGGCTGCACCATGCCTGGCTTCTGACCGGCCCGCGCGGGGTGGGCAAGGCGACTTTGGCCTGGTCCATCGCCAAATGGGTCCTGTCGGGAATGGCGTCGGATGACCTGACCTCAAACCCCGAAAGCCCCGAGACGCGCCGCGTGCTGGCGTTGTCCGAACCGCGCCTGACCGTGATCCGCCGCCCCTGGGACGACAAGGCGGGCCGCCTCTCCGCGCAGATCACCGTGGACGAGATCCGGCGGCTACTGTCCTTCTTCCACATGAGCGCGGCCGAGGGCGGGCACCGCGTCGCCATCATCGACGCCGCCGACGACATGAACACCGCCGCCGCCAATGCGCTGCTGAAAGTGCTTGAGGAACCGCCCGCCCGGACTCTGATCCTGCTGGTCGCGCATCAGCCCGCAGGGCTTTTGCCTACGATCCGGTCGCGCTGCCGGACGCTGCGCCTGTCGCCGCTGGCCGCGCCGCAGATGGGCGCGATCCTGTCCGATATGGGCCTGCACGAGGATGCCGAGCCGCTGGCCGCCCTGTCCGACGGCTCGGTCGGCGAGGCGCTGCGACTGGCCGGGCAGGACGGGCTGGACCGGTATCAGGCGCTGGTCGATCTGTTTGCCACCCTGCCCCGGCTGGACCGGCTGGCGGCGGCGGAATGGGCCAATGCGGCAGCGGGCCGGGCGGGGGCGGATGGCGATCCGTTCGATCTGGCGATCACGCTGCTCGACCGCTTTCTGGCGCGGCTGGCGCGGGCGGGACTGATGGGCGCGCCGCTGGATCAGGCGGCGCGGGGCGAGGCCGCGCTGATGGCGCGGCTGTCGCCCGACGATCTGGCCGCCCGCCACTGGGCCGAGGCGCAGGCCAGCCTGTCGGCTCGGGCCCGCGCAGGCCGGGCGGTCAATATTGACCCCGCCGCGCTGGTGTTGGATATGGTTCTGGAACTGGCGCAATCGCCCCCGGCGCGCGCCGCGACAGCCTGACCGAAGGAAACCGGATGCGTGATGCAGCGCCCCCTGCCCTCGTGGACAGCCATTGCCATCTGGATTTCCCGGATTTCGATGGCGAACATGCGGCGCTGATCGAACGCGCCCGCGCCGCCGGCGTCACGCGCATGGTCACGATCTGCACCCGCCTGCGCAACGAACCCGCGATCCGCGCCCTGGCCGAGGCGCATGAGGGCGTCTTTTACGCCGCGGGCACCCATCCGATGAGCGTGGCCGAGGAACCCATGGCCTCGGTGGATCAGCTTGTCGCGCTGGCCGCGCATCCGAAATTCGTGGGGATCGGGGAAACCGGCCTCGACTATCACTACACCGCCGAAAGCGCCGCGCTTCAGCAGGAAAGCCTGCGCATCCATATCGAGGCCGCGCGCCGCACCGGCCTGCCGCTGATCATCCATGCGCGCGACGCTGATGACGACATGGCCCGCATCCTGACCGAGGAACACCGCGCAGGCGCCTATGGCTGCGTCATGCATTGCTTCAGCTCGTCCGCCGCCTTGGCGCGGGCGGCGCTGGATCTGGGCTTCTACCTCTCGATGTCGGGGATCGCGGCCTTTCCCCGGTCGTCTGACCTGCGCGAGATCTTCGCCGCAGCGCCTCTGGACCGCATCCTGATCGAGACCGACAGCCCTTATCTGGCCCCGCCCCCCCATCGCGGGCGGCGCAACGAGCCCGCCTATGTCGCCCATACCGCGCGCGTGGGGGCCGAGCTGTTCGGGCTGGACCTTGCCGCCTTTGCCGCCGCCAGCAGCGCGAATTTCGACCGGCTCTTCGCCAAGGCCGCCGCATGAGCGGCGATCTGCGCGTCACGATCCTGGGCTGCGGATCGTCCGGCGGCGTGCCGCGCCTGGGCAACCGTTGGGGCGTCTGCGACCCGACCGAGCCGCGCAACCGGCGGCGGCGCTGCTCGATCCTGGTGGAACGCGACGGCGCGCAGGGCACGACGCGCGTCCTGATCGACAGCGGCCCCGATCTGGTGCCGCAGCTTCTGGATGCCGGGGTCGAGACCATCGACGCCGTCGTCTACACCCATGCCCATGCCGACCATATCCACGGCATCGATGATCTGCGCCAGTTGGTTTACAACGCCCGCCGCATGCTGCCCGCCTGGGCGGATTACCAGACCGCCGAGGCACTGCTGACCCGCTTTGGCTACGTCTTCGAGACGCCCGAGGGCAGCGAATACCCTCCGATCTGCACGCTGAACCCGATCGAGGGCCGCTTGACGATCGACGGCCCCGGCGGCCCGGTCGGGCTGATCCCCTTCCGTGTCCAGCATGGCCGCACGACCGCGCTTGGCTTCCGCATCGGCGGGCTGGTCTATCTGCCAGACGTCTCGGCCATTCCCGACGCGGCCTGGCCCCTGATCGAGGGCGCCGAGACCTTCGTCATCGACGCGCTGCGCCCCGAACCCCATCCCAGCCATGCCCATCTGGCGCTGGCGCTGGACTGGATCGCACGCGCGGCCAGCCCCCGCGCGGTGCTGACGAACATGCATCTCGACATGGATTACGCGACCGTCGCGCGCGAGACGCCCGATCACGTGACCCCCGCCCATGACATGATGCAGATCGAGGCGACAGCCGCCCTGCCCGATCTGCCCGCCGCGCTGTGAGCGCGCTTTTCACGATCATCCTGCCGGTCTTTCTGGTCGTGGGCTTCGGCTATCTGGCCGCCTGGCGGGGCTGGTTCAGCGCCTCGACGGTGGATGGCGTCATGGCCTTCGCGCAGAATTTCGCGGTGCCGGCGCTTCTGTTCGCCTCGATCGCGCGGCTGGATCTGGGGACCGAGTTCCGCCCGGCCCTGCTGATCCCCTTCTATCTGGGGGCCTTTGCCAGTTTTACGGCGGGCTGGGCGGGGGCGCGCTATCTGTTCTCGCGCCCGCCGATGGATTGCGTGGCGATCGGCTTTGTCTGCCTGTTCTCGAACACGCTGCTTCTGGGCGTGCCGATCACCGAACGCGCCTATGGCCCCGAGGCTCTGGCGGGGAACTGGGCGATCATCGCGCTGCATTCGCCGCTGCTTTACACGTTCGGGATCACGGTGATGGAGTTCACCCGCGCGCGCGGCTCGGGCCTGTCGGTCGGGCGGGTGGCGCTGAAGGCGCTGGCGGGGGTGCTGCGGACCTCGCTGGTGATCGGGATCCTGGCGGGGTTCAGCATGAACCTGCTGATGCAGGCGGGCCTCGTGATGCCGCAGGGCTTCTGGGACGCGGTGGACATGCTGGCGCGCGCGGCGCTGCCCGCCGCCCTGTTCGGACTGGGCGGCATCCTCTACCGCTACCGGCCCGAAGGGGACATGGCCACCATCGCCATGTGCTGCGCCATTGCGCTGATCCTGCATCCCGCGATCACCTATGGCGCGGCGCGACTGGCGGGGCTGGATGTGGCGGGGCTGCGTTCGGCGGTGCTGACCGCCTCGATGGCGCCGGGGGTCAACGCCTATCTCTTCGCCAATATCTACGGCTCGGCCCGCCGGGTCGCCGCGTCCAGCGTGCTGATGGCGACGGCCCTGTCGATCCTGACGATCTGGGTCTGGCTGATGATCCTGCCCTGACGCGGCACGTCAGATCGGCACGCCGAGCGCGCCCAGAGGCTCCTCGAGCGCGGTCTCCTCGTAGCCGAAATGAGACCGGATCGCGCGGTCCAGATCCCCGAAGCGCAAGGCGCAATCCTCGAACGCCTCGACCGATGGCGCGTCGCGCAGGGCTGCGGCCGCATCGTGCAGGTCCTCGATCAGCCGATGGATCACCTTGTGCTCGGCGCGCAGCCGCGCGATGACCGGCGCCAGGGGCGCCCCGCCGCGTTCCTCCAGCACGGGGAACATCCAGCCTTCCTCGATATCGTGGTGGTTCTGCAGCAGCGCGCAATCGCGCCCGCAGGCCGTGCCGAACAGGCGGAAATTGCGCGTCAGCTGCAGGCCGCCCACGGCCTGGACCAGTGCGCCGGGCGCCTCGGTCTCGGCGCGGATCGCGGCCAGGAGCCCGGCCACGGCCTGCAGCTCGGCGCGATACATGTCGTGGATCGCGGCAAGGCGGCGTCCATGGGCGCGCTGCCCTGCGGTGATGGCGGGATAAGGCGGCGGCGCGGGGCGCGCGGCCGCGTCATCAAGATCCTCGGGGGTCACTGCGGCGTCACTGCGGGGTCAGGCCCCGGATCCGCTCGGACCGGCGGCGCAGCAATTCCACCGTGGTCAGCAGCGCGATCGAAAAGATCACCAGCAGCGTGGCAACGGCAAGAATGGCCGGGCTGATCTGTTCGCGGATGCCGTTCCACATCTGGCGGGGGATCGTCTGCTGCTCGGGTGCGGCGATGAACAGGACCGCGACGACCTCGTCGAACGAGGTGACAAAGGCGAACAGCGCCCCCGCGATCACGCCGGGCAGGATCAGCGGCATCGTCACCCGGAAGAACGTCACCCGCGGGCTGGCGCCAAGCGAGGCCGCGGCCCGGTTCAGCGACTGGTCGAAGCCGACCAGCGTCGCGGTCACGGTGATGATGACAAAGGGAATGCCCAGGGTGGCATGGGCTAGGATCACCCCCAGATAGGTACCCGCCAGCCGGCCGCATTGCGGCTGAAGACCAATCAGGTTCAAAAGCTCGCAGGGGTTCGAGTAGAAGAAGAACATCCCCGTCGCGGTGATGATCAGCGGCACGATCATGGGCGAGATCAGGATCGCCATGATCGCCCGGCGATAGGGCATTTCCGGGCGCGACAGGCCAAGTGCCGCCAGCGTGCCCAGCACCGTGGCCACCAGCGTCGCGAAGAAGCCGATGATGACCGAGTTCTTGGCCGCCTTGATCCAGTGCGCATTGGCCCAGGCATCCGACCAGAAGGCCCAGCCCTCGCTGTCGGGGTTCTGCATGCCGAAGGTCAGAAGGCTCTGATACCAGCGCAGGCTGAACCCGTCGGGGTCCAGCGACCGCATGGCGGGGGTGAAGGTGAAGAACGGCTCGGCGTTGAAGGATAGCGGGATGATCACCACGATCGGCGCGATCAGGAAGAAGAAGATCAGCCCGCAGATCACCAGATAGAGGTAATGCCAGGCCCGCTCCAGCGGCGAGGCGTAGGAAGGAAGCGCCATGGTCTACCCCAGTTTCAGGTTGTCGATGCCCACCAGCCGGTCATAGAGCCAGTAGAGGACCAGGACCGAGGCCAGCAGCAGCGCGGCCAGGGCCGCCGCCATCGACCAGTTCAGCGTCGAGGTCATGTGCATCGCGATCATGTTGGAAATCAGCTGGCCCGACGAGCCGCCGACAAGAGCGGGCGTGATGTAGTAGCCCACCGCCAGAATGAAGACGAGAAGCGCCCCCGCCCCAAGCCCCGGCAGCGTCTGCGGGAAATAGATGCGGCGGAAGGCCGTCCAGCTTGTCGCACCAAGCGAGCGCGCCGCGCGGACATAGGACGGGTTGATCGTGCGCATCACCGAATAGAGCGGCAGCACCATGAAAGGCAGCAGGATATGGGTCATGGCAATGATCGTGCCGGTCTGGTTGTAGATCATCTGCAGGCGCTGGTCATTGCCGATCACACCCAGCCAGACGAGGACATCGTTCACCACGCCCTGCTGCTGCAACAGCACCATCCAGCTTGTGGTCCGCACCAGAAGCGAGGTCCAGAAGGGCAGCAGGACAAGGATCATCAGCAGGTTCGATTTCCGCATCGGCAGCGTCGCCAGAAGATGCGCGATCGGGAAGCCCAGCAGGAATGTCAGCCCGGTGATCAGCAGCGACAGCCAGAAGGTCCGCATGAACAGCATCACATAGACCTGCTGGCGTTCATCGACCTGCTGGATGCGGCCGTCCTCGTCGCGGGTGCGGTCCACGGCGGCCAGATAGAAATTCGCGGTATAGGGTCGCGATGCCTCGCGCATCACCGACCAGAGCATGGGATTGTCCCAGCCCTCGTTGATCTCCAGCAGCGCCTCGCGATAGGGCGGCTCCAGCCCGCCACGCAGCGAACGCCCGGTCGAGGTGAACAGCGACCGCGCCCCCGACAGGTCGTAATTGATGCGCGTGCCGACCATGCCGATGGTGCGTGCCTCGGCGGCGGCGGTCAGATCGGCGGCCAGCGCCGCCCAGGCGGCCTCGTCGGGATCGGTGCCGCGTTCGGTCGAGGCGAACCAGGCCGAGACCTCGGGCATGTTGCGCGAGAAGCCGTCATTGTAGAAGGATCGCTGCAGCATCTGGCCGATCGGGATCACGAAGGTGATCAGGATGAAGGCCAGCAGCGGCAGGACGAGGAAAAAGGCCCGGCGGCGGGCGCGGCGCTGGCTGCGCGCCAGGGCGCGGGCCAGGGGCTTGCCATCGGCCGTGGTCAGGGCCGCGCCCACGCCCGAGGCGGTGGTGGCGATGGCGGCATGCGGATCAAGGGCGACATTCGCCATGGCTTTTCCCGATTATCGTGGTCCGGACAGAATGACCGCCGCGCCCGTTACCCGGGCGCGGCGGCTATCGGCGATCAGGACGAGGCCAGCCAGGCGTTGAAGCGCTCGGTCAGTTCGGTGTCGTGATCGGCCCAGAATTCCGGGTTGTCCATCACCGCGTTCTCAAGCGCCTCGGGGCTGGTGGGCATGTGGGGCGCCATCTCGGTCACGCCATCCTGATAAAGACCGACCAGCGCGGCCGAGGACCGGCGCGCCGGGCCATAGGCGATGTATTTCGCCTGATCCGCCAGACGCTGCGTGTCGGTGGCGAATTTCAGGTATTGCAGCGCCGCATCCATGTTCGGGGCGTCCTTGGGGATCACGAACATGTCCATGTCCATGTACTGGCCGTCCCAGATCACCTCGAAGGGTTTGTTCTCGGCCACCATCGCGTCGAAGATGCGGCCGTTATAGACGGTGGTCATGGTGACCTCGCCATCGGCCAGCAGCTGCACGGGCTGGGCGCCGGCTTCCCACCAGACGACGTCCGACTTGATCGTGTCCAGCTTGGCGAAGGCGCGCTCGACACCCTCGTCGGTGCCCAGCACGTCATAGATCTCGGCGGCGGGGACGCCATCGGCGATCAGCGCCAGATAGAGCGTCCGCTTGGGGTTGCGCGGCAGGCCGCGCTTGCCGGGGAACGCCTCGGTGTCGAAGAAGTCGGCGGCGGTCTGCGGCTGCGCGCCTTCCGGGAACTTGGTCGTGTCGAACGAGATGACCGTGCCCCAGACGATGTTGGCCACGGCGCAATCCAGCAGCGCACCCTCGACGAAGTCATCGACGGCGGGCGTCCCGTCGGGCGCGGCCGGCAGCGAGGCGTGGTCGATCTCGACCAGCGCGCCCTCGTCGCAAAGACGGATCGCGTCCGAGACCTCGACGTCGAAGACATCGGCGGTCACGTTGCCGGCCTCGACCTGCGCTTTCAGCGGCGTGGCCGGGTTGTCGGCGGCGATCATGTTGACGCGGATGCCGGTCTCGGCGGTGAAGGGCTTGTTGTAGGCCTCGACCTGGCTCATCTCGTAGGCGCCGCCCCAGGAGACGACGTTGACTTCCTGCGCCGACGCGGCAAAGGCCATGCCGGTCAGGGCGGTGGAGAGGATCAGAGTGGTTTTCACGTGGTGACTCCCTGTTGAAATGTCGCGGGCTTCGGCCCGTCCTGTCATTGTCCGGGGCACATGGTCGCGCGCCCCGGATAGGGTCCGTCAGACCGGGTCCAGCGCGCGGGCATCCTGCGGATGCCAGCCGATGCGGATGGTCTGGCCGGGATCGAGCCGGGTCTGGCCGATCGTGTTGCGCATCTTCATCACGAAGTTGTCGCTGCCGGCGACGGCCAGCCGGGCACGAAGGATGTCGCCCATATAGATGACCTCAAGCACCTTCGCCTCGATCGTGTGGGCGCCGGGGGGCATCATCTCGGGCTTGAACTCGACCCTCTCGGGCCGGATCGAGACGGTCGTGCGCTGGCCCTTCTCGCGGATGTTCACGGGGGTGGCGTCGATCACGCCGCCGCCATCCAGCCGGACCAGCGCCTTGTCGCCCTCGAATTCCTCGATCACGCCGGGAAGGGCGTTGTTCTCGCCGATGAAGCTGGCGACGAAGCTGTTCTCGGGGCGCTCATACAGGGCGGCGGGCGGGGCAAGCTGCTGGATGCGGCCATCGTTGAAGACCGCGATCCGGTCGGACATGGTCAGCGCCTCGCCCTGATCATGGGTCACATAGACAACGGTGATTCCAAGTCTTTCGTGCAAGTGCTTGATCTCGAACTGCATATGTTCGCGCAACTGCTTGTCCAGCGCGCCGAGCGGTTCGTCCATCAGCACCAGTTCGGGATCAAAGACCAGCGCGCGGGCCAGCGCGATCCGCTGCTGCTGGCCGCCCGAAAGCTGCGCCGGGCGGCGGTTGATGAAGGCGCCCATCTGGACCATGTCCAGCGCCCGCTTGATCCGCGCCTCGCGCTCGGACTTGCCCATGCCGCGGACTTCCAGCGGAAAGGACAGGTTTTCGCCCACGGTCATGTGCGGAAACAGCGCGTAGTTCTGGAACACCATGCCGATGCCGCGCTTGTGGGGCGGCACCTGGTTGATCGGGCGTCCGGCCAGCCGGATCTCGCCATGGGTGGCGGTCTCGAAACCGGCAAGCATCATCAGGCAGGTCGTCTTGCCCGAGCCCGAGGGCCCCAGCATGGTCAGAAATTCGCCCTTGCCGATGGAAAGGTTCAAGTCTTTGACGACAAGTGTCTGGCCGTCATAGCTTTTTTGCACATGCTCAAAGGCGACGAAAGCGTCGCCATGGCGGTCGTCCAGCAAAAGCGCTCTCCCTGCGTTTCTATGGTTATTCAGCGCAGGGTCAGGTTAGACGGGCGGCTCGCGCGCTTGCAAGAATGTTTGCGACAATCTGGAAAATAAACCCGACTCCGAACCGTCATGATCGGAGCCGGGAATGATTGCCTGATTCGAGGGCAAGGCCCGCCTCAATCGGGCCGGCGCGGACCCTTGCGATGGGGCTTCGCGGTGCGCGGCTTGGCCCATGCGGCCTTGGCCGGACCACGGGGCTTGGCCTCGCCGCGCGGCTCATCGTGGGCGCGGGCCGCGCGCGGCTTGCCCTTGAAGGCCGGCTTTTCGGTGCTGCGCGGCCGCGGGCTGCGCGGCGCGCCGCCCGAAGGCGCGTCCAGGTCGGGCGCCTCATGCATCCGGCGCATGGTCAGTTCGTCGGTGATCTGCGATTCGGCGCCGAAACGATGCGCTTCCGATGCCGCGATCTGCACATAGCTGACATCGTGGCGGATGCGGATCGCGCCGATCGCCTCGCGCCCGATCCCGCCCGCATCGCAGATCTTGGGCAGAAGCCAGCGCGGCTCGGCCCGGCCGGTATGGCCGACCGACAGGCTGAACCAGACCGCGTCCTGGAACCCGCCCAGATCGCGCGGAGCCTGGGCGCGCGGCGCGCCCGGAACGGCGGTGTCGGACAATTCCTCGGGGGCGGGCCGGCCCTCGCGCCACAGCGCGACGAAGGCCTGCGCGACCTGGGCGGGGCCGAACCGTTCCAGCAGCTGAGAGGCCAGAGCCGCGGCATCCTGGTCGCCGGTCTGGGTCAGCGCGGCGTGATCCATCAGCCGGCGGTCATCCTCGGCCCGGACCTCGTCGGCCGAGGGCGCACCGCCCCATTCGGCGGTGATGCGGGCATTCTGCAACAGGCGTTGCGCGCGCTTGTATTCGGCGGGCGGCACGATCAGCGCCGAGACGCCCTTGGCGCCGGCCCGGCCAGTGCGGCCCGAACGGTGCAGCAGCGTCTCGGGATTCGTGGGCAGATCGGCATGGATCACCAGTTCCAGCCCCGGCAGGTCGATCCCGCGCGCGGCCACGTCGGTGGCGATGCAGACCCGCGCGCGCCCGTCGCGCAGCGCCTGCAGCGCGTGGTTGCGTTCCGTCTGGCTGAGTTCGCCCGACAGCGCCACGGCCTTGAAGCCCCGGTTCGACATGCGCGCCAGCAGGTGGTTCACATTCGCCCGCGTCTTGCAGAAGATGATCGCCGTGCGCGCATCATGCAGACGCAGCAGGTTGAAGATCGCGGGCTCGCGGTCGCGCGCGGCGACGGAATAGGCGCGATAGGCGATGTCGCCGTGCTGGCGCGCCTCGCCCATCGCGGCGATCCGCAGCGCGTCACGCTGGAAATCGCGGGCCAGCTTTTCGATCGCCGGGGGCACCGTGGCCGAGAACATCAGCGTGCGACGCTCGGCCGGGGCGGCGGCGAGGATGAATTCCAGATCCTCGCGGAAGCCCAGATCCAGCATCTCGTCGGCCTCGTCCAGAACGGCGGCGCGGACCGCGGTCAGATCCAGGCTGCCGCGTTCGATATGGTCGCGCAGACGGCCGGGCGTGCCGACGACGATCTGAGCGCCACGCGCCAAGGCCCGGCGTTCGTTGCGGTAATCCATGCCGCCGACGCAGGTGGCGATCTGGGCGCCCGTCGAGGCGTAAAGCCATTCCAGCTCTCGCGCGACCTGCAAGGCCAGCTCGCGGGTGGGCGCGATGGCCAAGGCAAGGGGCAATTCGCCCTCGGGCAGGCGGTCCCCGCTGAGCAGGTCGGCGCCGATGGCAAGGCCGAAGGCCACGGTCTTGCCCGAGCCGGTCTGCGCCGAGACAAGCAGGTCGCGGCCCGCGACCTCGGGGGCCAGAACGGAATTCTGAACGGCGGTCAGGCTGTCATAGCCCTTGCCCGC
The DNA here is from genome assembly GCF_030604785.1 of Paracoccus sp. (in: a-proteobacteria). Lineage (GTDB taxonomy): Bacteria > Pseudomonadota > Alphaproteobacteria > Rhodobacterales > Rhodobacteraceae > Paracoccus. The sequence continues at coordinate 62,717 of NZ_JAUVVF010000001.1, read as the reverse complement.
CAGCGCCGCTTGAAGCGGCGCGGGGATGGTGTGATCTGTCATGGTCTTCGCCAGAAAGGGGGTGCGTCACCCGATGAGCGGCACCCCGTTTCCGTAGGATCGGCCCGGCAACCTTGCACCGGGCGCCTCGAAGCTGCAGCGCCAAAGACCGACCCCTTAGACGCCCCGGCGGGCAAAGTCCACCCCGTGCCGGCTTGCCCCTGCGTCACGCCTCGATCCGCACCGGAATGCCCTTGTAGGCCGGCGTTCCCGAGGCCAGGTCATGCCGGTCCAGAGGCGCCAGCGCGTTCAGTTCCGGGTAATAGCCCGCAACCGCGCCGCGCGGCAGGTCGTAGGGCACAACCCGCAAGCCGCCGACGCGCCGGTCGATCCCGTCCGCGCTGTTGGTCACCAGCGACACGGTGTCGTCGGGCTTCAGCCCGGCCTCGGCCATGTCCTCGGGAGCCATCATGACGACCATCCGCCCCTCGATCCCGCGCAGCCGATCGGACATGCCATAGATCGTGGTGTTGAACTGGTCGTTCGAGCGCAGCGTGATCAGCCGCCAAGGCGCGTCCTTGCCGTGACCCAGCCCGGTCGCATCCAGTCCGGCCGGGATGGTGAACTGCGCCTTGCCGGTTTCGGTCTGCCAATCCCGCTCGCGCGCGGGATTGCCGCGATAGAAGCCGCCAGGCTGGTTCATGCGCTCCTCGTAATCGGCGAATTCGTCAGGCCAGACGGATTCGATGGATTTGCGCACTAGAGCATAATCGCCCCGCCATGCCCGCCAGGGCAGGCGCGGATTGGGGTCCAGAACCGCATCGGCCAGAACGGCGACGATGGCGGTTTCCGACCACAGATGCGGGCTGGCCGGATCGCGCCGCCCGATCGAGCCGTAGATATGGCTGAAACTGTCCTCGACCGAGACCTGCTGCGGGCCGCTGTCCTGAAGGTCCGTTTCCGAACGCACGAGGCAGGGCAGCAGCCAGGATTGCCGCCCCGGCGCCAGATGGGTGCGGTTCAGGCGGGTGGCGATATGGGCGGTCATGGGGATGTCGCGCCAGGCCTTCATCACGCGGGGCTGGTCCGGCACGGCGCGGGCCAGATTACCGCCGAGCCCCAGATAGGCCTGCACTTCGCCGCGCAGCAGCGCCTCGCAGAAGGCCAGCGTGTTCCAGCCCTCGTCCTCGGGCGGGTCGATGTCGAAGAGCTTGCGCATCCGGTCGTGGGGTGCAAGGTCGGGCTTTTCGGTGATGCCCACCGTGCGCTGGCCTTGCACGTTGGAATGGCCGCGCACGGGCGAGACCCCTGCCCCCTTGCGCCCGATATTGCCCCGCAGCAGCATCAGGTTCACCAGCGCCGCGATGGAATCCGATCCGTGGACATGCTGCGTCAGGCCCATGCCGTAGATGCCCATCACGGCCTTGGCGCGCGCATAGACGCGGCCCGCAGCCTCCATCTGGGCGCGCGACAGGCCGCTGGCCTCCTCAAGCTCGGCCCATCCGGTCGCCTCGACCCAGTCCATCCAGTCCTGCACGCCGTGGCAATGCTCGCGCAGGAAATCGTGGTCGAGGATGCCGCCCTCGTCCCGTTCCAGCGCCAGCACATGCTTGGCCACGCCGGTCAGGGCCGCAATATCGCCGCCGGGGCGCGGTTGGAAATAGAGGTCGGCGATCTGCGTGCGCCGTCCGACCGTCATCTGCACCGGACGCTGCGGATTGGTGAATTCCAGCAGCCCCTTCTCGCGCAGCGGGTTGAAGGCCACGATGGCGCAGCCGCGTTCGACCGCCTTCTGCAGGGGGTGCAGGATGCGCGGGCTGTTCGTGCCCGGGTTCTGGCCGACATAGAAGATCGCGTCGCAATGCTCGAAATCCTCGAAGACGCAGGTGCCCACCGGCGAGCCGATCACCTGCTTGAGCCCGACCGAGGTCGTCTCGTGGCACATGTTCGAACTGTCGGGCAGGTTCAGGTGGCCATAGGCCCGCGCGAACAGCCCGAACAGGAACGAGGGCTCCAGCGCCGCCTTGCCCGAGACATAGAAGCACGCCTTTTTCGGATCGACCGCGCGCAGATGGTCCGCAATGGCGGTGATCGCCTCGTCCCAGCTTGCCGCGACATAGCGGTCGCTTTCGGCGTCATAGCGCATCGGATGCGTCAGGCGGCCCAGCATTTCCAGATCGTGGTCAGACCAGGTCGACAATTCGCTGACGGTGTGGCGCGCCAAGACATCAGGGGTGCAGCGTTCGGTGGTCAGATCCCAGATCGTCGCCTTGGCGCCGTTCTCGCAAAATTCGGCCGGATGGGGGTTCGGCGGCTTGGCCCAGGCGCACGAGGAACACATGTAGCCCCCCGGCTTGTTCTGGCGCGCCAGCGTCGCGGCGACGCCGGGATCGGGATGGGCCGCGCGGCCGACCTGAGCCATGCCGCGGATCGAGCCCCAGCCTCCGACAGGTCCGTCATAGCCGGCGGGTTCGGGGATCGGGTTGTCGGTCCTGTCGTCGGTCATTGGGGGGCCTCTTGCGGTCGGGGATGCCCGACCTCAACCGCAAGGGGCCGTCATTGTTCCTGCAGGCTCAGGCCGTGGCGGCGATCGTCACCTCAGAGGGCGGGAATTGCGGGTGATGCGCGGTGACGCGGATCGTGCCCGCCGCGCCGGTCAGGCGCAGGATCATCCCCGCGCGGCCGCCCTGCAGCGGGCGCAGCTCGGGGCCGATCAGCCGCGCCGGGCCCTCGACCGAAACCGCGACGACGCCCGGCAGGAAGGGCAGATGGTTGCCCGCCTGGTCCAGCGCCCGGACGATCACCCGCAGGTCGGTGTCGGCCTCGGCCGGCAGCTCGGTCCGGTCGGGCGCGATTTGCAGCCGGGTCGGCAGCGGGTCGGCCACATAGTCCCGCACCGCCACGGGATTGCCGTCCAGGTAGCCGGTCAGGCGCCCCGGATGCCAGCTCATCCCCCAGAGGCCCAGCTCGGCGGCGCCGATATGGCGATGGTCGATGATCACCGGCGGATGCGGCAGATGCGGGAACCGCTCGCGGTCGGGGCCGACGCGGCGGGTGACGCCCGCGCAGTCGAACTCGACCTCGTCGCAATTCGTCAGGATCACCAGCGGCAGCACGCCGCCGATGTTGCGCTCGCCCCGCGCCCAGAAGGTGACGGGCTCCATCACCACGCCCTCGGCGGGCGGCTTCTGGCTGGCATAGGCGAAGGCCGCGAATTTCGGCTCTCGCCAGATGTCCATGACGCCGTGATGGCAGATGCGGTCGCCCGCGCCGAAATCCTTGTGCGTGTTGTAGTCGAACATGCACCAGCCGATCGACCCGGCGATCCCCGCATCGCCATGCGCGGCGTTCAGCACCTCAAGGTGGCGGATCACATGCTCCATCTGGCGCAGTTCGGGGTCCTGCGCCTTGGTCGGGAACATGTGGCCGTTATATTCGGTGACCAGATAGGGGACAGGCTTCTTGATGCCGGTCACCTCGGCGGGCGCGCGCAGCGCGGTGCGCGGGCGGTTGATCAGCGGCAGCTCGGATTCGTCCAGGATGAAGTCGTTCATCGTATAGACGTCCTCCAGCATCTCGCTGTCGGTGATGTAGCGCACGCCGCCCGTCGACCGCGTCGGGTCCAGCTCGCGCGCCAGCGCGTTGGTGCGGGCATAGAAGTCGTGATTGTCCTGGCTTTCGTTAATGCGCACGCCCCAGATCACGATGCTGGGATGGTTCCAGTCGCGGGTGATCATGGCGCGGACGTTGTCCACGCTGCGGTCCTGCCAGGCGGCGTCGCCGATATGCTGCCAGCCGGGGATCTCCTCGAAGACCAGAAGGCCGATCTCGTCGCAGCGGTCCAGGAACCACTTGCTTTGGGGGTAATGCGAGGTGCGCACGATGTTGCAGCCCAGATCAAAGCGCAGGATCTCGGCATCGCGTTCCTGCGCATGACGGCCCGCGGCATAGCCCTGATGCGGCCAGCTCTGGTGCCGGTTCAGCCCGCGCAGCTTCATCGGCTGGCCGTTCAGCAGAAAGCCCTGCGGCGTCCATTCCGCGGTGCGGAAGCCGAAGCGGTGCGTGGTCACGTCGCCGCTGTCGGGCAGGGTGAGCTCGACCGTGTAAAGCTGCGGGTTCTCGGTGGACCACAGCGACAGGCCGGTCAGGCCCGACAGGGTCAGTTCCCCCTCGCCCTCCACGGCGGCGATCTCGCGCGTGCCGTCCAGGAGGCGGGCGCGGACCGGGCCGGGGGCGGTGACCTCAGGGCGGATCACGACGGTTTTCGCGTCCGACAGCGCATCGGGCGTCAGGATACGCGCATTGGTCAGGTGCCGTTCGGGCAGCACCATCAGCCAGACATCGCGATAGATGCCCGCATAGGTCAGATAGTCGATCTGCGCGCCAAAGGGCGGAATGGCGGGGTTCTCGGTCCCGTCGATCCGCACCGTCACAAGGTTGTCGCCGGGGCGCAGATGGTCGGTCAGGTCGGCCACGAAGGGCGTATAGCCGTCGGGATGGGCCACGACCTGCACGCCGTTCACCCAGACCACATTGTCGGCCATGGCCCCGTCAAAGCGCAGCTGCACCCGGCGGCCCGCCCATGCCTCGTCCCACGCGATCACGCGCTGATAGGTGAAGGCGCGCTGATAGAGGCGCTCGTCGAAATAGCTCAGCGGCAGGTCCACCGCGTTGTGCGGCAACGTGACCGGGGCGCCGTCCAGCGCTGCTGCGGGATCGGCGGCGCCTTCGGCGAAGATCCAGCCGTGGTTCAGTCTCTCGATGGTCCGCATGATCACCACTCCGCAAAGCTGCCGTCGGCATGGCGCCAGACGGGGTTGCGCCAGCGGTGCCCTTCGGCGGCCATCTGGCGGACCTTGTCCTCGTTCACCTCGATGCCCAGACCCGGCCCCTGCGGGATCGCGACGAAACCGTCGTCATAGGCAAAGACCGACGGGTCGGTCAGATAGTCCAGCAGGTCGCTGCCCTGGTTGTAATGGATGCCAAGCGACTGCTCCTGGATGAAGGCGTTGTAGCAGACCGCGTCCAGCTGCAGGTTCGCGGCCAGCGCGATGGGGCCGAGCGGGCAGTGCAGCGCCAAGGCCACGTCATGCGCCTCGGCCATGGCAGCAATGCGATAGGTCTCGGTGATGCCGCCCGCATGGCTGGGATCGGGCTGGATGATGTCGACGAAACCGCCCTGCAGGATCGCCTTGAAGTCCCACCGCGTGTAGAGGCGTTCACCCAGGGCGATGGGGGTCGAGCAGTGATTGGCGATCTCGCGCAGCGCCTCGGCATGTTCGGACAGCACCGGCTCCTCGATGAACATCAGGCGGAAGGGCTCCAGTTCCTTGGCGAGAACCTTGGCCATCGGGCGATGGACACGGCCGTGGAAGTCGATGCCGATGCCGAAATCGGGGCTCATCTCCTCGCGGATGGCCTGCACGCGCTCCAGGACCTGATCGACCTTGGCGTGGCTGTCGACGAACTGCATCTCCTCGGTGCCGTTCATCTTGACGGCAGTGAAGCCCCGGTCGCCGCAATCGCGCGCCATCCGCGCCGTGTCGCCCGGACGGTCGCCGCCGATCCAGCTGTAGACGCGGATGCGGTCGCGCTGCTGGCCGCCCAGCAGGGCATGGACCGGCACGCCCAGATCCTTGCCCTTGATGTCCCACAGCGCCTGGTCGATCCCCGCGATGGCTGACATGTGGATGCCGCCGCCGCGATAGAAGCCCGCGCGATACATCACCGTCCAGTGGTCCTGGATCAGGCGCGGGTCGCGGCCGATCAGGTAGTCGGACAGCTCCTCGACGCAGGCGGCGACCGAGGCGGCGCGGCCTTCCAGGACGGGTTCGCCCCAACCGCTGATGCCCTCATCCGTGCTGATCTTGACGAAGCACCAGCGGGGCGGAACGATGAAGGTCTCGATGGCGGTGATTTTCAAGGCTTGTCCTCGAAGGCGGGGGCGGCGTGCTGGCGGCCCGTCAGGAAGGCATCGGCGACCAGGCGCAGCGGCGCCAGATCGCAATCGCTGTCGCCCGCCGCGACCAGATCGCGGAAGCGGGCGTAAAGGCGGGCATATTCGCGGTTCTCACCCACGGTCTCCAGGCCCGGCGCGGTGAAGCGCGCGCCCCCTTCGGACAGGGTCGCGGGGCCGGCATCGGTGTCAAAGGCGATCTGCCAGGTCTCATCCCCCGTCACGCGCCAGTCGAAATGCGCGGCGATGGGATGGCCAGCCTCCAGGCTCAGATCGGCGGCGATGGGGGTCTGGCGGTTCGCGGGGATGTGCAGGTCGGCGCCCACCAGCCGCACGCCGGGGATCAGGGCGGTCAGGATCGACAGCGCGTTGATGCCGGGGTCAAAGACGCCCAGGCCGCCGGGCTGCCAGATCCACTCCTGCCCCGGATGCCATTTGCGCACATCCTCGCACCAGTCGATGCGGACGGCGCGGATGCGGGTCGTGGCCAGCCAGTCGCGGGCCGCGTCCACCGCCGCGGCCTCGCGCGAATGCCAGGTGGCGTGGATGGTGACGCCCTGGCGCGCGGCCTCGGCCTCAAGGACCGCCATCTCGGACAGGGTCGCGCCGGGGGGTTTCTCCAGCATCAGGTGGCGGCCCGCGCGCAGCACGGCCATCGCCTGATCGAACCGCCCCTGCGGCGGGGTGCAGAGCGACACCGCATCCACATCGGCCAGCATCTGCGTCACGTCGCGGTGGTTGGCGACGCCCTCCAGCGTGGCGTTGCGGCTGGCGATGGCGGTCAAGGTCAGGCCGTCGGTCGCGGCAATGGCGGGCAGGTGCTGGGCGCACGCGATGGTGCCCAGGCCCACAAGTCCGATCCTCAGGCTCATCTCAGGCGCTGCCCGGTCTCGGCGTCGAAGAAGAAGGCATCGGCCGGGTCGAAGGTCAGGCCCACGCTGCCGCCGCCCGCCGGGTCCAGGCGCTGGCCGGTCTGCACGATCAGCTTCTCGCCCGAGGGGGCGCGCAGATGGGCGAAGGTCGTCCCGCCCAGGTTCTCGGCCAGCTCGACCCGGAAGGGGCCGTCGCCCGACAGGCGCAGCGCGTCGGGGCGCAGGCCGATCTCGACCGCGCGGCCCTCCGACAGGGCGGGACGGTCGGCGGGCAGGGTCGCGGCAAAGGCGGGGCTGACCACCTGCCCGCCCTGCACGCGGCCCTTGACGAAGTTCATCGCCGGGCTGCCGATGAAGCCCGCGACGAAGCGGTTGTCGGGGTCGTCGTAAAGCTGCATCGGGCTGCCCACCTGCTCGATCCGGCCGGCGCGCAGCACGACGATCTTGTCGGCCATGGTCATCGCCTCGACCTGGTCGTGGGTGACGTAGATCATCGTCGCCCGGATCTCGCGGTGCAGGCGCGCGATCTCGGCCCGCATCTCGACGCGCAGCTCGGCGTCGAGGTTCGACAGCGGCTCGTCGAAGAGGAACACCTTGGGCCCGCGCACGATGGCGCGCCCGATCGCGACGCGCTGGCGCTGGCCGCCCGACAGGGCGGCGGGCTTGCGGTCCAGCAGCGGGTCCAGCTTGAGGATGCGGGCGGCCTCGGCCACCTTGGCGGCGATCTCGGCCTTGGGATGGCCGTTCATCTTCAGCCCGAAGCCCATGTTCTGCGCGACCGTCATGTGTGGATAGAGCGCATAGGTCTGGAACACCATCGCCACGCCGCGGTCGGCGGGTTCGGCATCTGTGACGTCCTGATCCTCGATCAGGACCTGACCGCCGGTCGTCTCCTCGAGGCCCGCGATCATGCGCAGAAGCGTGGACTTGCCGCAGCCCGAGGGGCCGACGAAGACGCAGAATTCCCCCTGCTCGATTGCAAGATCGACGCCATGGATGACCCGGACGGGGCCAAATTCCTTGGTGACGCGGTTCAGCTGGACGCCGGACATGGCAACCTCATGACTTGATTTCGGGAAAGCGCCACGCCTCGGCGGTGGCGGCGATGCGCGCGGCGGCCCGGGTGACGGGCCCGGCCAGCGCCAGAAGCTGGTCGCGGCTGGTGGCGGCGGTGGTGGTCGTGACCGAGATCGCGCCCAGGATCCGGCCCGACCCCGACAGGATCGGGGCGGCGATGCAGGCGATGCCGGTCTCGTGTTCCTCGTCGTCCAGCGCATAGCCGCGCTGGCGGATCAGGGCCAGTTCGGCGCGCAGGGCCGCCGGGCTGGTCAGCGTGTTCGGCGTATGGGCGTGGAATGATTGCCGGTCGATGGCGGCGGCCAGCCGATCCTCGGGCAGATGGGCCAGCATCGCCTTGCCCACGCCGGTGCAATAGGCCGGACCCACCTTGCCCGATTGCGAGAACATCTCGACCGGCTGGCGGGCATTGCGCTTGTCCACGTAAAGGACCGCGCCATTGTCCAGCTGCGCCAGATGGACGGTCTGGCCAAGCGTCTCGGCCAGTTCGTCCAGCACCTCGCGCGCCAGCGGCGCCAGCGACGATTGCGCCCAGGCCGAATGGGCCAGCCGGACAAGCCGCATGCCGGGCGCATAGGTCTGCCGATCCTCGTCGAAGGCCAGCATGTCCTGATGCGTCAGCACCTGCAGAAAGCGATAGAGCGTCGCCTTGGGCAGGCCCGCCACGGGCAGGATCTCGGCAAAGCGGACCGGGCGACCGAAGCCCGCCACCAAGTCCAGAACGGCCAGCGTCCGCCCCACCGTCCCGTCAGACGCCTCGCGCCCCTGCATGGCCATGCCTCCTCATCCACCATGTTGACAGGCTAAGCGATTCGCCACATAGTTTCAATATTCAAAACTTGGTTTCATTATTTGGAACCTGCAAGGGAGGAGAGAATGGCACTTCACGGAAAGGGTCTGCTGCTTGCGGCGCTGATGTGCAGCGCGGCGCCCGCGATGGCCCAGCAGCGCGTGCTGACCTTCAACAGCAACGCCTCGGACCCCGCGCCGCGGGCGATGTTCGAACAGCTTGCCGCCGATTTCATGGCCGAGCACCCCGAGATCCGGGTCGAGATCAACACCTTCGACCACGAGGGCTACAAGACCGCGATCCGCAACTTCCTGACCGCCGATCCGCCCGATCTGATCACCTGGTTCGCCGGCAACCGCATGAAACCCTTCGTCGATGCGGGCCAGTTGCTGGACGTTTCGGATGTCTGGGAAGAGAACGGGCTGAAGGACAGCCTTGGCTCGACCCTGTCCTCGATGACCTTCGACGACAGGCAATGGGGCGTGCCCTACACCTATTATCAGTGGGGCATCTACTACAACAAGGAGGCCTATGCCGCCGCGGGCGTCGAGCCCGCGACCGACTGGGAGGGCTTCATCGCCAATTGCGCCGCCTTTCAGGAGGCCGGGATCGACTGCCTGACCACCGGGTCCAAGGCGCTGTGGCCGGTGGCGGGGATCTTCGATTACCTGTCGCTGCGCACCAACGGCTATGACTGGCACATGCAGCTGACGAACGGGGAGATTCCCTGGACAGATGACAGCGTGCGCGCGGTCTTTGCCGAATGGGAAAAGATCCTGCCCTACACGACGGCGAACCATGCCGCGATCGACTGGCAGGATGCGGTGGCCAACATCGTGCAGGGCCGTGCGGCGCATTACGTCATGGGCAATTTCGCGGTCGCGGCCTTCCGCGATGGCGGCATGACGGACGAGACGCTCGGCTTCATGTCCTTCCCGACGATCAACCCCGACATTCCGCGCGCCGAAGAGGCTCCGACCGACTCGATGCACATCCCGGCGGGCGCGAAGAACCCCGAGGATGCCAAGCTGTTCCTGGCCTATATCGCGCGTCCCGACGTGCAGACGCGGATCAACGAGGCGCTCGGCCAGCTTCCGGTCAATTCCGAGGCCAGCGTCGGCGACGATCCCTTCCTGCAGGCGGGCTTCGAGATGCTGTCCACGGCCGAAGCCGGCATCGCGCAGTTCTTCGACCGTGACGCCCCGGCCGAGATGGCCAAGGCCGGGATGGAGGGCTTCCAGGAATTCATGGTCCGCCCCGAGCGTCTGGACGCGATCCTCGAACGGCTGGAGCGTCAGCGCCAGCGCATCTACGCCGCCGCCCAGTAACGGCGGCATGCGGGGCGGGCGCCCCCTCCCTCCCTGCCCGCCCCGCAACCCCTCGACCCCAGTCACCGGAGCGCGCCATGACCCCCCTGCCCGACCCCGAGGCGCAGATCGCGCCGCGCAAGCGTTCGCGCCGCCGCAGCCTGACCCCTTGGCTGTTCCTTGCACCGGGCATGGCGATGTTCGCGGTCTATGTCCTCATCCCCATCGTCCAGTCGGTCTGGGTCTCGTTCCACGACTGGGACGGGCTGGGCCAGATGCGCTGGATCGGCACCGCCAATTACAGCGAGCTGTGGTGGGACGACGCCTTCTATACCAGCCTGCGCAACAACGTCATCTGGCTGGCGCTTTACATGCTGGCCGTGCCACTGGGGCTGATGATCGCGCTGTTCCTGAACCAGACGGTGCGTGGCATCCGCATCTACAAGTCGCTGTTCTTCTTTCCCTTCGTCATCAGCCAGGTGGTGGTGGGCCTGATCTTCTCGTGGTTCTACGCGCCGGGCTTCGGGCTGCTCTATGCGCTGATCGAATGGGTCACGGGATCGGGCGTGGCGCTGCTGGCGGACGAGCGTTACGTGACCTACGGCATCATCGCGGCGGGCCTCTGGCCGCAGATCGCCTATTGCATGATCCTCTATCTGACCGGCCTGAACGCGGTAGCGCCCGACCAGATCGAGGCCGCGCGGCTGGACGGCGCCAAGGGCTGGCGGATGCTGTGGCACGTGGTGCTGCCGCAGCTGCGCCCGGCGACCTTCATCGCGGTGGTGGTGACGGTGATCGGCGCGCTGCGCAGCTTCGATCTGGTCAGCATCATGACCGCAGGCGGGCCGTTCGGGTCCAGCCGTGTGCTGTCCTATTACATGTATGAACAGGCCCTGTCGGAATACGGCTACCGCATGGGTTATGGCGCCGCGATCGCGGTCGTGCTGTTCGGCATCATGATGATCTTCATCTCGGGCTTCATCTGGAAGATGTGGCGCGACGAGAAAGGCCAGTAACGCCATGTTCCCCCGCCCCATCCAGTCCATGTCCCCCGCCGCGCAGCGCCTGTATCGGGTCGCGCTGCCCGTGATGCTTGTCCTTTGGCTGCTGCCGCTGCTGGGCGTCGCCATGACCTCGATCCGGCCCTCGTCGGATCTGGCGCAGGGCAATTACTTCGGCATGCCCTCGCGGCTGGCATTCGAGAATTACGTAACGGTGTTCCGCAACTCGCCCCTGGCGCAATATCTGTGGAACAGCTTCCGCATCACGATCCCCGTGGTGATCGGCGCGGTGGCGCTGTCCTGCCTGACGGGCTTTGCGCTGGCGGTCTACAAGTTCCGCCTGTCGCTGGTCGTGTTCTTCATGTTCGTGGCGGGCAATTTCGTGCCATTCCAGATCCTGATGGTGCCGGTGCGCGACCTGACGGTGAATCTGGGCCTCTACAACACGATCACGGGTCTGGCGCTGTTCCACATCGCGTTCCAGACCGGGTTCTGCACGCTCTTCATGCGCAACTTCATCAAGGCCCTGCCGCGTGAACTGATCGAGGCCGCCCGCGTCGAGGGCGTCACCGAATGGCAGATCTTCTGGCATATCGTCCTGCCCCTGGTCCGGCCCGCCATCGCAGCCTTGTCGGTGCTGGTTTTCACCTTCGTCTGGAACGATTACTTCTGGGCGATGGTTCTGACCCAGGGCGCGGCCACGCAGCCGGTGACGGCGGGGCTGAACAGCCTGAACGGGCAATGGATCGCGGCCTGGCATCTGGTCAGCGCGGGCTCGATCCTCGCCGCCCTGCCGCCGGTGCTGATGTTCTTCCTGATGCAGCGCCATTTCATCGCCGGTCTGACGCTCGGAGCCGTGAAATGAAGCTTTGGAGGATCGACACACCGGCGCAGACGCTGGTTCTGGGCAGCGATGGCGGGATGGCCGCCTGCCATTACTGGGGCGCGCCCCTGCCTGCGGATGCCGACCTCGCCGCGCTGGTGGCGACCGGGGCGGGCGGGATCACCGGCGGCATGCTGGACGCGCTGCCGCCCCTGTCGCTGATCCCCGAGGCGCGGCGCAGCTTTCCGGGCCAGCCCGGGCTGGTCGCCTATCGGGACGGCGCGCCGCTGGAACCGGAATGGCGCTTCGAGGGCGCCGAGGAGGCCGCGGGCCTGACCCTGCGCCACGCCGCGCCGGGGCTGCGGCTGGACATCACGGCCCGCGCGACGAATCACGGCCTGATCGCGCTGTCGGCGCGGCTGGTCTCGGACGCACCCCTGACGCTGCACCATCTGGCGCTGGCCTTGCCGATACCGCCGCACCTGTCGCATCTGACCGAACTGACGGGCCGCTGGACGCGCGAATTCCAGCCCGTGACCAGCGCGCTGGATCACGGCGCCCGGCTGCGCGATGCGCGCACCGGCCGGTCGGGCCACGAACACCCGCCGCATCTGTGGCTGACCGCGCCCGGCACCACCAACACCGCCGGAGAGGCCGTCGCCCTGCATTACGGCTGGTCGGGCGGCCACCGGATGCTGGTCGAGACCCTGCCCGAGGGGCGCCGCCAGATCCAGCTGGGCCATTGCTCGGGTTCCGAACGCAGGCCCGGCACCGACTTTGCGACCGCCGAGATCTGGCTGGTGCGCGGAGATCAGGGCCTCAACAGCGTCTCGGTCCCCTTTCAGCGCGCGATCCGCGACCGCCTGCCCCCGGCGCGCCAGCCGCGCCCGGTCCATTACAACGGGTGGGAGGCGATCTATTTCCGCCACGATCTCGCCGAACTGGCCCAGATCGCCGAACGCGCCGCAGCCCTTGGCGCGGAACGCTTCGTGCTGGACGATGGCTGGTTCGGGCAGCGCGACGACGACACGTCCTCGCTTGGCGATTGGGTGATCGACCCGCGCAAGCATCAGCAGGGCTTCGGCCCGCTGATCGACAAGGTTCATGCGCTCGGCATGCGCTTTGGCCTGTGGTTCGAGCCCGAAATGGTGAACGAGGACAGCGACCTGCACCGCGCCCATCCTGATTGGGTGCTGGGACCGTCGGACCAGATCAGGGGCCGCAACCAGCTGCATCTGGACCTGTCGCGGCAGGATGTGCGCGATTATCTGTTCGACCGGATCAGCGCGATCCTGACGGCGTGGGACATCGACTACGTCAAATGGGACCATAACCGCCTGACGCCCTGGCCCGATGCGGCACAGACGCGGGGAGTCTATGCGCTGCTCGACCGGCTGCGCGCGGCCCACCCGGCGGTGGAATGGGAAAGCTGCGCCTCGGGCGGCGGGCGGATCGACGCGGGCATCCTGACGCGCTGCGCGCGCGTCTGGCTGTCGGACAGCAACGATGCGCTGGAACGGCTACGCATCCAGCATCATGCGGCCAGCCTTCTGCCCGCCTGCGCGACCGGCAGCCATGTCGGGCCGCGCGAATGCCACACCTCGGGCCGTATCCTGCCGATGGCACTGCGCGCCTGGACGGCGGCGCAGCGCCATATGGGCTTCGAGATGGACCCGCGCGAACTGACCGAGGCCGAGGCCCAGACCCTGACCCGCGTCACCGCCTGGTGGAAGGCCAATCGCGGCTGGATGATGGCGGGCGACATCTGGCGCCTCGACCGGCCCGGCGGCGCGCTGGCCGAGATGCAGCTGGCCGCCGACGGATCGCGTCTGGCGATCTTCGCCGCCCAGATCGAGACGCAGACCGCCCTGCAACCCCCGCCCCTGCGGCTGACCGCGCTGGACCCCGCCGCGCGCTACCGGCTGCGGATGATCGAGCGGCCGGGCGGGCATCCGGCCTCGGGCACGGCGATCACGCGCGGCGAGGTCGTGCTGGACGGCGCAAGCCTGATGGCGCAGGGGCTTGCGCTGCCGCCCGCCTTCCCCCAGACCATCGCCGTCATCGAAGGAGAGCGCCTGTGACCGATCAGAGCATAGACTGGATCGCGGCGGATTGGGGCACGACCAATCTGCGGCTCTGGGCGATGGCGGGGGATCGGGTCGTCGAAAGCCGCCAGTCGGATCAGGGCATGGCGGGGCTTGCGCCCGATGCCTTTGCCCCGGTTCTGGCCGGCGCGACACAGGGCTGGCCGGACGTGCCGGTCATCGCCTGCGGCATGGTCGGCTCGCGTCAGGGCTGGATCGAGGCGCCCTATGCGCCGGTTCCCTGCCCCGCCCGCCCGCGCATGGTCACGGCTCCCAGCGCAGGCCGGCCCGTTTACGTCATCTGCGGCGTCCGGCAGGACCAGCCCGCCGATGTGATGCGCGGCGAGGAAACGCAGATTGCGGGCCTTCTGGCGGTGCATCCCGATTTCGACGGCATTGCCTGCCTGCCCGGCACGCACAGCAAATGGGTCCGCATCTCGGCAGGAGAGATCTGCCACTTCAAGACCTTCCTGACCGGCGAGCTGTTCGGTCTGTTGGCCGGGCAGTCGGTCCTGCGCCATTCGCTGGCGGGCGAGGGCTGCGACAGCGCCGGTTTTGCGGCCGCCGTCGATCAGGCCATGTCGCGGCCCGCGCAGGGCTATGCGGGCCTGTTCCAGATCCGGGCCGAGACGCTGCTGGCGGGGCTTGCCCCGGCCTCGGCGCGGGCGCGTCTGTCGGGCACGCTGATCGGCTGGGAACTGGCTGCCGCGAAACCCTGGTGGCTGGGCCATCAGGTCACGATCATCGGCGCGCCCGCCTTGTCGGCGCTTTATGCGCAGGCGCTGCGGGCGCAGGGCGCCCCCGTCACGCAGGTCGGCGCCGAGGAAGCCACGCTCGCCGGCCTGAATGCCGCGCGCAAGGAACTGAAGGTCACGACATGAGCCGCCCCCTGATCGCCATCCTGCGCGGGATCACCCCGCCCGAGGCCCTGCCCGTCGCCGAGGCCCTGATCGGGGCCGGGATCACCCGGCTGGAAGTGCCGCTGAACTCTCCGGCCGCGATGGACAGCGTCGCGGCCATGGTGGGCGCGTTCGCCGACCGGGCGCTGATCGGCGCGGGCACGGTCCTGCGCGTCTCGGAGGTCGAGGCGCTGGCCGCCATGGGCGCGCGGCTGATCGTGTCGCCCAATTGCAACCCCTCGGTCATCAGGGCCAGCGTTGCGGCGGGCATGGAAAGCTGGCCGGGCGTAATGACCCCGACCGAGGCCTTTGCCGCGCTGGATGCGGGCGCCACCGGACTGAAGCTGTTTCCGGGCGAGCTGATCGGCCCCGCGGGGCTGCGCGCCATGAGCGCGGTCCTGCCGAGAGGGACGGCGCTGTTCGCGGTGGGTGGCGTCTCGGCGCAGAATATGGGCGAATGGTGGCAATCCGGCGCGGCGGGCTTCGGCATCGGCAGCGCGCTCTACAAGCCGGGCGACGATGCCGCGACGGTCGCGGCGAAGGCGCGGGCACTGGTCGAAGCGTTCGACCGGGCCTCGGGCAAGGGAGTGATGGCATGATCTTCGACGACGCGATCTGCACCTTGGGCGAGGGCGCGCTGTGGCACTCGGACCGGGGCGCGCTGATCTGGTTCGACATTCTGGAAAAGCGCATGCACATGAAGGCGCCGGGCGGGACGGTGCAGGTCTGGGATTTCACCGATCACGTCTCGGCGGCGGGAATCGTGGACCGCGACCGGCTGATCGTGGCCTCGTCGCGCGCTCTGATACTGTTCGACCTGCGCGACGGCAGCCGGCGCGATCTGGTCGCGCTGGAGGCCGACAATCCGGTCACGCGCAGCAATGACGGGCGCGCCGATCCGCAGGGCGGCTTCTGGATCGGCACGATGGGGCTGAATGCCGAACCGGGCGCGGGCTCGATCTGGCGCTATTACCGGGGCGAGCTGCGCCGCCTGTTCAGCGGCATCACGATCCCCAATGCGATCTGCTTCTCGCCCGACGGGTCGCGGGCGCATTTCGCGGATACGGATGAGGGCATCATCAGCCGCGTGGCGCTGGACGAGCAGGGCTGGCCGCTCAGCGAGCCGGTGCCCTTCATCGACCTGACGGCGGACGGGCTGAACCCCGATGGCGCGGTGATCGATGCCGAGGGCTTTCTGTGGTCGGCGCAATGGGGCGCGTCGCGCGTGGCCTGCTACGATACCGACGGCCATTTCATCCGGGAGGTCACCTTCCCGGCAAGCCAGATCTCGTGCCCGGCTTTTGGCGGGGCCGATCTGCAGACGCTTTACGCAACCTCGGCGCGGGTCGATCTGGAGAAGCCGCGCCGCGAGGACGGCTTGACCTTTGCCGTCGATCTGGACGTGTCGGGCCAGCCCGAGCATCGCGTCATCATCGACTGAAGCCATCCCCACGAAAATCGCCCGGCCCCCGCTGCCCTGTTCGGGCGCAATGGGGACCGGGCGCTGTCATGATGGCCGGGCGTCACCCGGCTGGATACGCAGCCGGACACGGGATCACTTGTCCTGCGAGACGTCCCGGATGGTCGGAACGATCTGGTCGCCCCATGCGCCGGCGCCGTTGTGATGGCGCGAGACGCGGACCAGCTCGACCGAGATGCCCTCGGCGACGGCGCGCTGGACGGCCTCGTTCATGCGGTGGACGGCATCGGCGACGCGGTGGATCGCGCGGGTCTGGGCGTCTGTCTCGGGACGTTCGATGCGCTGGAAGTCGGTGCTCTCGTTCATGATATCCTCCCTGGATGAACGGTTCTGGTGGTCCCCCGGCCCGTCATGCGGGCCGGGGTGTGGGTTCAGCAGCCGATCACTCGGCGGCGAACTGGTTCATGGTGTTGGCATGGCCGCCCGCCTTCAGGGCGCGCTCGCCTGCGACCATCTCCTTGAAGGTGTCGCCCAGATCCGAGCCGACCTCGTGCTGGTGCTTGACCGCCGAGATGCCGCGACGGATCTCTTCGCGCTGCACGGTGGCGACATAGGCCAGCATCTTGTCCTCGCCGAAATAGCCGCGCGACAGCTCGTCCACCGATTTCGCGGTCAGGTGGAAGGTCGGCAGCGTGATCAGGTTGTGGAACACGCCCGCACGGGTCGAGATGTCGGTCTGGAAGCGGCGCAGACGGTCATCGGCCTCGCGGCCCAGATCGGTCTGGTCGAAATCCGGCTTCATCAGCTCGTTGCCGGCGGGATAGTCGGTCTCGCTGATCTTGCCCTCGGCGATCCACTGGTCGCGGACCTGCTTGCGCAGGTTCAGGGTCCAGTTGAAGCTGGGCGAGTTGTTGTAGGTCAGCTTGGCGTTCGGCACGACCTTGCGGATGTCGTTCACCATGCCGGCGATCTCGTCCACGTTCGGGGTGTCGGTCTCGATCCACAGCAGGTCCGCGCCGCCTTGGGTCAGCGAAGCGATGCAATCCTCGACCACGCGGTCACGCCCCGAACCCTCCTGGAAGGGGAACAGCCCGTTGGGCAGGCGCGCTGGGCGCACGAACTGGCCGTTCTGGAACAGCGCAAGCTCGCCATCCTTCATCGGGTTCGCGTCGGTGATCGGCTCGGTCTTGAGCCACTTGATGTATTCGGCGGCCAGATCGCCGGGCTGCTGGCTGACCGGAACCTTCTGGGTCAGGCCCGCGCCCAGGCTGTCGGTGCGGGCGACGATGACGCCCTCGTCCACGCCCAGTTCCTCGAAGGCCAGGCGGCAGGCGCGCAGCTTCTCGATGAAGTCTTCCCGCGGGACCGTGACCTTGCCGTCCTGGTGGCCGCACTGCTTGGCGTCCGAGACCTGGTTTTCGATCTGAAGGCAGCAGGCGCCGGCCTTGATCAGTTCCTTGGCCAGCAGATAGGTCGCGTGTTCGTTGCCGAAGCCCGCGTCGATATCCGCGATGATCGGCACGACATGGGTTTCAAAGTTGTCGATCGCCTCGATCGCGGCCTTCTCGGCGGCGGCGTCACCGGCATCGCGCGCCTTCTTGAGGTCCTTGAACAGGTCGTTGATCGCGACCTCGTCGGCCTGACGCAGCGAGGTGTAGATCTCCTGGATCAGGTCGGCGACGGCGGTCTTTTCATGCATCGACTGGTCGGGCAGATGGCCCCAACGGTTGCGAAGGCCCGCGACCATCCAGCCCGACAGATAGACATAGGCGCGCTTGGTCGTGCCGCGCAGGCGCTTGACCGACTTGATCATCTGCTGCGCGTGGAAGCCCGACCAGCAGCCAAGCGACTGGGTCGACAGCGAGGGATCGGCGTCATAGGCCGCCATGTCCTCGCGCATGACCTTGGCCATGGCGCGGGCCACGTCCAGATGCGTGTCGAACGTGTTCTGCAGCTTCAGCTGGACGATATCGTCAACGGTGACGCCGCCGGGCGTCTGACCCGAGGGGTAACGTGCCAGCGCCTCGGCGCGCAGTTCGGCATAGGTCTTGCGGTTTGCCATGTGATCCTCATTCAGGCAGATGTGACAGGGGGATCGGCGCCCCGGTGCGGGGGCCGTCCGGCCAGGATTGATGTTCGGTGCGAAGCGAGATGCCGCGCGGCGGCGGATCAGATGACCACGCGTGGTGGCCTTGGGCAGGCTGTTGTCATCCGGTCCTCCTCTGGGCGTTTGCAGCGATCTGCGATTCCCTGATGTCAGATTAGTAATGTAACGCCGCAAATGCATTATCCGTTTGAAATTAACGGGTGCGTTTGTCAGTTTTGTCATATAGTGACTGGCGAAACTGTAGGTCTGTCACATGACGGAAGGGCGGCTGATGGCAAAGCGCAGCGCGAAGCTGATGATCGGGCGCAGGCTCAAGGTGCTGCGCAAGTCGCTTGGGCTGACGCAGGCGCAGCTGGCCGAACAGCTTGACGTCTCGGCCAGCTACATCACCCTGATCGAGGCCGACCAGCGGCCCGCATCAGCGAACCTGCTGCTGCGGCTGGCGCAGGTCTATGACATGAACATCTCGGAACTGGCGCCCGAGGTCGATGCCCAGCTGACCGCCGATTTCGAGGCCGCGCTGAAAGACCCCGCGATGGAGCTGTCCGGCCTGCCTCATTCCGAGATCGAGGCCGTTCTGCAAGCCTCGCCCCGGATCGCCGCCGGGATCGTCAGGATGCACGGCAAGCTGACCGAACAGCGGATGCGCGATCAGGTGGACGAGAACCCCTTTACCGACCGTGCCAAGGTCGAGGCCATAGGCGAGGTCAGCCGCCCCGACGAACGCGTGCGCGACTGGCTGTACGAGACCGACAATTACGTCGATGCGGTGGACCGCGCGGCCGAAAGACTGGCCGTGGACATGGCGCTGCACCGCGAGGAACCGCATCTGGCCCTGACCGAGCGCATGTCCCGCCACGGCATCCGCGTCCGCATCCTGCCGGCCGAGGTGATGGGCGGAGCGCTGCGCCGCTATGACCCGCACCGCAAGGAGTTGATGCTGTCGGAATTGCTGGCGCAGGCCAGCCGCCGGTTCCAGATCGGCGTGCTGATCGCGCGACTGGAATACGAGGCGCTGATCGAGGATCAGATCGACGCGGCGGGCTTCAAGGATGCCGATACACGCAGCCTCGCGCGCGTCAGTCTGGCGAACTACTTTTCCGCCGCGTTGCAGATGCCCTATGCCCGCTTTCTGGCCGCCTGCGAGCAGGAACGATATGACGTGGAACTGATCAGCCACCGTTTCGGCGCCAGCTACGAACAGACGGCGCACCGCATGGCGACGCTGCAACGCCCCGATGCGCGCGGTATCCCGTTCTTCTTCGTGCGGATCGACCGGGCGGGCAATGTCTCGAAACGCTTCAGCGCGGGGCGCTTTCCGTTCTCGCGTTTCGGCGGCACTTGCCCGCTGTGGAACATCCACGCCGCCTTCGAGGCGCCGGGACAGGTCCAGACCCAGATCATCCGCATGCCCGAGGGGGCCAGCTACTTCTCGATCGCGCGCACGGTCACGCGGGCGGGCGGCACGCACAGCACGCCCGCGCAGCGGCTGGCCATCGGGCTGGGCTGCGACGTGTCCTATGCCGCGCGGCTGGTCTATTCCGACCGGATCAATCTGGAACGCACCGGCCCGACCGATATCGGCCTGAACTGCTATCTCTGCGAACGGCAGAATTGCGGATCGCGGGCGCAGCCGCCGATCAACCGGCGACTTGCCATCAACGAACGCGAACGCAGTCTGGCCCTGTTCCGGTTCGAAGGCGAAGAGCCTCCCCTGACACGTTAGCCCGCAGCGGCGGCGACGAAATCGCGGATCAGCGCGGCATCCTTGACGCCCGGAGCGGTCTCGACCCCCGAGCTGACGTCGACCACGGGCGCGCGGGTCAGGCGCACGGCCTCGGCCACATTGGCGGGGGTCAGCCCGCCCGCCAGCATCCAGGGTCGCGGCCAGCGCCGCCCCTGCAGCAGCCGCCAGTCAAAGGACAGCCCGTTGCCGCCCGGCAGCGCGGCATCCGGCGCGGGCTTGGCATCGACCAGCAGCATGTCCGCGACCAGCCCGTAATCGGTCAGCTGCGGCAGATCCTCGACCGACGCGATGCCCACGGCCTTCATCACCGGCAGGCCGGTCAGCGTCCGCAGCGCAGCGACACGTTCGGGCGTCTCGTGGCCGTGAAGCTGGACGATGTCCAGCGGCACCTCGGCCAAGGTGGCGGTGATCAGCGCGTCGTCGGGATCGACGAACAGCCCCACCCGCGCCACGCCGACAGGCACATCCGCCGTCAGTGCGGCGGCCTCGGCGGGCGTCACCGCGCGGGGGGATCTCGAAAAGAAGACAAGGCCCAGATAGCGCGCCCCGGCCTGAACGGCAGCCGTCACATGTGCGGGCTGCGACAGGCCGCAGATCTTGACATCGGCCATCAGCGCGTCGCGGGCAGTTGCGCGCCGGGCGTGGCAGCTGCGGACGCGGGCGCGTCGAGGATCGCCAGAACGTCATCCTTGGGGGCGGCATGGCGCTGGCGCAGATGGCCGAGTTCGGCCTCCAGCCGGTCGACCTGCGCCTGACGCAGCCGCGCCTCGCGGCGGATATGCGCCTCGCGCAGCCATTCCCAGACCAGCCCCGCCAGCATGCCAAGCGCAAAGGCGCCCAGGATCACCAGGAACAGCGGCAGTTGTAGCGACCAGTCGCCGCCCAGATACTGCCCGAAATTCGCCGGAAACAGCGACAGCGTGACCGCGCCGCGATTGGCAAGGGCCACCGCGACCAGCACAAGGGCAAGGGCCACGACAAACAGAAGTCGAAGATAGCGCATCCAGTTCTCCCACGGGCAGGCGTCCGCCGGGCGGACGGCCTCTATCTAAGCCTCTCAGGCCTCGCCGTTCAACCGGTCGCGCAGCAATTTGCCGGTCTTGAAGAAGGGAACGTGCTTTTCCTCGACCTCGACGGAATCGCCGGTGCGAGGGTTGCGGCCGGTCCGGGCATCGCGCTTCTTGACCGAGAAGGCTCCGAAACCGCGCAATTCGACCCGGTCGCCGCGTGCCATCGCATCGATGATCTCTTCGAAGACGGTGTTCACGATCCGCTCGACATCACGGCGGAACAGATGCGGGTTTTCGTCGGCGATCTTCTGGATCAGCTCGGATCGGATCATGCTTGCCCCCTTGATACGAACGTTGCGGGCTTCCCCGCTGGCCAGGACCAACGCGCGACAGAAGTCACTCGTTTCATAGCGTTGCCAGCTTTGGCGAAAGGGTGCAAGCGGCTTGCCCGGAGGGTGCGGGGCTTTCGGCAAGAAAAGGCCCGCCCTGCCATCTGGCGGGGCGGGCCGGATCGTCATGGCGAACCGATCAGTTGCGGTTCAGCGCGGCGCCCAGGATGTCGCCGAGCGAGGCGCCCGAATCCGAGCTGCCATACTGGTCGATCGCTTCCTTCTCTTCGGCGATCTCGCGAGCCTTGATCGACAGGCCCAGACGGCGGGTCTTGGTGTCGATGTTGGTCACGCGGGCATCGACCTTGTCGCCGACCTGGAAGCGCTCGGGGCGCTGGTCCTGACGGTCGCGGGCCAGATCGCTGCGGCGGATGAAGGACTTGACGCCGTTGAATTCGACCTCGACGCCGCCTTCTTCGATCGCGGTGACCTCGACGGTCACGACCGAGCCACGCTTCACGCCGTCAACGGCTTCGGCCATGTGCTCGTTTTCCAGCGCCTTGATCGACAGGCTGATGCGCTCTTTCTCGACATCCACGTCCTGAACGACGGCCTTGACGACGTCGCCCTTGCGGAAGTCCTGGATCGCATCCTCGCCGCGGGCATCCCACGAGATGTCCGACAGGTGGACCATGCCGTCGATATCGCCTTCGAGGCCGACGAACAGACCGAATTCGGTGATGTTCTTGACTTCGCCTTCGATGACGGTGCCCGAGGGATGCGTTTCCGCAAAGACTTCCCACGGGTTGCGCATGGTCTGCTTGAGGCCGAGCGACACGCGGCGCTTCGACTCGTCGATTTCCAGGACCATGACGTCAACCTCTTGCGAGGTCGAGACGATCTTGCCCGGATGGACGTTCTTCTTGGTCCAGCTCATTTCCGAGACGTGGACCAGACCCTCGACACCGGCTTCCAGCTCGACGAACGCGCCGTAATCGGTGATGTTGGTCACGCGGCCCTGATGGACCGAACCGATCGGGAACTTGTCGCCGACGGTATCCCACGGATCGGCCTGAAGCTGCTTCATGCCCAAGCTGATGCGGTGGCTGTCCTTGTTGATCTTGATGACCTGGACCTTGACGGTCTCGCCGAGCGCCAGGATCTCGGACGGGTGGTTGACGCGGCGCCAGGCCATGTCGGTGACGTGCAGCAGGCCGTCAACACCGCCCAGATCGACGAAGGCGCCGTATTCGGTGATGTTCTTGACCACGCCGTTGATCGCCTGGCCTTCGGACAGGTTGGCGATGACTTCGGCGCGCTGCTCGGCGCGGCTCTCTTCCAGGATGGCGCGGCGCGACACGACGATATTGCCGCGGCGGCGATCCATCTTCAGGATCTGGAAGGGCTGCTTCAGACCCATCAGCGGGCCGGCATCGCGCACGGGGCGCACGTCAACCTGCGAACCGGGCAGGAACGCCACGGCACCGCCCAGATCGACGGTGAAGCCGCCCTTGACGCGACCGAAGATGGCGCCTTCGACGCGCTCTTCCTTCTCGTAGGCTTTTTCCAGACGGTCCCAGGCTTCTTCGCGGCGGGCCTTCTCGCGCGAGATGCTGGCTTCGCCACGGGCGTTCTCGACGCGGTCCAGATAGACCTCGACCTCGTCGCCGACCTTGATGCTGGGCTCTTCGCCGGGATTTGCGAATTCCTTCAGATCGACGCGGCCTTCCATCTTGTAGCCGACATCGATGATGGCCTGACCCGCCTCAATGGCGATGACGCGGCCTTTGACAACGCTGCCCTCATCGGGGGTGTCGATTTCGAGGCTTTCGTTCAGGAGGGCCTCGAATTCCTCCATGGTCGCTTTAGCGCACATGCGTTTGCAGTATCCTTTATCACGGTTTTCCGGCCTGACGGTTGGCTCCGCCGGTCTTTATGATGCCATCATGGCAACGACAAAGGGTCGGCGCTGAACGCCCGACCCGGTGAAAAGCGGCCTGTTATGGCCTTGTCGCCTTGTGACTGCGTGTGCGTATAGTCACGTTTTGCGTGAGTTTCAACGCGAAAAGCGTCAGATCAGCGCTGCCGCCGCCCGGACGGAGGGCTTGAGCCCCTCGCCGCCCGCCGCGACATGGGCGGAAAGGCGGGCGCGCATCTCGGGCTCCCAGTAGTCGCGCAGATGGGCGGCGATCTTCTGGGACGCATCTCCGGGCTGGGTGTCGAAGAAGGTGGCGATCTGGTTGGCCATGCGGATCAGCTTGTCAGGCGACATCGGGACCTCCGGCGATCCTGTCGGGACGGGTGAAAAGATCGAAACCCTCGCCGCGCGCAAAGGCGGCCAAGGTGATGCCCGCGCCGCGGGCCAGTTCCAGGGCATGGGCGGTGGGCGCCGAAACCGCGATCAGCATCGCGCAGCCGGCCAGCGCGCATTTCTGCACCATCTCGACCGAGACGCGGCTGGTCAGCACGAAAGCCCCCTGCCCCGCATCGAGCCCCTGCCGGGCCATGGAGCCGATCAGCTTGTCCAGCGCGTTGTGGCGCCCGACATCCTCGCGCGCCAGGACCACGCCCTGACCGGGCAGCAGGAAGCCCGCCGCATGGACCGCGCGCGTCGCGTCGTGCAGGGGCTGCCAGCGGCGCAGATCCTCGGTCGCGCGGGCGATCTGGGATGCGTCGAGAACCGGGCCGGCGTCGCCCAGATCGGGCAATCCGCGGCCCGCCTGCTCGAGGCTGTCGATGCCGCAGAGCCCGCAACCCACCGGCCCCGCCATGAAGCGCCGCCGCGCCGCCAAGGCCTCGGCGCGGTCCTCGGCCAGCCACATCTGCGCCTCGATCCCCTGCGGGTGATCGACGATCTCCAGGCGCTCGATCTGGCCGGGGTCCCGGACGATCCCCTCGGTCAGCGAGAAGCCCACGGCGAAATCCAGCAGATCGGCAGGGCTTGCCATCATCACCGCCTGGGTCGATCCGCCATAGACCATCGCCACGGCAGTTTCCTGCGCCAGATCGCGCATGACGGCGCGAAAGGCGCCGTGACCGTGGCGCAGCCCGCCGACACGCCGCACGGCCTGCCCTTCGGGCACGGGCGCGGCGGCGCGGTCTTCGGGGGGCAGTGCCTGGGTCATCGGGGCGTCCTCATTCGGCGGCGGGCAGGATGCGGCGCGCGCGCTCGGTTTCGGCGGCATAACGCTCCTGCCAGTCGGAAGGTCCGTTCGACGGACTGACCTGCACCGCCGTGACCTTGTATTCCGGGCAGTTCGTCGCCCAGTCCGAAAAGTCGGTCGTGACCACGTTCGCCTGCGTGGCCGGGTGGTGGAAGGTCGTATAGACCACGCCCGGCGACACGCGGTCGGTCAGCGTCACCCGCAGCGTCGTCTCGCCCGAGCGGCTGGCAAGGCGCACCCAGGCGCCCTCGGTGACGCCGCGCGTCTCGGCGTCATGGGGGTGCATCTCCAGCAGGTCCTCGGGGTGCCAGACCGTGTTCTCGGTCCGCCGGGTCTGTGCGCCCACATTATACTGCGACAGGATCCGCCCGGTCGTCAGCAGCAGCGGGAAACGCGGGCCGGTGCGTTCGTCGGTCGGGATGTATTCGGTGATCATGAAGTGACCCCGCCCGCCCTGAAAGCCCTCGATATGCATCAGGGGCGTGCCCTCGGGCGCAGCCTCGTTGCAGGGCCATTGCACCGAGCCGAGCGTCTCGAGCCGCTCGTAGCTGACACCCGCGAAGCTGGGCGTGGTGGCGGCGATCTCGTCCATGATCTGCGAGGGATGAGTATAGTGCCACAGCGGCCGCCCCTCGGCCCGCAGCATCGCGTTGGCCAGCATCTGCGTGACCTGCCAATCCTCGTAGCCGTTACGCGGCGCCATCACGCGGCGGACGCGGTTGATGCGGCGTTCGGCGTTGGTGAAGGTGCCGTCCTTTTCCAGGAAGGACGATCCGGGCAGGAAGACATGGGCGTAATTCGCCGTCTCGTTCAGGAACAGGTCGTGGACGATCACGCAATCCATCGCCCTGAGGCCCGCCGCGACATGCGCCGTGTCGGGGTCCGATTGCAGGATGTCCTCGCCCTGGCAATAGAGGCCGCGGAAGCGTCCCTCGACCGCCGCGTCCAGCATGTTGGGGATGCGCAGCCCCGGCTCGGGGTCGATCTCGACGCCCCAGGCGGCCTCGAAGATCGCGCGGACGTCCGGCAGCTTGACGTGGCGATAGCCCGGCAGCTCGTGCGGGAAGGACCCCATGTCGCACGCGCCCTGCACGTTGTTCTGGCCCCGCAGCGGGTTCACGCCGACGCCGCGGCGGCCGATATTGCCGGTCAGCATCGCAAGGTTGGCGATGGCCATGACCGTGGTCGAGCCTTGGCTGTGCTCGGTCACGCCGAGCCCGTAATAGATCGCCCCGTTCCCGCCGGTCGCGAAGAGCCGCGCCGCCGCCCGAAGCTCGGCCGCCGGCACGCCGGTCAGCATCTCGGTCGCCTCGGGGGCGTGGCGCGGGTCGCGGATGAACTCGGCGTAGTGCTGGAACTCGTCCCAGTCGCAGCGGGTGCGGATGAAGTCCTCGTCCATCAGCCCCTCGGTCACGATCACATGCGCCATGGCGCTAACCACGGCGACGTTCGTGCCGGGGCGCAGGGGCAGGTGATGGGCGGCCTCGACATGGGCGCTGCGGACGATGTCGGTGCGGCGCGGGTCCACGACGATGAGTTTCGCGCCCTGCCGCAGCCGCTTCTTGAGGCGGCTGGCAAAGACCGGATGCCCGTCTGTCGGGTTGGCGCCGATGATCAGCACCACGTCCGTTTCCTCGACGCTGTCGAAATCCTGCGTGCCGGCCGAGGTGCCGAAGGTCTTGCCGAGCCCGTAGCCCGTGGGCGAGTGGCAAACGCGGGCGCAGGTGTCGGTGTTGTTGTTGCCGAAGACCGCGCGGGTCAGCTTCTGGACCAGATAGGTCTCCTCGTTCGTGCAGCGCGACGAGGTGATGACCCCGACCGAGCGGCGGCCGTGCCTCTCCTGGATCGCGCGCATGCGGGTAGCGGCGAAGGCCAGCGCCTCGTCCCACTCGACCTCGCGCCAGGGGTCCTCGATCCGCTCGCGGATCATCGGCTTCAGGATGCGGTCCTTGTGGGCAGCATAGCCATAGGCGAAGCGGCCCTTGACGCAGCTGTGGCCGCGATTGGCCTTGCCGTGCTTCCACGGGACCATGCGGACCAGCTGATCGCCGTTGAGCTCCGCCTTGAAGCTGCAGCCGACCCCGCAATAGGCGCAGGTCGTGATGATGGACCGGGTGGGCGTGCCGAGTTCCGCCACCGACTTCTCCTGCAGGGTCGCGGTCGGGCAAGCCTGCACGCAGGCGCCGCAGCTGACGCAGTCCGAGGTCAGGAAGCTGTCCGCCCCCGCACCGGCCTTCACGCGGCTGTCGAAGCCCCGCCCCTCGATCGTCAGCGCGAAGGTGCCCTGCACCTCCTCGCAGGCGCGCACGCAGCGCGAGCAGACGATGCACTTGCTGGGGTCGTAGGAGAAATAGGGGTTGCTGTCGTCCTTGGGGATGTATTGCGGGTTGCCCGGCCCGGCTTGCAGCTTCGCCTCGGATTGCGAACGCGCGCCGATGCCCTTGGGGTCGAAATGGTTGGCGCCCGGCGTGTAGCGCACGTCGCGCAGGCCCACCTGCCCCGCCGCGTCCTGCAGCTCGCAATCGCCGTTCGCCGCGCAGGTCAGGCAGTCCAGCGGGTGGTCGCTGATGTAGAGCTCCATCACGCCGCGGCGGATGCGGCGGACCTTCTCGGACTGGGTGCGGACGACCATGCCCTCGGCCACCGGCGTCGTGCACGAGGCGGGCGTGCCGCGCCGCCCCTCGATCTCGACCACGCAGAGGCGGCAGGAGCCGAAGGCCTCCATGTTGTCGCTGGCACACAGCTTCGGGACGCTGATGCCCGCGAGGAACGACGCGCGCATGACCGAGGTGCCCTCGGGCACCGTCACCTCGACCCCGTCCACTGTCAGCGTCACCGGCGCGCCGGTGCGGGCGGGGGTGCCGAGGTCGCGGTCGTCGGTGATGTCCTCGCCGGGGCGGTGCGTGGGGATGATGAAGTCCTTCATTCCGCTGCCTCTTTTTGGGTCGCGAAGTCGTCCGGGAACTGGGTCAGCGCGGACATGACCGGATAGGGGGTGAAGCCGCCGAGCGCGCAGAGCGAGCCGTCCTTCATCGTCTCGCAAAGGTCGGTCAGCAGGGGGATGGCGGCGGCATCCCCGGCGGCGATGCGGTCGATGGTCTCGACCCCGCGCACCGCGCCGATGCGGCAGGGGGTGCACTTGCCGCAGGATTCCACGGCGCAGAACTCCATCGCGAAGCGCGCCATCTGCAGCATGTCGGCGCTGTCGTCGAAGACCACGAGGCCCGCGTGCCCGATCAGCCCGCCCGCCGCGTCGAAATCCTCGTAGCCGAGGGGCGTGTCGAACTTCGTGACCGGCATGTAGGCGCCGAGCGGCCCGCCGACCTGCACCGCCTTGACCGGCCGGCCCGAGGCCGTCCCACCCGCGATGTCGTTGACGACCTCGCCGAGCGACATGCCGAAGGCGGTCTCGAACAGCCCGCCGCGCGCGACGTTCCCGGCGATCTGCAGGGTCACCGTTCCGCGCGAGCGGCCGAGGCCGAATTCCGCGTAATGCTGCGCACCCTTCTCGAAGATCACCGGCACGGTCGCGAGGCTGATGACGTTGTTGACGACGGTGGGCCTGCCGAGGAACCCCTCCAGCGCCGGCAGCGGGGGCTTGGCGCGAACCGTGCCGCGCTTGCCCTCGAGGCTGTTCAGCAGGCTCGTCTCCTCGCCGCAGACATAGGCGCCCGCGCCCTTGCGGATCTGCATGTCGAAGGCGCGGCCGCTGCCCAGCACGTCCGGCCCCAGCAGGCCGCGCTGGCGGGCGATGCGGACCGCCGCCTCCATCACCCGGATCGCGTTCGGGTATTCGCTGCGCAGATAGACATAGCCGCGCGTCGCGCCGACGCCGAGGCCGGCAATCGCCATGCCCTCGATCAGGCTGAACGGATCGCCCTCCATGATCATGCGGTCGGCGAAGGTGCCGCTGTCGCCCTCGTCGGCGTTGCAGACGATGTATTTCTGGTCCGCGACCGCGTTCGCCACGGTCTGCCACTTGATGCCGGTCGGGAAGCCCGCCCCTCCGCGCCCGCGCAGCCCGCTGGCGGTGACCTCGGCGACGATGCCGCCCGGCTCCATGTCGATCGCACGGCGCAACCCGGCCAGACCGCCATGCGCCGTGTAATCGTCCAGATCCAGCGGGTCGATCACGCCGCAGCGGGCGAAGGTCAGCCGCGTCTGGCGGGCGAAGAAGGGGATCGCCTCGACAGGACCGAGCGTCTCCAGTCTGCCGTCCAGCAGCGCCGGCACGTCCTCTGGCGCCACCGCGCCGAAGCCGATGCGCTGGCCTTCCCGCTCGAGCTCGACCAGCGGCTCGAGCCAGATCATCCCGCGCGTGCCGTTACGGATCACCTGCACGTCCAGACCGCGCGCCTTGGCCTCACGCAGCACCGCCTCCGCGACCTCGTCGGCGCCGAGCGCCTTGGCGGCGCTGTCCATGGGAACCCAGATATTCATGCCGCACCTACCTCGCGCGCCAGACGCTCGGGCGTCACGCGGCCGATCACCTTGTCACCCACCATCGCCGCCGGCGCGCAGGCGCAGAGCCCGAGGCAATAAACCGGCTCGACCGTGACGCCCCCATCAGCCGTCGTGCCGTGCCAGTCGACGCCAAGCCGGGCCAGCGTCCGGGCCGCGACGTCGGTCCCGCCCATCGCCTGACAGGCCTCGGCCCGGCAGATCTTCAGGACCTTGCGGCCTGCCGGGTGATCCCGGAAGTCGTGATAGAAGCTGATGACGCCGTGCACCTCGGCCCGGCCGAGGTTCAGCAGGTCGGCCAGAACCGGCACCGCGCCCTCGGGGACATGGCCCCAGACCTCCTGCACCCGGTGCAGCATGGGCAGCAGAGGGCCCTCGAGGTCCGCAAGAGGGGCCACGACCTCGCGGATCTCGTCCGCGGTCGGGGCTGGCGCGTGTTCAAGCATGGCTGGCCTTTCGACGTCTGTGACGCTCATCTGGCCGCAGCGGCGATGCGAAATCAATATCGCAGTTCCGTCAGATGATAGAAATTACCTATCGACCAGCCGCCGCGCCTCGGCCAGAAGCGCCTCGAGCACCGGCGTGTGCGGCTCGCGCCAGGGGGCGATCAGGCCGACCGCGTGGCCCCCGCCATCACCGGTCAGCGGCACCTGCGCCAACGGCTTTCCCCGGGCCAGGAAATCCGCGATGCCCTGGGGCAGGATGGTGATCCAGCCGCCCTCGAGCACATGGGCGACGAGGATCACGGTCGAGTTCGATTCGACCCGCGCCTCGGCCGCGACGCCGGCCTGCGACAGCATCCGGTCAAGGATCCGCCGGTTCTGCATGTCGGGCGAGAGCAGGCAGAGCCGCTGCCCCGCCAGGGCGGACCAGGGAAGCGAGGGCTGGCCGGCCAGCGGATGGTCGTTGCGGGCAAGGACCACATAGCGTTCCTCATAAAGCGGCACGCTGCTGACACGGCCCAGAGGCTCGTTGTCGAGATAGGTTATGCCGGCATCGACATCGAGATCGTCCAGCATCTTGAGGATCTCGGCGGAGCTGCGCGACAGGATGGTGAAGCCGACATTGGGATGAAGCGCGCCGAACCGCGCGGAGAGACGGGCGGCCCAGGTCAGCGCCGTGGGAATGACCGCCAGTCGCAGCCGACCCGAGAGGCCGTGGCGGGTGGCGCGCATCTCGTCGCGCAGCTGGCGGGCATCGCCGACGATGCGGCGCGCCCAGACCAGCGCGGCCTGCCCCTCGGGTGTCAGGCCGCCATAGCGCGAGCCGCGGAAGATCAGCAGGACGCCGAGGGTTTCCTCGAGCTGCTTGATCCCCGCCGAGAGCGTCGGCTGCGTGATGCCGAGCGATGCGGCGGCGCGGCCGAAATGGCCCTCCTTGGCGGTGGCGAGGAACATTTCCAGCTTGTCGATCATGGCTTCCCCCTTCGTCCCGCATGAAGCGCGGACGGGGCCCTTGGGTCAAGCCGGCGCGCGGGGGGATGGCGGCAGGGGGGCTGTCTGCCCCCCTGCACCCCCCGAGGATATTTGCACCAGGGCAAAGGCAGGTGCGGGGCGCGGCTTCAGACCGGGACGGCCAGGACCGCGAGGCAGTCCCCCATCTGCACGAGGCCCGGGAAGTGGCGCGCCGCGATCAGGCCGGGGCGCTGCGCTGTCACGGTCTCGGGGGTGCCGCCGGTGCGGTCGGCGGGCCAGATGCGCGCGAGGGGCTGGCCTTCGGCCACGGCTTTGCCCAGATCCGCGAGGGGCTGGACGAGGCCGTCGCGCGGGGCGAAGTGGAAGCAGGCATCATCGGGCATGTCCAGCATCTGCGAAGGTTCGGGGTGATCGACCGCCCCCGCGAGGATGCCGGCATGGCGCAGCACGTTCAGCGCGCCGCGATGGGCGATGCGGCACGAGGCCGCCGTCGCCGTGCCGCCGCCGCCGAGCTCGGTCGTGACGAAGGTCTTGCCCTTGGTCTCGACCGCGGTGTCGAACATGCCGACCGCGTCGATCTCGCGCATCATCATCGAGAAGGGCGCACCGAAGGCCCGCATCGCCGCCACGCAGGCCGCCTGCTGGTCGGGATCGTCCAGGTAATGCGCCGCCGCATAGGGCAGGAAGTCGAGCGTCTTGCCGCCGGAATGGTAGTCCAGCACGATGTCTGCCATCGGCAGCAGGACGCTGTCGAAGTAATGCGCGATCTTCTGCGTAACCGTGCCGTCGGGGCGGCCCGGAAAGCAGCGGTTCATGTTCACCTGGTCGATCGGGCTGACCCGCGTGCCCGCGCGGAAGGCCGGATAGTTCAGGAAGGGCGCGATGATCACGCGCCCCGAGATTTCATGGGGTTGCAGCTCGGATGCAAGCTGCTGAAGGGCGACGGGGCCTTCATATTCGTCGCCGTGATTGCCGCCGGTCAGAAGCGCGGTCGGGCCGTCGCCCTGGGCGATGACCGTGATCGGGATCATCACGCTGCCCCAGGCGCTGTCATTGCGCGAATGGGGCAGCCGCAGGAAGCCGTGATGCTTGCCGGGACCGTCCAGCGGGATGGTGGGGGTGATCGGGCTCATTGCTTCACCAGCATCCGGCGGGGGATGTTGCAGAACAGCTCGGGCTCGGCCTCGGTGATGACGATGGATTCGGTCGTCTCGTAGCCCCAGCCCTCCATCCAGAGGCCGGTCATGAAGTGGACGGTCATGCCCGGTTTCAGCTCGGTCCGGTCGCCACGGCGCAGAGACATGGTGCGTTCGCCCCAATCGGGCGGGTAGCTGAGGCCGATCGGATAGCCGGTGCGGTTGTCCTTGACGATGCCGTAGCGGTCGAGGACCGTGAAGAAGGCGTTGGCGATATCCTCGCAGGTATTGCCGGCGCGGGCGGCGGAAAGGCCCGCCTCCATCCCCTCGAGCACGGCCTTTTCGGCGTCGAGCATCTCTTGCGGCGGCGTCCCGAGGAAGATCGTGCGCGACAGCGGCACGTGGTAGCGCTGATAGCAGCCGGCGATCTCGAAGAAGGTGCCTTCGTCCTTCTTCATAGGCTGGTCGTCCCAGGTCAGGTGCGGCGCCGCCGCGTCCGGCCCGGAAGGCAGCAGCGGCACGATGGCCGGATAATCGCCGCCATGCTGGGACCATTCGTCAAAGCGCAGGCCGGCGTCATAGATCTCGGCCACCAGATCGCATTTGCGCATTCCCACCTCGACCCGGTCGGCGATGCGGCGGTGCATCCGCTCGACGATGCGGGCGGCTTTCCGCATGTATTCCAGTTCCTTGGGCGTCTTGACCGCGCGCTGCCAGTTTACCAGGCCCGTCGCGTCCAGGATCTGCGCCTCGGGCAGGCCATGGACCAGACGCTCATGCGCCTTGGCGGAATACCAGTAATTGTCCATCTCGACGCCGATGAAGCCGCGATGCCAGCCCCGGTCGGCCAGCTGCGCCCAGAGATAATCCATCGGATGCCGCTCGACCGATTGCACGTAATGGTCAGGATAGCCGATGATGTGGTCGTCGCTCATCCAGACGGTGCGCAGCGCGCCCTGCGCGTCCTGGCCGCGCCCGAACCAGATCGGCGCGCCGGTCGGGCCGACGATGACGCATTGATGGACATAGAAGGACCAGCCGTCATAGCCGGTCAGCCAGGCCATGTTCGAGGGGTCGCTGACGATCAGAAGATCCAGCCCCAGCTTTTCCATGCTGGCGCGGGTCTTTTTCAGCCGCTGCTCGTATTCCTCGGTCGAGAAGCGGTAGGGGGTCCTTTGCAGTTCGGGCATTCACGTGGCTTTCGAAAACGCGTCAAGCGCGTGGGTGGCTATGGCTGTGTCCTGCACGCCGGTGCCCGTCAGATCGCAGATCGTGATCTGATCGGGATGGGTTCGGCCGGGGCGCTGCCCGGCGATGATCTGGCCCAGTTCGGGATGGTCCCGGTCGGGCTGGCCCGCCGCAATCGCCGCGCGCAACTCGCCCATCAGGCGGGTCTGCGACAGCCGGTCCGCGACATAGAGATCGGCGCGGGCGAGGCAGGCGGGGTCAAGTTCGGTCTTGCCGGGCTGGTCGCTGCCCATGGCCGTGACATGCTGGCCGGGGCGCAGCCAGTCCGCCATCAGGATGGGCTGGGTGGCGGGCGTGGTCGTGACGATGATGTCGGAAAAGGCTGCGGCCTCGGCGGGGTCGGCAGTTGCGCGAACCGTCAGGCCGGGGCGGGTCAGGCTGGCGGCCAGCGCCTGCGCGCGAGAGGGGTCGCGCGCCCAGATCATGGCCTCGGCGATTGGCCGGACAAGGGTCAGCGCCTCAAGCTGCAAGCGCGCCTGAAGCCCTGCGCCGAAGATCGCGGCGCGGGTTGCGTCAGGGCGCGCCAGCCAGCGCGCGGCCACGCCTCCGGCGGCGGCGGTGCGCAGGTCGGTCAGGTAGCCGTTGTCCAGAAGGACCGCGCGCACTTGGCCCGTTTCGCTGTCCAAGACCACCATTAGCCCCGAGGTCGAAGGCAAACCGCGGGACGGATTGTCGAAGAAACCGGGCGAGATCTTGACCGCAAATCCCTGAAATCCCGGGATATAGGCGGTCTTGATGTCAACCTCGCCATTCATGTCGGGCAGATGCATCGACAGGATCGGCGGCATGACCACGCCGCCCCGCGCCAGCCGGGCAAAGGCGGATTCGATCAGGTCGACAAGCGGCGCGTCCAGCGTCAGGCGGGCGCGCAGGTCGGGTTCAGTGAGGATCAGCGGATTCATGCGGCCCTCAGGATGTCGGCATGGGTGGCGGGGTCGATATTCGCGCCCGAGACGATCAGGACCAGCGGGCCCGGGCCGCGCAGGCGGCCCGCCAGAACCGCGCCCGCGCCCACGGCGGCGGCGCCTTCGACCACATGACCCTCAAGCGCCAGATGGCGAATGCCGGCGGCGATCTCGTTCTCGGTCACCAGGATCAGGTCGTCCATGAGGTCGCGCACCATCGGGAATGTCAGGCGGTTCCTGAGCCCGATCCCGCCGCCCAGGCTGTCGGCCAGCGTCGGCAACTCGCGCACCTCGACCGGCTGACCCGCTGCAAGGCTGGCGGCCATCGCGGCGCCGCGTTCCATGCTGATGCCGATGATGCGGATGTCGGGCCGCAGGGCCTTGGCGGCCGCCGCGACACCGGCCAGCAGGCCGCCGCCGGACAGGGGAACGGCGATCGCCGCCGCCTCGGGGATCTGCTCGACGATCTCGAGGCCAAGCGTGCCCTGCCCCGCGATGACATCCGGATGATCGAAGGGCGGGATCAGCGCGAAGCCCTCCTCGGCCTCAAGGCGCTGCGCTTCCAGGAAGGCCTCGTCCTGGCTGGCGCCGATGATGCGGGCCTCGGCGCCCAGATCGCGGATGGCGCGGACCTTGTTGTCGGGGACCAGCGAGGACATGCAGATCACCGCCCGCATCCCCCGTGCCCGCGCCGCATGGGCCAGAGCGCGCCCGTGATTGCCGGTCGAAGCCGTGGTGACGCCCGCCACATCGCCCAGACGCGCCACCGCATTCGTCGCACCGCGCAGCTTGAAGGCGCCGGTCGTCTGGCGATGTTCCAACTTCAGCAGGACCGGCACGCCAGCCGCTTGGGTCAGCCCCTCGGACAGGGCGACGGGGGTGCGGATCACCTGCCCCTCGATCCGCCTTGCGGCGTCGCGGATCGCGTCCAGCCCTACCATGTGCGCGTTCCGAACAGGGCGCCGGGGCCGGTTGCGGGGATGCGCGCCTCGTCCAGCATCGCCCAGAAAAGCGCCTGATTGGCGGTCAGGACGGGCTTGCCCAGTCGCGCCTCCAGCTCGTCGATCAGGTCAAGGGCGGGCAAGGCGGTGCAGGACAGGAACAGGGCCTGAGCGTCCGGGTGGTCGCTGGCCTCGGCCATCTCGACGATCTCGGCCGCGCCCAGCATCGCCATGTCGCGGTCATCGGCATGTCCCATCGAGGAACGGCGCAGCACCTCGATCCCCGAGGCCTGGAAATGATCGCCCACCAGATCGGTCGTCGCGGCCAGATAGGGCGTCATCAGCGCGACGCGGGCGACGCCAAGAGCGCGAAAGCCGCGCAGCGCCGCGCCTGCTGGCGTGGCGACGGGCGCGCGGTTGCCGGTCAAGGCGCCGATCCCATCACCCAGCACCGCCGAGGCCGAGGTGCAGCCGAACCCGATCCCTTTCAGCCCCACGCCCGGCACCAGCAGATCGACCGCCGCCCGCAGGCGCGGGCCGGTGGCCAGCAGGTTCTCGCGGGTGGTCGGGTTCTCGAAGGCGATGCGCGTCACATGCAGGCGCGTGCCCTGGGGCATCAGGCGCGCGGCGTCGCCCTCGATCGTCAGGTCGGTGGCCAGGGCCACCAGCCCGAAACGGTGCAGATCATCGTCCCACATCGGGAATTCCTTTCAGACGACCATGACGGGACAGGGCGCCAGCCCCGTCACCTTGTGACTGACCGAGCCCAGCAGATAGCCCTCGGTCGCGCCAAGCCCGCGCGAGCCCAGCACGATCAGGTCGCAATCCTTCTCTCGCGCGACGGCGACGATGGTGCGGGCGGGCTGGCCCGCGCGGATGAAGGCGCTGACCTCGGCCACGCCCGCATCGCGGACAAGGCTTTTGGCGTAATCGGCCGCATCGCGGGCATGGCTGCGCATCGCATCGTCCAGATGCCCCGGCTCGGAGGCGCCGCGCACCATCGACAGCGACGCTTCCAGCATCGAATGGTGGCGATAGACGGTCAGCACTACGACCCGCGCGCCGCAGAGCTTCGCCAGTTCCGCCGCCTTGACCAGCGCGCGCTCGGCCCCGGTCGAGCCGTCATAGGGGATGAGGATACGGGAGAACATCGGCCTACCTGAAGGCAAGGTCGCGCAGGAACAGCGCGATCTGGGGGAAGAAGATCAGCAGCACCGACACG
Organism: Paracoccus sp. (in: a-proteobacteria); assembly: GCF_030604785.1. GTDB lineage: Bacteria > Pseudomonadota > Alphaproteobacteria > Rhodobacterales > Rhodobacteraceae > Paracoccus. The sequence continues at coordinate 26,824 of NZ_JAUVVF010000001.1, read as the reverse complement.
GTCAGCAGGATCAGGATGAAGGGGGGCGTGCCCTTGACCACCTCGGCATAGGGGCGCTTGAAGACGGCAATGGCGGTGAAGATGTCGCAACCGAAGGGCGGCGTGGCGCTGCCGATTGCGACCTGCAGCGTGATGATCGTGCCGACCAGCACCGGGTCCAGCCCGGTGGCCTGCACGACCGGCGCGAAGATCGGAACCAGGATCAGGATCACCACGATCGGATCGACGAACATGCAGGCGATGAAGAAGGCGATCGAGATCGTGAACAGCACCCCGTAGGGCCCCATCTCGTCGATGCCGATGCCGCCCAGCACCGCCTGCGGGATCTGCGCGAAGCTGATGATGTAGCTGAAGGCCGCCCCCGCGCCGACCAGGATGAAGACGACGGCCGTGATCAGCCCGGTCGATTTCGCCGTCGCGTAAAGCTGTTTCAGCGTCATCTCCCGAAAGACGATCATTTCGAGGAACAGCGCATAGAGGACGCAGGCCGCCGCCGCCTCGGTCGGGGAGAAGATGCCGCCATAGATGCCGCCGATGATGATGACCGGAAAGCCCAGGGGCCACAGCGCACGGCGCACGGCGCGGCCACGTTCGCGCCATGTCGCGGGCGGCTCGGTCGGGACGTTGTGGCGGACGGCGTAAATGTAGGCGTAGATCGAGAACAGCAGCAGGATCAGCAGGCCCGGCCCCAGCCCTGCGATGAACAGTTCCGAAATCGAGGTGCCCGAGACGACGCCGTAGATGATCATCCCGATCGAGGGCGGGATCAGGAATGCGATGTCGGATGCGTTGATGATCAGCGCCAGCGTGAACTTGTCGCTGTAGCCCGCCTTCAGCAGGCGCGGGCGCAGGGGGCCCCCCACCGCCACCACCGTCGCCTGGGTCGAGCCCGAGACCGCGCCGAACATCGTGCAGGCCCCCGCGGTCGAGATCGCAAGCCCGCCCTTGATATGGCCCAGAAAGGCCATGACCAGATCGATCAGCCGTCCCGCAGACTGGCCGCGCGTCATGATGTCGGCGGCAAGGATGAACATCGGCACCGCGATCAGGCTGGCAGGCTGGATGCCCGCGATGACCTGCTGGACCAGCGTCGGCATCTGACCGAGCCCGCCGAAGATCCCGACAAAGCCCACGATCGCGCCGATGATCAGCGGCACCATCATCGGAAAGCCGATCAGCAGCAGGACGACCATGGTTCCCAGAATGGCGATGGTCATGGCCTAGACCTCTTCCTCGCGGTTGTCGTCGTAACCCTCCAGCGTGCCGGTGGACAGCCAGATGGCGGGGTCGATGAGGTTCCTGATCGCGGTCAGCGCGTATTGCAGCCCGGTCAGGAAGAAGCCCAGGGGCACCCAGACGAGGATCCACCAGTTCGGGATGCGCAGGGCGGGCATGACCCTGCCCCGCGCCGCCTGCGTGGCGACATATTGATAGGCATACCATGCCAGACCCAGCAGCAGCGCCGCCGTGATGGCCGAGATCAGCACCATCGCCAGCTTGCGCGCCCGGAAGGGCAGCATGTCGAAGAAGGCCGACATGCGGATATGGCGGCCGTGCCGCGCGGCATAGGAGATGCCCGCGAAGGTGATCAGGATGATCAGCGCCTGATTGAGTTCCTCGGACCAGTAGAGCGACTGGCCGAACAGATAGCGCCCGACGACATTGGCGCAGGTATTCGCCGCCATCGCCAAGACGCCCAGCGCCAGCAGCACCGATTCCAGCCGCGCGATGCCCTGATCCAGCCAGCCAAGAGGGCCGGGCAACCCGGACCGATAGGCGCTGTCGTCGATATCGTCGGCCCCGACCGAAGGCATCTCGGCCCCCGCCTCGGCGGCGGTGCGGTCGGTCACGGGCGGGCCGGGAGGCGGCGTGGTGTTCGACATGCGGGCGATTCCGGGGGGTTGCGGATCCCGACCGGCCCACGCAGGGCCGGGCGGGGGATGCGTCACTGGGCGGCCGCCTCGAGATCGGCCTTCATCTGGTCCAGCACCTCTTGCGAGCGCGGGCCACCGATCTCGAGGAAGGTCGCCTCGACCTGCTCGGCCGTGTCACGGAAGGGGGCGCGCTGTTCCTCGGTCAGGGTGGTGACGGTCATCGAGGGCTTGGCCTCCATGATCCGTTCCAGCGATTCCTCGGTCAGGCCCTGCTGGTATTCGATGATATGATCGAAGGCCGCCTCGGTCGCGTTGCGGATCAGGGTCTGGTCCTCTTCGGACAGGCCGTCGAAGAAGTCCTTGTTGGCCATCAGCGCGGTGGTGAAGTTGTTGTGGCCAAGCCGCGTGATGTGGTCGGTCACTTCATACATCCGCGTGGATTCGATGAAGAAGGCGGGGTTTTCCTGACCGTCGATGATGCCGGTCTGAAGGCCGCCATAGACCTCGCCCCAGGGCAGCGGCGTGGGCGTCGCGCCGAAGGCCTGATAGCTCGAGACCAGCAGCGGGTTCGTCATCACGCGGACCTTCACGTCGTTCAGGTCGGCGGGGCTGGTCACGGGGCGGTCGGTGGTCAGCATCACCTCGCCCTCGGGATACATGGTCAGGAGTTCAAGCCCCTGATCTGCGTAAAGCTCGGGGAAGATGCGGTTGATCGTCTCGGATTCGCGGAAGAACCGGACCAGCTGATCCTCGTCCTCGGGCAGCAGGTAGGGCACGAAGAAGACCTGCGCCTCGGGGATCAGGGCGCCGGTGAAGCCGGGGGACTGGTTCACGAATTGCAGGATGCCGGCCTGCGTCTGTTCCAGGATGTTGTCGGATTCACCGAGCGTGCCAAAGGGGAACAGCTGGACCTCGTGGTCCGAATTGGCCTCGATCTCTTCCTTGAACTTCTGGGCAAAGACGCCCTGCACCTCGTCGAGCGCCTCTTCGAAGGCATAGCGCCACGTGTCGGCCATGGCGGTTCCGGCACCGATGATCAGCGCCGCGGCACTGGCGGCGGTCAGGGTCTTGATGGTCATGTCTTCTCCTGTTGGTGGGGGCTTGTTGCCGGGTCGCGGCCAGCCCTCGGGTTGCAGGATTCGGGGCTGTGATCGCCCGCTCCGGCTTGGGCAGAGAGTTCTGTGCAAGCCGAATTCAAGTCAATTTATATATTAAACCATGACAATTTTCGGGGGCCGAGTCAAACCGCCCTCGGGATTGTCATGACATGCCCGCCGTTCAGCGGGGCAGGATTGCCGACAGGATGCGCAGCGCCTGTTCCAGTTCGCGCGTGCTGGCGCCGCCGATGGACAGGCGCAGGGCGGGGCGCGCGGGCAGCGTGGCAAAGCCCGCGCCGGGGGCCAGCGCGATCTGGTGGGACAGGGCGTGGGCCAGCGTCTCGGCCTCGTCGGCATCGGTGGGCAGGGTCAGCCAGCGATGCAGGCCGTGGGGAAAGCCCTGCGCCTGCGCGCCCAGGATCCGCTGCACCATGCGGTTGCGCAGAGCCAGTTCGGCGCGCTGTGCCTCGATCAGCGCATCGGCGGTGCCGCCGGTGATCCAGTCCTGGGCGATCTCGGCCATCAGCGGCGTCGCCATCCAGGACATCGACAGATGCCGGTTCAGCGCGGCCTCGGCCATGTCTTCCGGCATGGCCAGAAAGCCCAGCCGCAGACCCGGCGACAGGCATTTCGACAGGCCGGTGAAATAGAAGCTGCGTTCCGGTGCATGGCTGGCCAAGGCCGCCGGACGGCGTGGCGGCATCGGCCCGGTCGGGTCGCTTTCCAGGATCGCAAGCCCGGCCCGCGTCGCCGCGCGCGCCAGCGCCTCGCGCCGGTCCCGATCCATGATCCGCGCCAGCGGCCCGCCCCCCGAGGGCAGCAGGAACACCGCCTTCATCCGCCCGCCCGAGGCGCGCGCGGCGGCTTCCAGCGCGTCGGGGTCCATGCCCGCCCCATCATCGGGTATGCCGCGCAGCCGCAGATGCAGATGCTTGGCGGCGGGTTTCAGCGTGTGACAGGTCACGGCCTCGGTCGCGATGATGTCGCCGGGCTGGGCCACGGTCATCAGCGCGACGAACATCGCGGGCGTGGTGCCGTTGGTGATCAGGATGCGCTGCGCGGGCACCACCATGCCGCAGCGCGCCAGCCAGGACGCCGCCATGCCGCCGTAAAGCGACATGGTCTGGCGGGGGCGAAAGGACAGGATCGCCGGATCTGGCAGGCGCCCCGCCACGCGCACCAGGCTTTCGGCCCAGGCCGTGCGGATCTGCGGCAGGGCCACCGGCGTCATCATCGACAGGTCGATCGGCGGCCGGTCGGTGGGGGCGCGGAACCACGGCACCTCGATCGTCTCGCGCGGGCCGGATTTCACGAAACTGCCCCGCCCCACCTCGCCCGAGATCAGGTCGGCGCGGATCAGTTCCTCATAGGCGCGGCTGACGGTCTGGACCGACAGGCCCAGCTGCCAGGCCAGGTCGCGATGCGGCGGCAGGCGCTGGCCGGGGCGCAGGCTGCCCGAATCGATGGCCGCCGCAATCCCCTGGGCCAGGCTGCGATAGGCGGGGCGGGTGATGTCATCCTTGCGAAGCGGCCAATGCGACATGCGCCAAGGATCGCGCCAAGCCGGGCGATTGACAAGCCGTGCGCCTGCGGAAAGAACCGGGACCATGATCCCGCCGCGCGCCCTCCGCCTCGACGACCGCGACATCGCCATTCTGGCGGTGCTCTCGCGCGAGGGGCGCATCGCCAAAACTGAACTGGCCGCGCGGGTGAACTTGTCGCCGACCCCCTGCTGGGACCGGATGCGGCGGCTGGAACAGGCGGGTCTGATCCGCGGCTACCGCGCCCAGATCGACCTGGCCGCGCTTGGGCCGCATGTGCAGGTCTTTGTCACCGTCGAGCTGGACAGCCACCGCGCCGAAAGCTTCCAGATCTTCGAGCGCGTGATCGCCCGCACCGATGCCGTCACCGGCTGCTGGGCCATCGGCGGGGGCTTCGATTACCTGCTGCATGTGGTGGCCCGCGACGTGGCGGCCTTTCAGGACCTGATGGACGGTCTGCTGGAAAGCCGCGCCGGGCTGAGGCGCTATTTCAGCTATATCGTTACCAAGCCCGTGAAGGACCTGCCCCCCGCCACCGCGTTGCTGGGCTAGAGGAATTCTCGGCCCCGGCCCGCCCGGTCAGAGAATTTCTCTGCCGCGCAGGCCAAGTTCAGGGGAATTTCCCCTGCCCCCACCCCCATCATGGCCCCGAAAAGGAGATTTGCCATGCTGGATCACCAGACAAGCCTGACCGAAAGCCTGACCGATCCCGCGCTGCTGCCCGGCGCGGGCGATTTCCCGGCCGAGGGGCGGCTGGCCGTGCGCGACCCCGCCACCGGCGCCGTCGTCGCGCAGGTCCGCATCAGCGATCAGGCCGGTGCCCGCGCCGCCGTCGATGCCGCGCAGAATGCCTTTCCCGGCTGGGCCTCGATGCTGCCCCAGCACCGCGCCGCGATCCTGCATCGCTGGCACGCGCTGATCATGTCCGCGCGCGAGGATCTGGCCCGGATCATGGTCGCCGAACAGGGCAAGCCCATCAGCGAGGCGCGCGGAGAGATCGACTATGCCGCAAGCTTCGTGCAGTTCTACGCCGAGGAGGCCCTGCGCCCCAATATCGAGGGCGTGACCAGCCACCTGCCCGATGCCGAGATGGAGCTGTGGCGCGAGCCCGTGGGCGTGGCCGCGCTTGTGACGCCCTGGAACTTCCCCTCGGCGATGATCACCCGCAAGGCTGCCGCCGCCCTGGGTGCGGGCTGCACCGTGGTCATCCACCCCTCGGCCGAGACGCCGCTTTCGGCGCTGGCGCTGGCGGTGCTGGCTCAGCGGGCGGGCTTTCCGGCGGGCGTCGTGAACACCGTGATCGGGGATGCGGCCGCCATTGTCGGCGAATGGACCTCGGATGCGCGCGTCCGCGCCCTGTCCTTCACCGGCTCGACCGAAGTGGGACGGCTGCTCTATCGCCAATCGGCCGATACGGTGAAGCGTCTGGTTCTGGAACTGGGCGGGCACGCGCCCTTCATCGTCTTTCAGGGCGCCGATCTGGACCGCGCCGTCACCGAGGCGGTCAAGGCCAAGTTCGCCACGACCGGGCAGGATTGCCTCGGCGCCAACCGCTTCTACATCCACCGCCCCGTCTATGCCGAATTCTGCGCTCGCTTCGCCGCCGCAGTCGAGGGCTTGCGCCTTGCACCGGGGATCGAGGATGCCGATCTGGGTCCGCTGATCCACGACAGGCAGGTCGCCAAGCAGCAGGCCCATGTCGATGACGCGCTGGCCCGCGGCGCGCGCCTGCTGACCGGGGGCGGGGTCGCGTCGGAACTGGGTCCGCTGTTCTACAAGCCGACCGTGCTAGCCGATGTGCCCGACGAGGCCGCGATCATGCGCGAGGAAACCTTTGGCCCCGTCGCCGCCCTGACCCCCTTTGACACCGAGGAGGAGGTGATCGCCCGCGCCAATGCCAGCGAATACGGGCTGATCGCCTATCTGCACAGCCAGGACCCGCGCCGCATCTATCGCCTGAGCCGCGCGCTGCAATACGGCATGGTCGCCGTGAACCGCACCAAGGTGACGGGCGCGCCCATCCCCTTTGGCGGGATGAAGCAATCCGGGCTGGGCCGCGAGGGTGCGCGCCAGGGCCTCGAGGCTTTTACCGAGATCAAATATGTCTGCCGCGACTGGGCATGAAAGGAATGACGATGCTGACCAATGACGAACTGGCCCGGTGGGACCGCGAGAACTTCATGCATCCCTCGACGCATCTGGCGCAATTCGCGCGCGGCGAGGCGCCGCAGCGCATCGTCACCGGCGGAGAGGGCTGCCACATCACCGACCGCGACGGCAACCGCCTGCTGGACGGTTTCGCGGGGCTTTACTGCGTGAATGTGGGCTATGGCCGCAAAGAGATCGCCGATGCGATCGCCAAGCAGGCGCATGAGCTGGCCTATTACCACGCCTATGCCGGGCACGGGTCCGAGGCCTCGATCACGCTCTCCAAGATGGTCATGGACCGCGCGCCCGAGGGCATGGCGCGGGTCTATTTCGGGCTTGGCGGGTCGGATGCGAACGAGACCAACGTCAAACTGGTCTGGTATTACAACAACATCCTGAACCGCCCGCAGAAGAAGAAGATCATCAGCCGCTGGCGGGGCTATCACGGATCGGGGCTGGTCACGGGCAGCCTGACGGGGCTGGAACTGTTCCACAAGAAATTCGACCTGCCTCTGGCGCAGGTGATCCATACCGAGGCGCCCTATTACTTCCGCCGCCCCGACCCCGCCATGTCCGAGGCCGATTTCACCGCCCATTGCGTCGAACGCCTGGAGGCGCTGATCGAGGCCGAGGGCGCGGACACGATTGCGGCCTTCATCGGTGAGCCTGTGTTGGGGACAGGCGGCATCGTGCCGCCCCCCGCCGGCTATTGGGAGGCGATCCAGAAGGTGCTGGCACGCCACGACATCTTGCTGATCGCGGACGAGGTCGTCACCGGCTTCGGACGGCTGGGGACCATGTTCGGCAGCGATCATTACGGCATGAAGCCCGACCTGATCACCTGCGCCAAAGGCCTGACCAGCGCCTATGCGCCGCTGTCCGCGACCATCGTGGGCCAACGGATGTGGAAGGTCTTGGAACAGGGCACCGACGAGAACGGCGTTCTGGGCCATGGCTGGACCTATTCCGCCCATCCCATCGGCGCGGCGGCCGGCATCGCCAACCTGACCCTGATCGACGAACTGGATCTGGTCGGGAATGCGGGCCGCGTGGGCGCCTATCTGAACCGGCAGATGACGGCGGCGCTTGGCGGTCACGCCCATGTCGGCGAGGTGCGCGGCGAAGGGATGCTCTGCGCGGTGGAACTGGTCGCGGATCGCGAGGCGCGGCTTTTCTTCGATCCGTCCGAGGGCAAGGGCGCCAAGGTCGTGGCCGCGATGCTGAAGCGCGGCGTGATCGCGCGGGCCATGCCGCAGGGCGACATCCTGGGTTTCGCGCCGCCTTTGTGCCTGACCGAGGCCGAGGCCGACCGCATCGTCGACGTCACCACCGAGGCCGTCGCCGAAGTGCTGGGCTGAGGCGCGTCCGGATCCGCGATCAGGGGCCGAGGTCCTCGGGACGGTCGATATCGCGAAGAAGCGCGGGGGCCAGAACAAGCTGCGATGGCGGCAGGCCCTTCAGTAGCGTGGCCGCACCCCTGTCGCCCGAAAGCTCTGCCAGACGCGGCAGCATGGCCTGCGGAAAGCAGGCCGGCGGCAGGATCGCCGTTCCGTCGGTCGAGGCGGCCGGCAGGTCGGCGCCGGTTCGGGCGACCAGTTCCGCCAGATGGGCTGGCGTGATGTCGGGCATGTCGCCAAGGGCGATCAGCAGGCGCTCGGGCTGCCCCGCAGCCCCAAGACCCGCGCGCAGACTGGCCGATTGCAAGGGTTGCGTGCCGGGCGGCAGGGTGACGATCCGGAACCCGTCCAGATGGGGAACCAGCGCGGGATTGGCGATGACCGCGATCCGGTCCCCAAGCGGCATGCGCCTCAGCGCACCCGCCGCATGGGCGATCAGCGGCAGGCCGCGATGGCGGGCCAGCAGCTTGTCCTCGGGACCGAAGCGCCGCGAAACACCCGCGGCCAGAAGGATCGCGGTCGTGCCGCCCTCAGGCAAAGCGGATCCGGTCGGCGAAGGGCATCTGCCGCACACGCTGGCCGGTTGCCGCGCGGATCGCATTGGCCAGGGCTGCCGCGGCGGGCGGCAGGCCGGGCTCACCCAAGCCCCGGACGGGGCCGTTTTCCAGCAGGCGCGTCGTCACGCGCGGGCATTGCGGCAGGCGCATCCCGTCATGATCGTAGAAATTCTGCTGTTCAGGCCGGTGGTCGGCATAGGTGATCTGGCAGTTCATCGCATGGCCCAGCCCGAACAGCATGCCGCCCGAAAGCTGCGCCTCGGCATTCACCGGGTCCAGCACGGTGCCGATATCAGCCACGGCCCAGGCCTCGGTGATGCGCAGGCCCTGTGGGGTGTCCTCGACCTCGACCACCTCGGCGCAGGGGACGCCGAAGCTGAGGCAGAAGGCGACGCCCCTGCCCCGGCCCGGTCCCGGCTGGCGACCGCGCCAGTCGCACAGGCGCCGCGCCTCGTCGATCACCGTGCGCGACACATCGTCGTTGCAGGCGCGCAGAAGGCCGTCGAACGGATCGATCCCGGCGGACTCGAACATCTCGTCCATGAAGCTGCCGAGATAGAAGCCCGTGCTTGACGCGCCCACCGAGCGCCAGCTGCTGACCGGGGCCAGATCCGGGGCGCGCTTACCCGTCACGCGGAAATGCGGGATGGCAAAGGGCTGGTCCCAGGCGCCGGCCACGATGCTGATATCGGGGCCGGGCGGGTTCATCCAGACGCGCCCGAACCACGACGACATGACCGAGGGCGAGGCGATGGTCAGGTCCAGCGCCTCGATCCCGGTCTCGCCCACGCGGCCGCGGGCGCGGGCGATCTGGGCGGGACGCGGGCGGGACTGGGCGAAATCCTCCTCGCGCGTCCAGGTCATCTTGACGGGGCGGCCGGGAACGGATTGCGCGACCTCGATGGCCTGAAGGATGAAATCCAGTTCCAGCCTGCGCCCGAAACTGCCGCCGATCATCGGGTTTTCCAGCCGGATCGCGGTCTGGGGCAGACCGGTCAGCCGGGCGGCATGGGTCACGACGAAATCAGGGATCTGCGTGCCCGCCCAGATATGGCAGGCGCTGTCGGTGACAAGCACGGTGGCGTTCAGGGGCTCCATCGGCGCATGGGCCAGGAAGGGAACGCGGTATTCGGCCTCGATCACACCATCGCCTGCGGCAAGCGCGGCCTCGACATCGCCGTCATTGCGGTTGCGGCTGTCATGGCCGCGTTCCTCGAAGCTGCGCGACAATGCATCCCAGATCGCGGCGCTGTCGGCGGGGCGGTCGGTCGGGCCGGTCAGCTCCAGCACCAGCGCGTCGGCGGCGCGAAAGGCGTGCCAAGTGGTCTGGGCCAGAACGGCCACGCCACCCGAGATCGCGGTGACGGAATGCACGCCCGGAAAGGCGCGCGCCGCGCCGTCGTCGATCAGGCGCGCCTGCCCGCCTTCGGGCGCGGCGCGGACCGTGGCGAACAGCATGTCGGGCAGGCGAAGGTCGATGCCGAATTCCTGCGTCCCTGTGGATTTCGCGACGATATCGCCGCGCTGCATCGGCTTGCCCAGATGCCGCCATTGCGCCGGATCGCGCAGCACGATCGTCGTCACGGGCTCGATCCGGGCGGCTTCGACGGCAAGATCGGCATAGGGGATGCGCCGCCCGTCGGGCAGGACGACATGGCCGTCCTCGGTCCCCAAAGCCGTGCGGTCCAGCCCCTCGCGCAGGGCGGCAGCCTCTTTCAGGGTCTCGCGGGCGACCGCGCCGGCCTCGCGCAGCTTGCGGAAACCGTCGGGCACGGTCGAGCTGCCGCCGGTCATCTGCAGGCCCAGAAGCCGGGCCGGAATGTCCGAGGCGGCGCGGGCATTGCGCGCCAGCCAGCCCTGATCGGTCGGCAGAAAGGGCAGGTTCTCGGCCAGAAGCGCGCGGTTATAGTAGGCGGGGCTGACCGGACCTGCCTCGATCCGGGCCGAGGCCGGGTCGATGTCCAGTTCCTCGGCGATCAGGGCGGCCTGCACCCAACGGCTGCCCTGCCCCTTGTCGGCGCGGGGCGCGATCAGGGTGATGCCCTCGGCGTCGATCACGACATAGGGCGTCAGGGCCACGGTTTCCGCGTCATCGGCAAAGGGATCGGGCAAGGGCCGCGTGTAGCGCCAGGCGCCGAAGGCCACGCCGCCCGCCACCGCGACCGAGCCAATCAGCAGGCTGCGCCGCGCGATGCGGCCCGCCCGCGCAAGGCCACCCCGGCGGGGCTGGCCGGGGGAAAAACCGCGCGCCATCAGCCCGCGCCCAGCCGCAACGCGGCGCTGCGGATCGCGGCGCGGATGCGGGGATAGGTGGCGCAGCGGCAGAGATTGCCCTGCATCGCCGCGTCGATCTCGTCATCCGAGGGATCGGGGTTCTGCGCCAGAATCGCCGCCGCCGCCATGATCTGCCCCGACTGGCAATAGCCGCATTGCGCGACCTGCTGTTCGATCCAGGCGGCCTGCACGGGATGGGGGGCGGCGGGCGTTCCCAGTCCCTCGATCGTGGTGATCTCGCCCTCCACGTCGCCGATCAGGGTCTGGCAGGCCAGCACGGCCTGCCCGTCCAGATGGACGGTGCAGGCGCCGCAGGCCGCCGCGCCGCAGCCATATTTGGTCCCCGTCAGGCCAAGCACATCCCGCAGCGCCCAGAGAAGCGGCATGTCGGGATCGGCCTCGATCCGGCGGGTCTGTCCGTTGATCCTCAGCTCCATGCGCGAAAGCTAGGGCCTGCCCGCCATTGCCGCAAGAGTGGCGTGAGGTCACGGCGCGCCCCGCCGGCGGGCTTTCGCGCGGCCATGCGAAAGGGCCGCGATCCCTGCGGATGCGGCCCCGATGCGTCCGGACGGCAAGGCCCGGCAGTCAGGCAGATCTTACTTGATCTTGCCTTCCTTGTATTCGACGTGCTGACGGACGACCGGGTCGTATTTGCGCACGGTCATCTTTTCGGTCATGGTGCGGGCGTTCTTCTTGGTGACGTAGAAGTGCCCGGTGCCGGCGGTCGAGTTCAGCCGGATCTTGATGGTGGTCGGCTTCGCCATGTTTATCGCTCCTTCTTCGGGGCAATCGCGCGCCGCAAACCCCGTGAATTCCGTATGGAAGCCGCCTTTTAGCCGCCAAGGCGGCGAAGTCAACCGCGAATCCGGGCTTTTCGTCGGGGGCGGCGCGAAAGCCCGTCGAAACGGGCGGCATCGATGTGCGGAGGGCCTGTAAGCCGGATCCTGTCCACCGCGTTCTGCGGCTGGATGGCCATTCATCTGGTCCGCCCGTTGCCGGACGGATCTAGCTGCCTACCCGGATCTGCTGGGGCAAGGCGGCCCTGCGGGTTTCCCCGCGCGCGATCCCTATTCGGCATTGCTCCCGGTGGGGCTTGCCATGCGGGCGCTGTTGCCAGCCCCCCGGTGGGCTCTTACCCCACCGTTTCACCCTTGCCTGCACGGATGCGGGCGGTCTGTTCTCTGTGGCGCTTTCCCTGGGGTTGCCCCCGCCGGGCGTTACCCGGCACCGTTGCCTCGTGGAGTCCGGACTTTCCTCGACAGGACAGGCCTGCCGCGGCCATCCGGCCCTCCGCACGGGGGCGGATATGGCGCAGGCGGCGGGGCGGGTCAAGGGCGGGTCCGTCAGGCCGGACAGGACGCGGCCAGGCGCGCGGCGACCTGCCGGTCGGCGCGGGTCTCGGGGCCCCTGCCCCAGGGCCTGTGCCGAAGCCGGAAGGCGGCAAGCCTCGTCGCGGCCTCGGCGGGCGGATAGCCCAGCCTGTCCAGGCTGGGCGCAAGCGGCGGGTCGGGATCGTCGGGCCGCGGGCGCGCGAAGCAGGCCAGCCCCTGAAAGGCCAGCGATTCCCAGTCGAAGCGCGGGCCAGGATCGATCTTGCGGCCCGGCGCAAGGTCGGAATGCGCGATCACGCGATGCGGCGGGATCTGCCAGCGGGTCATGATCGCGGCCAGCAGGGTCTCCAGCGCCCGCATCTGCGTGCAGCCAAAGGGCTGGTCGCCGGGATTGACGATCTCGATCCCGATGCTGCGGGAATTCACGTCGTCGCGCCCCTGCCACGCGCCCCGCCCGGCATGCCAGGCCCGGCGCGTCTCGCAGACAAGCTGTTCGGCCGCGCCATGCTCGTCAATCAGCCAATGGGCGCTGACCTCGGCCGCCGGATCGCAGAGGCGGGCACGCGCCGAGGCGCCATCTGTCATGCCCGTATAGTGCAGCACCACCAGTTCGGGGCGCTGGCCCCTTCGGTCGCCGTGATTCGGGCTTGGGAAGACCTCGCCTGTCAGGGCGCGGTCCCTTGGGATTGCTGCGCCTGCGCCTGAGGCTGGGGCGCATAGAAGGGACGCGCCAGCGGGATCACGGCGGGCGTGTCTGCGCCGGTGGTCAGCGCGGTCTCGCGGGCGACGCGATACTGGCCGTAAGGGCTGGCCGAGGCAGGATAATTCGGGTTCCAGCCCGCATGTTCATTGCACCCGGCCAGGGCCAGGATCGTCACCATCACGAAAACGCGCATCGCTTCTCCTGTCCTTGATCGGGGCAGCCTACCACCAGCATTCGGGCTTGGCCACAAAGCCCGCGGCGCGTTCCAGCACCTGGGCCTGGTTCAGCAGATCGCCCTCTTCGAAAGGCCGACCGAAGAGTTGCAGGCCAAGCGGCAGGCCCTGCGCGTCCTGCCCCACCGGCACCGCGATGCCCGGCAGGCCCGCAAGGTTCAGCGTCACAGTGAAGACGTCGTTGAGATACATCTGCACCGGATCGCCCTTGTCCACCGAGCCGAGCGGGAAGGCCGCCGAAGGCGTAGCGGGTGCCAAGATCGAGTCGATCCCCGACGCGAAGGCCTGGTCGAAATCGCGCTTGATCAGCGCGCGCACCCGGCGGGCGCGGTTGTAGTAGGCGTCATAGAAGCCCGCCGACAGCACATAGGTGCCGATCATGATGCGGCGCTGCACCTCGGGGCCGAAGCCCTCGGCGCGGGTCTTCTCGTACATCTCGGTGATGCCGTCGCCCGCGCCCAGCTTCGAGCGGTGGCCGTAGCGCACGCCGTCATAGCGGGCGAGGTTCGACGAAGCCTCGGCCGGGGCGATCACGTAATAGGCGGGCAGCGCGTATTTCGTGTGCGGCAGGCTGATGTCGACGATCTCGGCGCCCGCGTCACGCAGCATCTCGGCGCCCTGACGCCACAGGGCGTCGATGGCGTCGGGCATGCCGTCCACGCGATATTCGCGCGGAATGCCGATGCGCTTGCCCCGGATGTCGCCGGTCAGCGCGGCCTCGAAATCGGGCACGGGCAGGTCGGCGCAGGTGCTGTCGGCAGGATCGGCCGAGGCCATCGCGCCCAGCATGATGGCCGCGTCGCGCACGGTCCTGGTCATCGGCCCGGCCTGATCCAGGCTGGACGCATAGGCGATCACGCCCCACCGGCTGACGCGGCCATAGGTCGGCTTCAGCCCCACCGTGCCGGTGAAGGCCGCAGGCTGGCGGATCGATCCGCCCGTATCCGTGCCGGTCGCGCCCAGGCACAGATCGGCGGCCACGGCCGCCGCCGAGCCGCCCGAGCTGCCGCCCGGCGTCAGCTGCGTCCCGTCAGGGCCGCGCCAGGGGTTCACGGCTGGTCCGTAGCAGCTGGATTCGTTGGTCGAGCCCATGGCGAACTCGTCCTGGTTCAGCTTGCCCAGCATGACCGCGCCCGCATCCCACAGGTTGCGCGTGACGGTCGATTCGTATTCGGGCGTGAAACCCTGAAGGATGCGGCTGCCCGCCTGGCTGGGCACGCCCTTGACGCAGAAGACATCCTTGACGCCCACCGGAATGCCGGTCATCGCCGCGGCCTCGCCCGCCCTGATGCGCTGATCGGCGGCGCGGGCCATGTCGCGGGCCATGTCGGGCGTGTGGTGGACAAAGGCGTTCAGGGCGCCCGCGCCCTCGATCGCGGTCAGGCAGGCTTCGGTCAGCTCGACCGAGGTCAGGTCGCCCTTGCGCAGCGCATCGCGCGCCTCGGCGATGGTCAGGCTGTTCGGCTTGGTCATTCCACCACCTTCGGCACCGCAAAGAAGCCCTCGCGCGCATCGGGCGCGTTCGACAGGATCCGGTCGGCCATGCCGCCCGAGGTCACCTGATCCTCGCGCCGCTTCAAGCGCATGGGGGTGACGCCGGTCATCGGCTCGACGCCCTCGACATCGACTTCGTTCAGCTGTTCCATGAAATGCAGGATGCTGCCAAGTTCGCGCGCCAGCGCCGGCAGGGCGGCATCATCGACCGCAATCCGCGCCAGATGCGCGACCTTGCGGGCCTGATCCTCGGTGATCGACATGACGTTTCCTTTCGTTGGCGCGGGTCTACTATTCCGCCGGGCCTGCCGCAAGCGGGGCGATGCCCGAGATTGCGGGCCCGGCAGGGGATGGCTAGGGTGAGACGGCAACCAAGCAGGAGCCCCGGATGGACTGGCTTGCCCCCGTCGATGCCTATTGCGAACGCACCGGACCCGAATACTGGTCCGAGCCGACCAACGCGCTGACGAACCTGGCCTTCATGATCGCGGCGGTCCTGGTCTGGCGGCGCCTTGCCGGGCCGGGCATGACGACCGGGCGCGTGCTGGCGGCCAACCTGTTCATCATCGGCATCGGGTCGTGGCTGTTTCACACCCATGCCAACCGGCTGACGGGGCTAATGGACGTCCTGCCCATCGTGGCCTTCATCCTGATCTACGTCTTTGCCGCCACGCGCGATTATTTCGGCCTGCGGAGCTGGCAGGCAGGGCTGGTGGCGGCGGGCTTCATCCCCTATGCCGCGCTGACGGTGCCGCTGTTCCAGATGGTGCCGGGGCTGGGATCATCGGCGGCCTATGCGCCCGTGCCGCTGCTGATCCTGATCTATGCGGCGCTGCTGCGCGACAGGCTGCCCGACACGGCGCGCGGGCTGGCGATCGGCGCGGGGATCCTGATCCTGTCGCTGACCTTCCGCACGCTGGACGAGCCAAGCTGCGCCGTGCTGCCCTTCGGCACGCATTTCATGTGGCACATCCTGAACGCGGTGATGCTGGGCTGGATGATCGAGGTCTGGCGGCGCTTCGTGCTGACGGGGCGCTGACGGCGCCCTCACCCCGCCGCGCACCTTGCCTCCAGGCGACGTTCGATGGCCCGCCAGATGGCCTCGGCGGCGTTGATGCCGTCGAAGCGCTCAAGCTCCTGGATGCCGGTGGGCGAGGTCACGTTGATCTCGGTCAGCCAGCCGTCGATCACGTCGATGCCGGTGAAGATCAGCCCCTTTTCGCGCAGGACGGGCCCGAGGCGGCCGCAGATCTCGCGCTCGCGCGCGGTCAGGCCGACCTTTTCGGCCCGCCCGCCGACATGCATGTTCGACCGCGCCTCTCCGGCCTGCGGAACGCGGTTGATCGCCCCCACCACCTCGCCATCGACAAGGATGATGCGCTTGTCGCCGCGTGTGACGGCGGGCAGGAACTTCTGCGCGATGACCGGCTCGCGGTTGATGCCCGAGAACATCTCGAGCAGCGAGGACAGGTTCGGATCGTCAGGGCGCAGGTGAAAGACGCCTGCGCCGCCATTGCCGTAAAGCGGCTTCACGACGATGTCGCCATGGCGCTGGCGGAAGGCGCGGATAGCCTCCAGATCGCGGGCGATCAGCGTCGGCGGCGTCAGGTCCGGAAAATCCAGGACCATCAGCTTCTCGGGCGAATTCCTGACCCAGAACGGATCGTTCACGACCAGCGTCGTCGCCGCGATCCTGTCCAGAAGATGGGTCGAGGTGACGTAGGCCATGTCAAAGGGCGGGTCCTGCCGAAGCCAGACGACATCGGCCTCGGCCAGGTCAAGCTGCTGCCACGCGCCGAACTGCACGTGATCGCCCTGCTTCTTCTGCAGGATGACGCTGCGGCCACGGGCAATGATGCGCCCCTCGTCGTAACGCAGCTGATCCACCGTGTACTGAAACAGCCGGTGACCGCGCTCCTGCGCCTCGATGCCGATGCGGAAGGTGCTGTCGGCGGTGATCGAGACATGCTCGACCGGGTCCATCTGCAAGGCGACAAACAGGCTCATCCGACCCCCCTTTTCCAATCTCGGAGGTTCTTGTCGCCCGTCCGCCCGGGCAAGACAAGCCCGCCGCTTCAGTTTTCCCCGAAGGCGTTGACCAGCAATTCGACACGTCCGGTCCGGTCCACAAGCGCGACGTCGAAGCGCATCGAACACAGCCCGTCATGACCTGCACGATCACAATACTCCAAGGCGGCCCGGCAGATCCGTCGCATCTGCACCGGCTGCAGCCGCTCGGCGGCAATGGCATGGGTCGCCGCGCTCTTGACCTCGACGAAGACGATGTCCTCGCCATCGCGAAAGATCAGGTCGATCTCTCCGGAGGGACCGCGCCAGCGGCTGGCAAGAAGGTCCGCGCCCAGCGACAGATAAAGGCGCTGCACCGAATCCTCGGCCATCAGGCCCGACAACGCTGCAACCCGGCCGCGTTCTCGGCGGGTCGCGGGAACAGGGTGACCCTGCATCCGGCCGACGAAATTCTCAACGCCCATCCGTCTCTCCTGTATCGGGACGGTCCGCCCGCCCGTTCTGATCGCGCCCCAGATCCAGCGCGCGCTGATAAAGATCGCGCCGGGGCAGGCCGAATTCCTCGGAGGCCTGCTTCGCAGCGTCCTTGACCGACAGACGCGCCATCAGCTCGCGCAGCCGCTCGTCAAGCTGTTCAGCTCCGGGCGCGGGCCGCGCCGCCCGGTCGAGCAGCACGACGATCTCGCCCTTCAGAAGCCCCATGCGCGGATGGGCCGCCAGATCCGCCGCCCGTCCCCGAATGATCTCCTCGAACTTCTTCGTCAGTTCCCGCGCCACCACCGTAATCCGATTCGGGTCAATCTCGCACAAGTCAGACAACAATCGGTTAATGCGCCTGGGACTTTCAAAAAGAATCAACGTGGCATCGGTCCAGATCCATTGTCCCAGCCAGGCGCGGCGGGCTGTTTCGGTCGGGGGAGGAAAGCCCAAAAACAGGAAGCGGTCGCTGGGCAGGCCCGACAGGCTCAGCGCCGCAAGGGCCGCCGACGGCCCCGGCAGCGCATGGACCCGGTGGCCCGCCTCTGCGGCCTCCAGCGCCAGCCGGTAGCCCGGATCGGCGACCAGCGGCGTGCCCGCATCCGAGGCATAGGCGATGCTGGCACCCTCGGCCAGGGCCGCCATCAGCGCGGGGCGGGCGCGCTCTCCGTTGTGGTCGTGATAGGACAGCACCCTGCGTCCGCGCAGCGGCACGCCGTGGATGTCCATCAGGTGGCGCAACGTGCGCGTATCCTCGGCGGCCAGAAGATCGGCGGAATTCAGCACGTCCAGCGCCCGCAGCGTGATGTCGCGCGCCGTTCCGATCGGGGTCGCGACCAGATAGAGCCCGGGATCGAGCCTCGCGGCCTCGACATGGGCGGCAAGACGGGCGGGCCGGTTCTGGTCCATGCGGTCGGTCGGTTCGGTCATGGCGTTTTCCTTCTTGCGGCGGGCCGATTGCCAAGGCTGGGCCAAGCGCCTAGTTTGCCGCAAAGCCGTTCATGCGCGATCAACAGGGGACTTTCACATGTTTGCATCCGCGACAAGCGGGACCACAAGCGGTCTTCGCAGCCTTTTCATCCGGGGCGCCGCAATCATCTCGGGCCTGTTTCTCGCCGCATGCGAGCCCACCGGGGGGCTGGGACAGGCCAGCGGGCCCGAAACCGGGCAGATGATCACCGCCGGAGAGCCGGTGCGCGTCGCGCTGCTTGTTCCGGGCGGCTCGGGCTCGGCCGATCTGGACTGGTTGGCGCGCAGCCTGCGCAATGCGGGCCGGATGGCCGCCGCCGATGCGCAGGGCGCGGCGATCGACCTGCGCGTTTATGACAGCGGCACCAGCCCCGAAACCGCCGTGGCCCAGGCCAATGCTGCCGCCGATGCGGGCGCCCAGATCATCCTGGGACCGCTTTTCGCGGAATCGGCCAATGCGGTCGGGCGGGCCATGCTGCCGCGCAACATCAACGTGCTGTCCTTCTCGAACAACACCCAGGTCGCGGGCGGCAATGTCTTCATCCTGGGCAACAGCTTCGAGAACATCGCAGACCGGCTGGTCTCGCACGGGCTGTCGCAGGGCAAGCGCAACGTCCTGCTGGTGGCCGAGGACGACGTCGCGGGCCAGCTTGGCGCCCGCGCCATCGAGCGGGCCGTCGCCCGCAAGGGCGCGCGGCTGGCCGGACGGGTCGATCACCCGGTCTCGGTCACCGGAATCGACAGCGCGGCGCCGCGCATCGTCAGCGCCGCCCGTTCGGGCCAGGTGGACGCGATCTTCATGACCGCCAACAACCAGGCGGTGCTGCCCTATCTGACCGAAAGCCTGGCGCGCGCCGGCGTCACCTCGCAGGCCACGCAGCTGATGGGCCTGACGCGGTGGGACCAGCCTGCCGACCGTCTGGGCATGCCGCAGCTGGCCGAGGGCTGGTTCGCCATCCCCGATCCCACGCTGATGGCTCAGTTCGAGGCCCGCTATCGCCAATCCCATGGCGAGGCGCCGCATCCGCTGGCCTTCCTGGCCTATGACGGCACGGCGGCGGTCGCCTCGCTGGCGCGGTCGGGGCGGCGCAATGCCCTGACCACGACCGGCCTGACGCAGCGCTCGGGTTTTTCCGGTGTGGGCGGGCTGTTCCGGCTGAACCGCGACGGCACGTCCGAACGCGGCCTTGCAGTCGCCACGATCCGCAACGGGCAGCTTGTCGTGATCGACCCAGCGCCGCGCAACGCGCGCGGCCTGGGCTCGTGATCCACCGCAAGGCCCGCCCCGCATGAGCGCCATTCCGCAGGCCGCGCCCGATGCGCTGCCCGACCCGCTGGACCTGCGCGCGGCACTGGACGAGGCGCTGGAGGGCCAGACCGAGCCGCGCCAGATCCGCGCCAAGAGCGTCGCGCTGATCGCCGAGGCGCGCGCCCGCGCGCTGGCGGGGATCGAGGCCGATTTCGCCCGCAATCCCCGCGCCGCGCGCGAGATGGTGCGCGCCATCGCCACCGTCACCGACAGCACGGTGATCGCGGTGCATCACGTGGCGACCGTGTGGCTGCACCCGCAAAAGGCGACCTCGGATTCCGAGCGTCTGGCGGTGCTGGCGGTGGGCGGCTACGGTCGGGCCGAGATGGCGCCCGCATCCGATGTGGACCTGCTGTTCCTGACGCCCTGGAAGATCACGGCCTGGGCCGAAAGCGTCGTGGAATCGATGCTTTACATGATGTGGGACCTGAAGCTGAAGATCGGCCATTCGATCCGCAGCATCGACGACTGCCTGCGACTGGGCGAGGCGGACATGACGATCCGCACCTCGCTGGTCGAGAACCGGCTGGTGGCGGGCCATGCGCCGCTGGCGCTGACCCTACGCGACCGGTTGTGGTCCGAGCTGTTCGAACGCACCATCCCCGAATTCATCGAGGCCAAGCTGGATGAACGCGCCGCGCGCCATGCCCGGCAGGGCGGCCAGCGCTATGTGCTGGAGCCCAACGTCAAGGAGGGCAAGGGGGGCTTGCGCGACCTTCAGACGCTCTACTGGATCGCCAAATACATCCACCGCGTGGACCGGGCGGTCGAGCTGGTCGATCTGGGCGTCTTCACCCGCGACGAGCATCTGGCCTTCTGGCAGGCCGAGGATTTCCTCTGGGCGGTGCGCTGCCATCTGCATCTGATCGCCGGTCGTCCGGTCGATGTGCTGTCCTTCGACATGCAGGTCGAGGTCGCGCGCCGCATGGGCTATGCCGATGGCCCGGCCCGGCGCGCGGTCGAGTTCTTCATGCAGGATTACTTCCGCCACGCCACCCGCGTGGGCGAGCTGACCCGGGTCTTCCTGACCGAACTGGAAACCCGCCACGTGCGGACCGCGCCGATCCTCGGGCGGCTGTTCCGGCGCAGGCGCAAGATGCGGGCGGGGTTCATCGACCAGCAGGGGCGGCTGTCCTACGAGAACGAGGCGCTTTTCCTGGCGGATCCGCTGAACATCCTGCGCCTGTTCGAAGAGGCCTTGCGCACCGGCATCCTGATCCATCCCGACGCGATGCGGCTGGTGGCGGCGAACCTGCACCTGATCGACGAGAAGGTGCAATCCGACCCCGAGGCCACGCGCATCTTCATGGACCTGCTGCTGAAGCACGGCAATCCCGAACGCGCGTTGCGGCGGATGAACGAACTGGGCGTGCTGGCCGCCTTCATCCCGGAATTCGAGCCGGTCGTGGCGATGATGCAGTTCAACCATTATCACCACTACACGGTGGACGAGCACTCGATCCAGTGCGTCGCGGCGCTGGCGGCGATCGAGCGGGGCGAGCATCCCTCGGACCTGCCGCTGTCCTCCGAGATCATGGAGGCGGGTGGCATCAACCGCCGGGTCCTCTATCTGGCGACGCTGCTGCACGATATCGGCAAGGGCCGGCCCGAGGATCACTCGATCCTCGGCGCGCGGATCGCGCGGCGGATCGCGGCGCGGTTCGGCTTCGCCCAGGATGACGTGGACACGGTCGAATGGCTGGTGCGCCATCACCTGCTGATGTCGGATGTGGCGCAGAAGCGCGACATCGCCGATCCCCGCACGCTGCGCGACTTCGCCAAGGCCGTGAAGACCCGCAAGCGGCTGGACCTGCTGCTGGTCCTGACGGTCTGCGACATCCGCGGCGTCGGCCCGGGCACCTGGAACAACTGGAAGGCCGCGCTGCTGCGCAAGCTGCATCAGGAAACGGCCGCCGCGCTGGAAAACGGGCTTGAGGAGCTGAACCGCGACCGCCGCCAGGCCGAGGCCAAGCGCAGCTTGCGCCACATGCTGGTCGCCAAGGGCTGGGATGCGCGCGACATCAGGGCCGAGCTTGCACGCCATTACGACAGCTACTGGCCGGGCCTGACCACCCGCACGCAGGCCAGCTTTGCCCAGATGCTGCACCAGATCACCCCCGAGGAGATCCGCATCGAGATGCGCGCCGATCCCGACCGGGACGCGACGCAGGCGGCCTTTGTTCTGGCCGACCATCCGGGGATCTTCTCGCGGCTGGCGGGCGCGCTGACGCTGATGGGCGCGAACGTGGTCGATGCGCGCACCTACACGACGCGCGACGGCTATGCGACGGCGGTGTTCTGGGTGCAGGACGCCGAGGGCCACCCCTTTGCCGAGGATCGCCTGCCCCGTCTGCGCCAGACCATCCTGCGCACCCTTGCGGGGGAAATCGTCGCCCGCGAGGCCTTCGCGACCCGCGACAAGCCGAAGAAGCGCAACCGCGAATTCCGCTTTCCGACGCATATCACCTTCGACAACGAGGGCAGCGACATCTACACGATCATCGAGGTGGATACCCGCGACCGTCCCGGCCTGCTTTACGACCTGACCCGGACGCTTGCCGCGAACCACATCCAGATCGTCAGCGCGGTCATCGCGACATTCGGCGCGCAGGTGGTGGACAGCTTCTACGTCAAGGACATGTTCGGGCTGAAGCTGCACAGCGCCGCCAAGCGCGACTCGCTGGAAAAGAAGCTGCGCGCGGCGATCGCCGACGGGGCCAAACGGGCAGAGGCTTGATTCATGAGAACCGGACTGGTGCGCGGCTTCCTCGCCGTGGGAAGCTGGACCTTCCTGTCGCGGCTGACGGGCTTTGCCCGCGACATCCTGATGGCGCGCTGGCTGGGCAGCGGCACTGTATCCGACGCCTTCTTCGTCGCGCTGGCTTTGCCCAACATGTTCCGCCGGTTTTTCGCCGAAGGGGCTTTCAACACGGCCTTCGTGCCGATGTTCTCGAAGAAGCTGGGCGACCGGGAGGAGGCGGAGGGCTTCGCGCGTGACGCCTTCAACGGGCTGTTCTTCTGCACGCTGGTCCTGACCGCCATTGGCATGATCGCGATGCCCGGCCTTGTCTGGCTGATGGCGGCAGGGTTTCAGGGCGATGCGCGTTTCGATCTGGCGGTTGAATACGGCCGGATCATGTTCCCCTATATCCTCCTGATCTCGCTTGCGGCGATGATCTCGGGGGTGCTGAACGCCAATGGCCGCTTTACCGCCGCCGCCGCCGCGCCGGTGCTGCTGAACCTGCTGTTTCTGGCCGCGATGGCGCTGGCGCGGGTGATGGGCTGGGATATCGGCCTGACGCTGGCCTGGGCCACGCCCCTGACCGGCATCGCGCAGCTTGGCCTGGTCTGGTGGGATGCGCGCCGCAACGGCTGG
The DNA here is from genome assembly GCF_030604785.1 of Paracoccus sp. (in: a-proteobacteria). Taxonomy (GTDB): domain Bacteria; phylum Pseudomonadota; class Alphaproteobacteria; order Rhodobacterales; family Rhodobacteraceae; genus Paracoccus. The sequence continues at coordinate 4,016 of NZ_JAUVVF010000001.1, read as the reverse complement.
ACCTTCCTGCCCCGCCTGCCCCGGCTGACGCCCGAGATGCGGCGGCTTGTGCGGGTGGCCATGCCCGCCATTCTGGCCGGGGGCGTGGTCCAGATCAACCTGCTGGTGGGCCGTCAGGTAGCCTCGCGCTACGAGGGCGCGATCTCGTGGCTGAACTATTCCGACCGGCTTTACCAATTGCCGCTTGGCATCGTGGGGGCGGCGGTGGCGGTGGTGCTGCTGCCCGAACTGGCGCGGCGGCTCGAAGCCGGGGATGCGGCCGGCGGTCAGGCGGCCTTCAACCGGGCGACCGAGTTCGGCCTGTTCCTGACCCTGCCCGCCGCCTTTGCCATCGCGGTGATCGCCGAACCGATGGTCAGCACCCTGTTCGAACGCGGAGCCTTTACCGCCTTCGACACGCAGCAGACGGCGGCGGCGCTGCTGGTCTATGCGCTTGGCCTGCCGGCCTTCGTCCTGCAGAAGATCCTGCAACCGCTTTACTTCGCGCGCGAGGATACGCGCACGCCCTTCCGCTATGCGGTCCATTCGATGATCGTGAACGCGATCGTGGCCTTCGGGCTGATGCCGCTGATCGGCTTTCTGGCGGCGGCCCTGGCCACGACGCTGGCGGCCTGGGTCATGGCGGCGCAGCTCTGGTGGGGCAGCCGCAAGATGGGCGAGGCGGTGCGCGTCGATCCCCGTCTGCGCCGCGCCCTGCCCCGGCTTCTGGCCTGTTCGGCGCTGATGGCGCTGGCGCTGTGGTTCCTGCGCGAGGGTCTGGTCGACTGGCCGCGCATCCCCGCGCTGGCGATCATGGTCTTCGGGGGCGCGGCGCTTTACTTCGCGCTGGCCTTCGTGATCGGCGGCTACCGGCCATCCGAGCTGAAAGCCGCCTTGAAGCGCGGTTAACGCTGGCGAATCTGCGCCAGCGCGCGCTTGAGGCCGCCATCGACCAGCAGGAAGGACAGCAGGAAACCGACGCCAAAGCCCGCGATCTCGGCGATCCAGCCATGGCCCTGCGCGCCGTAAAGCAGCCCGAAGACCAGCTGGAACAGCAAGAGCGTGCCGATCAGCAGGAAGGCCCGCATCCGGTTCGCATTCTGCGCCGCCAGGCGCGTCCACAGCAGGAAGGTGAAGGCGCCGACCAGCCCGTAAACCGCTGGGTAGCCCCCGATCAGGGGCGCATTGCGCGCCTCGATCAGCGGCAGGATCGCGGCATGGATCAGCGCGCCGCCGATGGCCGATCCGAAGAACAGCGCCAGCACCGCCCAGGGACGGAAATTCTGCGCGACCATATTGCCAAGCGCCAGCGTGAAGACCACCACGAACAGCGCGTGCGTCAGCGACGCATGGACGAAGCTGAAGCTGAAGGCTCGGTAAAGCTGGCCGATATCGACGATGCCAAGCGCCCAGATCCGCTGCGCCAGTTCCGGCGGAAAGGCCGCCATGCGGATCGTCTCCAGCCGCAGGCCCACGCCCTGCGCGCCGCCGATCACGCCCCAGGCGCCAAGCGCGAAGACCGCCTCCAGCGCGACGATGGGCAGGGCCAGAAGCCAGATCACCGGCGGCAGCGGGTTCAGCGGCGATTGCGTCAGCATCGAGGGGTCACGCATGGGGTTTCCTTGGCGGTTGCGAACGGATCGGCCAACCGCTAAGCCACGGGCCAGGAAATTCCAAGGCAGGCCGCTCATGTCCGACCCGATCAACGCATCCTTCCGCCCGCGCATCTTTTCGGGCATCCAGCCCTCGGGCGGGCTGACGCTTGGCAATTACCTCGGCGCGCTGAAGCGCTTCGCGGCCCTGCAGGGCGGCGAGGCCGAGACGATCTATTGCATCGTCGACCTGCACGCGATCACCGTCTGGCAGGACCCGGACGCCCTGCGCGCCCGCATCCGCGAGGCCGCGGCGGCCTTCATGGCGGCCGGCGTGGACCCGGCGCAATCGGTCCTGTTCAACCAGTCCCAGGTCAGCGCCCATGCCGAGATGGCCTGGCTGTTCAACACCGTCGCCCGCGTCGGCTGGATGTACCGGATGACGCAGTTCAAGGACAAGGCGGGCAAGAATTCCGAGAATGCGAGCCTCGGGCTTCTGGCCTATCCGGCGCTGATGGCGGCCGACATCCTGACCTATCAGGCGACCGCCGTTCCGGTGGGCGACGACCAGAAGCAGCATCTGGAACTGACCCGCGACATCGCGGCCAAGTTCAACCACGATTACAAGGTGAACCACTTCCCGATCACCGAACCGCTGATCGAGGGCGTGGCCACACGCGTCATGTCGCTGCGCGACGGGTCGAAGAAGATGTCCAAGTCCGATCCGTCGGATGCCAGCCGCATCAACCTGACCGATGATGCCGACACGATCGCGCAGAAGATCCGCAAGGCGCGCACCGATGCCGATCCGCTGCCCGGCCAGATGGACGGTCTGAAGGACCGCCCCGAGGCGCGCAACCTGGTCAACATCTATGCCGCCCTTGCCGACGAGACGCCCGATCAGGTCCTGGCACGGTTCGAGGGTCAGGGCTTCGGCGCCTTCAAGCCAGCCTTGGCCGAGGTCGCGGTCGAGGCTTTGTCGCCGATCACCCGGCGCATGACCGAATACATGGCCGATCCCGCCCAGATCGACCGCATCCTGACCCAAGGCGCAGATCGGGCCGAGGCGATCGCCCGTCCGATCCTTGACCGGACCAAGGACATCATGGGCCTGCTCCGCACCCGCGCCTGATCGCGGCGCGCTCTGGCGGAGATCCAATGCCGGGGCCGGCGCGCCCCGGCATTCGCCTGTCGGCAGCGGGGAGAGGCAACCGCCTGGCCCTGACGCCTGATTCTGGTTAACGCACGGCCTGATCGGGGGCGGCGCCACGAAGCGGCAGTCGAAAACGGCAGCGACGCGGTCGGCGTTAGATCACTTGCACGGCATTTTACCGACTTTCCCGGTTTCGCGCCCGCACACGGGCATGAAACGCAGCCAAATGGCGACGGGATATCGAACTTTGTCCCGCATTGTCAGGGCTCTAGAGAAAGAACCCATCCAGTCGGCCAGCTGCCTATCCCTTTTAGCAGTTTAACGACCCATTCGTTGACGGAAAGGCATCCGGGCGGCCATCTCGACCCAGGGCGGTTTAATTCTTACTCCGGTGTAAATGGGAGCCTGCCATGAGCAACAACGACATCGCCGTTTCTGACAGCAGCACGATCGCGCAGGGCGTGACCGTGCGCAACGGGACAGCGGCGGATGGCACGCCCCTTCGTCATGGTACCGTGACGATCACGCGAACCGGCACCAGCGCCGGCACCCGCACGTTCAGCGGCAGCAACCGCTTCGTGGGCATTGATCTGGGCGCCGCGAACGACACGCTGATCGCGTCGAACATGATCTGGCGGGTTGCCGGAGACCCGCCAATTGCGTTTGACGATATCCAGATGGAGGGCGGCAACGATTCGGTCAGCCTGTTCCGCAGCGCCTTCACCGACATCGACATGGGCGCCGGAAACGACACACTGATCCTGGAACTGTCTGCCGGGCGCAGCGTGACCATGGGCTCCGGCAATGACCTCGTGCGTCTGGGCGGCAATCCAACGGCAACGCTCAGCGATGCGGAACTGGCGCAGAAAGCTGGGGATCGGGCCCCGATGATCATCGATGGTGGCACTGGCAGGGACACGCTGAACCTGCAGGGCAACTGGACCGTCACTCTGACGTCGAACGTCACCATCGACATGAACAATAACGGGACCTTCGAACCCGGCATCGATCGTGTCACGAACGTGTTCAACAACACAAATGCCAATCGCATCATCGGCCTGCCGACCGTCTTGAACGGCACCGTCAGCTTCGGCACGATCACCCTGCAGAACGGCACCACGGTGCCCTCGCGCGTGACGTTCCAGAACTTCGAGGCGATCAACGCCGTCTGCTTCACCGCCGGCACGCTGATCGAGACCGCCCGCGGCACCGTCAAGATCGAGGAATTGCGCGAAGGCGATCTGGTCCAGACCCGCAACGGCCTGAAGGCCCTGCGCTGGATCGGCAAGCGC
>NZ_JAUVVF010000070.1 GCF_030604785.1 Paracoccus sp. (in: a-proteobacteria) | reverse complement strand
GGCCTGGGCACCGCGCCGGGGCCCGCGGGTGCTGCGGCGGCGCAAAAGGCGCTGTGGAAGTTCTGGAAGGGCGTCTCGCGCTCGGCCGCGATGATGCGCGGGGCGACGGCCGCGCTGGACTTCATGGCGCCGCCGCAGGGCCTGTCGGGTGTGGCCTTCGGGCCCTTCGCGCTGTGGTCGGCCAGCCATGCCGCCTGGCGCACCTTTGCCGAACGCGCGGCAGGCCGGCATGGCCGGGTGCCCGAGGACCTCAACCCGCTTGGCCCGCTGCTTAACGGGCTGGTCGATTTCGAGGCGCTGCGCCAGCCGACGGCGGTGCGGCTGTTCCTGTCGGCCACCGATGTCGCCACCGGCGCGCTCAAGGTGTTTCGCAACGCCGATCTGTCGGCATCGGCGGTGCTGGCCTCGGCCTGCCTGCCGCAACTGTTTCGCGCGGTCGAGATCGACGGCCGCGCCTACTGGGACGGCGGCTATCTGGCCAATCCGCCGCTTGCGCCGCTGATCGCGGAAAGCGCGGCCGACGACCTGCTGGTCGTCCAGCTGAACCCGACCCGGCGCGAGGCGCTGGACGAAGACGCCGACGCCATCCTAGCCCGGGTGAACGAGATCAGCTTCAACGCCAGCCTGGTGAACGAGCTGCGGGGCATCCTGACGCTGCGCCGGGCGCTTGCGCTGGCCCCGCCGGGGTTCCTGTGTGGCGAGGCGCTTCTGGAAAAGCTGTCCACCCTGCGCCTGCACCGGATCGCAGCGACCGAAACCGATGTCGCGTCCGATGGCCGCGGCCGGATGAACCCGGAATGGTCGCTGCTGCAACGGCTGCACGGCGCGGGACAGCGCGCCGCCGACGCCTGGCTGCAACAGTACGGGGATAGTCTGGGCCGCGTCAGCACCCTCGACGACACAACCGCACTGGATTTCCCATGACCGGACTGATCGGCATCCTGATCGCTCTCGTACTGCTTATCCTGCTGGTCTACCGCGGCCTCAGCGTGCTGATCGCGGCACCTTTGGCGGCGGCTCTGGCGGCGGCCTTTTCCGGGGTGCCGGTGCTGGCGGCCCTGACCCAGCTGATGATGCCCGGCATGGGCAGCTTCATCGTGCAGTTCATGCTGCTGTTCCTGCTGGGCGCGATCTTCGGCAAGCTGATGGAGGATACCGGCGCCGCCCGGGTGCTGGCGCTTTCGCTGGCCGAGCGCCTCGGCCCGACCCACACCATCCCCGCCGTCGTGCTGGCCTGCGCGGTGCTGACCTATGGCGGGGTGTCGCTGTTCGTGGTGGCCTTCGCCGTGGCGCCGCTGGCGGCCGAGCTCTTTGCGCGAGCCGGCCTGCCGCGGCGGCTGATCCCGGCGACCATCGCGCTTGGGGCCTTCACCTTCACCATGTCGGCGCTGCCCGGCACCCCGGCGATCCAGAACGCGATTCCGATGCCGTTCTTCGGCACCACGGCCTTCGCCGCTCCGGGCCTGGGTTTCCTTGGCGCGGCGGTGATGCTGGCCTTTGGCCTGGGCTGGCTGCTCTGGCGCGCGCGGTCGGGCGCGCTGGCGGATGACGCCGAGCCTGTCGCCGCCGCGCCAATGTCGCGCCGGATGCGCGAACTGGCGCAGGGCGAGGGCTTCGACATCGCCGAGGCGCGCCAGGACGGGGTGGCGCCCGACAACCTGCCGCCCATCTGGCTGGCGGCGCTGCCCATCCTGGCGGTGGTGGTGCTGAACGGGCTCTTCGTCTGGCTGGTGCTGCCACTGTTCGACAGCGCCTTTCTGGCCGAGCCGCGCTGGGGCGAAACCACCTTCGAGCGCGTGCGCGGGGTCTGGGCGATCATCCTGGCGCTGACGCTGACCATCGTGCTGATCGTGCTGACCAACCGCAGCCGCCTGCCGGCGCTGACCGACAGCCTGTCGGCCGGGGCAGGTGCGGCGGCGCTGCCGCTGCTCAGCACCGCGGTGCTGGTCGGCTTCGGTACCGTGGTGGCGGCGCTGCCCGCCTTTGCCGTCGTGCGCGATGCGGTGCTGGGGGTGGTGCCGGGGTCGCCGCTGGTGTCGCTGGCGCTGTCGATGAACGTGCTGGCGGGGATCACCGGATCGGCCTCGGGCGGGATGAGCATCGCGCTGGCCACCATGGGCGACGACTATCTGGCGCGCGGTCTGGCCGCCGGGATCGCGCCCGAGGTCATGCACCGGGTCGCCTCGATCGCTTCGGGCGGGCTGGACGCGCTGCCGCAGAACGGGGCCGTGGTGACGCTGCTCAGCGTCTGCCGGCTGACCCATCGACAGGCCTATGCCGACATCTTCATGGTCGCCTGCGTCGGCCCGCTGCTGGCCCTGGTCGTGGTCGTCTTGGTCGCGGCCTGATATCGGCGTGGATGGTCTTGTGGCCGCAGGCGCAGTGAGGAATAGTGAAAGCGTGGCGCGCCCGATGGCCTGAGCCGAGCCGGAAGGGCGCAGTGATCGGATGATGGAAGAAGCAAGTCAGGCCCTGCTACTGCTCGAGGCGCTCGGCATCGGTCTTCTGATCGGGATCGAGCGCGAGCGCAACGGGGGCGAGAACGGCGGTCCGGCCCCGATCGGGGTCAGGACCTTCTCGCTCGCCTCGCTGATTGGCGCGCTCAGCCAGTATGCGGGCGGGCTGCCGTTGCTGGCGGTGGCGCTGGCCGCGGTGGGCGTCCTGCGGGCGGTCGCACATCTGTCGCAGCCGGCCCGGGAGGCAGGAATGACCACCAGCCTCGCGCTGGTGCTGGTCGTGGTTCTGGGTGGGTTGTCGGTCGAGCATACCTTCCTTGCCGCCGCGTCGGGGGTGCTGGTCGCCACCCTGCTGGCAGCACGGTCGGCCCTGCGCGACTTCAGCCGCTCGGTCCTGAACGACTTCGAGATGCGCGACGGATTGATCCTTGGCGTCTCGGGTCTGATCATCCTGCCGGTGATCCCCGATACCGGCTTCGGGCCGGACGGTGCGATCAACGCGCGCGCCATCTTTGTCATCGTCATCCTGGTGATGGTCATCGGGGCGGTCAGTCACATCTGCACCCGGGTCTTCGGCCACCGGCTTGGCCTGCCGCTTTCGGGGTTCCTGTCGGGTTTCGTGTCCTCGACGGCCACTGTGGTCGAGATGGGCCGCAAGGTCGACGCCCTGGGTGATGCGGCCGTCCGCTTCATCCAGCCAGCGGCGGCGGGGGCCACCTTGTCTTCGGTGTCGTCGCTGGTGCAGACCGGCCTGGTACTGGGCCTGGTCAGCCCGTCCCTCTTCGCCCTGGCATTGCCGGTGCTGGTGGTGCCGACCCTGGTCGTGCTGATCTTCAGCGCCCTGCTGGTCTACCTGGCCACGCGAAAGGGGGTCGAGCCGGCGGGGATCGAATTGCCCTCGCGGATCTTTAGCGTCAACGACGCGGTGAAGTTCGCTTTGACCGTGGCAGCGGTCATCCTGATCTCTGCGATGCTGAACGATCGGTTCGGAACCGAGGCCGTACTGCTGTCAGCGGCCCTGGCCGGGTTGATCAGCACAAGTTCAGCTGCCGTCGCTCTAGCCTCTCTGGTCGCTGCAGGCCAGATGCCAGCGGGTGAGGCCGTGATGCCCCTGGCGGCTGCCCTGACGGTCAATGCCATGGTACGACTTGTGCTTGCCCTTCGCTCACGATCGCCAGCATTCGGGCGGATTGTGGCACTGGGCTTGGTCCTGTCCGTCCTATCCGTCTGGATCGGCTGGCACTTCTCGGCGGTGATTAAGGTTTGGCTGAACGGCTAAGCAGGCACCTGCGGCGATACGGCAGCTTGGTCTTGGTCTTGGCTCCCGGCTTTCGCTCGGGGTGCCGTGCTGGCGGCCTGCACAGGTCGCTGTGCGTCCCGGTTGGCGACTAATATGCAATACCCGTTTCAAAGGTGATTCCCACACTGCATCCTGGTGGCCATCAGGATGTACACTGGCGACGGCGTATGGGGTGCGGTAGGCGGGGAAGGTGGCAGTCAGGGAAGCGAAGCCTCATTTCGGGCTGGACAGCTAAACTTGCAGGGCTAGAGGAATCCTTGGCGAAAAGCGATGCCAGCGCCAACCTGGCCCACGGGATACGGGCAGGCCGGTTAACGCGGCGTGCAGGATCTGTTGGGCGTTGGCGCAAAATGTTGCGCTGAAGTCTCCCGCCGGTGCGACGGAAGATCTGTGTTGGCCACCCGCGGACCAGGCTGCCGATGACCGAAGCCCTTCTCATTAGGTCTCAATGTCCTCCGCATAGGTGCCGCGCAATTTCAGCGTCATGGTCACGGCGGCGGCGTCGCGGTTGCGCCAGAACCAGCCGTGCTCTCCGGCAAAGGGGGCCTTGATGCTGCCCTTACCCGCAGCTTCTTCCCGTCCCCAGGCGTAGTGATCGGCTTGCCTTTGTTCTGGGCTTGCAGGTTGTTTAATGACAGGCCTGATCGCCTTTGGAGCCATCCATCGGCTTCGGCTTTTCGCTGACGCAGACGCCCATCGGGCGGATCATCAACCGTTCCGCCCGCGAGGCGGACCGGGGTGCTGTCTTTGCCGCGCAGTTCGCGCTGTCGCACGCCTGCTGGCTGGTGACCTATCCGCTGGCGGGCTGGATCGGCGCGGGGGCGGGGCTGTCGGTCGCGGCGCTGGTGCTGGCGGGGATCGGGGCGGCCGGTCTGGTGGCGGTGCTGCGCCTGTGGCCCGCCGATGACCGCCCCGTGTTGCCGCATGACCACCCGGACCTGCCGCCCGACCATCCGCATCTGGCCGAACACGGCCCCCACCACGCCCATGCGGTGGTGATCGACGACCTGCACCGCCGCTGGCCCAGGGCGGCCTGAGCGGGGGGCTGCGCCTAGCGCTCCTCCGGGGGGCGGATGTGGCGGAACTGGTGCAGCAGCAGCAGGTCGTAGGTGATCTTGAGCCCGCCGCAGACGAGGAACGGCAGGGCCAGCCATCCCGCCCCCAGCATGGCCCCCGCGATCGAGGGGCTGACGGCGGCGGCAAGGCTGCGGGGGACGGAAGTGAAGCTGGCGGCGGCCGTCCTTTCGCCCTCGGTCACGACGGCGATCACATAGGAGGACCGGGTGGGCACATCCATCTGCGACAGCGCGGACCGCAGGAGCAGGAGGCCGAGTGCCACGGGCAGCGAGGGGGCGAAGGCGGCGGCGATCAGGCACAGGTTGGACGGGATATGGGTCCAGACCATCGTGTTGATCAGGCCGATCCGCCGCGCGAGCCAGGCCGCGACCGGAAAGGAGAAGGCCGACAGCACCCCCGACCAGAAGAAGAACAGCCCCGCGCTGGAAAGCGATAGGTCGAAACTCTGGAACAGCCAGAGCGCCAGAAGCGACTGCACCACGAAACCGCCCGCGAAGGAATCGAGGCTGAAGAGCAGCGCGAGGCGGATCACGATCCCGCGCGAGGGGCCGAGGCCTGCGGGGGCTGCACCCGCGGCGGGCGGGGCCTGTGGCGGCAGGCGGCGGTAGAAGGCGAAGGCGGCCAGCCCGAGCAGGGCATAGAGCGCGAAGATCAGGCGGAAGGCCGTCTGCCTGTCGACGCCCAGGGGGGCCAGCCAGTCGGGGCTGCCCGCCGCCAGCGCGCCGAAGGCACCGGCCAGCGCGCCGATCAGGCTGTAGCGGGAAAAGAGCGCCGTCCGCCGCGCGGGCACCACGGCCCCGGCGATGACCGCGTGTTCCAGCGGGACGAACAGGCTTGCGCTGCCCGCCGATGGGTTCAGCGTGCCCACCATCGCCACGACCAGAAGGGCTGCGAAGCCGTCGAGGCTGGCGAAGGCCAGCCCGGTCGCCACCATGAGCCCCGCCGCGGCCAGCAGGAGGCCCCGCCGATCCCGCCGCGCCCCGGCGATGCCCACGCCCAGCGTCATCAGGGCCGACCCCGCCAGCGCGGCCGAGGACAGCAGCCCCACCTGAACCGCCGAGAACCCCAGCGCCAGCAGATGCGCGGGCAGGATCACCGCGACCAGCCCTTCGCCGAAGTCGCGCAGGCCCCGTGCGGCCAGCAGGGCGTTGACCGCCCGCGCCGACCCTTCCTTTGGACGCGCGGCCATCGTCATTCCCTTCAGGCGAGACCCGCCAGATGCAGCGCCAGCCCCAGCGCGGCCGCGCCGCCGAGGACGGTGGCAATGCCGAGTTTCAGCCGGAACACCGCCAGAAGCGCCAGCGCCGACAGGGCCGCCGCCGCCCCGTCGACCGAGGCCAGAACCGGCAGTTCCAGCGACAGGGGGCCTGCCTCGATCCGCGCGACCTCGCGCCAGATGACGTGGACGGCGAACCAGATGGCGAGGTTCAGGATCACCCCCACCACCGCCGCCGTCACCGCCGACAGGGCCGCCGACAGCGCCCGGTTGGACCGCAGCCGTTCCATGAAGGGGGCGCCGAGGAAGATCCAGGCAAAGCAGGGGGCGAAGGTGACCCAGGTCGCGAGCAACCCGCCGAGGGTGCCCGCGAGCAGCGGGGCGGCCCAGCCCGCCTCGCGCAGGGCGGCCATGAAGCCCACGAATTGCAGCACCATGATCAGCGGCCCGGGTGTGGTTTCGGCCATGCCGAGGCCGTCCAGCATCTCGCCCGGTTGCAGCCAGCCGTAGGTGCCGACCGCCTCCTGCGCGACCCAGGCCAGCACGGCATAGGCGCCGCCGAAGGTCAGCACGGCGAGTTTGGAAAAGAACGTGGCGATGTCGGTGAACACGCTGCCGGGGGCCAACAGGACCAGAGTCGCGACAGGGGCCAGCCACAGGATCAGCGCCACCGCCCCGGCCCGAAAGGCGCCGACGCGCTTTGCGCCGGTCAGGTCGCCATGTTCCTCCCCCAGCAGGGTGGCCGCATCCGCGACAGGGGTCTGACCGACCGATCCGTGCCCGCCACCCCCTTGGAACGCCGCCAATCCTGCCTTGGCCCCGGTCCAGCCAATCAGCGCCGCCACGGCGACGATCAGCGGAAAGGGCGCACCGAAGGCAAAGATCGCCACGAAAGACGCCGCCGCGATGGCCTGCATCGCGCGGTTCTTCAGCGCGCGCTTGCCTACCCGGACCACTGCCTGCAGCACGATCGCGAGCACTGCGGCCTTCAGCCCGAAGAACAGCGCCGAGACGAACCCCACATCGCCCCAGATCGCATAGATCCAGGACAGTGCCATGATCGCCACGACACCGGGCAGGATGAACAAGAGCCCCGCCACTAGCGCACCGCGCACGCCGTGCATCAGCCAGCCGATATAGGTGGCCAGTTGCTGCGCCTCCGGTCCCGGCAGCAGCATGCAGAAGTTCAGCGCATGCAGGAATCGGCCATCTCCCAGCCAGCGCTTCTCCTCGACCAGGATGCGGTGCATCACCGCGATCTGCCCCGCAGGCCCGCCAAAGGACAGCGCCGCGATGCGCGCCCAGACCTTCGCCGCTTCGGCCAGAGTCGGAAAATCCTGTGGCACGCTCATTTGGACTTTCCGCTGTTCGTTGGCCAATTGTG
>NZ_JAUVVF010000014.1 GCF_030604785.1 Paracoccus sp. (in: a-proteobacteria) | reverse complement strand
GTCGTCGAAGGCGAGGCGCAGGCCCTGCGGATCGAGGCCGAGGCCATCGGCGGCGGCGATCCCTCGCTGGTCCTGTCCACCCCCGAGGGGCGCGTCCTGGCCGAGAATGACGACGCCCTCGGCGGCCTGAATTCGCGGATCGAGACGGTGCTCGAGCCCGGCGCCTATTGCGTCCGGATGGTTCCGGTCGGCAATCCCGGTATCCGCGTGGCGGTTCAGGTCAGCCGCGAGGATCAGCCCGCCCTGCTGTCCGCGCCCCCCGACCTGACCATCGCCGATTGCCGCCCCGAGACCGAGGCCGAGGCCCTGACCGACGGGCCGCTGGACGCCGCGCTGGCCTCGGGGCGGGTCAGCCGCCAGACGGGGGCCGAGGTCGCCTATCTGCGCTTTGCCCTTGATGCGCCCGGCTCGATCACGCTGCGCGCGACCAGCGTGGAGCTGGATCCCTATCTCAAGCTCTTTGACGGGACCGGCAGCCTGATCGCGGAAAACGACGATGCCGACGGGCTGAATTCGCGGCTGGATTTCCTGACGCCGCTGGCGGCGGGCGAATATTGCATCGGCGTGGCGCCCCTGTCAGCGCGCGAGGGCGTGATCGACGTTTCGGCCGAAATACTTGACCGCGACAGCTATCTGCGCGCCGCCTGGGCCAAGGGCGAGATGGCGCCCCCCGCCGGCTCGGGCTACCCGCTGCAGGAGATCGACCTGACCCGCGACCGCGAGACGGTGCTGCTGCATGACGGCACCGCGCAATGGCTGGCCCTGACCGTCGAGCGCCCGAGCGTGCTGATCGTCGACGCCTTCGGCAGCGCGACCGGGGTGGACAGCAAGCTGGTCCTGTTCGGCCCGAACGGCGCGCAGGTGGCGATGGATGACGATGGCGGCGAGAACACGGATGCGCGGCTGGGGCCGGTCCTGCTGGAGCCGGGCCTCTACCGCATGGCGGTGCTGGATGTGGGCCGGCTGGATCAGCCGCGCGGGCCGATCCGCGCCATCTCGCTGGTCTTCGACCGGTTCGAGCGGGTCGAATAGGCACCTCGCCCAAGGTCGTCACCGCGACAGGGGGGCTTGCGCGCCACGCCCCCTTTTTGCTGCGATATCAAGCACACGGGCCGTGCAGGCGGCGTGCACCGAACGTACACCGCATGTGCACCGCCCGGCCTGCCCCGGCGGGCCGCGACATCGGGTCGGGGCGCGCGCGGGTTGATCCGGCCGGGGCCAGCGCCCAGATTGCGGGTCAAAGGAGCCGCGCCCGATGTTCGACCTGCCCCGCCCCGATCCCGTCAAGGTGCCGCTGGCCGTGCGCCCTCTGGGCATCATGGGCACGGTCGCCACCGCCCGGCGCAACCTGCTGGAGCTGATCCCCGCGATCGCCACGCGCCAGCCCATCGTCTCGGGCAAGACAGGCCTACGCTGGCACATGGTCATGGACCCGGCCTCGCTGCGCCGCATCCTCAAGGAACGGGTCGAGGATTACCCGAAATCCACCACCACGAAGCTGATCCTGAACCCCGCCATCGGCGACAGCATGTTCGTGGCCGAGGGCGCGCATTGGCGCTGGCAGCGCCGCGCCGCCGCCCCCGCCTTTGCCCAACGCCATGTCGAGGCGCTTGGCCCCGTCATGAGCGCCGCTGCCGAAGCCTCAAGCCGCCGGCTGGCCGCCGCGGCGGGCCCGGTCGATCTGTTCGCCGAGACGATCGCGGCGACCTTCGAGGTCATCTCGGACGTGACCTTCTCGGGCGGGGGCGCTGCGGTCTTCGACCGCGACGCCGTCCATCACGCGATCGAAGGCTATATCGCGCAGACCGCCCGCATCTCGCTGATGGATGTGATGGGGCTGCCGGCATGGCTGCCGCGTCCGGGGCGGCTGTTCTCGGGCCCGGGGCTCAGGCGCATGAAGGGTCTGGCCGACCGCGCCATCGCCGCCCGCGCCGAGACCGCGCGCGATCAGGGTCCGCCCGACCTCTTGGACCTGCTGCTGGACGCGCAGGATCCGGAAACGGGCCGCCGCATGAACCGCGACGAATTGCGCGACAACCTTCTGACCTTCATCGTGGCGGGCCACGAGACGACCGCCCTGACGCTGGCCTGGGCGCTTTACCTCTGCGCCCACGACCCCGACGTGCAGGAGCGCGCCGCCGCCGAGGCCCGCGCCGCCCTGGGCGCGCGGGTGGCCGAGGCGGGCGATCTGGGCGCCCTGCCCCTGACGCTGCGCATCGTCAACGAGACGCTGCGGCTTTACCCTCCAGCCGCGTTCCTGTCGCGCACTGCGCAGGCGCATGACCGGCTGTGCGGGCGCGAGGTCAGGCCCGGCGATACGGTGATGATGCCGATCTACGCCCTGCACCGCCATCATCTGCTGTGGGACCGACCCGACGCCTTCGACCCCGACCGTTTCCTGACCGCGCCCGACCGCTATGCCTTCCTGCCCTTTGGCGCGGGGCCGCGCATCTGCATCGGCGCCAGCTTCGCCCTGCAGGAAGCCGTGATCATCCTGGCCACGCTGCTGTCGCGGTTTCGCTTTGATCCCGTGCCCGGTCGCCAGCCCGAGCCGCGCATGATCCTGACGCTGCGCCCGCATGGCGGGGTCTGGCTGCGCGCCACGCCGCGCCCGGCTTAGGCTTTTCCCGCGCGCGCGCTCATGCTAACGCGGGCGCAACTGGAATGAGGCCCGACATGGATGATCTGATCCCCCTGCGCCAGCAATGGCTTGACCGCATCTCGGCCGCTGCCGATCCGAACGCGCTTGAGGATGTGCGCCTCGGCGCGCTTGGCAAGAAGGGCGAGATCAGCCTGAAGATGCGCGAGCTGGGCCGGATGAGCCCCGAGGAACGCCAGACCACCGGCAAGGCCCTGAACGAGATCCGCGACGAGATCGACGCCGCGCTTCGCGCCCGCAAGCTGGCGCTTGAGGATGCCGCGCTGGATGCCCGCCTGCGCGAGGAATGGCTGGACGTGACCCTGCCCGGCCGCCCGCGCCGTCAGGGCAGCATCCATCCGATCAGCCAGGTGACCGACGAGGTGACCGCGATCTTCGCCGATATGGGCTTTGCCGTGGCCGAAGGCCCGCAGGTCGAAAGCGACTGGTACAATTTCGACGCCCTGAACATCGCGCCCGAGCATCCCGCCCGGCAGGAGCATGACACCTTCTTCATGCACCGCGCCCCCGGCGACGACCGCCCGCCGCATGTGCTGAGGACCCATACCAGCCCCGTCCAGATTCGCGCGATGCAGGAACATGGCGCGCCCGTCCGCGTGATCGCGCCGGACCGCGTCTACCGCATGGACATGGACCAGACGCACACGCCGATGTTCCACCAGATCGAGGGCGTGGCCATCGACCGCGACATCTCGATGGCACAGCTGAAATGGACGCTGGAGGAATTCTGCCGCGCCTTCTTCGAGGTCGATCAGGTCGAACTGCGCTTCCGCGCCTCGCATTTCCCCTTCACCGAGCCGTCTGCCGAGGTGGATATCCGCTGCTCGTGGGAGGGCGGCCAGCTGAAGATCGGCGAGGGCAATTCCTGGCTGGAGATCCTCGGCTCCGGCATGATGCACCCCCATGTCCTGCGCTCGGGCGGGATCGACCCGACGCAATGGCAGGGCTTCGCCTTCGGCATGGGGATCGACCGGATTGCCATGTTGAAATACGGCATCCCCGATCTGCGCGCCTTCTTCGAGAGCGACCTGCGCTGGCTGCGGCATTACGGTTTTGCGGCGGGGGACGTGCCGAGCGTGAGCGGTGGGTTGAGCAGGTAGTTTGCGAGTTGGTCAGGAGCAGGTGTTTACTCCGCTCTTGACCAGCTTTTCCCACTCCGCGCCGAGCGTCTGCTTTGCATCCACGGCCGCCGAAAAACCGGCATCCCCAGGATTGAATGTGGTTACGATCAAGCTGGTGTCGTGGCTGCCAACCGTCATTACGCCATGCCCGCCGTAATAGGTGTTTGATCGGCCGTAGGCATTCCCGCCGTAGCTGTTCATCGACAGGGTGGTGTTCGAATAGGTGGGGCCAGTCGCCACAGTTTGGACGTTGTTCTGGCTGTGCGCACCGCCAATCATGTATCTTTGCTTACCCCGTCGCAGGGTCTCGACTGCTGCCATCTTGCTTGCCACACGTGCAGCGCCCGACGATCCGCAGGCTGGTGCCGCGCTCGTCGACAGCATGAAGCTGTTATTGGTTAAAGGCGTGACGGACGTGTCTGCGCAGGCAGCGATCAGAAATGCGCTTATGGTGAGAAGAACGGAACACTTTTTCATGATGACGGACCACCGAAAACTGAATACTGGCGACCGTAATTGATCGACCTGATGCCAGCAAACGATACATCACAAAAACTTTATTTGTAAGCTGGAAAAGGCCGTTACCTTTCTGCGCCTTCATCGGCATGAGCGATGCGTTCAGACAGGGGTATAGCCGCTGTTCACCGCAACCTCCGCCGAATATCCTCGCGATCCGCGCGGATCATCCCCGGGATGAGGAACAGGTCGATCACGCACCACAGCGCGACGAAGGCGACGGCGGGCCAGCCGATCAGGATCGGGGTCAGCAGCCAACCGATTCCCCAGACGGTCAGCATGAAGAGCCCGCTGATCCAGCGGCCCAGATACATGCGGTGGACGCCGAAACCCCACAGGAAGATCAGCAGCAGATAGGCGATCAGGGGCGATCGCGCCTCGTTGGCGACACGCTGCTCGATCAGCAATTCGCGTTGCACGTCCATCGTCATCCTCCTGCCAGGGGCGATCTGCCGGGGCCATTCACAGATAGGAACCCGCGCCCCCCGCACAAGGGTTCCCGGACCGCAGGCGCAAGGCAGGCGAACCCCTGCCGACGAGGCCCACGCCGCGACGGGGCCGCGCGATCAGCTGCATTTCGAATGGCCGCAATGGGGGCAGGTCAGGCAGCCCTCCACCATCCGCATCCCGTATTGCCCGCAGGAGGGACAGGCGGGGCCGCGCGGCCTTTCGGGAGTCTCGATCCCGCGCGGATCGGCCTTCAGGCCCAGCCCCTCGCCCGCCAGAAAGCCGATGGCGATCATGTGACGCTCGATCACGCCGCCGATCGCCGCGAGGATCGAGGGCACGTAGCGCCCGCCCATCCAAGCCCCGCCGCGCGGGTCGAAGACAGCCTTGAGTTCCTCGACCACGAAGCTGACATCGCCCCCGCGCCGGAACACCGCCGAGATCATGCGCGTCAGCGCCACGGTCCAGGCGAAATGCTCCATATTCTTGGAATTGATGAAGATCTCGAAGGGGCGGCGCTGGCCGTCCTGAAGGATGTCGTTGATCGTGATATAGATCGCATGGGCGGAATCGGGCCATTTCAGCTTGTAGGTCGCGCCCTCCAGCGCGGGGGGGCGGGCCAGGGGTTCGCCCAGGGCGGCATCGCCGGGATCGGGGGGCGCGGCGGGGGTCGGCGCGACCGACAGGACGCTGCCGGTCACCGCGTTCGGGCGATAGGTCGTGCAGCCCTTGCAGCCCAGATCCCAGGCGGTCAGATAGACGTCCTTGAAGGCGTCGAAGCTGATATCCTCGGGGCAGTTGATCGTCTTCGAGATCGAGCTGTCGACCCATTCCTGCGCCGCCGCCTGCATCGCCACATGATCGCGCGGGGCAAGGGTCTGCGCATCGACGAAATGATCGGGCAGAGGTGCGTCGCCATGCAGGTCGCGCCACAGGCGGACGGCGTAATCGACGACCTCCTCCTCGGTCCTTGTGCCGTCCTTCTGCAGGACCTTGCGGCGATAGGTATGGGCGAAGACCGGCTCGATCCCCGAGGAGACGTTGCCCGCATAGAGGCTGATCGTCCCGGTCGGCGCGATCGAGGTCAAGAGCGCGTTGCGGATGCCGTGTTCGGCCACCGCCTGCCGGACATCCGCATCCATCCGCGCCATGAAGCCCGAAGCCAGGAAGGCGTCCGCCTGAAACAGCGGGAACGGCCCCTTTTCGCGCGCCAGATCGACCGAGGCCAGATAGGCCGCCCGCGCGATGGCCTTCATCCAGCCGCGCGTCGCCTCGACCGCGTCGGGGGCGCCGTAGCGCAGGCCCAGCATCGCCAGCGCATCCGCCAGACCCGTCACGCCCAGCCCGATGCGGCGCTTGGCCTGCGCCTCGGCCGCCTGCTGGGGCAAGGGAAAGCGCGAGGCATCGACGACATTGTCCATCATCCGCACCGCGACGCGGACCAGATCGTCCAGCGCGTCGAGGTCCAGCGCCGCATCCGGCGCGAAGGGCGCACGGACCAGCCGGGCCAGGTTGACCGAGCCCAGAAGGCAGGCGCCATAGGGCGGCAGGGGCTGTTCGCCGCATGGATTGGTCGCGGCGATGGTCTCGGCATAATGCAGGTTGTTCTGGGCGTTGATGCGGTCGATGAAGATCACGCCCGGCTCGGCATAATCGTAGGTCGCGCGCATGATCCGGTCCCACAGGTCGCGCGCCGGAACCGTCCGGAAGACACGGCCCTGAAAGACCAGATCCCAAGGGCCGTCGTCGCGCACGGCCTGCATGAACGGATCGGTCACCAGCACCGACAGGTTGAACATCCGCAGCCGCGCGCTGTCGGCTTTGGCCGCGATGAAGTCCTGAATGTCGGGGTGATCGCAGCGCATCGTCGCCATCATCGCGCCGCGCCGCGAACCCGCCGACATGATCGTGCGGCACATCGCGTCCCAGACATCCATGAAGGATAGTGGCCCCGACGCATCCGCCGCCACCCCCGCCACCGGCGCGCCGCGCGGCCGGATGGTCGAGAAATCGTAGCCGATCCCGCCGCCCTGCTGCATGGTCAGCGCGGCCTCTTTCAGGGCCTCGAAGATGCCCGCCATGCTGTCGGGGATGGTGCCCATGACAAAGCAGTTGAACAGCGTGACCGACCGCCCCGTCCCCGCCCCGGCCAGAATGCGGCCCGCAGGAAGGAAGCGGAAATCTTCGAGTGCGCCGTAGAAGCGGTCCTCCCACAGAGCGGGGTCTGCCTCGATCCGGGCCAGGTCGCGGGCGACGCGGCGCCAGCTATCCTCGACGCTGGCATCGAGGGGGCGGCCCTCGGCGTCCTTCAGCCGGTATTTCATGTCCCAGATCTGTTCGGCGATGGGCGCGGCGAAGCGGGTCATCATTCCTCCTGCCTGTCGGACGCGCCGCGAAGGACGCGGCGGATCAGATCAGGATATCAGAGCCCAGCCCCGCGCGCACGGCCTCCTGCGTCTTTTGCGCCAGGGTCTTGCGCGTCTCGCCCGCGACGGGGACGGGCGGGTGCAGCCTGACGGTCACGCGGCCCTGCCGGGGCGCGGCCAGCACCGTCAGCAGGTGCGGGCCAAGCTCCATATCCGACCACCAGCCGTAGAAACGCGGATCGCGGCCTTCGGGGGCGTGATAGGCCACGCTCATGGGCTGGATCGCCAGATCGGCGGGCATGTCCTCGTCCAGAAAGGCCTGGAACAGCGTCGGCTTGAACGACAGGACCCGGCGGCCATCGGTCGATGTGCCCTCGGGGAAGAACAGAAGCCTGTGGCCCGCGCGCAGGCGGTCCGAGAATTCCTGCGCCTGCTGGCGGGCCAGGCGCGGGTCGCGGGTGACGAAATGGGTGTTCGTCACGCGGGTCAGGATGTTGATGCCGGGCCAGCCCGCAACCTCGGCCTTGCTCACGAAAAAGACCGGTGCGGCGGCGTTCATCACGAGGATGTCAAGCCAGCTGGAATGGTTGGCGACGATGGCGCCGGGCTGGCGCATGGCGCGGCCCTCGCGCTGCCAGCCGATGCCTATCACCGCCAGGACAAGGCGGCAGACGACCTGGACATGCGGCCCCGTCCAGGGGCGGCGGGGGCCGTGGAGCACGCGTTCCACCCCGCGCAGGGGCAGGATCATCAGGACACCCAGCAGCAGGATCAAGATGGCGGGCAGGCCGCGCCGGATCACGCGCCACCAATCGCCCGCGCCTTGCGGGCCGGGCAGAGGCGGCGGCACCCCCTCGCGCCATGTCGCCTCACGGGCGGCCGAGGACGGGATCGGCGAGGCGGCGTCGCTCATGCGGTCTGCCGGCGGCTTTCGTAGAAATCGCGGTGCTTCGAGGACATGGCGGCGGTGTCCATCATCAGGAACACGTCGGTCGTGTTGAAGGCGCGGTCGATGAAGGCCCCCTCGCCCACCGTTCCGCCAAGCCGCAGATAGGCCTTGATCAGCGCGGGCATGCCCAGCATCGCCTCGCGCCGGTCCAGCCGGTCGGGGGCGATCAGGTCCATGCGCTGATAACCCTCGGGGCGCGCGACGGGGCGCAGTTCGGCAGGCGCCAGATGGTGGTGGTGCAGCCAGGCCAGCGAGGGCGCCAGCATCGGGATGTCGCTGCCGTGAAAGCTGGCCACGCCGAACAGGATCTCGATCCCGTGGTCCAGCACGTAATCGGCCAGCGCGTTCCACATCAGGAACATCGCCGCCCCGCCCCGCTGTTCGGGATCGACGCAGGACCGGCCCAGTTCCAGCACCGGCCGCCCCGAGGCGCGCAGCGGCGTCAGGTCATATTCGCCGTCGCAGTAGAAGCGCCCGAATGCCGCCGCCCGGTCGCCCGGCAGCAGGCGGTAGACGCCCACGACATGATCCAGCGCCTCGGCGTCGCGGCGGGTGTCGATCAGGCAGAGATGATCGACGACCGGGTCGAATTCGTCGCGTTCCAGCCGCTGGTCGTGATCGACCAGATCGCCGTCGCCGCCCAGTTCCTCGACAAAGACGCGATAGCGCAGGCGCTGCGCTGCCAGCAGGTCCTGCGGGGTCTTGGCCAGACGGATCTGGAAAAAGGCGGGTTCGGCACGGTTCACGGGCAGGTCCGGACTGTTTCAGGGACGGTCTTGGCGGCGGCTTGGGGGCGGTTCTAGGTAAACCGGCCCCCCATTGCAACAGAACTTGCCGCGACCCGGCGGCAGGGGCTTGCGCGGATCAACCTGGGGTTGCAAACTCGGGAGGAATAATCCCGAGGATTACATGTCGTTGAACCGGACCACCTCCAGCATGACGCGCCGCCCGTCGATCACCTGCTTGCCTGCTTCGGCGAAATTCACCGTGATGCGGTCGCCGATGCGCGACTGGACCTGCCCCTCGCCCCATTCGGGGGCCTGGGGGTGGCGCACGATCATGCCGGGTTCCAGAATGTCGTTCACGGCGTCGTCCTCTTGTTCGGCCGGCGCAGGGTATCAGACATGAGCGCGCGGTCAAACGCGATGGCTTCGGCGGATCTGGCGGGGCTGGTGGGATCGCGGCTCTGCCATGATCTGGTCTCGCCGTTAGGCGCGATCGGCAACGGGGTCGAGCTGTTGCAGATGTCGCCCGATTTCCCCGGCCTGGGCGACAGCCCGGAAATGGCGCTGATCGCGGATGCGGTCGCCTCGGCCCGGTCGCGCATCCAGGCCTACCGGATGGCCTTTGGTCTGGCGGCTGGCGATCAGCGCGTCAGTCTGGCCGATCTGAAGCGGCTGGTCGAGGGCGTCACCGGGTCGGGCCGGCTGGCGGTCACGCTGGATGCGGGGGGCGATTTCGCGCGGGCCGAGCTGCGGATGCTGCTGCTGGCGCTCATGTGCCTGGAAACGGCCATGCCTTGGGGCGGGCGGGTTCTGGCGCTGCGGGTGATGCCGGGCTGGCGGATCGTCGCGGAATGCGACCGGGCGCGGATCGATGCCGATCTGTGGGCCTGGCTGACCGGGGCGGGCACACCCCGCGCGCCCCAGCCATCCGAGGTGCAGTTCGCCCTGCTGGCCGAGGCCGCGGGCGCCGCAGGCCGGAACCTGCGGGCCGAGATCGACGAGAGGGGCGCCGAGATCGTCTTTTGACGCGGCTCAGGCGCGGATCGTGCCGTCGCCGGTGACCAGATACTTGAAGCTGGTCAGCTGTTCGGCCCCCACAGGGCCGCGCGCATGCATCTTGCCGGTGGCGATGCCGATTTCCGCGCCCATCCCGAATTCGCCCCCATCCGCGAACTGGGTCGAGGCGTTGTGCATCAGGATTGCGCTGTCCAGACCGGCAAAGAAGCGGTCGGCCACGGACTGATCCTC
This sequence comes from Paracoccus sp. (in: a-proteobacteria), assembly GCF_030604785.1. Taxonomy (GTDB): domain Bacteria; phylum Pseudomonadota; class Alphaproteobacteria; order Rhodobacterales; family Rhodobacteraceae; genus Paracoccus. The sequence continues at coordinate 52,216 of NZ_JAUVVF010000014.1, read as the reverse complement.
GGTGATGACCGATTCGGTGTGCTGGCTGCCGTGGCGGCGGATATGAGCGATGGCCTGCTCGATCCCGTCCACGGGACGCGCGGCGATGATCATGTCCAGAAACTCGCGCCCGAAATCGTCGGGTTGCGCCGGAACGGTGCCGTCGATCTGCAATTCGCCCTCGGCCCGGACCTCGACGCCCGCTGCGATCAGGTCGCGGATCAGCTGGTCGCCGTGGCGCGCCAGATAGGCGCGGTCGATCAGCAGGCATTCGGCCGCGCCGCAGATGCCGGTGCGCCGGGTCTTGGCGTTCAGCACCACGCGCCGCGCCTTTTCGGGATCGGCGGCGCCGTCCACATAGACGTGGCAGATGCCTTCGAGATGGGCGAAGACCGGGACGCGCGCCTCGGACTGGACAAGGCCCACAAGGCCCTTGCCGCCGCGCGGGATGATCACGTCGATCAGCCCCTGCGCGCCCAGCATGGCGCTGACCGCCGCGCGGTCGCGCGTGGGAACCATCTGGATCGCGGTCTCGGGCAGGCCCGCCGCGCGCAGCCCCTGCACCATGCAGGCATGGATCGCCGCGCTGGAATGCAGGCTTTCCGACCCGCCGCGCAGGATCACCGCATTGCCGGATTTCAATGCCAGCGCGCCCGCATCGGCGGTGACGTTGGGGCGGCTTTCATAGATCACGCCGATCACGCCGATGGGCGTCCGGACGCGGCGGATATGCAGGCCGGTGGGCCGGTCCCATTCCGCGATGACCTGCCCCACCGGGTCGGGCTGGGCCGCGACCTCGCGCAGGCTTTGCGCGATGGCCTCAAGACGCGGCGCATCCAGCCGCAGCCGGTCCAGCATGGCGTCCGACAGGCCCTTTTCGCGGCCATGTTCCAGATCGGCGGCATTGGCGCGCAGGATTGCGTCCTGCTGGGCGATGACGGCATCGGCGGCGGCGATCAGTGCGGCCTCTTTCGCGGGGGCTGGGGTCTGGGCCAGAACCACCGCCGCCTCGCGGGCAGCCGTGCCGAGGGCTTCGATCAGTTGCCGGGCCTGGACCATATCCGTCATCGCATCCTCCGATAAGACGTTCGCGCCCCCGAATAGCGGCTTTCGTGGCCGAGGGGAATGTCGGGATCGATGAATGAGAGAGGGGGAAGAAGTGGCGCGGTTGACGGGGCTCGAACCCGCGACCCCCGGCGTGACAGGCCGGTACTCTAACCAACTGAGCTACAACCGCGCTTTTCTTCCGGCGATATGATGAGTTGTGGCGCGGTTGACGGGGCTCGAACCCGCGACCCCCGGCGTGACAGGCCGGTACTCTAACCAACTGAGCTACAACCGCCCAACTCATCCCCCGGCTTGCATCGCCGGCCGGGGTGAGGGGGGGTTTACGCAGAGCGCCTGCCCCCGTCAAGAGCGCGCGCCAAAAAAGATCGGCGCGCGGTCCCTTCGCCATCTTTTACTGCGCCGCCTCGCCTGCCTGCTGCTCGGCCATGGCCTCGACCGCGTCCGAGGGCACGGCCAGATAGGCGCGCAGGACGCCGTCCGCGTCGCGCTGGAACGAGACCTCGTCCATGGGCAGCATCAGGTCGCGCTCGCCCAGTCCGAGGAACCCGCCGACGCCCACGAGGATCGTGCCCGAGGCCGCATCGGCGGCGCCGATCTGACCCACGACCTCGTCATCGCTGGCGACGACATCGGCGCCTTCCAGCCCTTCGGCAGCGGCCTCCTCAGGGGTCAGCGCCGCATTGCCCTCGCGCAGGAGGGGCTGGCCCTGCGGCGCCTCGGCGGGCATGCCGGCGGCCGGATCGGCGGCGGTCGCCGCGCCAGCGCCGGTCGCGCCCGGCGCGGGCTCGATCGAGACGGCACCGTCGGGCTGGCCCTCTTCGACAGGCATGCCTTCGCTGACGGGGCCTTCGGTCGCCTCGGCCTGCGTGTTCAGGGTGGTGGCGGGGGGCGTCTCATCGGTCGAGACGCCGGGCTGGACCGCGCCGGTGGGCCCGGCTGCGGAATCGCCGGTCGCTTCGGTCTGGGCATCCGCCGCATCGCCGTCCTGGGCCGGGGCGTCGGCACCTTGCGGCGCGGCTTCGGCCTCGGCAGCATCGGGCGCGGCGGTATCGGCGGCCTGATCGACGGGCTGCGCGGCGGCGGCGTCGGTTTCGCCGACCGTGACCGTCTCGCCCTCGCCGACAAGCCCGGCGGGCGGCTGGGCGGCCTGATCGCCGGTGGCCCCGGCTGCCGCCTCTTCGGTGGCGGCCTGTTCGGTCGCGGCATCGGCGGCGGCCAGATCGGCGGCCGCTTCATCGGCTGCGGTATCGGTTGCAGCCTCGTCCGTGGCCGTGCCGTCCGCGGCCGCATCGCCGGTCGCCGCCTCGTCCGCGGCGGCGTCCGCTTCGGCGGGGGCATCATCCGTGGCCTCGGTCGCCGTGTCGGCAGCGGCCTCGTCCGGGCCTACGCGGGTGACGACCAGTTCGGCGGTCTCGGCGGCGTTGACGACGATCTCGGCCTCGGCCTCGGTGATCTGCGCCTCGCCGCCGGTGATCACGGGCGGGCATTGCACGACCTCGACCACGGGCGGGGATTGCAGCACCACGACCTGCGGGTCGGCGGCGGCATCCTCGGGGATGGTGATGCGGATCTCGGGCGGGGTCTGGGTGACGGTCACGACCGGGGCGCAGGTCTCGACGACCAGCCCTTCGGCCTCTTGCGCGATGGCGGGGCCGCCCAGCAGAGCCAGCACCGCGACGCTTCCCTTCAAGTGATTGCGCATCCTCATCTCCTTGTCCGGCAGGTGAACGGGTCTGCGACCAAACCCCATGCGGGCGCCGGGGTTCCCTGACGCCCCGCCTGCGACCTTTGCGCCGTTTGCGCAGCACCGCCCCGCGCCCGATGATGGCGCGACAGCCGAGCGAGGCCCCGCATGACCCTGCCAGATCCCACCCGCGCCGAGGCGCTTGCCCGGCTGGACGCATTTGCCCCCCGGATGGGGCACCGCTACGCCGCCCGTCGCAACCACGATCACGGCCCCGGGTGCCACCTCGATGTGTCGGGCCTGTCGCCCTGGATCAGGCCCCGGCTGCTGACCGAACAGGAGGTCGTGGCCCGCGCCGTCGCGGCGCATGGCAGCGCGGCCGAGAAATTCGTGCAGGAGGTCGTCTGGCGCAGCTATTTCAAGGGCTGGATGGAACAGCGCCCGGCGATCTGGCACGCCTATCGCAGCGGGCTGGCCGCCGATCTGGCGGCGGCCGCGCGCGATCCCGACCTCGCCGCGCGGATCGAGGCGGCCGAGACGGGCCGCACCGGGATCGGCTGCATGGACGCCTGGGCGCGGGAGCTGCGCGAGACGGGCTATCTGCACAATCACGCGCGGATGTGGTTCGCCTCGATCTGGATCTTCACGCTCGGGCTGCCCTGGCGGGTGGGGGCGGATCTCTTCCTGCGCCACCTGATCGACGGCTGCCCCTCGTCGAACACGCTCGGCTGGCGGTGGGTTGCGGGGCTGCATACGCGCGGCAAGGCCTATGAGGCCACGGCCGAGAACATCGCCCGCTTCACCGGGGGCCGCCACAGCCCCGACCCGTCCCAGCTTGCGCAGGGCATCACCCCGCTGGACCATACCGAGCCCGAGGGCCTGCCCCGCCCGCACCTGCCCCCGCCCGGCCCGGCCCCCGATCCGCGCCTGCCCGCGCTGCTGCTGATCACCGCCGAGGATGCTTGCCCCGAGGATTTCGGTCTGTCGGCCCATGACATCCGGGGCGCGGTGACGCTGGCTGCGGCGCCGCTGCGTTCGGCCCGGCCCGTCGCGGATCGCGTGCTGGCCTTCGAGGTCGGCGCGCTGGCCGATGCCGCCGCCCGCGCAGGCATCCCCGCGCAGCCGATGAGCGCCGGGGATGCCCCTGCGCTGGTCGCCGCCGCACGATCCTGCGGCGCGCGCCAGATCGTGACCCCGCATGTGCCGCAGGGGCCGCTGCGCGACTGGCTGGACGACGCCGCCCCCGCGCTGGAGGCGGAGGGCCTGAGCCTGCGGCACTGGATGCGCGACTGGGACCGGGCCTTCTGGCCGCAGGCGACGGCGGGGTTCTTCAAGGTGAGGGAGCGCGTTCCCCGCACGCTGGCCGCCTTGGGGATCGAGATCCGCGACTGACCCGCGCCCCTTGGGGGCTTGCAACCCCGGCGCGGCTGGCCATGCTGGCCCCATGGCCCCGGATGCGCGCCCCGAATTGTCCCCCGAAATCCTGCCCCACGGGCTGGACGGGCTTCTGGTGCGCTTTTCGCTGTCGCCCGACCCCCGGGCGATGGCTGCGGTGCAGCGGCTGGCCGCCGACCTGTCCGACCGCCCGCCCGAAGGCAGCGTCGAGATCGCGCCGGCGCTGGTCTCGTGCCTTCTGCGCTTCGATCCGGCCCGCACCCGCCCCGAGGCGCTGGAGGCCGATCTGCTGGCGCGCGCCCGCGCGGCCTTGGTCGATGGCGCACCGCTGGCGCCGCGGCGCCGCTGGACCCTGCCCACGGCCTTTGGCGGCGCGGCGGGGCCGGAACTGGAGCCCATCGCCCGGCAGATGGGCCTGACCCCCGATCAGGCCATCGCGCAGATCTGCGGGACCGATCTGGCCGTGCTGGCCATCGGCTTTGCGCCCGGCCAGCCTTATCTGGGCCTGCTGCCCGAGGGCTGGAACCTGCCGCGCCTGCCCGATCTGGTGCCCGAAGTGCCTGCCGGCGCGGTGGTCGTCGCGCTGCGCCAGATCGTGATCTTCGGCAATCCCTCGCCCACGGGCTGGCGGCAGGTGGGCCGCATGGCCTTTCGCAGCTTCTGGCCCGACCGGGCCGAGCCGATGCCTCTGGCGCCGGGCGACGCGATCCGTCTGGTTCCGGTTCCCGCCGATCGCATCGCCGCGCTGGAGGCCGAACCGGACGGCATGGGCGGCGCGACCTGCGAGGCGCCTGCATGACCGCGCTGATCCTGGATGCGGTGTCGGGCCTGCTGAGCGTGCAGGATATGGGCCGCCCCGGCCATCTGGCGCGGGGCCTGTCGCGGGGGGGCGCGATGGACCGGCTGGCCCTGATCGAGGCCGCCGCCCTGCTGGCCAGCCCCGCCCCCCTGCCCGCGATCGAGATGGCGGGCGCGGGCGGGCGCTTTCGGGCCGGGGCGCCTCTGTGGCTGGCGCTGACCGGTGCGCCGATGCGCGCGGCGCTGGACGGGCGGCCCGTTCCCTGGAACGCGACGCTGCGGCTGGAACCGGGCGCGGTGCTGACCATCGGCGCGGCCGAACAGGGCATGCTGGGCTATCTGACGCCTGCGGGCGGGATTGCGGGACCGGGCTGGCTGGGCAGCAGGGCGGCGCATCTGAACATCGGCATTGGCGCGCCCCTTGCGGCGGGGGCGGTGCTGCCCTGCGGCCCCGACCCCGCGCCACAGCGCGGCCCGCGCCTGATCCGCCCCCTGCCGCGCTTCGCGGGCGGCACGCTGCGGCTGATCGACGGGCCGCAGACCGATCTTTTCGCGCCCGAGGAACGCGCCGCCTTCCTGGCCGCGACCTTCCACCGCGCGCCGCGCAGCAACCGCCAGGCCATTGCGCTGGACGGCCCGCGCCCCTTCCGGGCCGAAGGCGCGCGGCAACTGGCCGGGGGGCTGGCCTCGGACGTGATCGGGCCGGGCGACGTGCAGATGGCGGGCGAGGGCGTGCCGACCGTGCTGATGGCCGAATGCCAGACCATCGGCGGCTATCCCCGGATCGGCACAATCCTGCCCGACGACCTGCCGCGACTGGCGCAGACGCCGCCGGGCGGCACGGTCCGTTTCCAGCACCTGACCCTGGCCGAGGGTCGCGCCGTCCATCGCAGCGAAGAGACGCTGCTGCGCGAGGCGCGGACGCGCACCGGGCCGCTGATCCGCGACCCCTCGACCATGCCGGACCTTCTGGCCTACTCTCTGATCTCGGGCGTGGTGCGCGGGAACGAGGCGGATTAGCAGGATGCGGATCGATCTGAACGCGGATATGGGCGAAGGCTTCGGCCCCTGGACGATGGGCGACGACGCGGCCCTGCTGGAGGTCGTGACCTCGGCCAACATCGCCTGCGGCGCCCATGCCGGCGATCCCTCGGTGATGGCCGCGACCATGCGGCTGGCGGCGGCACGCGGCGTGGGGATCGGCGCGCATCCGGGCTTTGCCGATCTGCAGGGCTTTGGCCGCCGCCGCATCAGCCTGTCGGCCGAGGAGCTGGGCAACCTGATCGCCTGGCAGCTTGGCGCCGCACAGGGCATCGCGCGGTCCGTGGGGGCCGAGATCCGGCATCTGAAGCTGCATGGCGCGCTGTCGAACATGGCCAGCGAGGACCCCGCCATCGCACGCGCCTGCTATCAGGCCGCGCTGCGCGTGGACCCCGACATCATCCTTGTCGTGCTGGCCGCAACGCCGATGCAGGCCGTGGCCGAGGAAATGGGCGCGCGCCATGCCAACGAGATCTTCGCCGACCGGGCCTATCGCGACGATGCGACGCTGGTGCCGCGCGGCCAGCCCGGCGCGGTGCTGCATGACGTGGCCGAGATCGGCCCGCGGATCGAAAGGATGCTGCGGGCGGGGGCGATCATCACCGAAAGCGGGCGGCACATCCCCTGCCGGATCGACACGGTCTGCCTGCATGGCGACAGCCCCGGCGCGGTCGCCATGGCGCATGGCCTGCGCGCGCATCTGACCGGTCAGGGCATCCGCCCGCAGATGATGGACGGCTGAGCGAGACGCTCACGTTCTCGTGATCACGTACCAAAAGGGGGCGCGGCCCCGTAACTGCTTTCACAGGCGGCCCCGACCTCATGGCCGGCCCGCCGAACAAAGGGACGATCCGACCGATGACGCACAAGACCCGGACCACAATGGCCATCCTGCTGGTGCTGGTCGCCGCGCTGGCCCTGGGCTGGTGGCTCTGGCCGCTGATCAGCCAGCCCGAGCGGATCCGCGCGCTGGTCGCCTCGGCTGAGGCAGTGCGCGACGAGAGGCCGGTCACGATCCTCGCGCTCTACTTCCTGGCCTATGTCGCCGTGGCGGCGCTGTCGCTGCCGGTCGCGGTCTGGCTGACGCTCGGCGCGGGGGCGCTGTTCGGGCTGGCGGCGGGGATCGTGCTGGTCTCGCTGGCCGCGACCCTTGGCGCGGTGCTGGCCTTTCTGACCGCGCGCCACCTGCTGCGCGACCGGGTGCGCGCCCGGCTGGGGGCGCGGCTGGGCGAGCGGGCCGACGCGATCGAGGCCGGGTTGCAGCGCGACGGCGCGTTCTACCTGTTCTCGTTGCGGATCCTGCCGGCGCTGCCCTTCTTCGCGGTGAACCTGCTGATGGGGCTGACGCCGATCCGGGTCTGGACCTATGCCTGGGTCAGCCTGCTGGGGATGCTGCCGGCGACCGCGATCTATGTGAATGCGGGCACCCAGCTTGCCCAGATCGAGCGGCCCTCGGACGTGCTGTCGCCGGGAATCATCGGGTCTTTCGTGGCGCTGGCCCTGTTTCCCTGGATCGCGCGTTGGGGCCTTGGCCTGTGGCGGCGGCGCCAGCTGGGCCGCAGCGCCGACCGGCCACGCAGCTTTGACCGCAACGTCATCGTCATCGGCGCGGGCTCGGCGGGGCTGGTGGCGGCGAATGTCGCGGCCTCGGCGGGGGCGCGGGTCACGCTGGTCGAGGCGCACCGGATGGGCGGCGATTGCCTGAACACGGGCTGCGTGCCCTCGAAGGCGCTGATCGCCAGCGCAAAGGCCGCCCATGCCGCCCGCAACGCCGCCCGAATGGGCATTGCCGCCGGCCCGGTCACAGTGGATTTCCCGGCCGTCATGGCCCGCATCAGGGCAGCCATCGCCGCCATCGCCCCCCATGACAGCGCCGAACGCTATCGCGGGCTGGGCGTCGAGGTGATCCAGGGCCGCGCCCGGCTGGCCGATCCCTGGACGGTCGATATCGCCCTGCCCGACGGGCTGACACGGCGCCTGACCGCCCGCGCGATCATCCTGGCGACCGGCGCGGCGCCCGTCATGCCCGATCTGCCCGGACTGGCCGAGGCGGGCGCGCTGACCTCGGAAACGCTGTGGGACCGGTTGGCGCAGCGGGGCAGCCTGCCCGCGCGGCTGGTCGTCCTGGGCGGCGGGCCGATCGGTCTGGAACTGGCGCAGGCCATGGCGCGGCTGGGATCGGCCGTCACCGTGGTCGAGGCCGCGCCCCGCCTGCTGCCGCAGGAAGGCGAGCGGACCGCGAGCCTGATTGCAGGCGCGCTGGCCGCAGACGGCGTGACGGTGCTGACCGGCACGCGCGCACTGGCCGCCGGGACCGAAGGCGCGGCGCGCTGGCTGGAGATCGAGGCGGGCGGCACCACACGCCGCCTGCCCTGCGACGAGATCCTTGTGGCGGTCGGCCGCAAGCCCCGGATCGAGGGGCTGGGTCTCGACGGGCTGGGCGTCCCGATCAGCGGCTCAATCGAGACGAACGAGCATCTGCAGACGACCTGGCCGCATATCCTGGCGGCGGGCGATGTCGCGGGGCCGTGGCAATTCACCCATGCGGCGGGCCATCAGGGCGCGCAGGCCGCGCTGAACGCGCTCTTTGGCGATCTGTGGCGGCAGAAGGGCAAGCTGGCCGCGATGCCGCGCGTGACCTTCACCGATCCGCAGATCGCGCGGATGGGGCTGGGCCCGCACGAAGCCGCGAAACGCGGCCTGGCGCATGACGTGACCCGCTACCCGCTGGCCTCGCTGGACCGGGCCGTCGCCGAAGGCGCGACCGAGGGGCTGGTCGAGGTCGTGACCGCCAAGGGCCGCGACAGGGTTCTGGGCGTCACCATCGTCGCCCCCGAGGCGGGCGAGATGCTGGCCCCCTTCGCGCTGGCCATGCAGAACGGGCTGGGCCTGTCGCGGATGCTGTCCACCGTCCTGCCCTATCCCACCTGGTCCGAGGCCAACCGCAACCTTGCCGGCCAGTGGCGGCGCGCCCGGCTGAACCCGCGCCTGATGGCGATGCTGGCCCGCTATCACGAATGGAGACGCGCATGATCGACGCGGCCCTGCAACCGCTGCAGCGGCGCATGCTGGCGCCCGTCGCCGGGCGCATGGCGCAGGCGGGGATCGGCGCCGATCAGGTGTCGGTCGCGGGCTTCCTGATAGGGCTGGGCGCGGTCGCGGCGCTGGCGATGCAGGCCTATATGCTGGCGCTGGTGCTGCTGCTGGCCAACAGGCTGGCCGACGGGCTGGACGGCGCCATCGCGCGGCAGGGCCGCCCCACGGATCGCGGCGCGTTTCTGGATATCGCGCTGGATTTCGTCTTTTACGCGCTGTTTCCCCTGGGCTTTGCCATCGGCCAGCCGGATCAGGCGCTGCCCGCCGCCGTGCTGATCGCGGCCTTTGTCGGGACGGGCTCGTCCTTTCTGGCCTTTGCCGCCATTGCCGCGCGGCGCGGGCCGATCCCCGCGAGCCACGGACCCAAGGGCATCCACTACCTGGGCGGACTGACCGAAGGGGCCGAGACGATCGCGGTCTTCGTGCTGACATGCCTCTGGCCCGCGGGTTTCGCGACGCTGGCCTATCTCTTTGCCGCCGCCTGCCTGCTGACCACGCTGACGCGCTGGCATCAGGGTTGGCTGGCCTTTTCGCCCGAACATGACCGACCCCATCGACAGGAGTGAACGATGATCCCAGCCCGCCCGCTGGCGCTGGCGCTGGCCCTTGGCCTGAGCCTTGCCGCCCCCCTGCATGCCGAGACGACGGATTGGCAGGCCGTCCTTGACGAGGCGCGGGGGCAGAACGTCTTCTGGCACGCTTGGGGCGGCGATGCGCGCACCAACGCCTTCATCGAATGGGTCAGCGCCCGGACCAGCGAGCGTTACGGCGTCACCGTCACGCAGGTCAAGCTGTCGGACACCGCCGAGGCCGTGACCCGCGTCCTGTCGGAAAAGGCGGCAGGCCGGGATGAGGGCGGGGCCGTGGACCTCATCTGGATCAACGGGCCGAACTTTCTGGCGATGAAGGAACAGGGCCTTCTGCACGGCCCCTTTGTCGCGGACCTGCCCAATGCGCGTTTCGTGGACCTGTCACCCGAGGCGCCGGCTTCGGTCGATTTCACCGTCCCGGTCGAGGGGATGGAAAGCCCCTGGCGGCTGGCGCGCTTCGTCTTCGTCCATGACAGCGAACGCGCGCCCGAGCCGCCGCGCAGCATGGCCGAATTCGTGACCTGGGCCGAGGCCCATCCGGGCCGGGTGACGCATCCCGCCGTGTCGAACTTCATGGGCGCGACCTTCCTGAAACAGGCGCTTGTCGAACTGGCCCCCGACCCCGCCATGCTGCAAGCGCCCGCCACCCCCGAGACGTTCGAGGCCACCACCGCGCCGCTATGGGAGTGGTATGACGCGCTGCGTCCGAACCTCTGGCGCGAGGGCCGCACCCTGCCCGAAAATCAGGGCATCCAGCAGCAATTGCTGAACGATGGCGAGATCGACATCGCGATGTCGTTCGATCCGGCCTCGACCGCCGCCGCCATCGCCGAGGGGCTTCTGCCCGACACGGCCCGCGTCTTCGTGACCGAGGGCGGCATGATCGGCAATGTCAGCTTCGTGGCGATCCCCTACAACGCGGCGAACAAGGCGGGCGCCAAGGTCGTGGCCGATTTCCTAATCTCGCCCGAGGCGCAGGCGCATATGCAGGACATCACGGTGCTGGGCTCGTTCTCGGTCCTAGACCCCGCCCGTCTGGATGCCGAGGCGCAGGCGCTTTTCGACGCCCTGCCCAAAGCCGAGGCCCTGCCCCGCCTGGAGGATCTGGGGCCAACGCTGCTTGAGCCGCATGCCAGCTGGATGACCCTGCTGACCGAGGAATGGTCGCGCCGCTACACGCAATGAGGGCCGTTCCCGCGCTGATCCTGGCCGCGCTGGTCGCGCCGGTCGCGCTTGGGCTGTGGCAGACCGGGCGGGCGGCCTTTGGCATCATGCCCGCCCTTGGCCGCGAGACGCCGTCGCTGGACCCCTGGCGGCAGCTTTTCGCCTTGCCCGGTCTGGGCGGCAGCATCCGGCTGTCGCTGGTCAGCGGGCTGGGGGCGGCGATCCTGTCGCTGCTGATCGCGCTGGCGCTGGTTCAGGCGTTGCAGGGGCGGCTGTCGGCGGCGCGGGCCGCGCGCTGGCTGGCGCCGTTCCTGGCGGTGCCGCATGCGGCGCTGGCAATCGGCATGGCCTTCCTGCTGGCGCCCTCGGGCTGGATCGCGCGCGCCCTGGCGCCGCTGATGGACTGGACGCGCCCGCCCGGCATCGCCAGCGTCAACGACCCGTGGGGCATGGCGCTGATGCTGGGGCTGATGGTCAAGGAGATCCCGTTCCTGATGCTGGTGATCCTGGCCGCGCTTGGGCAGGTGCCGCTGGCGCGGATCATGGCGATGGGGCGGGCGCTTGGCTACGGGCCCGGGGCGGTCTGGCTGCGGCTGGTCCTGCCCGCGATCTGGCCGATGCTGCGCCTGCCCTTCTGGGTGGTGCTGGTCTATTCGGTCTCGAATGTCGAGATGGCGATCATCCTTGGACCGGCCAATCCGCCGGTTCTGGGGGTCGCGGTCACGCGCTGGTTCGCCAGCCCCGATCTGGCGATGATCCTGCCCGCATCCGCCGGGGCGATCCTGCAGGCGGGGCTGGCGGGCGCGGTCATCGCTGCAGCCTGGGGGGCCGAGCGTCTGGCCGCGCGGCTGGGGCCGGTCTGGCTGGCGCGCGGCCGGCGCGGCCCGGCCCGCGCGCCGGGCTGGCTGGTGGGCGCGCTGTTGCGGCTGGCGGGCGCTGCGGGTCTGGTGCTGATGGCGGCGGGGCTGCTGGCCATGGCGGCGCTGGCGATCTGGTCGCTGGCATTCCGCTGGTCCTTTCCGCAGATCCTGCCCGAGACCTGGTCGCTGAACGCGTGGTCCATGGCCGCGCCGGGCTGGCGGCGGGCGCTGACGACCTCGGTGCTGCTGGCGGGGGCGACGGCCGGCCTGTCGCTGGCGCTGGCTGTCGCATGGCTTCAGGCGGCGCCCGCGCGGATGCGGGCGGAATGGCTGATCCTGCTGCCGCTGCTGGTGCCGCAGATCGGATTCCTCTACGGGCTGAACGTCGTCTTCCTGCGCGCGGGGCTTCAGGCCGACCTGCTGACGGTGGGCATGGGGCAGATGCTGTTCGTCTTTCCCTATGTGCTTCTGTCGCTGTCGGGGCCGTGGCGGGCGGTGGACCCGCGCCTGATGCGGACGGCGGCGGCGCTTGGCGCGGGGCCGTGGCGGCGGCTGGTCGCAGTGCGGCTGCCGGTCCTGCTGCGCCCGCTGCTGACGGCATGGGCCATCGGCATCGCCGTCTCGGTGGCGCAATACCTGCCGACGCTGTATCTGGGCGCGGGCCGCGTCGCGACCCTGACGACCGAGGCCGTGACGCTGGCCTCGGGGTCGGACCGGCGCGTCTCGGGCGTCTATGCCAGCCTTCAGGCGCTGGTGCCGCTTTTGGCCTATGCCTGCGCCTTCGTGATCCCCGCATGGTGGCACCGCGACCGCCGCGCCCTTGCCGGAGCCTTCCGATGAGCCTGATCCTGGACGACGTCACCATCGCCCGCCCGGACGGCGCGGCGCTGATCCGGGGCCTGACGCTGAACGTCTCGCCGGGATCGGTGACAACGGTGATGGGGCCGTCCGGGATCGGCAAGTCGACGCTGCTGGACGCGATCGCGGGCAGCCTTGCGCCGGGCTTTTCGCTGTCGGGCCGGATCACGCTGAACGGGCGCGACCTGACCGGCCTGCCGCCCGAACGCCGCCGCATCGGGCTGATGTTCCAGGACTCGCTGCTGTTCCCGCATCTGAGCCTTGCGGGCAATCTGGCCTTTGGCCTAGACCCGCGCATCCGGGGCCGGAGCGCCCGCGCGCAGGCGGTCGAGCATGCCCTGACCGAGGCCGGTCTGGCGGGCCTGGGCCCCCGCGATCCGGCCACCCTATCGGGCGGGCAGAGGGCGCGCGCGGCGTTGATGCGAACGCTGCTGGCCGCCCCCGAGGCGCTGCTGCTGGACGAGCCTTTCGGCAAGCTGGACATGGCCCTGCGCGACGAGATCCGGCGCTTTGTCTTCGACCATGCCGCCGCGCGGGGCGTGCCGGTGCTGATGGTCTCGCACGATCCGCAGGACGCGGCGGCGGCGGGCGGGCCGGTGGTCGCGCTGGCCTAGCAGCGCCCGCGTGCCATGAAGCCCCGGTCGATCCGGTCCTTCAGCCGCCACAGAAGCGCGCTGCCCCCGGCCCCGCCAAGGGCCAGACCGCCCCAGAGCGCAATCGCCCGGCGCTCGCCCAACGAGACCAGCTTGAGGAAATCGCGCTGCGGGCGATGGGGCCGAAGCGGGCGGCCAGCGGCCAGCGCGGCAAGGTTATGGGCGAGATCCGGCCCCTGGCGCACGGCATGGACGCCCGCCTTGGGGCGCGGGCTGGCCAGCATCTCGGCGCAATCGCCCACGGCAAGGACATGCGGATATTCGGGATGCTGAAGCGTGGGGCCGACCGGGACGAAGCCGCGCGCATCGGTCAGGCCTGAGCCCTCCAGCCAGCCATGCGGCCGCGCGCCCGCCGCGCCGACGATCAGGTCGGCGCCGTGGATGCGGCCATCGGCCAGATGCAGCGCGTCCGCCTCGATCCGCGTGACGGCGGTGCCGGTGACGACCCCGATGCCGCGCCGGTCCAGCGCCGCCAGCACCATCGCCCGCGCTCGCGCGCCAAGGCCCGGCAGGGGCTGGGACCCCGCCTCGATCAGCGCGACGCGCGCGGCGGGGCCAAGGCGATGCGCCATGGCCAGCGCGATCTCGGCCCCGCCGAGGCCCGCGCCGATCACCGCCACGCGCGGCGCGGGCGGAGCCTTTGCCAGCCAACGGGCCCAGCCCTCGGCGAAGGCGCCCAGAGGCTTGACCGCCAGCGCGTGTTCCGCAAAGCCGGGCAGCGCGTCCATCCGGGCATGGACGCCGATATCCAGCGACAGCAGGCCGAAATCGTGCCAGGACCCGCCGATCCTGACACGGCGCCGGACGGGATCGACGGCATCGGCGGCAGCCTCGACCCGCGTCACGGCGGCGCGGTCGCACAGGCGCGGCAGGTCGATCATCAGCGCGCGCGCAGGATAGTGCCCCGCGACATGGCCGGGCAGCATGCCGCTATACCAGGCCCCCGCCCCCGGATCGGCCAGCAGGATCGGCCCCTCGGGACGGCGCGACGGACGCTCGGCCCACAGGCGCAGGACGCCGATATGGGCATGGCCGCCGCCAAGCAGGATGATCCGCATGACCCTAATCCCTCTCGCAGGCCCGCCTCACTTTGCCGTGATACCGCCACGGCGTGCGGCGGGCGGGCGTATCTAGCATGAGACAGATACGGAGGCACCCGATGAAACGACGCATGGCCCTGACCGTCCTTGGCGCCGCGCTGGCCGCGCCATGGGTCGCGCGCGCGCAGGCGGCGACCCTGGCCTTTGACGGAGGCTGGCAGGCGCTGACCTTTCCGCGCCTGACCCCGACGCGCTATGCGCTGGAGGGCGCTCAGCTGGGGATCGCGGCCGATCAGAGTTCCTCGCTGATCTATCGCGGGCTTGATCCGGCGCTGCGTGGCGCGCGGCAGGCGCGCTGGAACTGGTCCGTCAGCGAAAGCGTCCCCGCCACCGACCTGTCGCGCAAGGGCGGCGACGACCGCAACATCGCGCTGTACTTCATCTTCATGGATGCGGCCTCGGCCCGGAGCCTGCGCCCCGGCACCAGCCCGCAGCGGCTGCTGTCGAACCGCTCGGCACGGGTGATAATGCATGTCTGGGGCGGCAACCACGCCCCCGGCAGCATCCTGCCCAGCCCCTATATGCGCGGGCGCGGCTTCACCATCGTCCAGCGCCCGGCGGGCACCGGCGAGGGCCGCGTGGAGACCGATCTGGCACGCGATCACGCCCGGGCCTTCGGCCCCGAGCCCGAGGCGCTGGTGGGGGTCGCGGTCTCGGCCGACAGCGATGACACGGCGACGCGGCTGCGGGCCAGCATCAGCAATCTGAGCCTTGGCTGAGGATCGGGACGATCGTCCCCTCTCGGGACGGTCGTCCGCGAAAATAAGGAAGCCGGTCCACCACTCGGCGCCGATCAGGAACCATGTTCCGCGCTTCGCCACCATCGCGCAACATTGGCCGGGCGCGCGCGCCAAGGGTTGGTCGGATGTTCGCCCGCCCTCTTGCGCGCGCGAAGGCGGCGCACTTGTCCGGGGCCGGAGGCCGCTCTAGCTGCAAACGGACAGCATCGGAGAGGCGCCATGTCCATCACCATCAGCGCGATGACCAAGCGGTTCCAGAAGACCGAGGTCCTGCGCGGCATCGATCTTGACATCGCGCCGGGCGAACTGGTCGCGCTGCTAGGACCTTCGGGCTCGGGCAAGACCACGCTTCTGAAGATCATCGCGGGGCTGGAATGGCCCGATGCGGGCAGCCTGACCGTGAACCGGTCGGACTGGCTGCAACTGGCCGCGCGCGACCGGCGCGTGGGCTTTGTCTTTCAGCATTACGCGCTGTTTCCGCATATGAGCGTGCGCGACAATCTGGCCTTCGGCCTGAACGTGCGCCCGCGCGCCGAACGCCCCGGCAAGGCCGTCATCGCGGCCAAGGTCAACGAATTGCTGGGCTTCCTACAGATCGCCCATCTGGCCGACCGCTATCCGGCGCAATTGTCGGGCGGCCAGCGCCAGCGCGTCGCGCTTGGCCGGGCGCTGGCGATCCAGCCGCGCCTGCTTCTGCTGGACGAACCCTTCGGCGCGCTGGACGCGGCGATCCGGCGCGACCTGCGCCGCTGGCTGCGCGGCGTCCACGAGGCGACCGGATCGACCACGATCTTCGTCACGCACGATCAGGAAGAGGCCTTCGAACTGGCCGACCGCGTCGTAGTGATGGGCGAGGGCCGCATCGCCCAGATCGGCCATGCCGACGAGATCCACGACCACCCCGCCACCCCCTTCGTCGCCCGATTCATGGGGGCGACGGTGGAGCTGCCGGTGACGCTGGCGCAGGGCCGCGCACTTGGGGCGGGTCTTGACCTGACCGCGCTGCCCCGCCGCGCCCTACCTGACGGGTCGGCCACGCTGTTCGCCCGCCCCGCCGATATTCGCGTCATGCCCGATGCGGTAAGCCCCTGGCGGGTGGCGCAGGTCGTCTCGACCGGGGCCGAGCTGCGCGTCGCCCTGACCCATCCCGACCTGCCCGAGGCCGAGGCCGTGATGCCCCGCCGCGGCACCGCACCCCTGCACCAAGGGGATGCGGTGACGCTGCGGATCGAGGCCGCTGCCCTTTTCCCCGCCAGCCGCCGCGAGGCCGCGCCCGCGCCCCAATCCGAAAACCGCAAGAAAGAGATCGCCCGATGAAGACGCCGCTTCTGGCCACCGCGCTGGCCCTGACCCTTGCCGCCCCCGCCGCAGCGCAGGACCGCCTGCTGAATGTCAGCTATGACATCGCCCGCGAATTGTTCGAGGCGCTGAACCCCGCCTTTGCCGAACATTGGCAGGCGGAAACCGGCCGCACCGTCACCATCGACCAGAGTCATGGCGGCTCGTCCCGTCAGGCCCGTGCCATTCTGGAGGGTCTGGCCGCCGATGTCGTAACCTTCAACCAGGAAACCGATATCGACGTTCTGGCCGAAGGCGGCCTATTGCCCGTGGAATGGCGCGACGCGCTGCCGAACGGCGCCTCGCCCTATTATTCGCTGCCTGCCTTCCTCGTTCGGCAGGGTAACCCCAAGGGGATCGAGGATTGGGACGACTTGGCCCGCGAAGACGTGGCCCCGGTCTTTCCGAACCCCAAGACCAGCGGCAATGCGCGGTACACCTATCTGGCGGCCTATGCCTACGGGCTGGCGCAGAATGGCGGCGATCACGAGGCGACGCAGGAATTCGTGCGCCAGATCTTTGCTGGCGTGCCGGTCTTCGACACGGGCGGGCGCGCCGCGACCCAGACCTTTGCCGAACGCGGCATCGGTGACGTGCTGGTGACCTTCGAGGCCGAGACCGCCCAGATCGCCGAGGAATACGCGGCCCAGGGCTTCGAGCGCGTGACGCCCTCGATGAGCCTCTTCGCGGCCTTCCCGGTCGCGGTGGTCGCTGAGAACGCCGAACGCAACGGCTCGACCGAGGTCGCGACGGCCTATCTGGAATGGCTCTATTCGGCTGACGCGCAGCGCATCCTGGGCGATTTCGACTATCGCCTGACCGACGAGACCGTGGCCGCCGAATTCGCGGAAACCGTGCCCCAGGTCGAACTGGTCACGGTCGACGAGATCTTCGGCGGCTGGGACGCGGTGCGCGCCGAACATCTGGCCGATGGCGGCATCCTGGATCAGGTCTTCGTCAACCAATGATCACGGCGGCCGCCCCCATCCGCGCCAGACGCGTCCTGCCGGGCTTCACGCTGAGCCTCGGCACGACGCTGCTCTATCTGGTGCTGATCGTGCTGATCCCGATCGCCGCCCTGATCCTGAAAGGGGCCGAGATCGGCCCCGCCCGTTTCTGGGCCATCGTCAGCAGCGACCGGGCGGTGGCGGCCTTCCGCATCACGCTGATCGCGGCGGCCATCGCCACGATCTTCAACGCGGTCTACGGCCTTCTGATGGCCTGGGTGCTGACCCGCTACGACTTTCCGGGCAAGCGGCTGCTGGACGCGCTGATGGACGTGCCCTTCGCGCTGCCGACGGCGGTGGCGGGCCTGTCGCTGACGGCGCTCTTCTCCGCGAATGGCTGGTTCGGCGCGGTCCTGCACCCGGCCGGCATCCCGGTCGTCTACACGATCTGGGGCATCGCGCTGGCCATGGCCTTCACCTCGGTCCCCTTCGTGGTCCGAACGGTGCAGCCGGTGCTGGAGGATCTGGACCGGTCGCTGGAAGCCGCGGCCGAAACGCTCGGCGCGCGGCCCTGGCAGATCTTCGCAAAGGTCGTCTTTCCCGCGATCCTGCCGGCCTGGCTGGCGGGCTGCACGACGGCCTTCGCGCGGTCGCTCGGCGAATTCGGCGCCATCGTCTTCATCGCGGGCAACCTGCCCTTCCAGACCGAGATCGCGGCCCTGCTGGCCTATATCCGGCTGGAGGAATTCGACTATAACGGGGCCGCCGCGATCGCGCTGGTGCTTCTGGGCTTCGCGCTGGTCCTTCTGGTCGCATCGAACCTGCTGCAGAACTGGGCGGCCCGTCACCGCGAGGCCCTGAGATGAGCGCCGCCACCCGCCCCGCCAGCCCCGGCGCCAAGGCGCTGGTCGCCATCGCCGCGCTCCTGACGATCCTCTTCGTCGCGGCGCCGCTGGCCTATATCTTCGCCCGCGCCTTTTCGCAGGGGTGGCAGGTCTATGCGTCCAACATCCTGAACCCGATGACGCTGCACGCGATCTGGCTGACCAGCATCGTGGCGCTGGTCGTGGTGCCGCTGAACGTGGCCTTCGGAATCGCGGCCGCCTGGGCCGTGGCCAAGCACCGCTTCCCCGGACGCGGCATCCTGGTGACCATGATCGAGATCCCCTTCTCGATCTCGCCCATCATCGCGGGGATCTGCTACCTGCTGCTCTATGGCCGGCAGGGGCTGCTGGGCTCGTGGCTGCAGGCCAACGACCTCCAAGTCATGTTTGCGCTGCCGGGGATCATCCTGGTGACGATGTTCGTGACCGCCCCCTTCGTCGCGCGCGAGGTGCTGCCCCTGATGCAGGCGCAGGGCAGCGAACAGGAGCAGGCAGCGGTGACGCTCGGCGCCTCGGGCTGGCAGGTCTTCCGCCGGGTGACGCTGCCCAACATCAAATGGGCGCTGCTTTACGGCGCGGTCCTCTGCACCGCGCGCGCGGTGGGCGAATTCGGCGGCGTCTCGGTCGTGTCGGGCAATATACGCGGCCAGACCAACACGCTGCCTTTGCATGTCGAATTGCTGTTCAACGACCTGAACGCGGTCGGCGCCTTCGCCGCGGCCTCGGTCCTGACGCTGATCGCGCTGGTCGCGCTGGTGGTCAAGACGCTGCTGGAGGCCCGCCGCACCTGACGCGCAGAGGGGGCACGCCTTCGCGGCCCCATCGAGGGGCCGCGAAGGCGGTCGGGGCCTAGGCCCCTCCGCCGCCCCTCCTTTGCCTTGGTTCAAATATCCCGGGGGGAATCCGGCAAGGCCGGATGGGGGGCAGCGCCCCCCTGCCCGCCATCGGCAGGCACGGCCTGCAAGCTCAGGCGTCCAGCCGCGTCACGGCCCGGACATCCTTGGCGATCTCGATCCGGCGGGGCTTCAGAGCCTCGGGCACTTCGCGCAGCAGATCGACATGCAGCATGCCGTCGACATGGCTGGCGCCCTCGACGCGCACGTGATCGGCAAGCGTGAAGCGGCGCTCGAAGGCGCGGGTGGCGATACCGCGATGCAGATAGGTACGGCGCTCATCCTCGTCGGCCTTGCGGGCCGAGACGATGACCGCGCCGTCGCGCATCTCGACATTCAGATCGTCGGCGGAAAAGCCCGCGACGGCGATCGAGATGCGATAGCTGTTCTCGCCGGTCTTCTCGATATTGTAGGGGGGATAGGTGGGCGCCGCGACATCGGCGGTCAGGGCGCGGTCCATCAGGTCGGCCAGCCGGTCGAAACCGACCGAGGCACGGTAAAGCGGGGTCAGGTCCAGATTGCGCATGGTCTCATCCTTCTTCAAGCGATGCGATAGGGTGCCCCCCGATCAACCGGGCGGGCGCAGGGGCGGTGCCGTCATGGCCACCGCCATCCCTGATCTAGGCGCGAAAAAGTCGGCTTCAAGACCCTTCAGGCGGGCTCCAGCGCGCGCGGGCGCGGGCCGCCCGTCGCCCAGTCCAGCAGCTCGACCGTATGGACGACGGGCAGGTCCGTGCCGCTGCCGATCTGCATCATGCAGCCGATATTGCCCGCCGCGATCACCTGCGGCGCGACCGCCTGAAGCGAGGCGATCTTGCGCGCCTTCAGCTCCTGCGACAGGTCGGGTTGCAGGATGTTGTAGGTCCCCGCCGATCCGCAGCAGAGATGCGCGTTCGCAGGCTCGGCCACCTGGAAGCCTGCCTTGGTCAGCAGATCCTTGGGCGCGCTGCGGATCCTTTGGCCGTGCTGGAGGGAACAGGCCGAGTGATAGGCCACGCGCAGCCCCTGCCCCTCGGTCGCGCGGATCTCGGGCAGGCCCAGCCCGTCCAGAAACTCGGTCACGTCGCGCGCGAGCGCGGCGACGCGGCGGGCCTCGGCCTCCAGCGGGTCGCCTGCAAACAGATGGCCGTAATCCTTGAGCGTGGTGCCGCAGCCCGAAGTGTTGATGATCACGGCATCGAGCGTGCCCTCGGCCTCGGCCGCCAGAAGGCGGTTGATGCTGTCGCGGGCGCGGGCCTTGCCGTCGGCCTCGTCGCCCATGTGCAGGGTCAGCGCGCCGCAGCAGCCGAAGGATTGCGGGATCACCACATCGCAGCCCGCCCGGCGCAGCAGACGGATCGTCGCATCGTTGATGTCCGTGTTCAGCGCCCTCTGCGCGCAGCCGATCATCAGCACCACGCGCGCCCGGCGCGGACCGATCGCGGGAAAGGTCTGGCCGTCATCGTTGCGGCTGACCGGGGGGATTTCCTTCGGCGCCATCGCGATCATGGCGCGCAGGCGGCGGTCGGGCATCAGCCGCGCGAAGGGCCGCGCGATCCGCGCCCCCAGCAGCGCCAGCCGGAAGCGGCCCGGATGGGGCAGGACCAGCTTCAGCACCCGGCGCAGCGCGCGTTCGCGCCAGGGGCGGCGATAGGTGGCCTCGATATGCTCTCGCGCATGTTCCAGAAGATGCGCGTAGTGCACGCCCGAGGGGCAGGTCGTCATGCAGCTGAGGCAGCCGAGGCAGCGGTCGATATGCTTGACCGTGCGTTCATCGGCCGGCCGGCCCGATTCCAGCATGTCCTTGATCAGGTAGATCCGCCCGCGCGGGCTGTCCAGCTCGTCGCCCAGAACCTGATAGGTCGGGCAGGTCGCCGTGCAGAAGCCGCAATGAACGCAGGTCCGCAGGATCTTGTTCGAGCGCGCGACCAGCGGGTCGGCCAGTTGCTCGGGCGTGAAATGGGTCTGCATCAGTCACATCCCTCGAAGATGCCGCGAGGGTCGAAACGCGCGCGAAGGTCGGTGTTCAGCCGCTGCGTCACCGGATCGGTGGCCGGGATCAGCCCCGGCGCGGCCCCCGTTACGCGGCGCGCATGGCCGTCAAAGGGCGGCAGGTCGGGGGCGCTGCCCACAGGCAGCGCGACATGGATCAGCGCGCCGCCCCAATCCAGCGCCAGGGGTTGCGGCAGGCTTGCCAGAATGGCGGGCGCCTGGGACGGGCGGCAGAGGATGCGCCAGGTCTCAAGGGCAGGATCACAGGCGACGGCATGAAGAAGCGGCCAGGGATCGTCCTCGGCCTGCTCGACCCGACCGAGGGCGGCGAGGCGGGCACTCAGCGAGGCCGCGCGTTCGGCGACCGACCCCGCCAGCCCTTCCAGCCGCAGCAGCGCGCCGCGTGCAGGCAGCCAGGCCGCGCCCGACACGTCCCACGCGCCGCCAAGCGCAAGGGTCAGGGCCGGGATGGCGGCGGCGGCATCCAGATCGGGCAGGCTCAGCGTGACGCTGACCGGCGGGATCGGCGCGGTGCGGAAGGTCAGTTCAGTCAGAACGCCCAGCCGGCCCCGGCTACCCGCCATCAGCTTGACCAGATCGTAGCCGGTGACGTTCTTCATCACCCGCCCGCCATTGCGGATGATATTGCCCTCTCCGTCGATCATGCGGATGCCCAGAAGCGCGTCGCGCGCCGCGCCCAATTGCAGGCGGCGGGGTCCGGCGGCATTGGTCGCGGCCACCCCGCCGATGGTCGAGCCGGGCGCGCCTGCGGGTTCGAAGCCCAGCATCTGCCCCTCGGCCCGCAGCGTGTCCTCGACGACGGCCAGCGGGGTTCCGGCGCGGACCGTCAGGGTCAGTGCCTCGGGTTCGTAGAGCGTGACACCCGTCAGCCCGCGCGTGTCGAGGGGCGCGGCCGCGCCCTCGCCCGGCCAGCGGCGGGTCGCGCCGCCCGTGATCGACAAAGGCGCGCGCGCCTCGCGGATGATCTGGGCCAGATCGGCCTCGGTCTCAGGCCGCATCGGCGGGCCTGTTCAGGCGGCGTTCCCGGCGCGGGGCCGAAGCGTCCAGCGGAAAGACCTTGGCCGCGTTCAGCAGCCAATGCGCGTCGAAGGCATCCTTGACGCGCATCTGCGCCTCGAGATCGGGGGCGGCGAATTGCACATGCATCAGGTCGCGCTTTTCGATGCCGACACCGTGTTCGCCGGTCAGGCAGCCGCCCATCTCGACGCAAAGGCGCAGGATTTCGGCGCCAAGCGCCTCGGCCCGGTCCAGATCGCCGGGCTTGTTGGCGTCGAAGATGATCAGCGGGTGCATGTTGCCGTCGCCCGCATGGAACACGTTCGACACCGCGAGCCCGTAGCGGCGCGAGAGGTCCGTGATGCCCGCCAGAACCTGCGGCAGCGCGTTCACCGGGATCGTGCCGTCCAGGCAGATATAGTCGCCCAGGCTGCCCATCGCGCCAAAGGCGGATTTGCGGCCCAGCCAGATGCGCCGCGCCTCGTCGTCAGAGCGGCTTTCGCGGAACTCGATCGGATCGAAGCGCAGGGCGATGTCGCGGATCAACGCGAGTTGCTCGTCGATCTCGGTGGGCGTGCCCTCGACCTCGACGATCAGCAGCGCCTCGCAATCGGGATAGCCCGCGCCGGAATGGGCCTCGGTCGCCAGGATGCAGGGGCGGTCCATGAACTCGATCGCGACGGGCAGGACGCCCGCGCGGATGATCGCGGCGACGCAGGCCCCCGCCGTTTCGGTCGCGTCGAAAGCCACAAGGACCGGGCGCGCGCCTGCGGGCTTGGGCAGGATGCGCAGGCTCGCCTCGGTCACGATGCCAAGCTGGCCTTCCGAGCCGCAGACGACGCCCAGCAGGTCCAGCCCCGGCGCCTCGCCCATCGGGCCGCCCAGTTCCACGACCGACCCGTCCATCAGGACCAGCGTGACGCCCAGAAGGTTGTTCGTCGTCACGCCGTATTTCAGGCAATGCGCGCCGCCCGAATTCATGGCGATGTTGCCGCCGATCGCACAGGCCAGCTGGCTGGAGGGATCGGGCGCGTAGAAGAAGCCCAGATGATCCACCGCCCCCGACACGGCCAGATTGGTGCGACCGGCCTGAACGCGGATCATGCGATCCTCGGGCGCGATTTCCAGCACCTCGGTCATGCGGGCAAGGCCGATCACCACCGCATCCTCGGTCGGCATCGAGCCGCCCGCGAGGCTGGTTCCCGCGCCGCGCGGCACGACCGGCACGCGCAGGTCGTGACACAGCCGCATCAGGCGCGACACCTCCTCGGTCGAGCGGGGCAGCACCACGGCAAGGGGCGGGCAGCGATAGGCCGTCAGCGCGTCGCATTCATAGGCGCGCGTCTCGGCGGGATCGTCGATCACCGCGCCGGGCAGCGCGTCGTTCAGCGCGGCGACGATCGCCGCACGGCGCGACAGCACGCCGGGATCTGGCTGGGGTAGCTGGATCATGGTTCCTCCTCGCGGGGTGCCGCACCGGCGGGCATGACACTCCTACGCAAGGTTAGTGCCAGCCGCGCCCCCTTTTCAAGCGGCAGCCATGCCGCATAGAACGAACAGATGATGTTTCAGTCTCTTCTGGATAGCCGTCTGGCGCTGCCGGACCTTGTCGCGGTGGCGCTGCTTTTCGCGGCATGGATCGGCATCGGCTGGCTGACCGAAAGCCCGCCTGCGGGCCGGCCCTCGGTCTCGGTCCTGATGACGCGGTTCCGGCGCGAGTGGATGCGGCAATTCGTGTCGCGCGACAACCGCATCTTCGACGGCAACATCCTGGCCAGCCTGCGCGAGGGCACCGCGTTCTTCGCCAGCGCCTGCATGATCGCGACCGGCGGCCTGCTGGCGCTGATCGGCAATGGCGAAAGGCTGCGCGGCATCGTGCGCGAATTCGAGATCGAATCCGTCGCGGGCACGGGCTACGAGATGCGCCTCCTGGTCACGATGTTCTTCGTGGTGAACGCCTTCCTGAAATTCGTCTGGGCGCACCGGCTGTTCGGCTATTGCGCGGTCACGATGGCCTCGGTGCCGAACCGGCCCGACGATCCGGTGGCGCTGGACCGCGCGATGCAGGCCGCCGATCTGAACATCACAGCGGCGCGCAACTTCAATGCCGGGCTTCGCAGCGTCTATTTCGCGCTTGGCTCGCTGACCTGGCTGGCCGGGCCCTGGGGCCTGATTGCGGGCACGGCGGTCGTGCTGTTCGTGTCGTGGCGGCGCGAATTCGCCTCGACCTCGCGGCAGGTCATCCTGCGATCGCTGCCCGCACCCGAGCTTTCCGTTCCTGTCGCCGGGCAAGTGTCAGGACCACGGCGCCCGCAGCCGTAAGCGCGATGCCCACAAGGCCGGGCGCGCGCCAGCCCCAGCCCGCCGCCAGCGCCAGACCGCCAAGGAACGGCCCAAGCGCATTGGCGGCGTTGAAGGCCGCGTGGTTCATCGCGGCGGCCATGTTCTGGGCGCGGCCCGCGACCTCCATCAGCCGGGTCTGAAGCGGGATGACCAGCCCCGCCCCCGCCGCGATCAAGAAGGACGAGGCGACCATCAGCGGCCAGCTTCCCACGACCAGCGCCGCGAAGCCCTGCGTCACCGCCATCGCGGCCAGGCTGAGGTAAGCGGCGCGGTCGGTGCCCAGCCGTTCGGTGTAGCGCCCCGCCGCCCAAGTCCCCAACGTGCCGCCGATGCCGAAGACCGCCAGCGTCAGCGGGATGACGTAGGCCGGCGCATCGGTCGTGGCCAGGATCGCCGCCGTCAGGAAGGCATAGACCGAGAACAGCCCTCCGAAGCCGATCGCCCCCACCGCCAGCGTCCACAGGACGCGCGGATTGGACAGGGCGGCCAGTTCGTCCCATGGCCGGGCATGGGGATTGCCGCCGACGCGCGGCGCCAGCCGCAGGATCGCCAGCGCCGAGGCCAGCGCGATCACGCCGGGCATGGCAAAGCCCCACCGCCAGTTCAGCACCTGCCCCATCCAGCCCGCCAGCGGCACGCCCACGATATTGGCGACCGTCAGCCCCAGGATCACCTGCGCCGCGCTCCGCGCCCTCTGGCCCGCAGGCAGCGCATCGGCAGCGTAAAGCATCGCGACGCCCAGAAAACCGCCATGCGGCAGGCCGGCCAGAAACCGCGCCGTCGTCAGCGAGGCAAAGCCCGGCATCATCGCGGCCGCAAGGTTCATCACCCCGTAGAACGCCATCAGCGCCGCCAGAAAGCGCCTGCGCGGCAGCCTCGCCCCCATCATCGAGGTCAGCGGCGCCCCCACCACGACCCCGATCGCATAGGCGCTGATCACATGCCCCGCCTGCGATTCACTGAGGCCCAGATCGCCCGCGAAGAACGGCAGCAGCCCCATGGCCGAGAATTCGGACGTACCGATGGCAAAAGCGCCAAGCGCCAGCGCCAGAATAGCCGGGCGCAGATCGCGGCTGGGGGTGTCGGTCATGGGCTGGTCCTTCTGGGGGCTTTTCGGCCCTCACATCAGCTTGCCCCGGCAAGGGCAAGGGGCCGCGCGGCGGGCCGGACCCTGCACGGCGTGCAATGCCTCAGATGTGGCCGCGCTGCATCATCAGCCAGACCGCCCCTGCCGCGATCAGCAGCAGCGCCAGAACCAGTTTCGCGGTCACGCCCAGGATGCGGCCCTGCACGCGGGACAATTCCCCCAGCGGACGCAGATGCGCCGACAGGGCGGCATGGTCGCGCGCCAGCGCCGCCAGCGGCAATTGCCGCGCGATCCGGGGCTGGCAGGCCAGCCGGTCGGCCCGCGCCAGCCGCCATCCCTGCCGGCGCAGCCGTCCGGGCAGCGCGCCGCCGCGTCGCTGCATCATCTGTTCCAGCGTGGGTCTTTCGCCGCGCGCGCCCCCGCCCAGCCGCGAGACCATCAGATCGGCCACGTCATCGGCCATCTTGCGGATATCCTCGAACGAATGGGGCGCATTGCTCATGGCGGCACGATAGACGGGATGGCGGCGGCGCGCCAGACGCTCTAACCTGCCGCGATGAAGCTGAATCACGTCCTTGCCGGGGATGATACCGGTCTGCCCGTCCTTCTGGTCCACGGCCTGTTCGGCCAGGCCCGCAACCTTGGCGCACAGGCGCGCCGGCTGGCCGAAAGCCGCCGCGTGGTCAGCGTCGATCTGCGCAATCACGGCGACAGCCCGCATGATCCCGACGCATCCTACGATGCGCTGGCCGCCGATCTGGCCGAAACGATCGAGGCCTTGGGCGGGCGCGCCGATCTGGTCGGGCATTCGATGGGCGGCAAGGCGGCGATGGTGCTGGCGCTGCGGCGGCCCGAACTGGTGCGCAAGCTGGTCGTCATGGACATCGCGCCGGTGGCTTACGGCCATGACCAGACGCCCAATATAGATGCGATGGAAAGCCTGGACCTGACCGGGATCGAGCGGCGCGGACAGGCCGACCGGGCGCTGGCCGACCGGATCGAGGATCGCGGCACCCGCGCCTTTCTGCTGCAAAGCCTGGACCTGTCGCGCCAGCCGCCGGGCTGGCGGCTGAACCTCGCGGCGCTGCGGGCGCATATGCCGGGCATCGTGGGCTGGCCCGACGGCCTTCCGCAGGCCGGCTTCGACGGCCCGGTCCTGGCGATGCGGGGCGCAAGGTCGGACTATGTCACCCGCGAGGGAGAGGCCGCCTTGCGCGCCTATTTTCCTCAGGCGCGGGTGCTCACGATCAAGGATGCAGGCCATTGGCTTCATGCTGATGCGCCCGAGGCGGTGGCCGAGACGCTGGCCGCGTTTCTGGGCGCAGGCTAGGCCTGCTGCTCCGCAAGCCGCTCGGCCAGCGATTCCGCGCGCGCGGCCAGTTCGGCCATCGCCTCGCGCAGATCCTCGGGGACGACGGGCACCTCGACACGGGGCGGGTTGGCCTGAAGCCGGGCGATCTGGCGTTCGGCCTTGTCCAGCCGTTCCTCCAGCCCGGCATAGCGGTCGGCCAGCATCAGCCCGGCCAGCAGCAGCAGGCGCTGTTCCGGCACGCGCCCGGCCTGAGACAGGATCTGCTGCGCCTCGCGGTCCAGGATCTGGGCGGCTCGGGCCAGCAGCCCCTCTTCGCCATCGGCCGATCCGACGCGGTATTCCTTGTGTCCGATGGTGAATTCGACTTCGGCCATGTCAGCGCTCTCCCTCGGGGTTGGGCGTGTCGGCGGGGCCGTCCGCGGGCAGCAGGCGGCCCAGTTCGGCCATGATCTCGGCCATCTGGGCCATCTCGGCCTCGCGGGCGGCGCGCAGGGCGGCGATCTCGGCCTCCAGCGCCTCGACCGCCTCGTCGCGGGTGATGCCGCCGGTTTCGGCCGCCTCGATCAGCAGCCGGTTCGCGGAGGCCAGCACGTCATTGGCCGCGCTCAGCCGCGCGGCTCCGTCCTGGGCGTCGCGCAACTGCGCCTCGGTCTCGCGCAGGGCGGTCTCGAGCTGGCCGATCTGTGGATCGTCGCCCGCGCGGGGCCTCGCCGTGCCGGCCTCGAGAAGCTGGTCGATGCGGTCGAGCGCGGCGGCAAGCCGGCGTTCGCTGGCTGAGATTTCGGTCATGGCGGCATCGGTCCCGTATCTGCTGTGGCCCGGTTGTCGCATGACCGGACAGGCCAAGACAAGCATCAGCGGGCCGGGCAGGCCCATCCCCGCCCGGCCCGCACGCGTTCACGCCAGTTCGCGCCGCTCGGCCCGAAGGCCGCTGACTACCGCATAGCAGGCGCCCAGAAGCACCAGCGTAAAGGGCAGCCCGGTCGAGACCGCCATCGCCTGCAGCGCGACCAGCCCGCCGCCCAGAAGCAGCGCGATGGCCACCGCGCCCTCGATGCCCACCCAGAAGATGCGCTGCGGAACGGGCGCGTTCACCTTGCCCCCCGCCGCGATCGTGTCGATCACCAGCGAGCCCGAATCCGACGAGGTGATGAAGAACACGATCACCAGCACGATCCCCACGACCGAGGTGAGGGCCGCCAGCGGCAACTGGCCCAGCATCTCGAAGAGCTGCAATTCCAGCGGTGCCTCCAGGATGCCCGCAAAGCCCTCCTGCGTCAGCGCAATGGCCGTGCCGCCAAGCGCGGTCATCCACAGCACCGAGATCAGCGAGGGCACGATCAGCACCGCCGTCAGCAATTGCCGCACCGTCCGGCCGCGCGAGACGCGCGCGATGAACATGCCGACAAAAGGCGACCAGCTGATCCACCACGCCCAGTAGAAGGCCGTCCAGCCCTGCCGGAAATTGTCGTCATCGCGCCCGAACGGATTGGACAGAGGCGCAAGCTCGGCCACATAGGCGCCCAGATTGCGGAAGAACCCGCCCAGGATCGCCAGCGTCGGCCCGACCAGGATGACGAAGACCAGCAGGATCAGGGCCAGGACCATGTTCGCCTCGGACAGGCGCTTGACGCCCTTTTCGACGCCCATCACCACCGAGACGCCTGCGACCAGCGTGATCGCCAGGATCAGCCCGACGCGCATCCAGTCATCGTTGGCGGCACCGAACAGATAGGCCATTCCCGCCGTCGCCTGCTCGGCCCCCAATCCAAGCGAGGTCGCCAGCCCGAAGATCGTCGCCAGCACCGCCAGAATGTCGATGACATGGCCCGGCCAGCCCCAGATCCGTTCCCCGAGGATCGGATAGAAGACCGAGCGCAGCGTCAGCGGCAGACCCTTGTTATAGGCAAAAAGCGCCAGCGCCAGCGCGACGACCGCATAGATCGCCCAGGGGTGCAGGCCCCAGTGGAAGATCGTCGCCGCCATGCCCAGCCGTTCCGCCGCGGCCGCATCGCCCGCGGCCCCGCCAAGGGGCGCCCAGTCGACGCGCGCGCCGCCCTCCAGCGCGGGGCCGGCCAGCGCGGCCTCGAAATGACCAAGGGGTTCGCTGACGCCGTAGAACATCAGCCCGATCCCCATGCCCGCCGCAAAGAGCATCGCAAACCAGCCCGGAAGGCTGAAATCGGGCGTCGCGTCCGGCCCGCCCAGCCGGACCGAGCCCAGAGGCGACACGATCAGCGCCAGGCACAGCAGCACGAAGACATTGCCCGCGAGCAGGAAGAACCAGTCCATCCGCGCGGTCAGCGTGTCACGCAGGCCGCCGAAGAAGGGCTCCATCTGGTCGGGAAAGACCAGCGTCACCGCCGTGAAGACCACCACCGCCAGCGCCGAGATGCCGAAGACCGGATTGTGGATGTCGAAGGGGACGGCGCCCTTGCCCTCGATATTGTCCTGCCCGATCGTGTAGTCGGTCTCGATGATCGCGGTGGGGCCCTCCGGTTCGGGCAGCGGTTCAACCTCGGGTTCGGCAGGTTCCGGGGTGGGTTCGGGGGCGGGCCTGTGGCGCCCCGACAAGGCCTCGGCCTCGCGTTGCCGGTCTCCGGGCTGGCCGCGATGGCCGCGCCGTCCTCCGGGTTCGGTTCGTTTCTCCGACATTCTGTCCCTTTCATCGGTTGCGCGCAGGCCGGGCGGAAAGCCGCCATGTCACGCAGATTTAACCATTGATGCGGGAACAAAATGCCTGCCGCCGCCCGGGGGTTCCGCCCCGATGTCCAACGGTCCGTCTTGGCGCGCGGCCGGGCTGCGCCTATAAGGCCCGCAGGCGAGACAAGGATATCCCATGCGCAAGGCCACGATCACCCGCACCACATCCGAGACCCAGATCGAGGTCGCGCTGAACCTTGACGGGACCGGGCGCTACGACAACCAGACGGGCGTGGGCTTTTTCGACCACATGCTGGACCAGCTGTCGCGCCATTCTCTGATCGACATGACCATCCGCGCCAAGGGCGATCTGCATATCGACGACCACCACACGGTCGAGGATACCGGCATCGCCATCGGCCAGGCGCTGGTCGCGGCGCTTGGCGACAAGAAGGGCATCCGCCGCTACGGCAATTTCCTGCTGGCGATGGACGATTCGCTGGTGCGGGCGGCGCTGGACCTGTCGGCGCGGCCCTATCTTGTCTGGAACGTGGACTTCCCGACCGAGAAGATCGGCACGTTCGACACCGAACTGGTGCGCGAATTCTTCCAGGCGCTGTCCACGCATGGCGGCATCACCCTGCATGTCGACCGCCTGCACGGCCTGAACAGCCACCACATCGCCGAGGCCGCCTTCAAGGCCGTGGCCCGCGCGCTGCGCGAGGCGGTCGAACCCGATCCGCGCATGGCGGGCGTGCTGCCCTCGACCAAGGGGGCGCTGTGATGCGGGTCGCGCTGGTCGATTACGACAGCGGCAATCTGCATTCGGCCGAAAAGGCGTTCCAGCTGATGGGCCGCGATGCGGGCGCCGAGGTCGTGGTGACCTCCGACCCCGAGGTCGCCGCCCGTGCCGACCGCATCGTGCTGCCGGGCGACGGGGCCTTTCCCGCCTGCCGCGCCGCCCTGGGCGAGGTGGACGGCATGGCCGAGGCCATCCGCGACGCGGTCCTGACGCGCGGCGTGCCGTTCATGGGGATCTGCGTCGGCATGCAGATGCTGGCCACGACGGGGCACGAATACCGCCTGACCCCCGGCCTCGACTGGATCGGCGGAGAGATCCGCGCCATCGCCGCCCCCGGCCTCAAGGTGCCGCATATGGGCTGGAACGATCTGGTGATCGACCGCCCGCATCCGGTGCTGGACGGGATCGCCACGGGCGATCACGCCTATTTCGTCCATTCCTGGCAATTCCAGGTCGCCGATCCCGCGCATCTGCTGGCCCATGTGGATTACGGCGGGCCGGTCACGGCGGTGGTGGGGCGCGACAATATCGTCGGCACCCAGTTCCACCCCGAAAAATCCCAAGCCGTTGGCCTGCGCCTGATCGCCAACTTCCTGCGCTGGAACCCCTGACGCATATCCGGCGGACAGTTCCGGGCTGAGGGCGGAAAACGCCCCGCCCCGGCCCGCCGCGCCTCTGGACGCCGGACGCCGCGCAGGCTTTCCTGTCCCCGATCACAGGAGACGCCCATGGACCCGCTTGAACGCCGCATCGCCATCGCCCGAGGGGACGCGCCCGCCGATATCGTGCTGCGTGGCGGGCAGGTATTCGACCTGATCACCGGCACGATGATGCCGGGCGATGTCGCCATCGCGGGCGACCGCATCGCGGGGATCGGCCGCTATGACGGCGCGCGCATCATCGACGTGGCGGGACTGACGCTGGTGCCGGGCTTCATCGACACGCATCTGCATGTGGAAAGCAGCCTGATCACGCCGCATGAATTCGACCGCTGCGTGACCCCGCGCGGCGTCACAACCGCGATCTGCGACCCGCACGAGATCGCCAATGTCGCCGGTCTGGACGGCATCCGCTGGTTCCAGAAGGCGTCCGAATGCCTGCTGATGGACCTGCGGGTGCAGCTTTCCTCCTGCGTGCCCTCGACCGAGATGGAGACCGCGGGCGCGCGGATCGAGGCCGCCGATCTGGCAGAGGTCATGGGCCACCCCTCCTCGATCGGTCTGGCCGAGTTCATGAACTATCCCGGCGTGATCCACCGCGATCCCGCCGCCATGGCCAAGCTGCGCCTGTTCGCGGGCGGCCATGTCGACGGCCATTGCCCGCAGCTGACGGGCTGCGATCTAAACGCCTATATCGCCGCGGGCATCCGCACCGAACACGAGGCGACCACGGCCGAAGAGGCGCTGGAAAAGCTGCGCAAGGGCATGCGCGTCCTGATCCGCGAGGGCTCGGTCAGCAAGGATCTGGATGCGCTGGCCCCGGTCCTGACCGAGACGACCAGCCCCTATCTGTGCCTCTGCACGGATGACCGGAACCCGCTGGACATCGCCGAACACGGGCATCTGGACCACATGATCCGCCGCCTGATCGCGCTTGGCACGTCCCCGCTTGCGGCCTATCGCGCCGCATCGCTGTCGGCGGCCGAGGCGTTCGGGCTGAAGGATCGCGGCCTGATCGCGCCGGGCCTGCGCGCGGACATTGTGGCGCTGGACGATCTGGCGACCTGCCGGGCGCGGCTGGTGCTGGCGGGCGGGCGCGTCGTGGACGAAGCGGCCTTTGCGTCCCGCCCCGCGCTTGACCCCATCGCCCGCGCCTCGGTCCGCGCGCCGACACTGGCGCCGCAGGATTTCCGCGCCTCGGGCAACCGCGTCCAGACCCCGGTGATCGGCATCATCGAGGGCAAGATCATCACCGAGCACCTGACGATCGACATCGCGCCCGAGGATGGCGACAAGCGCCCTGACATCGACCGCGACCTCTGCCGCATCGCGGTGATCGAACGGCACGGGCGAAACGGCAACATCGCCACGGGCTTCGTGCGCGGTTTCGGGCTGGAACGCGGGGCCATCGCCTCGACCGTGTGCCACGACCACCACAACATCGCGGTGGTCGGCACCGATTATGACGACATGACGCTGGCGGCGAACCGTCTGGCTCAGATAGAGGGCGGCTTCGTCGTGGCCCGGGAAGGGCGGATCCTGGCCGAACTGCCGCTGCCCGTCGCGGGCCTGATGAGCCTCGATCCGTTCGAGACGGTGCACGAGAAGCTGATCGCCCTGCGCGCCGCCGCGCGCAGCCTGGGGACAACGCTGGAAGAGCCCTTCCTGCAACTGGCCTTTCTTGCCCTGCCGGTCATTCCCGCGCTGAAGATCACCGATCGCGGCATGGTCGATGTCGCCCGGTTCGAGATCATCGCCCCCTGAACCCGCCCCGGACCTGTTCGGGATGCTGCGGCAGCCCCGTCAGCCGGCCTGGACGCGCGCGACCTCGGCGATGGCGCGGGCGACGGCATCCTCGATGCTCAGCGCACTGGTATCCAGCAGCACGGCATCATCCGCAGGCCGCAGGGGTGCCGTTGCCCGGGCGCTGTCGCGGGCATCACGCTCGCGCAGTTCGGCTAGCATCCGTGCGGGATCGGCGCCCAGTTCGGCCGCCCGGCGCGCGGCGCGCACCTCGTCCGAGGCGACGACATACAGCTTCAGCGCCGCCTCGGGGCAGATCACCGTGCCGATATCGCGGCCGTCCAGCACCGCGCCCGGCTCCTGCATGGCAAAGCGGCGCTGGAAGTCGACCAGAGCCTCGCGCACTTCGGGGATGGCGGCGACGCGGCTGGCCGCCTGCCCGGCCTCGGCGCTGCGCAGGTCGTCACGCTCCATGTCGATGGGGCGCAGGGCGCGCGCCGCCTCCACCGGATCGCCACCCTTGGCGCCGGTCGCCCGGTAAAGCAGCCCGGTATCCAGATGATGGAACCCGAAATGCTGCGCGATGGCCCGCGCGATCGTGCCCTTGCCCGAGGCCGCCGGCCCGTCGATGGCGATTGTGAATGGCATGGCTGCTTCGCCCTCCGCCTGCGCGCTGTTGGTGGTGCTGCGCCTGCATCATTTGCATGTCCGGGTCGCCATCGTCCAGCAACCGCCGGGGATTTTCTTGTTTCGGGCCGAAGTTTTCCCTTGGCATGACCGCAGTCACGATTACCAATGAAATTATTGCGAAAGATAACTATTGAAGCCGAGATTTCATGCCCATCGATCACCTCCAGAAGATCGCCCGAGCCCCCGACATCGACAGCCTGCGGGCGGCCTTTCTCGATGCGGTGGCGGCGCAGGGCTTCGCGAACGTCTTCTATGCCGCCCGTTTCCTGCCCGCGCTGCCGAACCTGTCGCGACAGGACCAGGATGTCGTGATCACCAACATGCCCGAGGCGCTGCTGCGCGCGGTGCGCCAGACGCGCGACGGCCAGCCCGCGCTCTGGGCTCAATGGGCCTCGCGCAACGACGGATCGATCTCTGGGCGCGAATTGCGAAAGATGCTGGTCGATCCCGGTGCGGCTCTGCCCCCCGATCTGGAGGCCGCGCGCCAGTTCGGGATGGAGGCGATCCAGATCGTCAGCCTGCGCAGCCAGGTAATGCGCTGGACGGGTGCGGTGCTTCTGAACCCCCGCGCCGGTGCAAGCCACGATGAACTCGAGCAATTGTGGAGCGACTGCCGCCGCGAGGTGGGTCTGATCTGCCGCGTGGCGCATTTGCGGCTTGCCACCATTCCCCATAACAGCGGCCAGCCCCTGTTGACCCCGCGCCAGCGCGAGGTTCTGGAATGGCGCTCGGCGGGCAAGACTGTGGGCGAGATCGCCACGATCATCGGCGTCACCCCCGCCACGGTCGAAAAGCACATGCGCCTGGCGCGCGAGGCGCTTGGCGCGCAGACCACGGCGCAGGCGATCCTGCGCGCCCATGTCGCGCACGAGCTGTTCCCGCGACAGAGCCAGATCAAGCCGCTGGCCTGATCCGGCAGCGAACGGGGTCAGGGGTGGGGTTTCCCCGACTTTTCATGCAGGGCCGGGGACGGCACATCTTGGGTGTTCCGTGAGAGGTGGCACTTTGTGCCAGGAACCCGAGCCCCGCCTTGCGGTGTTGCCTTCGGCGGGGAGCGGCCGGACCCTGGGTTCGGCGGACTGCCGGTCGGGCCATGCCTGCCGGCAGTTTCGCGTTGCGGCCCCGGCCGGCCCTTTTCAGCCTCGGCGATCCGCGCCAGACTGCACGAACCGCGCAGCAGGAGGCAGCCTTGACCGACACCATCGACCCCGAGATCCGCGCCCAGCTAGAGGCGAGTTTCGCCGCTCAGGGCCTGATGGCCCATCTGGGTGCAAGGCTGGCCGCCATCGCGCCCGGCGAGGTTACGCTGCACCTGCCCTTTGGCGGGCACCTGACCCAGCAGCACGGCTATTTCCACGCGGGCGGCACGGCGGCGATTGCCGACAGCGCGGGCGGCTACGCGGCCTTCACGCTGTTTCCGCCGGGCTTCAACGTGCTGACAACCGAATTCAAGCTGAACCTGCTCAGACCCGCCGAGGGCGATCACCTCGAGGCGACGGGCCGCGTCATCAAGGCGGGCCGCACGCTGACCATCTGCCAGCTGGATGTCTGGGGCGTGACCGGGACCGGACGCCGCCACGTCGCCACGGGCCTGCAGACGCTGATCCGCGTGCCCGACCCGGCGGCCGGGACCGCCGGACACGCCGCCCCGTGACAGCGCGTTATCGTTAGCGTAAACACTGGCTTGAACGAAATGGCTGGGGGAATGCGCGGCATGGAAAAGGCGGGAATCGGGCTGATCGGATTGGGCACGATGGGGGCGGCTCTGGCGCTGAACATCGCCGAAAAGGCCAGCCGGATCGCGGTCTGGAACCGCACGACCGAGGTGACGCGGCGCTTTCACGCCGATGCGGGCGATCTGGCCCCGCGCATCATCCCGACCGAAAGCCTGGCCGATCTGGTCGCCTCGATCGAAAGCCCGCGCGCGATCATCCTGATGGTGCCCGCGGGTCAGGCGGTCGATGACCAGCTTGCCGCGCTGACGCCGCTGCTTGATGCCGACGATCTGGTGATCGATGCGGGCAATGCCGATTTCCATGACACGAATCGCCGGGCGGCGGCGGAGCTGCCGTTCCGCTTTCTGGGCATGGGCGTGTCCGGCGGCGAGGAAGGCGCGCGCAACGGCCCCGCCATCATGGGGGGCGGCAGCGCCGAGGATTGGGCGCGCGTCGCCCCGATCATGGAGGCCATCGCCGCCCGCGCCGAAGACGGCACCCCCTGCGCGGCCCGGATGGGCGATGCGGGCGCGGGCCATTTCGTGAAGATGGTCCATAACGGCATCGAATATGCCGACATGCAGATGATCGCCGAGGTTTACGGCCTGATGCGCGACGGGATGGGGCAGGATGCCGCCGCGATCTCGGACATCTTCGCCCGGTGGAATCAGGGCGTGCTGCAATCCTACCTGATCGAGATTTCCGCCGCCGTCACCGCCGCGCGCGACCCGCTGACCGGCCAGGCCATGCCCGACGTGATCCTGGACCGCGCCGGCCAGAAGGGCACCGGCCGCTGGACCGCGATCGAGGCGCAGCACATCGCCGCCCCGATCCCGGTCATCGAGGCCGCGGTGATGGCGCGCAACCTCTCGGCCCGGCTGGCCGAGCGGCAGGCCGGGCAGGCGCTGTTCGGCGCGGCGCCCGGACCGGTGAACCTTGCCCCCGAGGCGCTGGAACAGGCGCTGATCGCCGGCAAGATCCTGTGCTATGCGCAGGGCTTCGCGATGATCGAAGCCGCCTCGGCCCGCTTCGGCTGGACGCTGGACCTGCCGCAGATCGCGCGCGTCTGGCGGGCGGGCTGCATCATCCGCTCGGCCATGCTGAACGACATGGCCGAGGCTCTGGCCGAGGACCCGTCGCGCAATCTGGTCATGGCGCCGTTCTTCGCGGACCTCTTGCGCCGGGCCGTCCCCGATCTGCGGGCGGTGGTGACGGCGGCGATCGGCGCGGGCCACGGCCTGCCCGCGCTGGCGCAGGGGCTGATCTGGTTCGACATGGCGCGCACCGCGCGCGGCACCGCGAACCTGATCCAGGCGCAGCGCGACTTCTTCGGCGCGCATGGCTACGACCGGATCGACGGGCAGGACGCCCCGCACGGCCCCTGGGGCCTGAAGGGCTGAGGCAGGATCACCCGCGCGGGCGGCCGATCTCTCCCAGGGTCAGGACGGGCGATGCGTCGATGCCGCTGGCATTCAGCATCGCCGCGACCCGCTCCAGACTGGCGACCAGCATCGCCTGTTCCCAATCCTGCAGGGCCTGAAAGCCCTGCACGAAATTCTGCTGCAACGCATCGGGGGATTCGGCCAGTGCCTTGGCCCCGGCCTCGGTCAGCTTGACCAGCAGGTGCCGGCGATCCGCGACAGATCGTTCGCGCAGCACATAGCCGCGCTTCTCCAGCTGATCGACCAGGGCCGTCACCGTGGCTTGGCTGACCCCCATCCGCCCCGCCAGCCGCGAGGGCGGCGCCTGCCGGCCCGTCTCGGCCGACAGGATCTGAAGCACGCGCAGCTTGGCCGGGGTCAGCCCGGCCGCCTGCGCCAGTTCGCGTTCATATTGTTCGGTGGCGCGCAGGATGCGGCGCAGCGCGATCAGCGCAGCGTCGGTGCGCGCAACGGGGATGGGGTCACTCATCCCTTCTTCTAACATCCCTTCGCCCCGCAAAGCAATTCGCCGCGCATCGGCGATTCTTTGCCAATCGAAGCATCCCCAGCCAGCACAGGCTGCAGAAGCCGTTCGGGTCGCAGAAACCCGGCTGAAAATGCACGGGATCATCCGCCCTTCGGCAGAAGGTTGAAACCAGATCACGCGCCAGTTATTTAGTATGCCTAAGCAATAGAGGACAGAGCCCATGCCGCGAGACCTGCCGCTTGACGACCGGACCGACCGCACCCTTCGGCTGCGCAAGCCCGAGCCGACGGACGGACCCGCCATCTGGGCGCTGATCCGCGCCTGCAAGCCGCTGGACGAGAACTCGCTTTACTGCAACCTCGTGCAGGCCGAGCATTTCTCGGACACCTGCATCCTTGCCGAACGCGAGGGCGAGGTTCTGGGCTGGATTTCGGGGCACATGATCCCGAACGAGGATGCGCTGTTCATCTGGCAGGTCGCGGTCAGCCCCAAGGCGCGCGGCCTGGGACTGGGGCGGCGCATGCTGAACGACCTGATCCGGCGCGAGGCGTGCCGCGATGCGCGCCAGCTTCGCACCACCATCACGCGGGACAATCAGGCCAGCTGGGCGCTGTTCCGCAGCCTTGCCCGCCACCTGGGCGGCGAGATCAAGGCCCGCCCCCACTATACCCGCGCCGAGCATTTCGGCGGGCGGCACGCGACCGAGCATCTGGTCACGATCCCCCTGCCCCCGGCAGCGCGCCGCAGTGCCGCACGCCTGCGCGCCGCCTGAACACCCCCCCCACACACATCACACGCGGCACATCCGCGAAAGGACAAGACATGCCCAAGGACATGGCGCAAGCCAGCTTCGAGACCGACATCTTCACCCGACGCGAAAGCGCGGCGCGATCCTATTGCCGCAGCATTCCGGCCCTCTTCACCAGCGCGCAGGGCTCGATCATGCGCGACGCCGATGGGCGCGAGCATATCGACTTCCTGGCGGGCTGCTCGTCGCTGAATTACGGCCATAACGATCCCGACATGAAGGCCGCCCTGATCGAGCACCTGACGGGCGACGGGATTGCGCATGGGCTGGACCTGCATACCGACGCCAAGGCGCGGTTCCTTGACGCCTTCGAGCGTCACATCCTGACGCCGCGCGGCATGGACCACCGCGTCATGTTCACCGGCCCCACCGGCGCCAACGCCGTCGAGGCCGCGATGAAGATGGCGCGCAAGGCGACGGGCCGGACGAACATCATCGCCTTCACCAACGGGTTTCACGGCGTGACGATGGGCGCGCTGGCCGCGACCGGGAACGGCTATCATCGCGGCGGGGCGAGCATGGACACCCAGGGCGTCACGCGCATGCCCTATGACGGTTATGCCGAAGGCGTGGACAGCGCCGCGCTGCTGGAACAGATGCTCTCCGACCGCTCGGGCGGGATCGACGCGCCGGCAGCGATCATGCTGGAACTGGTTCAGGGCGAAGGCGGGCTGAACGCAGCCTCGCCGGAATTCGTGCAGCGCGTGGCGCGGATCGCGCGCGAGCATGGCGCGCTGCTGATCATTGACGACATCCAGGCCGGTTGCGGCCGCACCGGGCGCTTTTTCTCGTTCGAGGAGATGGGCGTGACCCCCGACCTGGTGCCGCTGGCCAAGTCGATCTCGGGCTTCGGGCTGCCGCTGGCGATGGTGCTGGTGCGTCCGCAACACGATCTGTTCGGCCCGGCCGAACATAACGGCACCTTCCGGGGCAACAACCATGCCTTTGTCACCGCACGCGTAGCGGTCGAGAAGTTCTGGTCCGACGATGCCTTCCAGGCCGATCTGACCCGTCGTGCCGCCCTGATCGAGCGCCGCCTGAAGGCCGTCGCCGCGCTGATCCCCGGCGCCTATCTCAAGGGGCGCGGGCTGATGCGGGGCGTCGATGTCGGCTCGGGCGAGGTGGCGGGCGCGATCTGCGCGCGCGCCTATGAGGGCGGCCTGATCATCGAGACCTCGGGCAACGAGGATCAGGTGGTCAAGGTTCTGGCCCCCCTGACGACGCCCGATGCGCTGTTCGACAAGGGCTTCGACATCCTCGAGGCCGCGACCCGCGCCACCCTGTCCGAAAACGCCATCGCTGCGGAGTAACGCCATGATCGTTCGCAATTTCCACGACCTGAAGAACACTGACCGCTCGGTTTCCGACAAGCACTGGAATTCGGTCCGAATGCTCTTGGCCGATGACGGGATGGGGTTTTCCTTCCACATCACCACGATCGGCGGCGGGACCGAGCACACGTTCCACTACAAGCACCATTTCGAAAGCGTCTATTGCATCTCGGGGAAGGGCTCGATCGAGGATCTGGCCACCGGCGAAGTCCATCCGATCACGCCCGGCGTGATGTATGCGCTGGACAAGCACGACAAGCACGTCCTGCGCTGCGAGGAAACGCTGGTCTTCGCCTGCTGCTTCAACCCACCCGTGACCGGAACCGAAGTTCACCGCGAGGATGGCAGCTACGCCCCTGCCGAGGAGACCGCATGACCAGGGCCAGCCATACCGTCGAGAAGATCGGAGGCACCACCATGTCGCGCATCCATGCGCTGCGCGACAGCCTGCTGATCCGCGATCCCGCCTCGCCCTATGGCCGCGTCTTCGTCGTCTCGGCCTTTGGCGGCATCACCAACTTGCTGCTGGAGCACAAGAAATCCGGCGAGCCGGGCGTCTATGCCGCCTTTGCCAGCGGCGAGGGCGATCACGGCTGGCTGGCGGCGCTGGATCGCGTGCAGGACGCGATGCGGGCGGCCCATGCCGATGTGCTGGACCACCCCGCCGATCTGGAACGCGCCGATGCCTTTGTCCGCGACAGGCTGGAAGGGGCGCGCAACTGCCTGATCGACCTGCAACGCCTGTGTTCCTATGGCCATTTCCGTCTATCGGAACACATGCTGCAGATGCGCGAGCTGCTGTCCGGTCTGGGCGAGGCGCATTCGGCCTTTGCCACCACGCTGATGCTGCAGCGTGCAGGCATCGCGGCGCGCTTCGTCGATCTGTCGGGCTGGCGCGATCAGGACGAGGTCGATCTGGACCAGCGCATCACGGCCGCGATGGCGGCTGTCGATCCGGCCAGCGAAATGCCCATCGTCACCGGCTATGCCCAGTGCCGCGAGGGGCTGATGCGCGAATTCGACCGGGGCTATTCCGAAGTGACCTTCTCGCGGCTGGCCGCGCTGACCGGCGCGCGCGAGGCGATCATCCACAAGGAATTCCACCTGTCCTCGGCCGATCCGCGTCTGGTGGGCGAACAGGCGGTCCGAAAGCTGGGGCGCACCAATTACGACGTGGCCGATCAGCTGTCCAATCTGGGGATGGAGGCGATCCACCCCAAGGCCGCCAAGACCCTGCGCCAATCCGGCGTGGCGCTGCGCGTCACCAACGCCTTTCAGCCCGACGATCCCGGCACCCTGATCGACGATTGCGCCGCCGAGACCGCCGCGGTCGAGATCGTGACCGGGCTGGAGCTTTACGCGCTGGAGCTGTTCGAACAGGACATGGTCGGGGTCAAGGGCTACGACGCCGCCATCATCGAGGTGCTGACGCGCCACAATGTCCGCATCGTGTCCAAGGTCTCTAACGCGAACACGATCACGCATTACGTCGACGCCAGTCTCAAGCTGCTGCGCCGCGTGACCCGCGATCTTGAGGAACGCTACCCTTCGGCGCAGGTGGGGCTGCGCGCCGTGGCGATGGTGGCGGCTGTCGGGCGCGATCTGGACGGGCTGTCGGTGCTCAATCGCGGGCTGAACGCCCTGGCCGATGCCGGCCTGTCCGCGATCGGCGCCAGCCAAGGGCCTCGCCAGGTCGATGTGCAGTTCATCACCGAACGCGAACAGATGGAGGACGCGATCCGCGCCCTTCACGCCGCGCTGAT
Source organism: Paracoccus sp. (in: a-proteobacteria) (assembly GCF_030604785.1). Taxonomy (GTDB): domain Bacteria; phylum Pseudomonadota; class Alphaproteobacteria; order Rhodobacterales; family Rhodobacteraceae; genus Paracoccus. Next base: position 11,336 of record NZ_JAUVVF010000014.1, on the reverse strand, counting down.
CGAGGCCGAGGCCCCCGCGATCCGCGCTGCTGCGTGACTTTCGCGCGCCGCCCTGGAGGGGGCGGCGCGCTGTATCCTCAGACGATACGGGTGGTCAGCGGGGACAGGCCGTCGATCTCGACCAGCAGCGTCTGACCCCTGGTGCAGGCGGCCACGCCTGCGGGCGTGCCGGTATAGATCAGGTCGCCCGGCGCCAGCGCGACCAGTCGCGACAGATGCGCGATGATCTGCGGAACCGGCAGGATCATCTGCGCCAGATCGCCTTGCTGACGCACGGCGCCGTCAACCGACAGCCGGATGAAGCCCGCCTCCAGCGGCCCGGTCTCTGACACCGGACGCAGCATCCCGCAAACGGCCGAATTGTCGAAGCCCTTGGCCACGTCCCAGGGGCGGCCCTTTTCCTTGGCCTCGGCCTGAAGATCGCGGCGGGTGAAGTCGATCCCCGCCGCATGGCCCCAGACCAGCGCCGATGAATCCTCGGGCGCGATGTCGCGTCCGCCGCCGGAAAGGGCGACGACCAGTTCGGCCTCGAAATGCAGTTCCCGGGTTGCGGGCGGATAGGGCATGTCGGCGTCGCCGGTCAGCACCGCATCGGCGGGCTTGCCGAAAAAGAACGGATCGGCGGGGTCATGGCCCATCTCGCGCGCATGGTCGGCGTAATTGCGCCCCACGCAGAAGATGCGCCGCACGGGAAACCGGCCGCCGCCGGCGACCGGGACAAAGGGGCGTTCGGGCGCGGGAATGATGAAATCGCTCATGCGGCAAAGACCCCTTCCCAGTCGCGGAAGCCCTTGATCTCGATGGGATTGCCGCTCGGATCGGTGAAGAACATCGTGCGCTGCTCGCCCGGCTCGCCCTGAAACCGGATGACGGGCGGGATGTCAAAGGCGATGCCATGCGCGGCCAGACGGTCGGCCAAAGCCAGCCAATCCTCCAGCGGCAGGACGGCGCCGAAATGAGGCATCATCACGCGATGCTCGCCCACATGGCCGGTGCGGTCGGTGGCGAAGGGCTGGCCCAGATGCAGCGAAAGCTGGTGGCCGAAAAAGTCGAAATCGACCCAGGTCGGGGCCGAGCGCCCCTCGGCGCAGCCCAGGACGCCGCCGTAGAAGGCGCGCGCCTCGTCGAGATCGGTGACATGGATGGCAAGATGGAACAGTGATCGCATGGAATCCTCCTGCCCCTAGGGATAGCGCAGCCGCGCGCCCGGCACCACCGCCGAGACACGTGGAACGATTTTCCACATGTGACGCACCCCTTGCGGCCAGACCCGCCCGCGCCTATGTTGAGCCTGTTCGGGGCAACCCGGACTATGGACATAAACGCGCTCGTAATAAGCGGATCGGACCCGGGGGCGGTACCCGGCGGCTCCACCAGATCACCCTCGTTGGGGGACAATGGGGCCGAAACAGGATCGACGAACGTCTAAAGGGGTTTGCTTTGTCTCGGTGAGCTACCACCGATATCGGTGCAAATTGTACAGTTGCCAACGACAACCGTGCTCCGGTCGCTCTGGCTGCGTAAGCAGCTCGGGTAACCGAAACCTAAAGCCCTTGCGCCTAGCAGCGTAAGGCGGGGCCCGCAGGAGCCTGGCAACAGAATCCTGCATTTTCCCTTCCTCATCGCCTCTTTTCATCCCCGCCCATATCCCTATGCTTGGCGCCGAGACAGGAAGGGTGATCACATGGCGCGTGCCGGAATCGATTATGGCGGGATGATGCATCGCGCGATGCAGGGCTTGATCGCCGAGGTCCTGCGCAAGATCGCCGACGAGGGGCTGCCGGGCGAGCATCACTTCTTCATCACCTTCGACACGCGCGATCCCGACGTGCAGATGGCCGACTGGCTGCGCGCCCGCTATCCCGAAGAGATGACCATCGTCATCCAGCACTGGTTCGACAATCTCAGCGTCGATGACGAGGGGTTCACCATCACGCTGAACTTCGGCAATTCGCCCGAACCGCTGCGCATCCCGTTCGATTCGCTTCGCACCTTCGTCGACCCCTCGGTCGAGTTCGGCCTGCGCTTCGAGACGCAGGACCATGACGACGAGGATGAGGACGAGGACGCCGAGTTCGAGCTTGATGCCGAGGATGACGGCGACGACACGCCCCCCTCGGGCGGCGGCGAGGTCGTGCGTCTGGACCGCTGGCGCAAGTAGCAGCCGACCGGCCGCCGCTGATCGAGGCATCGCGGGGGCTTGCCTGAGGCGGCGCGACCAGGCTTGATGCGGACCATCGCAGCAGAGGAAATCCCATGTCGGTCATGCGCGGCCTGTCGGCCTTTCCCATCACTCCCGCCACGCCCGAAGGTCGGGTGATCGAGGCCGATCTGCGCCGCATCCTGACCCGCCTGGTCAGGGCCGAGGTGGACAGCATCGGCCTGTTGGGCAGCACCGGCAGCTATGCCTATCTGACGCTGGACGAACGGCGCCGCACGCTCGAGATCGCGCTGGACGTGACCCGCGGGCGTGTTCCGGTGATCGCCGGGATCGGCGCCCTGACCACCCGCGACAGCGTGGCGCTGGCCCGGCACGCGGCCGAGGCGGGGGCAGAGGGGCTGCTGCTGGCGCCCGTCAGCTATACGCCCCTGACCGAGGACGAGATCGTCGCGCATTACGCCGCCGTGGCCGATGCCGGGGGGCTGCCGCTCTGCATCTACAACAACCCGACGACGACCCGCGTCACCATGAACCACGCCCTGATCGCGCGACTGGCCGCCCTGCCCCATGTCGAGGCGATCAAGATGCCGCTGCCCGCGGCGGGCACCATCGCGGACGAGGTCGCAGCCCTGCGCCCCCTGCTGCCCGAGGATTTCGTGATCGGCTACAGCGGCGACTGGGGCTGCACGCGCGCGCTTCTGGACAAGGCCGATGCCTGGTTCAGCGTTGTGGCGGGCCTGTGGCCCGACATGACGCTGACCCTGTCCTGCGCCGCGCAGGCCGGGGATGCGACCGGAACAAGGCGGACCGAGGAACGCTTTCAGCCGCTCTGGGATCTGCTGCGCCGCTATGGCAGCCTGCGGGTCGCCCATGCCGCCGCCCGGCTGATGGACCTGACCGAAGCGCAGCCCCAGCCCCCGATCATGCCCCTGCCCGAGGCCGAGATCCCGGCCCTGCGCGCGGCGATCCGTGCGATGGAAGCGTGATGTTAGCGACGGCATACCGTCGCATACGAATTGCACCCGAGCGCCCTTCCCGCTAAACCACGCGCGAAACCGTGAGGGAGCGACCCGATGACCAAGACCCGCACCGAAACCGACAGCTTCGGCCCGCTCGAGGTTGACGCCTCGAAATACTGGGGCGCGCAGACGCAGCGTTCGATCATGAACTTCCCGATCGGTTGGGAACGCCAGCCGGTCCCGATCATCCGGGCGCTCGGCGCGATCAAGCTGGCCGCCGCGCGGGTGAACCGGGCGAACGGCGATCTGCCCGCCGATCTGGCCGACGCTATGGAACAGGCCGCGATGGAGGTCTTCCAGGGCAAGTTCGATGACAACTTCCCGCTGGTTGTCTGGCAGACCGGCTCGGGCACGCAGTCGAACATGAACGCGAACGAGGTCATCTCGAACCGCGCGATCGAGATCATGGGCGGCGAGATGGGCTCGAAGAAGCCCGTCCACCCCAACGATCACTGCAACATGGGCCAATCCTCGAACGACACCTTCCCGACCGCGATGCATGTCGCCATCGGCATGCTGGCGCGGGACACGCTGCTTCCGGGGCTGGAAAAGCTCGCCGCCGCGCTGGAGGCGAAGTCGGACGAGTTCAAGGACATCATCAAGATCGGCCGCACCCATACCCAGGACGCCACGCCCCTGACCCTGGGCCAGGAATTCGGCGGCTACGCCCATCAGGTCCGCAAGGGGATCGAGCGTGTCCGCGCCTGCCTGCCCGACATCTACGAGCTGGCGCAGGGCGGCACCGCCGTCGGCACCGGGCTGAACACCAAGAAGGGCTGGGACACGGCCATCGCGGCCGAGATCGCTAAGATCACCGACCTGCCCTTTGTCACCGCGCCGAACAAGTTCGAGGCGCTGGCCGCCCACGACGCGATGGTCATGTTCTCGGGCGCGCTGAAGACGGTGGCGGGCAGCCTGTTCAAGATCGCCAACGACATGCGCCTGCTGGGCTCGGGCCCCCGCTCGGGTCTGGGCGAGCTGATCCTGCCCGAGAACGAGCCGGGCAGCTCGATCATGCCGGGCAAGGTGAACCCGACCCAGGCCGAGGCGCTGACCATGGTCTGCGCCCATGTCATGGGCAACGACGCCGCGGTGGGCTTCGCCGGCAGCCAAGGTCATTTCGAGCTGAACGTCTACAACCCGATGATGTCCTACAACGTGCTGCAATCCATGCAGCTTCTTGGGGATGCGGCCTCCAGCTTCACCGACAACATGGTCGTGGGCACCAAGGCCAATGTCGAGCGGATCGAGAAGCTGATGAAGGAATCGCTGATGCTGGTGACGGCACTGGCGCCGACCATCGGCTATGACAACGCCACCAAGGTCGCCAAGACCGCGCACAAGAACGGCACGACCCTGCGCGAAGAGGCGATCAATCTGGGTTTCGTCGATGGCGAGACCTTCGACCGGATCGTGCGCCCCGAGGACATGATCGGCCCCAAGGGCTGATCCCTCTTGACCATCACGACAAGGGCGCGCCAGATTGGCGCGCCCTTCTGCATTGCAAGGCCGTGGCCATGACCAAGCCGATCAACCTGCGCCAGTTCCGCAAGAACCGCGCCCGCACCGAGGCCCGCGCGGCCGCCGATGCGAATGCCGCCAGGCATGGCGAACCCCGCGCCCTGCGCGAGGCCCGCGAGGCCGAGGCCCGCCGCGCCGACCAGCGGCACGAGGATCACCGCCGCGATGATTGACCTGCCCCCGATGTCCGCGCCGCGCAAACGCTCGGTCACGATCGAGGGGCACGCGACCTCGGTCTCGCTGGAGGACGCGTTCTGGCGTGCGCTGGACCAGCAGGCGCGGCTGATGGGGCTGACCCGTGCCTGCCTGATCGGCCGGATCGACCGCGCCCGACCGCCCGAGGTCGGGCTGGCCACCGCGCTGCGGCTTTTCGTGCTGGCGCAGGTCCAGGCCGGGCCCGCTCAGCCCGAGGCCGCAACCGAGGCGGCCAGTTCGTCCCAGCATGCCAGCGCGTGACCGGCATACATCACCGCCGGCCCGCCGCCCATCTGGATGCACATGGCCAGCACGTCGCAAAATTCCTCGCGCGTGCCGCCCGCCTTCATCAGCGCCTCGACATGGAAGTTGATGCAGGGCTCGCAACGCTGCCCAAGCGCCGAGCCAAGCGCCACGAATTCCTTTTCCTTGACCGACAGCACGCCCTGATCCTTGGCCGCCTTGCTCAGCGCGCCGAAGGCCCGCGTCGCCTCGGGGATGGCCTTGTTCAGCGCGCGCAGCTCGCCGCGCATGGCCTCGATCTTGTCGGAATAGCTCATTCATCCTCTCCCGCGGCGGGATCGCCGCAAGGCAGGATCGGTCACGGCGGGGCGCGCCGCCTTGACCTCGATCAAGTCACATTCTGCGTTCGGAATATCACCGCCGCAGACGCGCGATCAGCGAGGACGTGTCCCACCGCCCCCCGCCCATGCGCTGAACCTCATGGTAGAACTGGTCGACCAGGGCGGTGACGGGCAGCGAGGCGCCGATCTCGTCCGCGGTCTCAAGGCAGATGGCCAGATCCTTGCGCATCCAGTCCACCGCGAAGCCGTGGTCGAAATGGCCTTCGGCCATGGTCTTGTGGCGGTTGGCCATCTGCCAGCTTCCGGCGGCGCCCTGGCTGATCACCTCGACCAGCAGGGCCGTGTCCAGACCTGCGCGTTCCGCGAAGGCCAGCGATTCCGACAGGCCCTGCACCAGCCCGGCAATGGCGATCTGGTTGCACATCTTGGCCATCTGCCCGGCGCCGGCATCGCCCATGCGGCGACAGATCCGGGCATAGGCGTCGATCACGGGCTCAGCCTTGGCGTAATCTTCGGGGCTGCCGCCGCACATGACCGAAAGCTGCCCGTTCTCGGCCCCCGCCTGCCCGCCCGAAACCGGGGCATCGACATAGCCCAGCCCCGCCCGATGCGCGGCCTCGGCCAGTTCGCGCGTCACCTTGGCCGACACCGTGGTGTGGTCGACGAAAACCGCGCCCGGGGCCATGCCCGCGAATGCGCCGTCGGGGCCAAGGCAGACCTGCCGCAGATCGTCGTCATTGCCCACGCAGGCCATCACGAAATCGGCGCCCGCCGCCGCTTCGCGCGGGGTGGGCGCATGGGCGCCGCCATGCTGCGCGACCCAGGCCTCGGCCTTGGCGGGGCTGCGGTTGTAGACCGTCACCGCATGGCCCGCGCGCATCAGATGCCCCGCCATCGGAAAGCCCATCACCCCCAAGCCCAGAAACGCCGTCTTCGCCATGTCGCGCCCTCGTTGCCGTGATCCTGCCTGCGTGCCGGCCGCGTTGAAATGGCCTGCTTGCTGGCTTATGGACCACAGCATCACCCGAAGCGCGGCAGGGTCAATCCCCTGCCGCCCAACAGCCGACCCTCAGCCCCAAGGACCGTCCCCCGATGCTGACCCTGTTTCGCTGGCTGCTGCGGCTGACCGTCGGCCTTTTGGTGCTGACGGTGCTGGCGGGGGTGCTGACCTGGTATTTCGCCGTCCGCTCGCTGCCCGATTACGCGATCAGCCATCGGGTCGAGGGCATCTCGGCCCCGGTCGAGATCGTCCGCTCGACCGAGAACGTGCCCCATATCTTCGGCGAGACGGATGCGGATGTGTTCTTCGCACTCGGCCTCGCTCATGCCCAGGACCGGCTGTTCCAGATGACGCTGCTGCGGCGCACCGCTCAGGGTCGCCTGGCCGAGCTTCACGGCCCCCGCGCCGTGCCGCAGGACGACCTGATGCGGCGGCTGGGCCTTTACACGCTGGCGCGGCGCTCGGTCGAGGCGCAGGACGCCCCCACGCGCGAGGCGCTGGCTGCCTATGCTGCCGGGGTGAACCAGTGGATCCGCATCGTGAACGAGGGCGCGCGAGGACGCGGCGCGCCGGAATTCTTCCTCTTTCCCGACGAGATCGCCTATTGGCAGCCTGCCGATTCGCTGGCGATCCTCAAGCTTTACGCGGCCAGCATGACCGATGCGGCCTCGGACGAGATCCTGCGCGCCCGGCTGTCGCTGGCCTGGCCCCAGCACGGGGCCGAGATCGTCGCGCGGCCCGGCCTGCCGCGCCCCGCCGCCCCCTATGCCGACATCTTCCCCGAGGCACGTTTCGCCAATCCCGAACGCCGCAGCGATCATGACTCGGTGCGCGCGCCGCGGAGCTATCTGCGCCCGGGCCTGTCGCTTGGCGCCAGCGCCTTCGCCGCCGCCCCGCGCCGCACCATCGGCGAAGGGGCGCTGCTGGCGGGCGATCTGCATGGCCGGCTGACGGCGCCGTCGCTGTTCTATCTGGCGCGGCTGGAACTGTCCTCGGGCGGGGTGATCGGCGCGACGATCCCCGGCATGCCGGTGGTGCTGACGGGCCGCAACCCGTCTCTGGCCTGGGCGCTGACGCCTGCGGGTCTGGACGACGCCGATATCGTCATCGAAGAGGTCCAGCCCGGCAATCCGAACCGCTATCGCGGCCCCGAAGGTTGGCTGGATTTCGAGACGCGGCGCGAGATCATCCGCGTCCTCGACGGCGAGGACCAGACCATCACGCTGCGAAACACCCGCAACGGCCCGGTCGTGCCGGGGCTGGAGCCGGGATTGCGCGATGTCGTTCCCATCGGCCATGTCGCGGCCCTGCGCTGGACCGGGCTGTCGGCTCAGGACAGCAGCATGTCGGCGCTGATGGCGCTGATGCAAAGTGCCGATGCCGACCGCGCCGCCACCGCGCTGGAACCCTTGGTCGCACCGGCGCTGAACGTGCTGCTGGCATCCGAGGATGCGGTGCATTCGCTGATGGCAGGGGCAAGGCCCGAGCGCGGCGCCGACCATCCGACGGGCGGCTTGCTGCCCGCGCCCGGCTGGCTGCCCCAGTCGGAATGGACCGGCCTGACCGGCCTGGTCGCCGCGCCCGCCCAGCCCGACAGCGGGATGGCTCTGGCCACCGAAGAGCCGGGCCGCCTGGACCCGCGCCGGTCCCGGCTCGCGCGTCTTCTGGGCGACCGCGAGGTTCATTCCCGCGACAGCTTCATCGCGGCGCAGCTGGACATCGTCAGCCCGGCAGCCCGCGCGCTGCTGCCTGTGGTCGGTGCCGACCTGTGGTTCACGGGCGATCCCGCCCCCCCCGGCACGCCCGAGCGGCAGCGGCAGGACGCGCTGGCCCTGCTGGCGGAATGGGACGGCGCGATGAACGAGCACCTTCCCGAGCCGCTGATCTATTCTGCCTGGATGAGCGCGCTTCAGGACCGGCTGATCCGGGACGAGATCGGCCCGCTGGCAGACGACATCCACAGCCTGCAACCGGCCTTCATCGAGGCGGTCTTCCGCAATGTCGACGGCGCCTCGCGCTGGTGCGACATCGTGCAGAGCGCGGCGACCGAGGATTGCATGACCATCGCCCGTCAGTCGCTGGACCGCGCCATCCAGGACCTGACGGCGCGCTTCGGCCCCGATGTCGAAAGCTGGCGATGGGGCGACCGGCACGAGGCCCGGCATATCCATCCGGGTCTGGGCAACCTGCCCGCCCTGGGCTGGATCACGAACATCACGCAATCGATCTCGGGCGGCGATTTCACGGTGGCGCGCAGCGGTCTGTTCGGGCGCGGACCCGAACCCTTTGCCGCCGAGGACGGCGCGACCTTCCGCGGCGTCTTCGATCTGGCTGATCCCGACTCGTCGGTCTTCATCATCTCGACGGGGCAATCCGGGCACCCGCTGTCGCGCCATTACGACGACCTGTCGCGGCTGTGGCGCCGGGGCGAATATGTGGGCATGTCGCTGGACCCGGCGCTGGCGCGGGCGGCGGCGGTCGGGGTCACCACGCTGACCCCGGCGAACTGAACGCGTAAACGCAAACGGGGGGCGTAAGGCCCCCCGTCATGACGATCAGCTGACGCAATCAGAAATGAATGGCGCGTCCATAGGCGTCCAGAACCGCCTCGTGCATCATCTCGGACAGGGTTGGATGCGGGAAGACCGTCTCCATCAGGTCCTGCTCGGTCGTCTCGAGCTGACGGCCGACGACATAGCCCTGGATCAGCTCGGTCACCTCGGCGCCGACCATGTGCGCGCCCAGCAACTCGCCCGTCTTCGCATCGAAGATCGTCTTGATCATCCCCTCGGGCTCGCCGAGAGCGATGGCCTTGCCGTTGCCGATGAAGGGGAAGCGCCCGACCTTGACGTCATAGCCCTGCTCCTTGGCCTTGGCTTCGGTCAGCCCGACGCTTGCGACCTGCGGGTGGCAATAGGTGCAGCCGGCGATCGAGCCCGGCTTGATCGGATGGGGATGCCCGCCCGCGATCAGTTCGGCCACCATGACGCCCTCGTGGCTGGCCTTGTGCGCCAGCCAGGGCGCGCCGGCCAGATCGCCGATGGCATAGACGCCCTCGACCCCGGTGCGGCAATACTCATCCGTCACCACATGGGTCCGGTCGACCTTGATCCCGGCCTCTTCCAGACCCAGCCCCTCGGTGTTGCCGACGATGCCGACGGCCGAGATGACCGTGTCGAAATCGCGCGTCTCGGTCTTGCCGCCGGTCTCGATATGGGCGGTGACGGTCGAACCCTTGCGGTCCAGCTTCTTGACCGTCGCCTTTTCCAGGATCGTCATGCCCTGCTTGACGAACTGCTTCTTGGCGAAGGCGCTGATCTCGGCATCCTCGACCGGAAGGACGCGGTCCATCACCTCGACCACGGTCGTCTCGGCGCCGAGCGTGTTGAAGAAGCTGGCGAACTCGATCCCGATGGCGCCCGAGCCGATGACCAACAGCTTCTTCGGCATATGCGGCGGCACGAGGGCGTGTTTGTAGTTCCAGACCTGCTTGCCGTCCGGCTCCAGCCCCGGCAGTTCGCGCGCGCGCGCGCCGGTGGCCAGCACGATGGACTTCGCGGTCACCTCCTCGGTGCCCTTGTCGCTCTGGACGGTGACCTTGCCCTTCCCGGCCAGCTTCGCCTCGCCCATGATGACCGTCACCTTGTTCTTCTTGAACAGGTGCCCGATCCCGCCGGAAAGCTGCTTGGCAACCCCGCGCGAGCGTTTCACCACCGCGTCGAGGTCATAGCCGATCCCGTCGGCCTTCAGCCCGAAATCCTTGGCCCGGTGCATGAGGTGATAGACCTCGGCCGAGCGCAGCATGGCCTTGGTCGGGATGCAGCCCCAGTTGAGGCAGATGCCGCCCAGATGTTCGCGCTCGATGCAGGCGACCTTGAGGCCAAGCTGCGCGCCCCGGATCGCCGCGACGTAACCGCCCGGTCCGGCGCCGATCACCACCATGTCGAAACTCTGGGCCATGACATTCCCCGCTGCCTGAGATATAGTTCAGCGTTAAACCATTTGCGCGCAGGCGGCAAGCGCGCCCTCGGACAGGCCGGAAGCCCCGGTCAGGCGGTGCCTTGGGCGCCGTCCGATTGCGCTTCGTCCAGCACGATCTCGACCGCGACGGGGGTGGCGCTTGGGGTGATGACGGCAAAACTGCCCTGTTCGTCGGGCGTCAGCGCCCGGCGCTGCGTCGCACGCCATGCGGCATAGGCGGTCAGCGCGGCCAGCAGCACGCCCATATAGACCCAGTATCCGTCCGGCCCGATCACATCCATCAGCCAGCCGGTGATGACCGGGCCGCCCATGCTGCCGATCCCGTAGATGAACAAGAGCCCCGCCGAGGCCGCGGCCATGTCGCTCTGGTCCAGGTAATCGTTCGTGTAGGCCAGAAGCAGGGCATAGATCGGGTTCGCCACGCCGCCCATGATGGCCCCGGCGATCACCAGCCCGACCGTCCCCGGCTGCGCGGCGATCACCAGCAGCCCGCAGAGGCCCCCTATGGCCGACAGGATCAGCACCAGCTTGCGGCGGTCATAGCGGTCCGAGATCCAGCCGATCGGATATTGCAGCACCAGCCCGCCCGCATAGATCGCGGCGACGAACAGGCTGATCTGCGCCACCGACAGGCCGATCATCGCCCCCCAGACCGAGGACATGCCCGACAGCGCCGCAAAGACCCCGCCCATCAGGAAGATCCCCACGCAGCCAAGCGGCGAGGCGCGGTAGAGCCTGCCAAAGGACATCCGCTTGATCGTCTCGAATTGCGGGGCGGGCTGGGCCGACAGCAGGATCGGCGTGAAGGCCAGCGAGACCAGCACCGAGGGGATGATGAACAGCAGATAGCCCGCCGGATCGCCCACGTTCAGCAG
>NZ_JAUVVF010000040.1 GCF_030604785.1 Paracoccus sp. (in: a-proteobacteria) | reverse complement strand
CCCGCACCGCCCGCGCGCATCCGCTCGGCCAAGGTGCCCTGCGGGTTGAACTCCAGCTCCAGCTCGCCCGAGAGGTATTGCCGCATGAACTCCGCATTCTCGCCCACATAGGAGCTGATCATCTTCCGGATCTGGCGCGTGTCCAAGAGCTTGCCCAGCCCGAACCCGTCCACGCCGCAATTGTTGCTGGCGATCGTCAGGTCCTTCACCCCCGAGCGCACCAGCGCGTCGATCAGCAATTCCGGAATGCCGCAGAGCCCGAAACCACCGGCCGCGATGAACATCCCGTCGTGAAGCAAACCATCCAGAGCCGCATCGGCAGTGGCATAAACCTTCTTCATCGGCCTCCCCCCGTCTGTGTTTCTGCACCTGCACACTAGGCGTGCTGCATCCGCTGTCAATCGGCGCGGGCGATGTTATCGCCCGCAGCCCTCAATCCGCAGCCTTGGCGGCCTTGCCCTTGGCGGCGGGCTTCGCCTTCGCCTTGGGCGCAGCCTTGGCCTTGGGCTTTGCAGTCTTCGCCGCGGCGGGCTTGCGCGCGGCCTTCGCCGGCGTCTTGCCGGCCTTGGCGGCGATCAGCTCCAGCGCCTGTTCCAGCGTCAGATCCTCGGGCGTGGTGTCGCGGGGCAGGGTGGCGTTGACCTTGGCCCATTTGACATAGGGTCCGTATCGACCGTTCATCACCTGGATCGGACCGCCATCCGGATGCTCGCCCAGTTCGCGCAAGGGTGCAGCGGCTGCCGCGCGGCCCCGCGTCTGCTTGGCGGCCAGAACCTCGACGGCGCGATTCATGCCGATGGTGAAGACCTCGTCCACATCCGCGATGTTGGCATACTTGCTGCCATGTTTCACATAGGGACCGAAGCGACCGATCCCGGCCTCGATCAGCACGCCATCTTCGGGATGCGGACCGACGGGGCGTGGCAGCGACAGAAGCTGCACGGCCTTTTCAAGATCCAGGCTCGCGGGGTCCCAGCCCTTCGGGATCGAGGCGCGGGGCGGCTTGGGATTCTCCTCGCTCGCCTCGCCGCGCTGGACATAGGGGCCGAAGCGCCCGGTCTTGAGGCTGATCGGCTCGCCCTGATCCTCTCCCAGCACCCGGTCGCCCACCGGCGCCTCGCCATCGGGCGCGGACAGCGGACGGGTGTAGCGGCATTCCGGGTAATTCGTGCAGCCGATGAAGGCACCGCCCGAACGCGCGGTCTTGAGGTTCAGCCGCCCCGCGTTGCAGAGCGGGCAGGTGCGCGGATCGCCACCATCGGCCCGAGGCGGATAGAGATGGGGCGCCAGCGCCTCGTCGATCGCGTCCAAAACCTCGGTGATCCGCAGCTCGGACGTGCCCTCCAGTGCCTTTGAAAAATCCTTCCAGAAGCGGCCCAGCACGTCGCGCCAGACCCGCTCGCCCGCGCTGATCTCGTCCAGCTCGTTCTCCAGATCCGCGGTGAAGTCGTAGCTGACATAGCGCGGGAAGTATTTCAGCAGGAAGATCGTGACAAGCCGGCCCTTGTCCTCGGGGATCAGGCGGTTCTTGTCCTTGCGGACATAGTCGCGGTCCTGGATCGTCGTGACGATGCTGGCATAGGTCGAGGGACGGCCGATCCCCAGCTCTTCCATGCGCTTGACCAGGGTCGCCTCGGTGTAGCGGGGCGGGGGCTGGGTGAAGTGCTGGCGCGCGGCAGCCGCGGCGTGTTCATCCGTCAGCAGGCCGGGCGCGCCGCGCTGGCCGGCGGGGGCGTCGATAGGATCGCCGCCCTTCTCGCGGGCCTTCGCCAGTTCCTCGTCGAAGGCGGCGGGCACGAGGCGGGCGGCCTCGCCCTCGGCGATCTTGGGCAGGCGGGCGCTGTCCTCGCCTTCGTCGTCGTCGCGGCCTTGGTCGTAGACGCGCAGGAAACCGTCGAACAGCATCACCTGACCCGTCGCGCGCAGGCCGACCTGGGCGTCCGGGCTGGCGATCTCGACCGTCGTGCGCTCCATCCGCGCGGCCTCCATCTGGCTGGCGATGGTGCGCTTCCAGATCAGGTCATAGAGCTTCCTCTGATCGTCCGCGCTCACCTTCAGCCGGTCCGGCGACATCATCATGTCGGTCGGCCGGATGCATTCATGCGCTTCTTGGGCGTTCTTGGCCTTGTTCTTGTACATGCGCGGCGATTTCGGCAGGTAGGTCTCGCCGAACTTCGCCTTGATCGCGTCGCGCGCCGACATCACCGCCTCGGGCGCCATGTCGATCCCGTCGGTCCGCATGTAGGTGATCAGCCCCGCCTCGTAGAGCCTTTGCGCCGCAGACATGCAGGCCTTGGCGCCCATGCCCAGCTTGCGCGAGGCCTCCTGCTGGAGGGTCGAGGTCATGAAGGGCGGCCAGGGATTGCGGCTGGCCGGCTTGGCGGTGACGCTGGCGACCTTGAGGGCCCGGCTGGTCACCGCGCTCAGCGCCATCGCCGCCTTCTCGGCCGTGCCCAGATCGAAGCGGTCGAGCCTCGCTCCCGCCAGAGAAACGAGCTGCGCATCGTATTCCTCGCCCGAGGGCGTCGCGAGGCGGGCATGGACCGACCAGTATTCGCGGGGCTTGAAGGCCTCGATCTCCATCTCGCGGTCGACGATCAGGCGCAGGCAGACCGATTGCACGCGGCCCGCCGACTTGGCGCCGGGCAGCTTGCGCCACAGCACCGGCGAGAGGTTGAAGCCCACAAGATAGTCCAGCGCGCGGCGGGCCAGATAGGCATCGACCAGCGGCTGGTCGATCTGGCGCGGGCGGGCCATCGCCTCGGTCACGGCGGTCTTGGTGATCGCGTTGAAGGTGACGCGATTGACCTCGGCGCCCTTCTTCAGGGCAGGGGCCAGCGCTTCCAGCAGGTGCCAGCTGATCGCCTCGCCCTCGCGGTCGGGGTCGGTGGCCAGGATCAGCGACTGGTCGTCCTTGAGCGCGTCCTTGATCGCCTTGAGGTGCTTCTTGCTGTCGGCCGCGACCTCCCATTTCATGTCGAAATCCTGTTCGGGATCGACGCTGCCATCCTTGGGCGGCAGGTCGCGGACATGCCCGAAACTGGCCAGAACACGGTAATCCCCGCCCAGATATTTCTCGATCGTTTTGGCCTTGGCCGGAGATTCGACGACGACGACGGGCATGGATTCCTCGGGCAACTGCGATGGGGCGGCAACATGGGTGCGGGGCGCGGTGCTGTCAACGGCCCTTGGTCGCGCCCCTGCCGCCCGCCCTCAGCACAAGGCGATGCGCCCGCCCGGCACCCGCGTCAGCCGCCCCTCGAGTTCCAGCGCCACGATCGCGGCATTCGCGACCGCCACGGGAATGCCCAGATCGCGGATCAGGTCGTTCTCGTCCGTGGGCGAGGGCGAGAGCCGCGACAGGATGCGCTGCTCAAGCTGCACCGGCCCGCCACGGTCGCGCGACGAAGGCGCCATGACGGGGCCGCCGCTGCCGGGCAGCCGCCTTGCGGCGGGCCGTGGCGCCGCGACGGGGGCGGCCTCGGCCTCGGCGCGTTCCTCGATCTGGCGCGTGGCCTCGGCCAAGGCCTCGACCACGTCGGACGCGCTGCGCACCAGAAGCGCCCCGTCGCGGATCAGCGCGTTGCAGCCGGCGGCGCGCGCATCCATCGGGTGGCCGGGGACCGCCATCACCTCGCGCCCCTGATCCAGCGCGTTCCTCGCCGTGATCAGCGTGCCCGAACGATGCGCGGCCTCGATCACGACCACCGCGCGCGACAGCCCCGACACGATGCGGTTGCGGGTGGGGAAATGGCGCGCCGCGGGTTCGGTGCCGGGCGGCTGCTCGGAGATCAGCGCGCCCTTCTCGGCGATCTGCGCGGCGAGGACCGCGTTCTCGGCCGGGTAGATGACGTCGACCCCGCCCGCCATCACCGCAATCGTGCCGGTGGGCAGCGCGGCGTTATGGGCGGCCGTGTCGATCCCGCGCGCAAGCCCCGCCGCCACGACCAGTCCCTGTTCGCCAAGCCCCGCCGCCATCCCCCGCGCCATCCGCAGCCCGAGAGAGGATGCGTTTCGGGCCCCGATCACCGAAACGATGTCGCGCGCCAGCCAGGCCGGATCGCCCCGTAGCCACAGGACCGGTGGCGCCCCCTCGATCTGGCGCAGGGCGGGCGGATAAAGCGGCGAATCGCAGCGGATGAGCTGCGCCCCCGCACGCCGGCCCGCCGACAATTCCGCGACGGCGACGCCTTCGGGGCAGGTCTGGTAATCATCGATCCCGGCGGCGGCGGCGATTTCGGGCAGGGCGCGCAGGGCCTCTGCGGCGCTGCCATGTTCGGACATCAGCCGGTGAAAGGTCGCAGGCCCCACCCTGCGAGAGCGGATGAGCCGCAAGACCGACAGATCGTCATCCCGCATCATCGCAGGATTGGGGGGGATTGCGTGCAATGCGGACCCGTTCATGAAGCTGTCTCCGACTCATCCGCCTGCAGGTCTAGCGCGAAGGTCGTTAACAACCCGTTACCGGGGCCGTATTGTTCAGGCGGCCGAGCCGCCCACCGTCAGCCCGCCGATCAGCAGCGTCGGCTGGCCCACGCCCACCGGCACCCACTGGCCCTGCTTGCCGCAATTGCCGATGCCGGGGTCCAGCGCCATGTCGTTTCCGATCGCGCGCACCTGTTGCAGCGCGGTCGCCCCGTCCCCGATCAGCGTCGCGCCGCGCACCGGATCGCCCACCACGCCGTTCTTCACGCGATAGGCCTCGGTGCAGGAAAAGACGAACTTGCCGTTGGTGATGTCCACCTGGCCGCCGCCGAAACCCACCGCGTAGATCCCGTCCTTCAGATCGGCAAGGATCGCGGCGGGGTCCGCATCGCCGCCCGGCATGTAGGTGTTGGTCATGCGCGGCATCGGCACATGGGCGAAGCTTTCGCGCCGGCCATTGCCCGTGGGGGCGACACCCATCAGCCGCGCATTCTGACGGTCCTGCATGTAGCCGACGAGAATGCCGTCCTCGATCAGCACGTTGCGGGCGGGGGGCGTGCCCTCGTCATCGATGTTGATGCTGCCGCGCCGGTCGGGAAGGGTGCCGTCATCGACCACCGTCACGCCCGGCGCCGCGACGCGCTGGCCCAGCAGGCCGGCAAAGGCGCTGGCCTTCTTGCGGTTGAAGTCACCCTCCAGCCCGTGGCCCACGGCCTCGTGCAGCAGGATGCCCGGCCAGCCCGGCCCGAGAACCACGTCCATCACCCCCGCCGGCGCCGCGACCGAGCGCAGGTTGACCAGCGCGATACGCAGCGCCTCGTCCACCTGGGCGCGCCAATGGGCGGGCTCCATCAGGCCGGTCAGCGAGACGCGCCCGCCGCCGCCCGCGCTGCCGGATTCGCGCCGGTCGTTGTTCTCGACAATCACTGCGACATTCAGTCGCGTCATGGGGCGGATGTCGCGGACAAGGCCGCCTTCGGGGCGCAGGATCACGACCTCCTGCAGGGCGCTGGCGATGCTTGCGGTGACCTGCACGACCCGCGGATCCAGGCTGCGGGCGTAATCGTCGATCTCGCGCAGAAGGGCGATGCGGGCGGCGATGCCGATGCCCTCGGCCGGGTCGATCGCGGGGTATAGCGCGACCGGACGCATCGGGGCAGGATCGGCCAGCGTACCGCCGCCCGCACCCACCGCCAGACGCGCCGTTTCCGCAGCGCGGCGCAGCGAAGCCTCGGAGATGTCGGTGGAATGGGCGTATCCCGTCACCTCGCCGCGCACGGCGCGCAGGCCGAAGCCCTGACCCGCCATCGCGCTGGAATGACGCAGCCTGCCATCGTCGAAGGTCAGCGCCTCGCTATGGCTGCGCTCGAGGAACAACTCGCCGTCCTCGGCGCCCGCGACGGCGTCGCGCAGGATCGCCAGCGCACGATCATGGTCCAGCAGATCGGCAAAGGGGTCGAAGGTCGCGTCTGTCATCTGGCCTCCTGCCGGGTCGGGATGCGCGGCAGCGGGTCGCGTTCCCAAAATCGCCGGATTTCCGTAGGTATCACTTGCCCGAGAGGGCGAGATATGGTCATAGAACGGTCACTGTGAAAGGAAAAGGGGCAGCCTCGCGGCGGCCCCTGCGGCTGTTCAGGCCGGGCCAATGCAACGGGATGGAACGATGGCAAGAGCGATGATTCGCGGGGCAGTCGCGGCAGCTACGGGGTTCGCGACTGCGGGCATGCTGACCGGCACTGCGCTGGCGCAGGACGTGTTGGGCGAGCTGCCCTCGATCGGCAAGCCGGTGGCGCGCGGGACCGGGTTCCACCCGGCGGCGACCGAACTGGCGCGGGACCAGCAATGGCTGGACAACTTCGTGTTGTATATCATTGCGGCCATCACGATCTTCGTCTGCGTGCTGCTGCTGATCGTGATCGTCCGCTTCAATTCGCGCGCGAACCCGGTTCCTGCGAAATTCACCCACAACACCCCGCTCGAGATCGCTTGGACGCTGGTTCCGGTGCTGATCCTCGTGGCGATCGGGGCCTTCTCGCTGCCGATCCTGTTCCGCAGCCAGGAAATGCCGGAAAACCCGGACGTGATCGTCAAGATCACCGGCCACCAGTGGTACTGGTCCTATGAATATCCCGACAACGGCATCGCCTTCGATTCGCTGATGCTGGCCGAGGATGAACTGGCCGATTACGGCTATGCGCCCGACGAATACCTGCTGGCGACCGACACCGCGATGGTCGTCCCGGTCGGCCAGAACGTGCTGGTCCAGATCACAGCCAGCGACGTGATCCATTCCTGGACCATCCCGGCCTTCGCCGTGAAGCAGGACGCCGTTCCGGGCCGCATCGGCCAGGCGTGGTTCAATGTCGAGCAAGAGGGCGTCTATTTCGGCCAGTGCAGCGAGCTTTGCGGCATCAGCCACGCCTACATGCCCATCGTCGTGAAGGCGGTCAGCCCCGAAATCTATGCCGCCTGGATCGCCGAACAGGGCGGCACCCTTGGCGAAGAGGCGGCGCAGACCGCTTCCCTCGACGCCGAAGCCGAGATCACGCTGGCCCGCGCCGAGTGATCTTGCGACCCAGGTCGGGGCTGACAGCCCCGGCCAAGGAAGGATGATGAACGCGCGATGACCGATATCAACGCCTGCCAGACCGCCCCCGAGGCCGAGTTCAACGACTATGTCGCCCTGCTGAAGCCGCGGGTGATGTCGCTTGTGGTGTTCACGGCCTTTGTCGGCCTGTGGATCGCGCCGGTGGATGTGCATCCGTTCCTGGCCTTCTGCGCGGTGCTGTTCATCGCGCTTGGCGGCGGGGCATCGGGTGCGCTGAACATGTGGTATGACAGCGACATCGACGCTGTGATGCGGCGCACGCAGTCGCGTCCGATCCCCTCGGGCAGGATCCAGCGCGGCGAGGCGCTGGCCGTCGGGCTGGCGCTGTCGGGCCTTTCGGTCATGATGCTGGGGCTGGTGGCCAACTGGTTCGCCGCCCTGTTCCTGGCCTTCACGATCTTCTTCTACGCGGTGGTCTACACGATCTGGCTGAAGCGCTGGACGCCGCAGAACATCGTCATCGGCGGCGCGGCGGGCGCCTTCCCTCCGATGATTGGCTGGGCCTGCGCGACAGGCGGCGTCTCGATCGAGTCGCTGCTGATGTTCGCGCTGATCTTCTTCTGGACGCCGCCGCATTTCTGGGCGCTCGCGCTGTTCATGCGCGACGATTACAAGGATGCCGGCGTGCCGATGCTGACGGTCACGCATGGCCGCGAAGTGACGCGCCGCCACATCTTTGCCTACACGCTGGTGCTGGCGCCGTTCTCGCTGTGGCTTGGCTTCACCTCGGTTGGCGGTCCGCTTTATCTGGCGGTCGCTGTCGTGCTGAACGCGGCCTTCATCCGGGGCGGCTGGCAGATCCTGAAGCGCAGCGAAGAGGCCGCGCGGGGCGACGATTTCGCGACCGAAAAGCGGGTCTTCAAACTGTCGCTGACCTATCTCTTCCTTCATTTCCTGGCGCTGCTGGGGCAGAACTGGCTGGGGGCGTGGTGATGCAACTCAAGGCTGAACATGAACTTCACGGCCGTCGCCGGTCGCGCAATGTCGGGCTGGGCGTCGTCCTGATCGGCTTCGTCGCGCTGGTCTTCGCGCTGACGGTGGTCAAGGTCCAGCAGGGCCACATGCTGGAGGCTTTCGACCACCAGCCCCGCGTCAGCCTGCTGCCCGCAGAGGAACCCGCCGAACCCGCACCGAACCCGTCACAGGAGGCCGCCGAATGATGAAACGCATGAGCCCCGAAGGCCGCACCGCGACCAAGCTGGTCGGCGTGGTCATCACGATGGGCGCGCTGTCATGGGCTGCGGTGCCGTTCTACGACTGGTTCTGCCGGGTGACGGGCTTCGGCGGCACCACGCAGGTCTCGGCGGCGGCGCCCGATCTGGTGCTTGAGGAAGTCGTCCGGGTGCGCTTCGACGCCAATACCGACCCGAACCTGCCCTGGACCTTCCGCCCGATGCAGAACCGCATGGATGTCCGCATCGGCGAGAACGGCCTGGCCTTCTACGAGGCGATCAACAATTCCGACGTGCCCATCACCGGCACGGCCAGCTACAACGTCGCGCCCGAGATTTCGGGCTTCTACTTCAGCAAGGTCGAGTGCTTCTGCTTCACCGAACAGACCCTTCAGCCGGGCGAGCGGATCGAGATGCCGGTCAGCTTCTTCGTCGACCCGGAGATCGTGAAGGACCGCGACGCAAGCTGGGTGCGCGACATCACGCTGTCCTATACCTTCCACCGGACCGAGCCCCGGCGCGCCGCGCTTGACACGGACACGGCCGAGACCATCAACTGAGACAAGACTTCGAGGGAGCCGACGGGGATCCGCCATGGCGCATGCAAAGAACCACGACTACCATATTCTTCCGGCCTCGATATGGCCGTTCCTCGCCTCGGTGGCGGTCTTCGTCATGCTGTTCGGCGCCGTCGCCTGGATGACGGGCGAGGTGACGCTGTTCGGCGCGCCGATCACCGGCCCCTGGATGTTCCTGATCGGCCTGGTTGCCACGACCTATGTCAGCTTTGCCTGGTGGGCCGACGTGATCCGCGAGGGTGAGGCCGGCGATCACACCCCCGTCGTGCGTCTGGGCCTGCAATACGGCTTCATCCTGTTCGTGATCTCCGAGGCGATGCTGTTCGTCTCGCTGTTCTGGAACTTCATCAAGAACGCCATGTATCCGATGGGCCCCGAAAGCCCGCTGCGCGACGGCGTCTGGCCGCCCGAAGGCATCGTGACCTTCGACCCCTGGCACCTGCCCTTCATCAACACGCTGGTCCTGCTGCTGTCGGGAGTCGCCGTGACCTGGGCGCACCATGCCTGGGCGCATGAGGGCGACCGCAAGGTGGCGATCAACGGTCTGGCCGTCGCCGTGGCCCTGGGCGTGATCTTCACCGGCCTGCAGGCCTATGAATACAGCCACGCCGCCTTTGGCCTGGCCGATACCGCCTATGCCTCGGCCTTCTACATCGCCACCGGCTTCCACGGCCTGCACGTCATCATCGGCACGATCTTCCTTGCGGTCTGCCTGTGGCGCTTCATGAAGGGCCAGATGACCCAGCACCAGCATGTCGGCTTCGAAGCCGCCGCCTGGTACTGGCACTTCGTCGACGTGATCTGGCTGATCCTGTTCGCCGTCATCTACGTCTGGGGCAGCTGATCCCCGCCACCAGCGAAAAAAGGCGCGCGGGGATCAGCCCCGCGCGTTTTTCGTTGTCCAAGATCGGAAATGCCATGCGCCGCTATCTCTTTCCGCTTGTCGTCGGCATCGTCGGCTGCGCCGTCCTGATCCAGCTTGGCCTGTGGCAGCTTGACCGGCGCGACTGGAAAGAGGGCCTTCTGGCCGAGATCGTCGAGGGCATCAATGCGCCCCCCGTGCCCCTTCCGGACCAGATCGACCCCTCGATGAAATACCTGCCGGTCACGGTCAGCGGCACCACCACGGGGGCCGAGATCGACGTCCTGTCCCATACGCGCGAACAGGGCGCGGGTTATCAGGTCGTCTCGCGCTTCATCACCGATGACGGGCGGGCGATCCTGGTGGACCGGGGCTTCGTGCCGCAGGAGATGCGCCGCGTCGAACGCCCGCCAGTCCGGCTGCAGATCACCGGAAACCTGCACTGGCCGCAGGATGCCAGCGCCTCGACCCCCGCACCGAACCTGGACGAGAACATCTGGTTCGCCCGCGATGTCGAGCACATGGCCGAGGTGCTGGACACGCTGCCGGTGCTGGTCGTGGCCAGCTTCGTGCAGGGCGACAATCAGGGCGCGCGCCCGATCCCCGTCGCGGTCGAGGGGATTCCGAACAACCATCTGTCCTATGCGATGCAGTGGTTCCTGATCGCGGCGACATGGGCGGTGATGACACTGGCGCTGATCTGGCGTATCAGGCAGCGCAAATACTGAAGGACGAATGATGCGTTACGTCTCGACCCGCGGGCAGGCCCCGGTTCTGAACTTCGAAGAGGCCATGCTGTCGGGGCTGGCGCGCGACGGCGGCCTCTACCTGCCCGAGACCATCCCCTCGCTGGAGGGGATCGAGGCGCTGGACGGCCTGTCCTACGAAGAGGTCGCCTTTCGCGTGATCCGTCCCTTCACAGGCGACAGCTTCACAGACGAGGAATTGCGCGGCGCCATCGACCGGGCCTATGCGCGCATCAGCCATGCCGCCCGCGCGCCGCTGGTGCAGTTGGCCCCCGGCCATCACCTGCTGGAGCTGTTCCACGGGCCGACGCTGGCCTTCAAGGATTTTGCGATGCAGCTGATCGCGCAGCTCTTCCAGATCGCGCTGACGCGGTCGGGGCAGCGCATCACCATCGTGGGCGCGACTTCAGGGGATACCGGCAGCGCGGCGATCGAGGCGTTCCGCGGCATCGACAACGTGGATGTGTTCATCATGTATCCGCATGGCCGCGTCAGCGAGGTGCAGCGTCGCCAGATGACGACGCCCGCCGCCGGGAACGTGCATGCGCTGGCCGTGACCGGGCATTTCGACGATTGCCAAGCGCGGCTGAAGGATCTGTTCAACGACCATGCATTCCGCGACGAGGTCGGGCTGGCCGGCGTGAACAGCATCAACTGGGCGCGCGTGGTGGCGCAGATCGTCTATTACTTCACGGCCTGCGCCTCTCTGGGGATGCGGCAGACCGATTTCTGCGTGCCGACCGGCAATTTCGGTGACATCTTCGCAGGCTCCATCGCGCGCCGCATGGGCCTGCCGGTGCGCCGCCTGATCGTGGCGACCAACCAGAACGACATCCTGCACCGCGCGCTGAGCACGGGCGAATACCGGGTGGGCGAGGTTGCGCCCTCGATCAGCCCGTCGATGGACATTCAGGTCAGCTCGAACTTCGAGCGCGCGCTGTATCTGGCCTACGGGCAGGATGCGGGCGCGATCCGGCAGCTGATGGCCGAACTCAAGGCCGGTGGCTTCTCGATCAGCCAAGGCGCGCTGCAAACCCTGCGCGAGGAATTCCGCTCGGGCCGCGTCTCCGAGGAAGAGACGCTGGCGACGATCACCCGCACCCGCAACACGACGGGCGAGGTGCTCTGCCCCCACAGTGCCATCGGTGTGGCCGTCGCCGAGCGTCATCTTGAGCCGGGCGTCCCGATGGTCACGCTGGCCACCGCACATCCGGCCAAGTTCCCCGACGCGGTCGAGCGCGCCACCGGCCTCTGCCCCGCCTTGCCGCCGCATATGGAGGGCCTGTTCGACCTGCCCGAGCGCGTGACGCGGGTTGAAAACGAGGTCGAGGCGCTCAAGTCGCTGATCCTCGAACGGAGAACTCGGTGACAGAACCCATCATCACGACCCTGCCCAACGGGCTGCGTGTGGCCACGCGCGCCATGCCGGGCCTGCATTCCGCCTCGCTTGGGGTCTGGGTGAATGCGGGCGGCCGCAACGAGCGCGCCGAACAGAACGGCATCGCGCATTTCCTGGAACACATGGCCTTCAAGGGCACGACGCGCCGCAGCGCCCTTCAGATCGCCGAGGCGATCGAGGATGTGGGCGGTTACATCAACGCCTATACCTCGCGCGACGCGACTGCCTATTACGTCCGCGTGCTCGAGGATGACGTCGATCTGGCCTTTGACGTCATCAGCGACATCGTGCTGAACCCGGTCTTCGACGCCCGCGAGATCGAGGTCGAGCGCGGCGTGATCCTGCAAGAGATCGGGCAATGTCTGGACACGCCCGACGACATCATCTTTGACTGGCTGCAAGAGGCCGCCTATCCCGACCAGCCGATGGGTCGCACGATCCTTGGCCCGGCGGAATGCGTCAGCCGGTTCGGGCGCGCCGATCTGGCGAGTTTCGTGGCCGAGAATTACGGGCCCGGCCAGATGGTCGTCTCGGCGGCGGGCGCGGTCTCGCATGACCGCATCGTGGCCCTGGCCGAGGCCGCGTTCGGCCATCTGAAGCCCGTGGCCCAGGCCCCGCGCGAGGCCGCCCGCTGGCAGGGCCGCGAGACGCGCCACGTCAAGCCGCTGGAACAGGCCCATTTCGCGCTGGCCTTCGAGGGGCCGGGCTATCTGGCGCCGGATTTCTATGCCGCGCAGATCTTTTCGTCGGCGCTTGGCGGGGGCATGTCCTCGCGCCTGTTCCAGAAGATCCGCGAGGAACGCGGCCTCTGCTACACGATCTTCGCGCAGTCGGGCTTCCACGACGATACCGGCATGCTGACGATCTATGCCGGGACCGGGTCCGAGGATCTGGCCGATCTGGCAAAACTGACCATTGACGAGATCAAGCGCGCCGCCGAGGACATGACCGAGGCCGAACTGGCGCGCGCGCGCGCCCAGCTGCGCGCCAGCCTGCTGATGGGTCTGGAAAGCCCCTCGGCGCAGGCGGAACGCATGGCGCGGACCCTCGCCATCTGGGGCCGCGTGCCGGACGCCGCCGAGGTGGCGGATCGCATCGCCAGCGTCACCCTGGCCGATATCCGCGACCATGCCGTCGGGCTGATCGGCTCGGCGCGGCCTGCCCTGGCGCTTTACGGCCCGGTCGAGGGCGCGCCGACGCGCGAGGATCTGCTGCGAAGGCTTGCTGCATGATGCTGCTCAGGCGTCGCCCGATCCGGCTGGATGCCGAGCGGATCGTGCTGCGCCTGCCCACGCATTCCGATTTCAACGCCTGGACCGCACTGCGCGACGAAAGCCGCGACTTCCTGATTCCGTGGGAGCCCGTCTGGTCGCGCGACCACCTGTCCCGCAAAAGCTTCACCAACCGCGTCCACTGGGCGGCGCGGGCGGCGCGGGCAGGGACCGGCTTTCCCTTCTTCATCACGCGCCGCGCGGATGGCGCGCTGCTGGGTGCGGTGACGCTGGACAATGTGCGGCGCGGCCCGGCGCAATCGGCGACGGTCGGCTACTGGATCGGCCAGCCTCATGCGCGCCAGGGCTACATGCGCGAGGCACTGGGCGTCCTAGTCCATTACGCCTTCACCACGCTGGATCTCAGCCGGATCGAGGCTGCCTGCCTGCCCGAGAATGCCGCCTCGCGCGGGGTGCTCGAGAAATCGGGCTTTAAATACGAGGGCGTCGCGCAAAGCTATCTGCAGATCGACGGGCGCTGGCGCAACCATGTGCTCTACGCCAATCTGCGCAGCGACCGGAGGGGCCGCACCGATGTTCGCTGACCTGAACCCCGCCGACGACCGCCTTGCCGCGCGCCTGCCCGCCGGTGTGCTGCGCGAACCCTCGCCCACCTATACCGAGGAACCGCGTGGCCGCTTTCACGGGCAGGCCGGACTGATCGCCGCCCCCCGCGATGCCGAGGAATGCGCGGCCATCATCCGTGCCTGCCTTGAGGCGCGCGTGCCGGTCGTGCCGCGCGGCGGCGGCACCGGGCTGGTCGGCGGCCAGATCATGCCCGACGGCCCCGCGCCCTTGATCCTGTCGCTGGAACGCATGGCCGCCATTCGCGCGACCTATCCCGACGAGGGCGTGATGATCGCGGAATCGGGCGTCACGCTGCATGCGGCGCGCGAGGCGGCTGCGGCTGTCGGGCGGCAATTTCCGCTGTCTCTGGCCTCGCAGGGCAGCGCCCGGATTGGGGGGGTGCTGTCCACCAATGCGGGCGGGGTGAACGTGCTGCGCTACGGCAATGCGCGCGCCCTGTGCCTGGGGGTCGAGGCCGTGCTGCCCTCGGGGCAGATCATGCGCGACCTCAAGCGGCTGCGAAAGGACAATACCGGCTACGACCTGCGCGACCTGCTGATCGGCGCCGAGGGCACGCTTGGCATCATCACCGCCGCCGCGCTGGTCCTGGCACCGGTCCCGGCCGAGACGGGCGTGGCGCTGATGGTCGTGGACAGCCCGGAAGCCGCCTTGTCCCTGCTGGCGCTGGCGCAGGCGCGCATGGCGGGCGGCGTCACCGCGTTCGAGCTGATTTCGGGGCAGGGGCTGCATTTCCTGGCCGAGGCTTTCCCGCAGATGCGCCAGCCCTTTGCGCCCATCCCCGACTGGATGGCGCTGATCGAGGTCGGCCTGCCCGCCGGCCTGTCCTCGGCCCGCGCGCTGGAAGGGCTGTTCGAGGCCGGTCTTGCCGCCGGTCTGGTCCAAGACGGCACCATCGCGCAATCCGGGCAGCAGGCTGCCGATCTCTGGGCGCTGCGCGAACATATCCCGCTGGCCAACCGCCATGTCGGCGCGATTGCCAGCCATGACATCAGCCTGCCTTTGTCCGAAATCGCGGCTTTCGTGCGCGACGCGGGCGCCATGATCGCGGCCGAGGGCGACATGCGCGTCAACTGCTTCGGCCATCTGGGCGATGGCAACCTGCATTACAACCTGTTCCCCGCGCCGGGCCGCAAGCGCGAGGAATACGACGACCAGCGCCGCGCCCTGTCGCGCCGCATCCATCAGATGGTTGTCGAACGAGGCGGCTCGTTTTCGGCCGAACACGGGGTCGGGCGGCTCAAGGCGGCGGAACTGGCGGAATGGGGCGACCCGGCCCGCCTTGCCGCGATGCGCGCCATCAAGCAGGCGCTGGACCCGGCGGGCATCATGAATCCCGGCGCCGTTCTGGTCTAGGCACCCTCGAACGCACAGAGCGCATGGACCGGCATCCCCAGCCCCTCCAGCACCTTGCGCCCGCCCAGATCCGGCAGGTCGATCACGAAGGCGCAGCCGATCACCTCGGCCCCCAGCCGCTGGCACAGCGTGATCCCCGCCGCCGCCGTGCCGCCCGTGGCCAGCAGGTCATCGACGATCAGCACCCGCTCGCCCTCGCGCAGGGCGTCGTCGTGGATCTCCATGATCGCCTCGCCATATTCCAGCTGATAGGCTTCGCTGATGACGGTGCCGGGCAGCTTGCCCTTCTTGCGGATCGGCACGAACCCGACCGAAAGCTGATGCGCCACCGCGCCGCCCAGGATGAAGCCCCGCGCCTCGAGCCCCACGACCTTGTCGATGCGCTGCCCGGCATAGGCGTGCAGCAACTGATCCACCGCCATCCTGAAGCCGCGCGCATCCGAGAACAGCGTGGTCACGTCGCGGAAAATGATTCCCTCATGCGGGAAATCATGGATGCTGCGGATGTAGTCCCTGACCTCTCGGCTCATGCGGGGCGTTCCATCTCGAAGATCTCGGTCACGGCGGCGTAATCCTTGTAGCCCATCCGCGCCAGCCAGCCCCCTGCAGGGCGCGGGTCGAAACGCCCCTCGACCACGCAATCGTCGCGCAGATGCACGCCGGTGACGACGCCGAAGACGGCATAGTTCTTCTCGCCTGCCAGCGGCACGATCTGGGTCATCCGGCATTCCATCGCCGCCACCGCCCCCGCCACCCGCGGGCAGTCGATCGTGGCGCAGGGGGCGCTTTCGATCCCGGCCACCTCGAATTCGTTGGTGCCGGCGGGCAGGGGGGCCGAGCTTGCATTCATCGCTGCGCCCATGTCCGTGCTGGCGATGTTGACGCAGAAGACCCCGCTTTCGATGATCTGAGACACGCTGTCCTTGGCGCCGGGCCGGTCGGGCTTGGCCCCGGTCGAGGCGAACATGATCTGCGGCGGCACATAGGCGACCGCGTTGAAGAACGAATAGGGCGCCAGATTGTCGCCCAGCCGCCCCCGGGTCGAGATCCAGCCGATCGGCCGGGGCGCCACGATCGCATTGAAGGGATTGTGGGGCAGGCCGTGTCCGGCTTCGGGTCGATAGAACATGGGCGGCCTCCTGTCGCGTTCGGCCGCCAAACTGCCACCGCTTTTCCCGCTGTGCAATGTTCCGCCTGCGCCCCAGCCGTGATAAGGGGCCACCCCGGAATGCAGGAGGCGCGGCAATGTATCAGATCTGCCCCGAGACGGTTGCCGACACGCCCGAAGTCGAGGCGCTCTACGATCTGTGCTTCGCGCCGGGGCGCACGGCCCTTTCCTCCTATCGGCTGCGCGACGGCGTGCCGCCGGTGGCCGATCTCTGCCTGCTGCTGCGCCAGTCCGGGGTGCTGATGGCGGCGATCCGGCACTGGCCCGTCCGGGTCGCGGACCAGCCGGTCCTGCTGCTGGGGCCCATCGCGGTCCACCCGACCGCGCAGGGCGAGGGGCTGGGCGGCATGCTGATGCGCGACAGCCTGTCGCGGGCGCGCGATCTGGGCTGGCGGCGGGTGCTGCTGGTGGGCGACGCGCCCTATTACAGCCGCTTCGGCTTCTCGCGCCTCGACGGGGTCGAGATGCCGCCCCCCACCAATCCCGACCGCGTGCTGGGGCTGGAACTTCAGCCCGGCGCCTGGGTTGGTGTCACCGGAGAGGTCATGCGCGATCTCTCGACCCATCCCTCCGCCGCAAAGCCCGATCAACCCGGCCCCTTGACCGCGTGTCCCGCAGATGAGTGACCACCCGCCCCAGATCCTGCCGCCGATCACCGACCCGTCGATCCATGCCCAGATCGCCCGGCTCGCGCAAAGCCGCCAGCAGGCGGGCGGGCCGCTGATCCGGCTCATCGCCCGGATCGGGCAGGGGGCCGAGAACGCGACGAACCGCCTGCCGCCCGGCCTGTCGCGGCGGCTCGAAACGGCGACCGAACAGGCGCTGACCCGCGCCTTCCGCGCCGCAAGGGCCAGCCGCACGACCCTTCGCCCCCGCAGCGACCGCTTCAACCGCATCGGCGCGACCCTGATCGGCGGCGCGGCGGGCGCGGCAGGCTTCACCGGGGCGCTTCTGGAACTGCCGGTCACGGTGACGCTGCTGATGCGCGCGATCCTCGACATAGCCGACGAACACGGCCTCGACCCCGAGGACGAGGATCTGCGCCGCGAGGCCCTGCGCATCCTCGCTGCCCGGCCCCCCTCGCGCGATCCGGCGCGCGCGCCCCTCTCGGGCCTCGCCATCCCTCTGGCTGGCCAGTCCAGCCAGGCGCTGATCGCCGCCGCCGCACCGCGTCTGGCCGCGATGCTCAGCCAGAAACTCGCCCTGCAATCGGCCCCGGTCATCGGCGCCGTGGCGGGCGCCACGATCAACCACGCCTTTCTCGGCTATTATCAGAACCTCGCCCGCGTCCATTTCGGCCTGCTGCGCCTCTCGCGCGAAACCGGACTGCCAGCCGAGGCGCTTGACGAAGCCTTCCTCGCCGCGCACCGCGCCTGATCTTTGCCTTGGCCCAAATATCCCGGGGGTCCGGGGGCTGGCCCCCGGCGCCCGCGGGACGCACCTAATCCTCGGCCTCCGCCGCGCTCAGCGCCAGGGCGCTGGCAGGCGCCTCCAGATCGGCGGTGCTCAGCCCTGCGGCGGGCCGGGCCAGACGCGCCTTGGTCACCCAGAACAGCCGCTCCTGCGCACGGGTGATCGCGACATAGGTCAGCCGCTTCCACAGGGGCACGCCCGCCTCGCTGCGGTTCGACCACGCGGCGGCCGAGATGTCGGGGGCAAAGACCTGCACCTGCGGCCACTGACTTCCCTGCGCCTTGTGGATCGTCACGGCGGCGCCGTGCAGAAAGGCCGCCCCCATCCGCGCGGCATAGGGGATGAAGGGTTCCTCGGCATCCGGCATCTCGATCTTCACGATCGAGGCCGCCGACAGGCGGGGATCCTCGGCGCCGATCACATGCAGCCGCGAAAAGCCGGGCTTGCGGCCGGGGCCCAGATAGACGACCTGAGCGCCCTTGATCAGCCCCCGCGCCTCCAGATCGATGCGTTTCTTGCGGTGCTTCAGCGGCAATTCCAGCCCGTCGCAGATCAGCGGCTCGCCGGGCAGCAGCGCGTCGCCCGGCGCGCCATAGGCGCTGCGGAAGGCGTGGATCAGCCGGATGCGCGTCGCGTTGCGCCAGACCAGGACCGGGCTGCGCGCCATCAGGTCGCTCTCGACCCGCTCGGCCCAGACCACCCGGTCGTCGCGCCGCGCCGCGTCCCGCACCATGCTTTCAAACGCGTCGAAACCCAGTTTCTCATCCGCCAGGGCATGGGCCAGATCCAGGATCGGGTTGTCGTCGGACTGGCGGTGGATGCGGTTCAGGTAAAGCCGCTGCTGGGGCGCCAGCCGGTCAAAGACCATCTCGCCCGATTGCCCGACCGGAGCCAGCTGGGCAGGGTCGCCGAACAGGACCAGCACGGGAAAGATCTCGCGCAGATCCTCGAACTGGCGCTCGTCCAGCATCGAGGCCTCGTCGATCAGGCCGACATCCAGGCCCTCCTCGCGCCGTTTCCAGCCGCGGATGAAATCCGAGCCGCGCAGGCCCGCCGCGGCCAGCGCGCCGGGGATCGAGCCGTGCTGGTCGTAGAAGGCGCGGATGCGGTCCAAAGCCGCATCGTCCAGCCCCTCGATCTGGGGCTTCACGCCGGACTCGGTCAGCCAGTCGGCGATCTTCTCGTATTCCGGGTCATAGACGGGGGTATAAAGAATGCGGTGGATGGTCGTCGCCGGCACGCCGCGCATCCGCAGCACGAAGGCCGCCTTGTTCGTCGGGGCCAGGATCGCCACGCTGCGGCGGTCCTTTCGGCGGCGGCCTTCCCAATCGGGGCTGATCAGGTCCACCCCGGCCTCCAGCAGGGCCTTGGTCAACTGCGACAGAAGCAGCGTCTTGCCGGACCCGGCCTTGCCGATGACGGCCATGACGCGGCCCTTGCCCTCGGTCGCGGGCTGCAATTCCTCGGCGGTGATGTCGATGCCCGCCGCGCCGAACGTCTCGGCCAGCATGTCCCAGGCTTCGGCCTGATCGGGCGACAGGGTCGGGGCGGGCGCGGTCTCTTTCATGGCGGAAGCCTTATCCAAGCGGGGCGGAAAAGCGAAGGGGCTGCGCCGCGCATGGCCCCGAAACGCAAGACGCCGCCCCAAGGGGCGGCGCCGCGAAAGCCGTGAGGCGTCGGATCAGAAGCCGAGGCCCGCGTATTTCGACTTGAACTTGGACACGCGGCCACCGGTATCCATCAGGCGCGACGAGCCGCCGGTCCAGGCCGGGTGCGAGGTCGGGTCGATGTCCAGCGACATCGTCTCGCCTTCCTTGCCCCAGGTCGAACGGGTCTGGTAGACCGTGCCGTCCGTCATCTTGACTTCGATCATGTGGTAATCGGGGTGAATGTCTTTTTTCATCGGATGACCTCGATTCAGGCTTTGTCGCCGGACAGGGGGCGATAGTTGCTCTTCTCGGCGATACGGGCCGACTTGCCGCGACGGTCGCGCAGGTAATACAGCTTGGCGCGACGGACCTTGCCGCGACGCACGACCTCGATCGAATCGATGTTGGTCGAATAGAGCGGGAACACGCGTTCCACGCCTTCGCCGAAGCTGATCTTGCGGACCGTGAAGCTGGCGCCGATGCCGCTGCCGCCCTTGCGCGAGATGCAGACGCCTTCGTAGTTCTGCACGCGGGTCCGGGTGCCCTCGGTCACCTTGTAGCCGACGCGGATCGTGTCGCCGGCCTTGAAATCGGGGATGGTCTTGCCGAGCGCAGCGATCTGCTCGGCTTCGAGTTGTGCGATCAGGTTCATCGCTTGGGTTCCTCTTGATGCTCGCGGTGATCCCGCGATTGGTCTGATGCGCCCGAGAGCTGTCGGTCCTTTGCCGGGTCCATACCGTCCTGGTATGCCCGCCACAGGTCGGGGCGGCGTTCCTTGGTCAGCCTTTCGGCCTCACTGGCCCGCCATGCAGCGATGGCCGCGTGATTTCCCGACAGCAGAACCGGCGGGATGTCGCGGCCTTCCCATTGGGCGGGCTTCGTGAACTGGGGGGCTTCCAGAAGGCCCCTGTTGCCGATGGAAAAGGACTCCTCGGCCAGCGAATCCTGATTCCCCAGCACGCGCGGTATAAGGCGGACCGTCGCGTCGATCAAGACCTGAGCGGCGATCTCGCCGCCGGTCAGGACATAATCGCCGATGCTGATTTCCTCGATGGCATGGGCGTCCAGCACGCGCTGGTCGATCCCCTCGAACCGGCCGCAGATCAGCGTGACGCCCGGCCCCTGCGCCAGCGCGCGCGCGCGGGCCTGCGTCAGGGGCCTGCCGCGCGGCGACATGTAGATGACCGGCAGGCCGGGACCTGCCTCGCGCAGCGCCGCGTCCAGCACGTCGGGGCGGATCACCATGCCCGCGCCGCCGCCCGCCGGCGTGTCATCCAC
The DNA here is from genome assembly GCF_030604785.1 of Paracoccus sp. (in: a-proteobacteria). GTDB lineage: Bacteria > Pseudomonadota > Alphaproteobacteria > Rhodobacterales > Rhodobacteraceae > Paracoccus. Next base: position 8,998 of record NZ_JAUVVF010000040.1, on the reverse strand, counting down.
GTTGCGGTGCTTGCCGATCCCGTGTTCGCGCAGCGGGATGGTCTCAAGGTTCCACAGACCCTGCGCCAGCGCCTTGCCGGTCAGCGACAGGCCCAGAATGCCGGGAAAGGCCTCGGGGAACAGGGTGATGATGCGGGCGGTCCAGGCGCCGCGCACCTGCGGCTCGGCCATCAATTCGCGGGGGCGCAGGCTGGGGCGGATCGACAGCCGCCCGTGGGATTTCGGCGTCTCGGTCATTCCGGGCCGTCATCGTCCGAGGCGCCGGGCGGGTCGGCCACGATGCGGCCCGCCGTCAGATCGACCGTCGGCACGATGGCCCGCGTGAAGGGCAGCAGCATCACCTGCGCGCCGCCCACGATTTCCAGGATGTCGCCTGCGCCGTGATCATAGATCGCGCGCACGCGGCCCAAGGGCGCGCCGCCGGTATCCACGACCTGAAGCCCGATCAGGTCGGCATGGTAGAATTCGTCATCGGGCAGCGACGGCAGGGCCGCGCGCGGGGCCCAGAGTGTCGTGCCCTTCAGCGCCTCGGCATCCTCGCGGGTGGCCACGCCGGACAGGCGCGCGCCAAGGCCGCCGGTGACGGGGCGGGTCAGGGTCACGGTGAAGCTGCGGCTGCCGCTCTCGGTCGTCAGCGGACCGTAGGAGGCGATGTCCGAAGGCTCGGCGCAGAAGCTTTTCAGGCGCACCTCGCCATGGACCCCGAAGGCCCCGGCGATCGCGCCGACGCAGATCTTGTCGCTCATGGCAGGGCGGTTCCCTTGGGGGCGCAAGAGACGGCCCGGCGCGGGGCCGGGCCGTCAGGGGATCATTCGGCGTCGGCGGTCGCCGCGGCGGCCTTCTTGGCGCGCTCTTCGGCGCGGGCCTTGGCTTTCTTGCCGGGCTCGGCCTTCTTCATGTTCTTGCGCTCGGTCTTTTCGGTGACGCCGGCGGCTTCCAGGAAGCGAGCCACGCGGTCGGTCGGCTGCGCGCCTTCGCCCAGCCAGTATTTCACGCGCTCGACGTTCATCTTGACGCGGTCTTCGCTGTCTTTCGCCAGAAGCGGGTTGTAGGTGCCCAGCTTCTCGATGAAGCGGCCGTCGCGCGGCATGCGCGAATCCGAGGCGACGATCGCGTAATGGGGACGTTTCTTGCTGCCACCACGGGCAAGGCGGATCTTCATGGCCATCGGTATTCTCCTTTGAATGGCGGTCGGGCGGATGCCCTCAGGACTGGTATTGTTCGTGGTGCCGGATCACTTCGGCGATCACGAAGTTCAGGAATTTGCGCGCGAATTCCGGGTCTAGATCGGCCTCGCGCGCGAGGCGTTCCAGCCGTTCGATCTGGGCGGCTTCGCGCGCGGGATCGGACGGAGGAAGGTCGTGTTCGGCCTTGAGACGGCCGACGGATTGGGTGTGCTTGAACCGCTCGGCCAGGGTATAGACGAGGATCGCGTCCAGCCGGTCGATGCTGGCGCGATGGTCCTTGAGCAGGGCGGCGGCGCGGGTGGCTGTGTCCGTCACGCTGAATCTCCAAGCCGTTGTTCTGGTTCAATTCCCGCATGCACAACCTGTGCACCGGTCGTGCACAGCCCGTGCACCGGGCGGCATGCGGAAATCGGGGTCATGGGCGCGTCACTTCTTGCCGAAGAGGCCGCCGAGGCCGCCGGGCAGGCCCGCCCGGTCCAGTTGCCCGCCAAGCCCCTTGGGGTCGGCCAGCATCTTCTGCGCCTCGGCCATCTTGGCGGGGTCGAGATTGTCCATGTCGGGCAGCCCGCCGCCCTTGCCGGTCATGGCGCGCATGGCCTGCTTCATCAGCCCGCCCTTGCCCATCTTGCCCAGCTTCTTCATCGTGTCGGCCATCTGCTTCTGCATCTTGAGAAGCTTGTTCAGGTCGGCCACGTCCAGACCCGCCCCCGCCGCGATCCGCTTCTTGCGGCTGGCCTGAAGCATGTCGGGATTGGCGCGCTCCTTCTTGGTCATCGAGTTGATCAGCGCGATCTGGCGGCGGATGACGCTGTCGTCATAGCCCGCGGCCTCGGCCTGCTTGGCCATCTTGGCCATACCGGGCATCATGCCCATGACCGAGGACATGCCGCCCATCTTCTGCATCTGCTCGAGCTGGCCGCGCAGGTCGTTCATGTTGAACAGACCCTTCTGGAAGCGCTTCATCATGCGCTCGGCCTGCTCGACCTCGAGCACCTGCTGGGCCTTCTCGACCAGCGCCACGATGTCGCCCATGCCGAGGATGCGGCCCGCGACGCGGCTGGCATCGAAGGTTTCCAGCGCGTCCATCTTTTCGCCCAGACCCACGAAGCGGATCGGCTTGCCGGTGATGGCGCGCATCGACAAAGCCGCACCGCCGCGCCCGTCACCGTCCATCCGGGTCAGGACCACGCCCGAAATGCCGACCTTGCCGTCGAATTCGGTGGCGACGTTCACGGCGTCCTGGCCGGTCAGGCCGTCCACGACCAGCAGCGTCTCGCGCGGCTGGGCGATGTCACGGACCTGCTGGACCTCGGCCATCAGGGCCTCGTCGATATGCAGGCGGCCGGCCGTGTCCAAGAGCACCACGTCGTAGCCGCCAAGCCCGGCCTGGGTCTTGGCGCGCTGCGCGATCTGGGGCGCGGTCTGGCCCGGCACGATGGGCAGCGTGTCCACCCCGATCTGCTGGCCCAGAATCGCAAGCTGGTCCATCGCCGCCGGGCGGTTCGTGTCCAGCGAGGCCATCAGGACGCGCTTCTTCTCGCGGTCCTTCAGACGCAAGGCCAGCTTCGCGGTGGTGGTGGTCTTGCCCGAGCCCTGCAGGCCGACCATCAGGATCGTCGCGGGCGGGTTGTCGATTCGCAGCGCCTCGGGGGCGTCGTCGCCCTGCAGGACCTTGATCAGCTCGTCATGGACGATCTTGACGACCTGCTGGCCCGGCGTGATCGACTTGGTGACCGCCGCGCCCGTCGCCTTGGCCGTCACGGCCTTGACGAAGCTGCGCGCGACCGGCAGCGAGACATCCGCCTCGAGCAGGGCCACGCGGACCTCGCGCATCGCGGCGGTGACGTCATCCTCGGACAGCGCGCCCTGCTTGGTCAGCCGGTCGAAGACGCCGCCAAGACGGTCGGATAGGGTCTCGAACATGGCCGGGCCTCCTTCGGTCCAAAACGGTTTTGCCCCCGTGGGCGCAACGCGCTGACGGGGGGCGATCCCCGCAGGGGGCGGGGACCGGAAGGGCAGTCCTTCCGGGAATCCGTGTTCCCTTACGAAAAAACCCGGCCCGAGTCAACGCAGGGGCGTCGAACCGGGCCGGGCGGGTTTCGTGAGAGGGGCGGCCGGCGATCAGGCGGCGATCTGTTCCAGCGCCTCGGCGGCGCGGGCCATGCCGGCATCGCGGTCGATCGCCAGGCCGTCAGCGGGCACGAAGGTCACATCCGTGATGCCGAGGAAGCCCAGCATGTGGCGCAGATAGCCCGAAGCGTGGTCGTAATCCGAGCCGAGCGGCGTGCCCGCGGCGGTATAGGCCACGAAGGCGCGCTTGTTCTTCAGCAGGCCCTCGGGGCCTTCGGCGGTGTAGCGGAAGCTGATCCCGGCGCGGGCGATCTGGTCCAGCCAGTTCTTGAGCTGGCCGGGCAGCGAGAAATTGTAGACCGGCAGGCCGATCACCAGTGCGTCGGCGGCCTGCACCTCGGCTAGAAGCGCGTCCGAGGTGGCCACGATCGCCTGCTGTTCGGGGGTCGGGTTCTCGATGCCGACGCGGACGGCCTGGAACCAGGCGGTGTCGATGGCCGGTACGCCCTCGTTCAGGTCGCGATAGGTCACGGTCGCGTCGGGATTGGCCGATTTCAGCCGCGCGACGATGTCGGCGGTCAGCTGGCGCGACACCGAGGCGTCGCCGGTGATCGCGCTGTCGAGATGAAGGATATGCATGATGGGCCTCGTCACTTTGATGTCAGATGCTGCGTTGCGGCAGATATGGGACTATGAACCAGCGAACAAAAGTTGGATTATCGCGCAGGAGCTGTGCAGGAGCGCACAACATGCGGATCGAGACATGGGACGACATCCGGGTGGCCCTGGCCGTGGCGCGGGCGGGCACGGTCAGCGGCGCGGCGGCCGAGCTGGGCGTGCATCATGCGACCGTGATCCGGCGCATCGACATGCTGGAAACGGCGCTGAAGGCACGTCTGTTCCAGCGCCATTCGCGCGGCTACACCCTGACCGAGGCCGGGCGCGTCATGCTGGCCGCAGCCGTGGCCGCCGATGAGCGATTTTCCCAGATGGCCGCGCAGATCGCGGGCTCGGTCCGGCGGATCGAGGGCGATCTGCTGGTCACGTCGCTGCCCGAACTGGCCGAGCGGATCATGCCGCGCCTGACCGATCTGATGCGCGCCCATCCCGATCTGCGGATCAGCTATGTCACCGATGTGCGGTTGTTCCGGCTGGATGTCGGCGAGGCGCATGTGGCGATCCGCGCGGGCGCCAGCCCGACCGAGCCCGATTACATCGTCCGGCCCCTGGGGCAGATGCAGCACGTCCTTTACGGAAGCCCCGATTACGTCGCCCGCCACGGCACCGCCGACGATCCGCGCGCGCATCGCTATGCGCTGCCGGGCGTCGAGGGGGCGGGGGCGCCCTTCATGCGCTGGCTGACGGCGCGGATCGGGCCCGAGAACATCGTGCTGACCAGCAATGACGGCGCCGCGCGCGAGGCGGTCATCCGCGCGGGGCTGGCCATCGGCGCGGTCGCGCCGGGCCAGGAACGGGGGCTGGTGCCGGTGATGAGCCATCCGGAATGGGTCTCGCCGCTATGGCTGGTCACGCATGTCGACCTGCACCGCACCCCAAAGGTCCAGGCGGCGCTGACGGCCCTGCGCGGCGCCTTCGACTGAGGCCTGCGGCATTCGCGCCGCATTGCCCGCGCGGGATGCGCCTAGCGGCTTTTCATCACCTCACGCGGTCGTTAGGGTCCGCTGCAACGAGGGGACAAGAGGCGGCCTGTGGCGCATATCATCGTTGTCGGCAACGAAAAGGGGGGCTCGGGCAAGTCCACGACCTCGATGCATGTGGCGACGGCGCTGGCACGCATGGGCTACCGGGTGGGCGCGCTGGATCTGGACGTGCGCCAGCGCAGCTTTGCCCGCTATCTGGAGAACCGCGCCGCCTTTGCCGCGCGCGAGGGGCTGCGCCTGCCCACCCCGGCCATCGGCGCGATCGGCGGCGGACCCGACCCGCTGACCCCGGCGCTGGAGGCGCTGGAGAAGGAATGCGACTTCATCCTGCTGGACTGCCCCGGATCGCATACCAAGCTGAGCCAGATGGCGCATACGCTGGCCGACACGCTGATCACGCCGCTGAACGACAGCTTCATCGATTTCGACCTGCTGGCGCGCATGTCCCCCGAGGGCGAGATCCTGGGGCCGTCGATCTATTCCGAGATGGTCTGGAATGCGCGGCAATTGCGCGGACAGGCAGGGGCGCGGCCCATCGACTGGCTGGTGCTGCGCAACCGGCTGGGCACGCAGCAGATGAACAACAAGCGCCGCGTCGGCGGCGCGCTGGCGCAGCTGTCGCGCCGGATCGGCTTCCGCGTCGCGCCCGGCTTTTCCGAACGCGTCATCTTCCGCGAATTGTTTCCGCGCGGTCTGACGCTGCTGGACCTGAAGGATGTCGGCGTCGAAAGCATGAGCATGTCGCATGTCGCCGCGCGTCAGGAATTGCGCGACCTGATCAACGAATTGCGCCTGCCCGAGGTCACGGTCAGCTTCTAGCGCCCCTGCGAGGCCGCAGCCCCCCGAAAGGAAAATGAAAGAGGCCCCGTGCCGCAAGGCACGGGGCCGTTCCGTGATCGGCTGTCCGGGCGGCGCCGGGCAGCGACGACGTGGGGATCAGAGCGCGGCGGGCGTGGTGACGGTGCCGCCGGCCTTGCGCGCCATGCCTTCCCGGCGGCAGATCGAGATGGCTTCCTCGCGGGTCATGCCGTCGGGGAAGGACACGGGCTCGTCCCACATCACGATCTGTGGCAGGTAGAGCTGGCACTCGACCGGGCCCTTGTCGGAATTCACCGTGACGGACGGACGCTCGAACTGGGTGGGCGAGCAGGCGCCGAGCAGAACGCTCAGGCCGAGAACGGGTGCAAACTTGTACATCATAACCTTGGTCCATGTGAGGGCGATCAGGAAAGTCGTGGCCGATTCCGGCGTCCCGACGACAAGGTCACGAAACGGCCATCGACGGCAAGCCTAGCCAGACTTGCCGTCGATGTCGAGAAGTGTCTGAATTGTCACAACTTATGCGGTAGCGCGCTGCCCATCATGCCAGCATCGCGACCGGATTTTCCAGATGTTTGACAATCGCATCAAGCAATTGTGCACCGAGCGCGCCATCGATCACCCGATGGTCGACCGACAGCGTCATCGACATGACGTTGCGGATGACGATCTCGCCGTTCTCGACCACGGGAGTCTGGATGCCCGCGCCGACCGCCAGGATCGCGCCATGCGGCGGATTGATGACGGCGTCGAAATTCTCGATCCCGAACATGCCGAGATTCGAGATGGCGAAGCTGCCGCCCTGATATTCGTGGGGGGCGAGCTTCTTCGACTTGGCGCGCTGGGCCAGATCCTTCATCTCGGCCGACAGGGCCGAGAGCGATTTCGATTCGGCATCCTTCAGGACCGGCGTGAAGAGCCCGCCCTCGATCGCGACGGCCACCGCCACATCCGAGGGCTTCAGCTTGAGGATGCGGTCGCCTGCCCAGACGGCATTGGCGTCCGGCACCTCTTGCAGCGCCAGCGCGCAGGCCTTGATGATGAAGTCGTTGACCGACAGCTTGACGCCGCGGGATTCGAGCTTCTTGTTCAGGGTCGCGCGGAACTCCATCAGCTCGTCCAGCTTGGCCGAGCGGCGCAGGTAGAAATGCGGGATCGTCTGCTTGGCTTCGCCCAGACGGGCGGCGATGGTGCGGCGCATCCCGTCCAGCGCGACCTCGGTCGTCTCGCGGTCGGCATACATCTTGAGGACCGCATCGGCCGAGGGGCCCTTGGGCGCCTGCGCGGCAGGGGCGGGGGCCGCCTGTGAGGCGGCGGGGGCCGCAGCCGGGGCGGGGGCGGCGCCGGGCTTGGCGCTTTCGACATCGGCCTTGACGATCCGGCCGCGCGGGCCAGAGCCCTTGATCTGCGACAGGTCCAGCCCCTTGTCGGCGGCGATCCGGCGGGCCAGCGGCGAGGCGAAGATGCGCCCGCCCTGATCGGCCTTGCCCTTGTCGCCGCCGGCGACTGGCGCGCCGATCGGGCCGCCATAGCCCTTTTCGGCGGGGGCGGGTTCGGCATCGGCCGCGGGCGCGGCGGTTGCGGTGGCTTCGGGCTTGGGCGCGGCGATGTCGCCGGCCTCCTCGCCCTCGTCCAGAAGGACGGCGATGGGGGTGTTCACCTTCACTCCGGCGCTGCCCTCGGCGATCAGGATCTTGCCGATCCGGCCTTCATCGACGGCCTCGAATTCCATCGTGGCCTTGTCGGTCTCGATCTCGGCGATGATGTCGCCGGATTTCACCTCGTCGCCTTCCTTGACCAGCCATTTGGCCAGGGTGCCTTCCTCCATCGTGGGAGACAGCGCGGGCATCAGGATTTCCGTGGGCATCGCGTGGCTCCCTTAGCGGTAGGTGACTTTTTTCACCGCCTCGACCACTTCGGCCGGGGTGATGAGGGCGTGCTTTTCCAGATTGGCCGCATAGGGCATCGGCACGTCCTTGCCGGTGCAGTTGATGACGGGCGCATCCAGATAATCGAAGGCGTTTTCCATCACATAGGCCGAGATGTGGTTCCCGATCGAGGCGACGGGGAAGCCCTCTTCCACGGTCACGAGACGGTTGGTCTTTTTCACCGAGGCGATGATCGAGCCGTAATCCAGCGGGCGCAGGGTGCGCAGGTCGATCACCTCGGCCTCGATCCCCTCGGCGGCCAGCTTGTCGGCGGCTTCCAGCGCGTGGGCCATGCCGATGCCGAAGCTGACGATGGTCACGTCGCTGCCCGCGCGGGCGATGCGCGCCTTGCCGAAGGGGATGGTGAAGTCGGGCAGGTCCGGCACCTCGAACGAGCGGCCATAGAGGATCTCGTTCTCAAGGAACACGACCGGGTTCGGGTCGCGGATCGCCTGCTTCATCAGTCCCTTGGCGTCGGCGGCGCTGTAGGGCATCACGACCTTGAGGCCGGGGATCTGCGAATACCAGGCGGCGTAATCCTGGCTGTGCTGGGCGCCCACGCGGGCGGCGGCGCCGTTCGGGCCGCGGAACACGATGGGACAGCCCATCTGGCCGCCGGACATGTAGAGCGTCTTGGCGGCCGAGTTGATGATGTGGTCGATGGCCTGCATCGCGAAGTTGAAGGTCATGAATTCGACGATGGGGCGCAGGCCGGCCAGCGCGGCGCCGGTGCCGATGCCCGCAAAGCCGATCTCGGAGATGGGCGTGTCCACGACGCGGCGGGGGCCGAACTTCTCCAGGAGGCCCTGGCTGATCTTGTAGGCGCCCTGATATTCGCCGACTTCCTCGCCCATCAGGAACACGGTCTCGTCGCGCTCCATCTCTTCGGCCATGGCCTCGCGCAGGGCTTCCCGCACGGTCATGGTCTTCATCTTCGTGCCCTCGGGGTAATCGGGGCTGTGATCGGGTTCGGGGGTCTTGACCTGCTCGACGGCCGAGGCGCCGGGCTGGTCGTCACCCTTGACCTCGTCGTCGCTGGATTTCGCCTGGGCGGGGGCCGAGGCGGGGGCGGATTTCACGTCATCGGCGCTTTCGCCTTCCTCGACCAGCACGGCGATGGGGGTGTTCACCGCCACGCCCTGCGTGCCTTCGGCGATCAGGATCTTGCCCAGGATGCCCTCATCCACGGCCTCGAATTCCATCGTGGCCTTGTCGGTCTCGATCTCGGCGATGATGTCGCCGGATTTCACGACGTCGCCTTCCTTTTTCAGCCATTTCGCCAGAGTCCCCTCCTCCATGGTCGGGGACAGGGCGGGCATCAGAATCTCGGTTG
>NZ_JAUVVF010000012.1 GCF_030604785.1 Paracoccus sp. (in: a-proteobacteria) | reverse complement strand
CGGATTGCACCATCGGCCATCGCGCGATCCTGCATGGCTGCCGGATCGGCGACGGCGTGCTGGTCGGCATGGGCGCCACGATCCTGAACGGCGCCGAGATCGGCGAGGGCGCGCTGATCGGCGCGGGCGCGCTGATCCCCGAGGGGCGGCAGGTGCCGCCCGGCGCGCTGGTCATGGGAACGCCCGGCAAGGTGGTGCGGATGCTGGACGCCGATGCGCAGGCCGGTCTGCGTGCCGCCGCCGGACGCTACCGCGCGAATGCCGCGCGCTTCCGGGCGGGCCTGCGGCAGGTGGTGTCGGGCGATGTCGGCTGAATTGCAGCGCCGCGCACAGAGCCTGCTGGACGGGGTGCCGGTGCCGATGCTGGCGGTGGACGCGCATGCGCGCACCATCGCCGCCAATGCGGCCGCGCGGCTGCTGCTGGGCGACGATCTGCTGGACCGGCCCTTCGTGACGATCCTGCGCCATCCCGGCGTGGTGCAGGCGGTGGACTGGGTCCTGGCCCCGGACCGCCATCCTGCCCCCGCCCGTCCCGAAGGACTTTCGGCCGCGCCGGGCTGCGCGGTCCTGCGGGCGCATCTTGGCGTGGACGGGCGCAACATCATGGCCGAGATCACCGTGGCGCCGCTGTCGCTGCTGATCGGTCGCGGCGCGAGCATCGCGATCCTCGACCGCTCGGTCGCGGACGAGGCCGAGCAGGTCCGGCGCGATTTCGTCGCCAATGTCAGCCACGAGCTGAAGACGCCCCTGACCGCGATGCTGGGCTTTATCGAGACCCTCCGCGGCCCCGCCCGCGAGGATGCCCGCGCCCGCGACCGCTTTCTGGACATCATGGAGCGCGAGGCGGGCCGGATGAACCGGCTGATCAGCGATCTTCTGTCGCTGAGCCGGGTCCAAGCCGAGGAGCGGCGACGACCCTCCGAGATGCTGGACCTGGCGGGGCTGCTGCGCTCGGTCCTGGCCACGATGGAGCCGCGCGCACGGGCGGCCGGGGTGGTCCTGCGGACCGAGGGGCTGGACGGGCGTGTCATGGTGCCGGGCGATGCCGACCAGTTGACGCAGGTCTTTCAGAACCTGATCGAGAACGGGCTGAAATATGGTGGCTCGGGCGGCCTGCTGGAGGTCGTGCTGCGCCGCATCAACCACGAGCCGCAATTGCGCGGGCCGGGTTGGGCGGTCGAGATCGCCGATCACGGCGAGGGGATCGACGAGATCCATCTGCCGCGCCTGACCGAGCGGTTCTATCGCGTGGACACCCACCGTTCGCGCGAACAGGGGGGGACGGGGCTGGGACTGGCCATCGTCAAGCACATCATCAGCCGCCATCGCGGCCGCCTGCGGATCGAGAGCGTCCGCGGCAAGGGCAGCCGGTTCTCGGTCGTGCTGCCCGAGGATATGCGCCGGGGCTGACGGCGCCATGTTCAGGCCGGGCAGGGGGGCGCTCGCGCCCCCCGTCGCGTTCCGCGACTCCCCCCTGAGGATATTTGGCCAAGGCAAAGGGCGGGCCGGGTCTCGCACTTTGGCGGGGCATTGCCTATAAGCGTGGCGGGTCCAGAAGAGGGGATAGGACATGGCGCAGGTATCAGAGGTCGATCCGGCCAAGCTGGCGGCGGCGCGGGCCGCTGTGGCGCTGGTGCAGGACGGGATGCGGCTGGGGCTGGGCACCGGCTCGACGGCCAGCGTGATGGTGCGCGAGCTGGCGGCGCGGGTCGATGCCGAGGGGCTGCGGCTGCGCTGCGCGGCCACATCGAAGGCGACGGCCGATCTGGCCGAGAGCCTTGGCCTGCGGATCGAGGCGCTGGACGCGATCGGCTGGCTGGACCTGACCATCGACGGGGCCGACGAGGTGGACGGGCAGCTTCACCTGATCAAGGGCGGCGGCGCGGCGCATCTGCGCGAGAAGATCGTGGCGGCGGCCAGCGACCGCATGGTCGTGATCGCCGATCCGGGCAAGGTGGTCGAGACGCTTGGCGCCTTTCCCCTGCCGGTCGAGGTTCTCGAATTCGGCTTCGAGACCACGCGCAAGCTGATCCGGCGCGCGCTCGAGGGCCTGGATCTGGGCGGACGGGACGTGATGCAGCGCCTGCGCGGCAGCGATCCGGTGATCACGGATGAGGGCAACCTGATCCTGGACCTGCATCTGGGCGAGATCCCCGATCCGGTCGCGCTGGCGCGTGCCCTTTCGGCCATTCCCGGCGTGGTCGAGCACGGGTTGTTTCTTGGCATGTGCAATCTGGCGATCATCGGGCGGCCCGATGGCAGCGTGGCGGAACTGGCCCGCGAGGCCGATATCGACGCCGACATGCTGGCGGCTGAGGGGGACCGGGATGGCCTTTGACTATGATCTTTTCGTCATCGGGGGCGGCTCGGGCGGGGTCCGGGCGGCCCGGATCGCGGCGTCGGAGCATGGTGCGCGGGTGGGTCTGGCCGAAGAGAGCCGCATGGGCGGCACCTGCGTCATCCGCGGCTGCGTGCCCAAGAAGCTGATGATCTTTGCCTCGCAGGCCGGGCTGATGGCCGAAGAGATGCGCGGCTATGGCTGGGAGAACGCGTCGGCGGGCAAATTCGACTGGCCGGTCTTTCGCGCGAAGCTGGATGCGGAACTGGCGCGGCTGGAACTGGTCTATCGGGCCGGGCTGACCCGTGCCGGCGTCGAGATCCATGACCAGCGCGCGGTGATCGCCGACCATCATACGGTCGAGCTGGCTGATGGCACGCGCAAGACCGCGCGTCACATCCTGATCGCGGCCGGGGGGCGGCCGAGCAAGATCGGCGTCCCGGGCGAGGATCTGGCGCTGGTCTCGGACGATCTGTTCGTGATGGACGTGCTGCCGCGCCGGGTTCTGCTGGTGGGGGGCGGCTTCATCGCCTGCGAATTCGCCACGATCCTGGCGGGTCTGGGTGTCGAGACCGTGCAGGTCTATCGAGGCGATGCGGTGCTGCGGGGCTTTGACCGCGAGGCGCGCGATCTGGCGACGCTGCAGTTGAGCCGGATCGGCGTCGATCTGCGGCTTGGCCTGACCCCCGCCGCGCTGGAGCGCGATGGCGATGGCGTGAAGGTGCGCTTTGATGATGGCAGCGAGGACCGCTTTGACGCGGTCTTCTTCGCCACCGGCCGGGCACCCCACACCAAGGGGCTAGGGCTCGAGAATACCGAGGTGCGGCTGAAGCCGAACGGCGCGATCGAGGTCGATGAATGGTCGCAGACCTGCGTGCCCTCGATCTTTGCGGTGGGTGACGTGACCGACCGGGTGAACCTGACGCCGGTGGCGATCCGCGAGGGGCATGCCTTTGCCGACACGGTCTTTGGCGCCAAGCCGCGCAAGGTGGATCATTCGCTGGTCGCCAGCGCCGTCTATCTGCGCCCCCACGAGGTCGCCAGCGTGGGCCTGACCGAGGAGGAGGCGCGCGCCAGGGGACCGGTCGACGTCTATGCGACGCAGTTCCGGCCGATGCGCTCGGCCTTTGCCGGCAGCGATGCCAAGGTGATGATGAAACTGCTGGTCGATCCGGGCACCGACAAGGTGCTGGGTTGCCACATCTTCGGCCCCGAGGCGGGCGAGATGATCCAGCTGGCCGCCATCCCCATCGGCATGGGCGCGACCAAGGCGCAGTTCGATGCGACCATCGCCGTTCACCCCACTGCCGCCGAGGAATTGGTGACGATGCGCGCGCCCGCGCGGCGCCATGCAGGGCTTCAGGGCTGACGATCGCGTGTGCGCGGCCCTCTGCCGCATCGGCGGGGGGCCGTCACGGGGCTGCGAGGGTTGACATTCCGGCCCCGTTCCCCAGTTTTCAGACAACGGAAATTCCAAGGAAAGAAGGTCTGCGGATGGCAAATCAGGGGCCCTGGGGCGGAGGCGGTGGCGGAAATGGCGGCGGCCGGGACGACGATGATCGCGACAGGCGTCCACCGGCCGGGCGGCCATGGGGCAACCAGCAGCCGCCGAACGGTCAGAAACCGGGCCGGGGCGACCAGCAGATGCCGGAAATCGAGGACCTGATGAAGAAGGGCCAGGAACGCCTGCGCGTCCTGATGGGCGGCGGCGGGGGCGGTGGTCCTGCCGGTCCGGGCCGAGGCCGGGGCGGTCCCAACTTCTCGATGAACCGCTCGACGCTGGCGGTTGCGGGGCTCGTGGCGCTTGGCCTCTGGGCGGCGGCCAGCTTCTATCGGGTCCAAACGAACGAATTGTCGGTCGAGTTCCTTTTCGGCCGCGCCGTCTCGGTCGGGACCGAGGGTCTGAACTTTGCCCCCTGGCCCGTGATGCGGGCCGAGGTGGTGCCCGTCACCAACGAGCGCGTCACCGAAATCGGGACCGGCCGCGCCGGGCCGATGGATAGCGGTCTGATGCTGACCCGCGACCAGAACATCGTGGACATGGAGTATCAGGTCGTCTGGAATATCCGCGATCCGCAGATGTTCCTGTTCAACCTGGCCGATCCCGCCGACACGATCCGCGCGGTGTCGGAATCGGCCATGCGCGACATCATCGCGCGCAGCGAGCTGGCGCCGATCCTCAACCGCGACCGGGGCGCCATCGCCACCGACCTGCGCGAGGCCGTGCAGCGCACGCTGGACGAATACCAGTCGGGCATCAACGTCGTCCGGGTCAACCTTGACCGTGCCGACCCGCCCGCCGAGGTGATCGACGCCTTCCGCGAGGTGCAGGCCGCCCAGCAGGAACGCGACCGGCTGGAAAACGAGGCCGATGCCTATGCCAACCGCGTTCTGGCGCAGGGCCGCGGTAACGCCGCGCAGATCCTGGAACAGGCCGAGGCCTATCGCGCCGAGGCGGTCAACACCGCCGAGGGTGAGGCCTCGCGGTTCAACTCGATCTATGAGGAATATGTCAGGGCGCCCGACGTGACCCGTCGCCGGATGTATCTGGAGACGATGGAGCAGGTTCTGGCCGACGTGCAGAAGATCATCCTGGGCGAGGGCGCGGCAGGATCGGGCGTGGTGCCCTATCTGCCGCTTGACCAGCTGCGGGGCGGCGCCGTGCCGCCGCAGCAGAATCGCACCCAGCCCGGCCAGGCGCAATCCGGCCTGACCGGCGCGCAGCCCGCCACAGGCGCCACGACCACCGGAGGGACGAACTGATGGCCCGCAGAATCTCGCTGACCACGATCGCGCTTCCGGCGGTCTTTGTTGCGGCCGTGGTGGCGGCCTCGTCGCTCTATATCGTGGACGAGCGCGAAAAGGCGCTGGTGCTGCGTCTGGGCCGTGTCGTCGACGTGCAGGAAGTGCCGGGGCTGAACTTCCGCGTGCCGTTCCTCGACAACGTGGTGAAATATGACGCGCGCATCCTGGGCCTGCCGACCAGCCCGCTGGAGGTCACGCCGCTGGACGATCGCCGTCTGGTCGTGGACGCCTTCGCGCGCTGGCGCATCACCGATCCGGTGCGTTTCCGTCAGGCCGTGGGCACGGGCGGCATCCAGGCTGCAATGTCGCGGCTGGAACCCATCGTCAGCGCCGCCATCCGCGAGGTGCTGGGCTCGGTTCCCTCGACCGCAGTTCTGTCGGATGACCGGACGGTGCTGATGAACCAGATCCGCAACGAGGCGCGCAACAACTCGGCCGGGCTGGGGATCGAGATCATCGACGTCCGCCTGACCCGCACCGACCTGCCCGAGCAGAACCTGAACGCGACCTATGCCCGGATGCGGGCCGAACGCGAACGCGAGGCCGCCGACGAGATCGCCCGTGGTGGCGAGGCCGCGCAGCGCGTCCGCGCCGCCGCCGACCGGACCGTGGTCGAATTGACCTCGGAAGCGCGGCGCCGCGCCGAGATCATCCGAGGCGAAGCCGACGCGCAGCGGAACGCGATCTATGCCGATGCCTTCGGCCGCGACCCCGAGTTCTTCGCCTTCACCCGCTCGATGACCGCTTATGAGCGGGCGATGATCGGCACCGGCGCCTCGATGGTCCTGTCGCCCGAGGGCGAGTTCTTCAGCTACCTGCTGAATGACGGCGCGGATCAGGCCAACCCGCCCTCGGCCCCCGTGCCGCCGGGCAATTCGGCCGCAGAATGGCGCAGCTATGAAAGCGAGGCCAGCGAAGAGGACGATCTGGTCGAGCCCGTCGTCACTGACCGCGATGGCAATCCGCTTGGGGAATCGGCCGGCGTCCGCCTGACGCCCGTGCCGGAAAGCCTGACGACCCCGCCGCAGGACCCGTCCGAGATCATCATGCCCGAAGAGGGCGAGGGTGCGGTCGGCGCGCCGGCAGAGGCCCCGGCGGAAGCCCCGGCAGAGGCCCCGGTGGATGCGCCCGCCGCGATCGAGCCCGAGCCGGGCACGGCGCCCGCGAACTGATCATGACACCGGATGCGGGCGGGGACTTTCCCCGCCCGTTCTGCAACAAAAGTCACGATCTGTTCACAACACGAGAGCGTGGATTTCTTGCAACGCATCCCCAGATCAAGATCAAATGCGAAAACGGCAGCCGGACAACCCCCCCTGCCGCTGAATTGAGAGGTTATCCATGAGATCGCTTTCGCCCCGCCATTTGCTGACCGTCTCGGTCCTGGCCCTTGGTCTTGGTCTGGGCGCCCCTTTCGCACAGCAACTGGTCGAACCGTCCAACAACGAGGTGTCGCCGCAGACCAGCCAGCAGGCTCAGGATGCCGCCGACGCGAACCAGCCGCTTGGCGGCGACACCGCGACGGGCACGGAATCGCAGGTCATGCCCGGCAGCTTCGCCGATCTGGCCGAACAGGTGTCGCCTGCCGTCGTGAACATCACCACGACCTCGGTCGTGTCGCAGCCCACCGGCGGGCCGGGCGGGCCGCGCTTTCCCGAGGGCAGCCCCTTCTCGGACCTGTTCCGTGATTTCGGCATTCCCGGCTTTCCGGGACCCGAAGGCATGCCGCAGCGGCGCGGACCGCAGCGATCCAACGCCCTGGGCTCGGGCTTCGTGATCTCGGCGGATGGCTACATCGTCACGAACAACCACGTGATCGAGGGCGCCGACCAGATCGAGATCGAGTTCTATTCGGGCCAGCGCCTGCCTGCGACCGTGGTCGGCACCGACCCGTCGACCGATATCGCGCTGCTCAAGGTCGAAAGCGACGAGGCGATCCCGTTCGTGGGCTTCGGCGACAGCGACACGGCCCGCGTGGGCGACTGGGTTCTGGCACTGGGCAACCCGTTGGGGCAGGGCTTCTCGGCCTCGACCGGGATCGTCTCGGCCCGCAATCGTGAATTATCGGGCTCGTATGACGATTATCTGCAGACGGATGCGGCGATCAACCGGGGCAATTCGGGCGGCCCGCTGTTCAACCTCAAGGGCGAGGTGATAGGCGTTAACACCGCGATCCTGTCGCCAAATGGCGGCTCGATCGGGATCGGCTTCTCGATGGCGTCGAATGTTGTCTCGCAAGTGGTTGAGCAGCTCAAGGAATTCGGCGAGACGCGGCGCGGCTGGCTGGGCGTGATGATCCAAGATGTCAGCGACGAGATGGCCGAGGCGATGGGTATGGAGGGCACCCGCGGCGCCATGATCACCGAGGTTCCCGAAGGTCCGGCCCGCGATGCCGGGCTTCAGGCCGGCGACGTGATCACGCAGTTCGACGGGACCGAGGTGACCGATACGCGCAGCCTCGTGCGGCGCGTGGCCGAGGCTCCGGCGGGCGAGACGGTCGAGGTGATCGTGATGCGCGACGGTGCGCCCGAGACGCTGCAGGTGACGCTTGGCCTGCGCGAGGAAGCCACCGGCCGCCCCCGTCCCGGCCAAGGCCCCGATGCCGAGGATCAGGCCGAGACCGAGATGCTGGGCCTGAGCCTCGCCCCGCTGACGCCCGAAACGGCGGCCGAGCTGGGGCTGTCGCCCGAAACACAGGGGCTGGTCGTCACCGGCGTCGATCCCGAAGGCCCGGCCGCCGACAAGGGGCTGGCTGCGGGCGACGTGATCACCGAGGCCGCGCAGCAGCCCGTCACCTCGGTCGCGGATCTGCGCGCCCGCGTGGACGAGATGCGCGAAGCCGGGCGGCGTTCGATCCTGGTGCTGGTCCGCCGCGAGGGAGCGCCGCGCTTCGTCGCGCTGGCGCTGGAGCCCGAGCCGGAACAGTAGGAGCGGCTTACTGCGACATGGGGGCAGCCCGGCGGGCTGCCCCTTTTCATTGGCGGGGCGATATCCTAACTCAAGCCCGACCAAGGGACGAACCAAGGGACAGGCGCGAGATGGCTAAGATCACCTATATCGAACATAACGGCACCCGCCACGAGGTCGATGTGCGGCCCGGCATGACGGTGATGGAGGGCGCGCGCGACAATGGCGTTCCCGGCATCGATGCCGATTGCGGCGGCGCCTGCGCCTGTTCGACCTGTCACGTCTATGTCGCCGCCGACTGGCTCGAGAAGCTGCCCGCCCGCGACCCGATGGAAGAGGACATGCTGGATTTCGCCTGGCAGCCCGACCCCGTGCGGTCGCGCCTGACCTGCCAGATCAAGGTCACCGAAGATCTTGACGGGCTGGTCGTGGAACTGCCCGAACGCCAGATCTGACGGCTCGCAAGGGCCGCCTGCCGGGGGCGCGTCAGCCGACGCGCCGCCCCTGCACCCAGACCCCGCGCACCGCGCCCGTATTGATGCCGCTGCCCGAGATGCGGGTCACGCGGATCACGTCGGCGCGCGCGCCTACGGCCAGACGGCCCCGGTCATGCAGGTCCACCGCATCGGCGGGCGCATGCGTGACCGTGCCGATCCCGCGCGCCAGATCGCCCCAGAGATCGCCCAGCATCAGCGCCGCCGACAGCAACGCCGACGGCACGTAATCGGACGACACGATGTCCAGAAGATCCGCCTCGGCCAGCACGCTGGCGGCGATGTTGCCGCTATGCGATCCGCCCCGGATCAGGTTCGGCGCACCCATCATCACCTTGATGCCATGGTTGTGGCAGGCGCGGGCGGCTTCCAGCGTGGTGGGGAATTCGGCGAAATGGCAGCCGTGGCGGGCGCTGACGGCGACCTGGTCATCGGTCGTGTCGTCATGGCTGGCCAGGACCGCGCCATAACGGCGCGCCTCGGCCACGGCGGCGGCCTCGTGCGCCTCGCCCACGCGGTCGCGCAGGGCCTGCTGTTCGGCGACATGCTCGGCGAATTCGGCCTCGGACAGGCCCGCCTTGCCGATGACGTAATCGCGCAGCTTGCTGACATCGCGGAACTGGCGCTGGCCGGGCGTGTGGTCCATCAGGCTGACGATGCCGACCCGGTCCAGCGGACCGAACTTGGCCATTTCCTCGATCAGCGTCTGGGAACAGATCTCGGCGCGCAGATGCAGGAAATGGCTGATCCGCAGCGCGGCGCGGGCGCGCAGGTCAAGGATCTCGTCGGCGAGGGCGCGGGCATATTCGCCGTAGCCCGCATTGTTCGAGGTGATGACCGACCCCACCCGCAGCGCGTCGAACACCGTCGTGATGCCAACGCTGCACAATTCGGCGTCATGGGCGATGATGGCGGCCTGATGGGGCCAGTCCACGCGGGGGCGGGGCTCGATATGGCGTTCCAGATTGTCGGTGTGCAGCTCGATCAGGCCGGGCATGACCAGATCGCCGTCGCAATCCACCGCCCCGTGCGGAATGTCACGGCCGCGTCCGATGGCGGCGATCCGCCCCTCGCGCAGGACAAGATGGCCGTGGAAGCTTTCATCCGGCAGGACCAGAAGGGCATTGGCAAGGATCGTGTCGGTCATGTCGATTTCCGGTCTTGAGGCTGGGTGTCGAAGGGGGTGAATTGGCAGAACTCTGTCACAGGGATGTGACGATCCGGGGTTAAGGCGGGCCATCATGACCGAATTCGCACGATATGCCATCTACTACGCCCCGCGCGCGGGGGAATTCGCCGATGCCTGCGCGGCATGGCTGGGCTGGGACATGCAGGCGGGGCGCGCCGTGGCGCAGCCCGATCTGCCGGGCCTGCCGCGCCCCCTGACCGAGCTGACGCTGGCGCCGCGCAAATACGGCTTTCACGGCACGATCCGCGCACCCTTCCGCCCCGCCTGCGACGAGGCCCGGCTGATCGAGGCTGTCGAGGATTGCGCCGCATCGCTGGCGCCGGTGCATTGCGGGGCACTGGTTCTGACCGATCTGCACGGCTTTCTGGCGCTGCTGCCCGAGGGCTGCGACGACGGCCTGCACGCCCTGGGTGAGGCCGTGATCCGCGCGACCGACCCGCTGCGCCTGCCGCTGAATGAGGCCGAGATCTCCCGCCGCCGACCCGAGACGCTGAGCCCCCGCCAGCGCGAACTGCTGGACCGGTGGGGCTATCCCTTCGTGATGGAGGAGTTCCGCTTTCACCTGACGCTGACCGATCAGCTTCAGCCGGGCGAGGGCAGGGCGGTCTTCCCGGCCCTGTCGGACTGGCTGGCGCCGGCCCTGCCACGCACCTTTGCCATCGAGGATCTGTGCCTTGTGGCTGAGGATCACGCGGGGCGCTTCCATCTGCGTCACCGCGCGGCCCTGGCAGGCTGAAGCGCGTCGAGTAGCCGCGCAACGCCGGTTTCTGGATCGGCATCGTTCATCACCGTGAGATGGGGGATGCCGGGCGGCATGGCAAAGCCTGCCCGCGCAAGGCGCTGCGCGATGTCGGCGGCATCCTCGCGCCCGCGCAGGGCCAGACGCCGCGCAAGCAGCGCCTCGGGCGCGGTGATCAGGACCACGCGCAGGCCAGGCAGGCGCGCCACGGCCTGCGGCAGGGCCGCACGGCTGCCGTTGAAGATGACCGGCCCCGGCCCGGCGAGCCGATCGCGGGGGATGCCGTAAGCCAGCCCATGCGCCTGCCAGTCCAGCGCGAAGCGGCCTGCGCGGCGCATGGCGGCGAATTCCTCGGGCGCGACGCCCTCGAAATCCTCGCCCCCGGCCTCGGTCGGGCGGGTGATGACGCGGCGCGCCAGCCGCAGGTCGGGCCGCAGCGCCAGCGCGCCGCCGATCAGCCGGTCCTTGCCCGCGCCCGATGGGCCCACCACCGCGACGATCATGCCGCGCGTCCCGGCGTGAAGGCGGTCACGTCAACAAGCCGGTCGCAGACCCTGTCGCGCGCGGGCGCGTCGTGAAAGATCCCCAGGATCGCGGCGCCGCGGGCCTTGGCTTCCTCGATCAGGGTCAGCACGACCTCGCGGTTCTGCGCGTCGAGGCTGGCCGTCGGTTCATCCAGCAGCAGGCACGGGAAGGGATGGACGAAACCGCGCGCGATGTTGACGCGCTGCTGCTCGCCCCCCGAAAAGGTCGTGGGCGACAGGGACCACAGCCCGCGCGGGATGTTCAGCCGCCACAGCATGCATTCGGCCCGGGCGCGGGCCTCGGCTTCGGGGGAGCCAAGCGCGCGTAGGGGTTCGGCCACGACATCGACGGCGGGAACGCGCGGCAGGACGCGCAGGAACTGGCTGACATGGCCAAGCGTCTCGCGGCGCAGGCGGGTGATGGCGCGGGGCTCGGCGCCGACCAGTTCGGTTCCGGCGATGCGGATGCTGCCCGCGCCCGCAAGGTAATTGCCCTGGATCATCCGCATCAGCGTGGACTTGCCCGCGCCTGACTGGCCGACCAGCCCCACGCATTCGCCCGGCCCCACATGCAGCGACGCGCCCGCCATCACCGGGATCACGGTGCCGCCCTGATTGTGCAGCGTGAAGGATTTGGAGAGGTTCTCGACGCTGATCATGGTTCACACCTGAAGCACGGATGAGACAAGAAGCTGCGTATAGGCGTCCTGCGGATCGTCCAGCACCTGATCGGTGAGGCCCTGTTCCACCACCCGGCCCGATTTCATCACCATCAGCCGGTCCGCCAACAGGCGCACCACCGCCAGATCGTGCGTGACGATGATCACCGACAGACCCATATCGCGCACGAGGCCGCGCAGCAGGTCCAGAAGCCGCGCCTGCACGCTGACATCCAGCCCGCCCGTCGGCTCGTCCATGAAGACCAGGCGCGGCCCCGTCACCAGATTGCGCGCGATCTGAAGCCGCTGCTGCATGCCCCCGGAAAAGGCGGTGGGACGGTCGTCGATCCGGGTCTCGTCGATCTCGACCCGGTCCAGCCAGTCGATGGCCTGCGCGCGGATCCGCCCGTAATGGCGCGCGCCCGTGGCCATCAGCCGTTCGCCCACATTCGCGCCTGCGCTGACGCCCATCCGCAGCCCCTCGCGGGCATGCTGATGGACATAGGCCCATTCGGTGCGGGCCAGCCGCCGTCTTTCGGTCTCGGGCATGGCCAGCACGTCGCGCCCGTCATAGGTGACGCTGCCCGCATCGGGGCGCTGATGCCCGGCCAGACAGGACAGCAGCGTGGACTTGCCCGAACCGCTTTCCCCGACCATGCCCAGGACCTCGCCCGGCCACAGGTCGAAGCCGACGCCGGTGCAGCCGATCCGCGCGCCATAGCGCCGTTCAAGGCCCCGGACGGACAGGATCGGCGCGCTCATGCCGCGGCCCCCTTGCTCTGGCCCGCCAGTCGGCCGGCATGGCCCGCCCGCACGCGGCCCATGCAGAAATCGGTGTCCGAGCAGACGAACATCCGCCCCCCACGATCGTCGGTGATCACCTCGTCCAGATAGCTGTCCGACGCGCCGCAGAGGTCGCAATCATGGTCGGGTTTTGACGCCACGAAGGGGTGATCGTCGAAATCCAGGCTGACCACCTGCGTATGGGGCGGCAGAGCATAGATGCGCTGTTCCCGTCCCGCGCCGAACAGCTGGATCGCGGGGCAGCCGGACAATTTCGGATTGTCGAATTTCGGGATGGGCGAGGGGTCCATGACATAGCGCCCCTCGACCTTGACCGGATAGGCGTAAGAGGTCGCGATCTGGCCGTGCCGGGCGATGTCCTCGTAAAGCTTCACATGCATCAGGCCGTATTCTTCCAGCTCGTGCATCTTGCGCGTCTCGGTCTCGCGCGGCTCGAGGAACCGCAGCGGTTCGGGGATCGGCACCTGATAGACCAGCACCTGATCCTCGGTCAGCGGCGTCTCGGGGATGCGGTGGCGGGTCTGGATCAGGGTCGCCTCGCGTGTGGCCTCGGTCACGGCGACGCCTGCGGTTCGCTGAAAGAACTTGCGGATGCTGACCGCATTCGTCGTGTCGTCGGCGCCCTGGTCGATGACCTTCAGCCGGTCCTCGGGGGTCAGGCAGGCGGCGGTCAGTTGCACGCCGCCCGTGCCCCAGCCATAGGGCATCGGCATCTCGCGGCTGGCGAAGGGGACCTGATAGCCGGGGATCGCCAGCGCCTTGAGGATCGCGCGGCGGATCATGCGCTTGGTCTGCTCGTCGAGATAGGCGAAGTTGTAATCGCTCATAGCAGGCCCCGTTCGGTCAGATCGGCCTCCAGCGCCTGAGGCGTGTTGAAGTGATGGGCCTGCATCCCCGCCGCCTGCGCGCCTGCGACGTTCCTGGGGCCGTCATCAATGAACAGGCATTCAGCCGGTGCGACCCCGGCACGCTGGCAGAGCGCGGCGAAGATGCGCGGATCGGGCTTGATGATCCCCTCTTGCCCCGAGACGACCGTGACGCCAAAGGCTTTTGCCAGACGCGGATGGGTCGCAAGGCCGATGGGCCATGTCTGGGCCGACCAGTTGGTGATCGCATGGATGGCAAACCCGCGCGCGCGCAGGCGGTCCATCAGCGCCCATGACCCCTCGATCGGTTCGCGGATCGAGGCCGCGTGCCCCTCCAGATAGGTCAGGAACAGCGCGCGGTCATCGGCATCGGGGATCTCGCGGGCGAGGTCCGCGAAGGTCTCGCCCCCGTCGGCGCGCAGGTTCAGGCTGAAGAAGTCGATCCGCGCGAGGAAGGCATCCACCGCCGCGCGGTCGGGCAGGGCGTGCAGAAAGGCTGCATGGGGGTCCCACCGGACCAGCACGTTGCCGATGTCAAAGACGATGGTGGTCAGGGCGGTCATGGCTGGGCCTCTTGCGCTTCGGCCCGCAAGCGTCGCACCAGTTCCAGTTCGGCCTGGAAATCGACGTAATGGGGCAGCTTGATATGTTCGAGAAATCCGGTCGCCTGGATGTTGTCGCAATGGGACAGCACGAATTCGGCATCCTGCGCCGGGGCGCCAGTGAAATCCTCACCCAGTTCCTGCCAGCGCAGCGCGCGGTCCACCAGGCTGACGGCGATGGCCTTGCGTTCGGACTGGCCCATGACCAGACCGTAGCCGCGCGTGAACTGCGCGGGCTCGGTCCGCGAGCCCTTGAACTGGTTCACCGTCTCGCATTCGGTCAGCTCGATCTCTCCGATCTCGATGGCGAAGCCCAGTTCGGGGATATCCATCTCGACCGGGACGCGGCCGATCCGCAATTCGCCGACAAAGGCATGGGTGCGCCCGTAGCCGCGCTGCGTCGAATAGGCTAGAGCAAGGGTGAACCCCTCATCCGCGCGGGCCAGCGCCTGAAGCCGCAGCGCGCGGCAGGCTGGCAGTTCCAGCGGCTCGCGCGTCAGGTCGGGGGCGGGCGTGTCGTTTTGGGGGACAGCCTCGATCAGCCCGTCGCGGTCAAGGATCGCGGTCACATGCGGAACGGGCGCGGTGTCGGGTGCGGCCAGCGGGGCCGGGTCGATCGCGGCCTGATCCGCGAAATCCAGCAGCCGGTGCGTATAGTCGAAGGTGGGCCCCAGAACCTGCCCGCCGGGCAAGTCCTTGAACGTGGCCGAGATGCGCCGGTCCACGGCCATCGCGCCGGTATCCACCGGGCGCGAGGCACCGATGCGGGGCAGCGTGGTGCGATAGGCGCGGATCAGGAACACGGCCTCGATCAGGTCGCCCCGCGCCTGCCGGATCGCCAGTGCGGCCAGATCGGGATCGTAAAGCGAGCCCTCGGCCATGACCCGATTGACGGCCAGTGCCATCTGCTCGCGGATCTGGGCGACCGACATCAGGGGCAAGGCGGGATCGCCGCGCCGTTCCTCGGCCAGCCAGGCATGGGCATTGTCGATGGCGCGCTCGCCCCCCTTGACGGCGACATACATCAGGCATCCCCCACGACGGTGCTGCGGGGCAGGCAGGCCAGCCGGTCGCCGCAGGTGAAGATGAAGTCCAGCCCCATCGGGAACAGCGCGCGGTTCGCGCGAAAGGGCGCGATGGCGGGCAGGGACAGGCTGGCATGGTTCCGGATGCCCGGCCCGGTCAGGCGGGGGCCGTCCGCGTCCAGCCGGTCCAGCTCCACGATCACCGTGGCCGAGCGGTCGGGATAATCGGGCAGGCCCACGGGCAGCAGGTCCAGCGGCAGATCGGGCCAGCGCCCGACGGCAAGGCTGGCGCCCTCGGGGCCGGTCAGCGGACTGCCTGCGTGAAATTGCAGCCAGGGCGCAAGGCCGGGCAGATCACCGGCCAGATGCAGCGGCGTCGTTGGATCGGCCAGAAGCAGCAGCACGCTTCCCGCCGCGGGCCCGAGCGCAGGCGGCTGCGTCAGGTTCAGGCGCTGGATCGTGCCGGGGCGCGCCATCGCCTGCATCAGCACGCGAAAGCCGCGCGAGGACTGGATCGCGCGATCGGCAAGGCCGGGGATCATCAATCCTCTCCTCTCTGCAGGGTGAAGAATTCGACGCGGGTGGCGGCGGCGCGGGCGGCGCGGCCCTCGCGCGCGGTCTGAGCCTCAAGGCGCAGCGTCTCGACCAGCGGCGCATGGGCGGCGGGATCGGTCTGCATCAGTGCATCCAGCGCGGCGGCGCGGGTGGCATGGGCGTGGCTGCGGCCCTGGACATGGCCGTGCCCCTCGGTTCCGCAGGGCAGGCGCAGGGCGCAGCGCGTCACGGTTATCTCGCCGATATTGAAGGGCGCGCCGGTCGCGCTGATGCGGCCCTGCACCATGACCGTGCCGGTTTCGGGGGCGCGCAGCCATTCATGCGCCGGCAGGTCCGGCAGCAGCGCGGCCAGCCGCTCGGGCGAGGATTTCGCCAGGATGGACAGCCAGTTGCGGCGTTGGGGAAGAGGGGAAGCAGACATCTTGCCGGTCGGTCCGTTTCACTATACAACTAGACAAGTGATAACCCGGCGCGACGCGTTCCACAACCGGAAGCTTGTGAATTTTCCATGACGGACAAGACGCCCCTTTGGCAGGCCATTGCCGCGACCCTGCGCGCCGAGATCGAGACCGGCCATTACCGCCCCGGCGACCGCCTGCCGACCGAGGCGCAGCTGGCGGCCCGTTTCGGGGTCAACCGGCACACGATCCGGCACGCCTTGTCGGATCTGGGCGCGGCGGGGTTGGTCCATGCGCGGCGGGGCGCGGGGGTCTTCGTTCTCGCGCGGCCCACCGATTACGCGCTTGGCCGCCGGGTGCGCTTCTCGCAGAACCTTGCGGCTGTGGGGCGGACGGGCTCGCACCGCTTCACCCGGATCGAGACGCGCCCCTGCGACCGGATCGAGGCCGAGGCGCTTGCCATCGCCCCGGGCGAGGCAGTCCATGTGATCGAGGGGTTGTCGCTAGCGGACGGCCAGCCGCTGGCGCTGTTCCGTTCGGTCCTTCCGGGCTGGCTGGAGGGGCTGCCCGATCAGGCGCGCACCCATGCCTCGATCACGGCGGCGCTGGCGGCTTGCGGGGTGGCCGATTACAGCCGCGCTAGCACCCGCATCACGGCGAAACTGGCCAATGCCACGCAGGCGCTGGCCCTGTAGATCCCGGAAAAGGCGCCGATCCTGCGATCCGTCGCCATCAACCGCGAGGGCGGCCCGGACAATCCCGGGCGCCCGGTGGAATACGGCCGCACCTGGTTTGCGGGCGACCGCGTGTCGCTGGTGCTGACGGGGCTCTAGTCGTCGCCAATCGTGACGCCGGTGATCAGCACATGGGTCTCATTCGCCGCGGATCAGTTTGCGGCGCAGCCAGCCAGACAGGCTGTCCATAGCCACCACCATCACCACGATCAGCAGGATGTAATAGCTGACCTTTTCCCAATCCTGCGTGGTCTGGATCGCCTGCGTCAGCAGAAGGCCGATGCCGCCGCCCACGATGGCGCCGATGATCGTCGCGCTTCGGGTGTTCGATTCCAGGAAATACAGCAATTGCGACAGAAAGACCGGCATGACCTGCGGGATCACCCCGAACCGGTAGCGCTGGACGGCATTGGCGCCGGTGGACTGGACGCCTTCGATGGGCTTCTTGTCGACGTTCTCCAGCGCCTCCGAGAACAGCTTGCCGAAGCTGCCGCTGTCGGTCAGCAGGATGGCCAGCGCGCCGGTCAGAGGGCCGGGGCCGAAGGCGCGTGACAGGATGATCGTGAAGATCAGCGCATCCACGCCCCGCACGAAGTCGAAGACGCGCCGCACGACAAAGCGCAGCCAGCGCGAGGGCGCGAAGTTCTGCGCCGCCAGAAAGGCCAGCGGCAGCGCCACGAAAGCCGCGCCGAACGTGCCGAGGAACGCCATCAGCATGGTCTCGAAGATGGCCCAGTAGACCTCGCCATGACGCCAGATGCCGTTGTTCCAGAAATTGCTGATCGCCAGCGACAGGTTGCTGACATCGGGCCGGATGCGCTCGCCCGCCAGCACCGTGGCGATGACCTGGGTCGCGGACATGCCCGAAAAGGGACTGTTCAGGTCGAAGAAGAACAGCTCCCACCCCCAGAAGTAGCGCAGCGTCTCGGTCCGGGCGCGGGTGACGGTCAGGCGCCCCTCGTCGGTGGTGATCGTCACGCGGCTGTCCGAGGCGTTGATGCTGGCCGGCCAGTCGGGCGAGGGCAGGTCCAGACCGATCGTCTCGCCGATCTCCAGCCGGGCGGTGCCGTGATCGGGGATGTCGAACAGGACGCGCGGGCCGTCATAGGTCACGACCTGCCCGCCGCCCAGCAGGATGCGGGTCTGTTCGCCATCCGTCTGGACCCAGTCGGGGATGCGGTCGGGGGCAAAGGTGGCGCGGTTGTTGCCCTCGATCGAGACCGACAGCGTCTCGCGCCGGTTGTCGCGGGTGACGTGGGTCTTGTAGCTGACCGTGTCGGCCAGCAGGATGCGGGCATTGTCCATCCGCGCCCGCTGCGCGAGGCCGCCCAGATCGAAGGCGAAGAACACATAGACCAGATAGGCGAGGATCACCGACGGGACGGCCAGCGCCAGAAGGCGCTTGCGGCGCATGATCCGCAGGACATGGCTTTCCGGGGCGGGCGTGGCGGTCAGGGTGCTCATGCCGGGGCTCCATGGGTCAGGCGGTGGCGCAGGCTGGCGGAGAGCTGGTCGACCAGCACGATCGTCGCGAAGAGCAGCAGGAAGATCGCCGCCGCCTGATCGAACTTGCCTTGGCCAAAGGTCATGGCATTGCGCAATTCGTAGCCGATGCCGCCCGCGCCCACGAAGCCCAGGATGGCCGAGGCGCGGATGTTGATTTCCAGCCGCAACAGCGAATAGGACATGTAGTTCGGCGCCACCTGCGGGATCACGCCCAGCCACATCCGCTGCGACCAGTTCGCGCCGACCGAGGCCAGACCCTCGACCGGCTTGAGGTCCACGTTCTCGTTCACCTCGGAGAACAGCTTGCCCATCGCGCCCGCCGTGTGGATGGCGATGGCGATGACGGCGGGGACCGGGCCGCCGCCGAGGACGAAGATCAGGACCAGCGCGATCACGATTTCCGGAATGGCGCGGAAGATGTCCGACAGCCGCCGCGCCACCGGCACCATGCGCGGCCAATAGGCCAGCCCCCGCGTCGCGGCGAGTGACAGGAACAGACCCAGGATGCAGCCCAGCAGCGTGGCGACCAGCGCGATGTTCAGCGTCTCGATCAGCGCGGGGATGGCGCGGATCATGTGACCGGGCAGGTTCGCGGCCTTTTCGATGGCCTCGCGGACCAGATCGGCGGGAAAGTCGCCGATCTGGTGCAGCCCCTGCCAGAAGCCGCCCGCATTGCGCCCGTCCGCGATGCGGAAGCCCGAGACGAAGATGGCGACGAAGACGATCAGAAGAAGCCCGCCATAGATGCGGCGGCGGCGTGTCAGCGCCAGATACTCGGTCTGGACATGGGCAAGGGCCGGTGCGGACATGGGAACCTCGGAATGGAAAAAGGGCCGGACCCCGGGCTAGCAGGGTCCGGCCCGCCGGATCGGCAGGATCAGTTCATCTCGGCGCGGCGGATCTCGATGATGGTGTTGTATTCCTCATGCGTGACCGGAGTGAAGCCGGCGGTCTCGCCCGCCGCGACGCCATAGGCGCATTCCGGGTCGTTGGCATGCAGGTTCGACAGCAGGTCGATGATCGTGGCCTTCGTCTCGTCCGACAGTGCCTTGCGCAGCACGACCGGCCCCTCGGGGATCGGCGACGAGCGCCAGATCTCGACGATGTCGTTCATGTCGACGATGCCGCTATCGGCCGCCTTGCGCAGCGCGCCCGAATTGTAGCCGTCCTCCCATTCGCCCTGGGCGTCGGCCCAGACCACGCCCGCATCGAAATCGCCGTTCAGAACCGCGATGATCGACTGTTCGTGACCGCCCGAGAAGCCGATGCGGCTGAAATACTCGCCCTCGGTCATCGAATAGCCCAGCTGCGGCAGTTCCACGTTCGGGATCAGATAGCCCGAGGTCGAGTTCGGATCGGCAAAGGCGAAGCTCTTGCCCTCCATGTCGTCCAGCGAGGTGATGCCGCTGTCGGCGCGCGCGAAACCGATCGAGTGATAGGTGTAGCTGCCGTCGAGGTTCGTCTTGACCAGCACGGGCTCGACCGCTTCAGGGTCGTTCACATAGACCGCCGCATAGGCCGAGGCGCCCAGCCAGGCCATGTCCAGCGAGCCGCCCAGCAGACCCTGAATAACGCCGTTATAGTCGGCGGGCGTGAACAGGCGGACGGGCACGCCCAGGGCTTCCTCGGCATAGGCGCGGAAGCACTCGTTCGAGGCCATGCGGTCCTGCGCGTTCTCGCCGCCCAGCAGGCCGATGCGGAATTCGGTTTCCTGCGCCGTCGCGGCGGCGGCGGTCAGGGCGGTGGTGGTCGCAAGGGCGATCAGCAGCTTGGTCATCGTCATCTCCGATGGATGCGTTGTCAGTGAGAAGGAAGGAATGTCACGCCAGCATCGTGGCGGCGTATTGGTCGTCGGCCTCGTGATCCGTCGGGATCGCGGTCGAGGTCGCAGCCTCGTTGAAGCCCGCATCGGCGCCGTAGATGTCGCGGGCGACGCCGGTGGTCAGCTGGCTGGGCAGGCCGTCGAAGACCACCCGCCCGTCACGCATCCCGATCACCCGGTCGCAATAGCGCCGGGCGGTGTCCAGCGTGTGCAGGTTGGCGATCACCATGCGCCCGTCCTCGACATTGATGCGCTTCAGCGTGTCCATCACGATCTGGGCGTTCATCGGGTCGAGGCTGGCGATGGGCTCATCCGCCAGGATGATGCGGGGGTCTTGCATCAGGGCGCGGGCGATGGCCACCCGCTGCTGCTGGCCGCCCGAAAGGGCCTCGGCGCGTTTGGGGGCCTGCTCGGCGATGCCCAGACGATCGAGGATCGCCAGGGCCTGCACGATGTCGGCGCGCGACCACAGGTTGAACACCGTCTGGATCGTGGATCGACGGTTCAGGATGCCGTGCAGCACGTTCGACACCACGTCCATGCGCGGCACCAGGTTGAACTGCTGGAAGATCATCGCGCAGTCACTTTGCCAGGCACGGGCCTCGCTGCCGCGCAGGGCCAGGATGTCACGGCCCTCGACGATGATCTCGCCACCCGTGGCGGGGGTCAGCCCGTTCATCATCCTCAGCAGCGTGGACTTGCCGGCGCCCGAGCGGCCGATGATCCCGACAAAGGCCGGACCGTCCACCCGGAAGGTGACATGGTCCACCGCGGCCTTGCGGCCGAAGATCTTCGTGACTTGTCTGACGTCCAGCATCGGGTCCTCGTCTTGCCTGCGGCTCAATTAGGAGCAGCGCGTGACGGGGTGCTGACGCTTTCGTGAAAAGACCATGACAGGGGCCGATCCCTGCCGGCGGAGCCTGGGCAGGGGAACATCCGGCGCCCCGCGCGTGTTCGGCTGAGGACGGGCTGGCAGCGAAATCGAGGGACCATGCCTCAATGGCTTGAAACGACGGCGATCTTTCTTCTTGCACAGGTGGTCTCTTGGGCGGCCTGCTATCTGGTGTTCCGGCTGGGGTTGCGCGCGCTCGGGCGGGTGGACGAATTCTGGGCGACCTTGTTGCGTCGGGCGCGGGGGCCGGTGCAATGGCTTCTGATGGTGATCGCTGGCGTCGCGGCGATGAACATCGCCCCCCTCACCCCCGGTCGGCAGAGCCTGATCGCGCATATCCTGCTGATCGCGCTGATCTTCGGGCTGACATGGCTGGCGCGGCGCGCGCTGGACATCTGGATGACGCTGCATCTGCGCCGCTTCCGGCTGGACGTGGAGGACAACCTGCTGGCCCGAAAGCATGTCACGCAGGGCCGCATCCTGCAGCGCGTCGGCTCGGTGCTGATCCTGGCGATCGGGATCAGCGCGGCGCTGATGACGGTCGAGGGCGTGCGGCAATACGGGGTCAGCCTGCTGGCCTCGGCGGGGGCGGCGGGCCTGGTTGTCGGTCTGGCGCTGCAGCCGGTGCTGCGGAACCTGCTGGCGGGGATCCAGCTGGCCATCACCCAGCCCATCCGGCTTGACGATGCGGTGATCGTCGAGGGGGAATGGGGGAATGTCGAAGAGATCACGGCCACTTATGTGGTGGTCCGCGTCTGGGACAAGCGGCGGCTGGTCGTGCCGCTGAACCATTTCATCGAGCAGAGCTTCGAGAACTGGACCCGCAGCGACGCGACGCTGATCGGCACCGTGCTGCTTTATGTCGATCACGAGGTCTCGATCCCCGATCTGCGGGCCGAGGCCGAGCGCATCGTCCGGGCCTCGCCGCTCTGGAACGGGGATGTGTTCGCGCTGCAGGTGACGGATTTCCGAGAAACCGTGGTCGAGGTCCGCATCCTGGCCAGCGCCACCCATGCGGGCCGCGCCTTCGATCTGCGTTGCGAGATCCGCGAGCGGCTGCTGGACTACCTGCAATCCAGCCAGCCGCAGGCCATGCCGCGCCTGCGCGCCACGCTGCGCGAGCAGGCGGCCAGCTAGACGCTCAGCGGGTCGGACTTGGCCAGCGCGTCGAACCGCATCAGCGAGGCGACCAGCGCCGGCATCCGGTCCAGCGGGATCATGTTCGGTCCGTCGGATGGTGCGCGGTCGGGATCCTCATGCGTTTCGATGAAGACGCCCGCGACGCCAAGCGCCACCGCCGCCCGCGCCATGACCGGGGCGAATTCGCGCTGTCCGCCAGAACTGCCGCCCTGGCCGCCGGGCTGCTGCACCGAATGCGTGGCGTCCATGATCACCGGATAGCCCGTCCGCGCCATGATCGGCAGAGCGCGCATGTCGGCCACCAACGTGTTGTAGCCGAAGCTCGCGCCGCGTTCGGTCAGCAGGATGTTGCGGTTGCCGGTCGAGGCGACCTTGTCCGCAACATTGGGCATGTCCCAGGGCGCCAGGAACTGACCCTTCTTGATGTTGACGACCGCGCCGGTCCGGCCCGCCGCCAGCAGGAGGTCGGTCTGACGCGACAGGAAGGCGGGGATTTGGATGATGTCCACGGCCTCCGCCGCGCGGATGGCCTGTTCGGCGTCATGCACGTCGGTCAGGACCGGGCAGCCGATCTGCGTCCGGATGTCGGACAGGATCGCCAGCCCCTCGTCGATGCCAAGCCCGCGCCGGCCCGAAAGCGAGGTGCGGTTCGCCTTGTCGTAGCTGGCCTTGAAGACGAAGCCCGCCCCCGCATCCGCGCAAGCCTGCGCCATCCGCTCTGCGATCATCAGCGCGTGGTCGCGGCTTTCAAGCTGGCAGGGACCGGCGATCACCACCAGCGGCAGGTCGTTGCCGCAGGCGATCGAACCCAGTTGGACGTGGTGGTGCTGTGTCATGTGGATACCTGTTCGCGCAGGATCGAGGCCGTCAGCGACAGCATCAGATAGATGCCCGCAAACAGCAGGAAGGCCACGATCGAGTTCTGGAATGCCTTGGGATAGGTCGCCTCGTCCGGTGCGACGGGGGCGACGGACAGCGACAGATAGCGGACCTGCTTGTTGGCCTCGATCCGCGCGGTCTCCATCTGAGCGGCGGCGGCGGCGAGCAATTCCTGGCGCGTGGCCAGTTCGGCCTCGGCCACGCGCAATTCGCCCGAGATGGCGGTCAGCGAGCGGCGCATCTCGTTGCCTTCGGTCAGTTGCAGGCGGGTCTGTGCGATCTGCTGCTGCAGCCGTTCGATATCGCCACGAGCGGCATCCACGCGGCTCTGGACCGGGCTGGGATTGCTGAGAAGCTGCCCCAGTTCCAGCTGGCGGTTGGTCAGCTGACTTTCCAGCGACGAGATCTGCCCCATCACGACCGAGCTTTCGGCCTGCGGGTCAAGCACGCCCAGCCGCTCCTGCAATTCCTGCACGCGGCGCTGCGCCTGAAGCATCTTCGCCTCGGCATCCTCGTAATTCTCGATGGCGCCGCGCATCTGGTCTTCGCGCAGCCGAGCGGTGAACCGGTCCACCTGCTCCTCCGCGTAGCGGATCAGCGCCAAAGAAAACTCGCGGCTGAGCACCGGGTCCGGCGCGATCACCTCCATGTTCAGGACGCCTTCGGTCGGGTCATAGCCGATCTTGACCGAGTTCTGATAGACGCGGAAGGCTGCCTCGTTGGTGGCATCCTCAGGCAGGCGGCGGATCGCATCCATCGCCGGGTCCTGGAACGCGCGCGTGAAGCCCAGTTCCTCGTTCAGGCGCATCATCGCCTCGCGCGATGTCAGGTAGCTCTGCACCCCGACAGAGTCTGTATTCGCTGCCATCCCGCCCGCACCCAGCAGGCCCCCGATTCCGCCGCCGGAATTGCCGTCCGCGCTTTGAATCTGGAATTGTGAGACGGTCGCGTAGAGGGGGCTGGCGATCATCGTGTAATACCAGCTGACCGCTGCAGTCGGCAGAAAGACGAAGACCAGAAGGCGCATTGCCAACATCAGCATCCGCTTGCGGCGACGGCGTGCCAGATCGCGCTGTATGCGATAGATTTCCGCGGCCCTTTTTTCCTCGGTCAGTGCTTCGCGCGAAGGCAGAGGCATCGCGACGCCCTCGCCATCGGCAGTCAGGGCGCCCCTAGGCTTGCCAACGGGCACGAGCGACTTCGCGTTGCGCGGGCCCTTGGGCGCGTTGCCCGGTGTCTTGTCGGGAGTGGCGGCGCCTTCCCCGGACAGGACCTTGCCGATCGTGGCGCGCTGCGACGGGTCGATACCGCGCTCGCGCAGGCGCAGGATCGCCTCTTCGTCGGACGAGACCGGGATCTGGTGCAGGGCGGCGATGCGGCGGGCGATGCGCAGGTTGCGCTCGGACAGGTTCTCTGCGCGGATCGCGGCCAGCTTCGCCTCGAGATCGGCATCCTTGGCCGGCTGATCCTCGGCGCGGTTTCGGTCGGCGTTCAGGCTGCCGAAGCCGTCATCGACGGGCCCGGTGCCGCTGAGCCGCGCCATCATGTCGGCCCCGTCGCTGTCGGCATCGCCCTGGGGGGCGGCCTGCTGGCGGCGCGTGACCTCGATCCGGACGGGGCCGGGATCGCCTGCGGCGGGCCGGACGGCGGCGGCTGCCTGCTCATCGGGCGCGACCGCTTCCGAGGCCGAGGCGTGATAGCGGCGCGCCTTAGGAGGTGTAGTCATAATATTGTCTGGCCTCGTCAAGGGTCTCGAACATGTAGAGCCGCCCATCGCGCAGGATGGCGGCGCTGTTGCAGAATTTCTCCAGCGTCGAAGCCTGGTGCGACACGATCACGGTCGTCGAGGTCTGCAACCGCTCGTAAAGCACCTTTCCGGCCTTGCGGTTGAATTCGGCGTCGGTGGTCTGGGGCATGCCTTCGTCGATGAGGTAGATGTCGAAATCCAGCGCCAGAAGCAGCGCGAAGTTGAAGCGCTGGCGCATGCCGCTGGAATAGGTGCCGACCGGCATGTCGAAATATTCTTCGATATCGGTCAGCCAGCGGGTGAAGGCGGCGACGTAATCGGGGTCCAGCCCGTAGATCCGGGCGATGTAGCGCGCATTCTCGTTTCCGGTATGCTTGGTGACCAGCCCGCCCATGAAGCCAAGCGGAAACGAGATCCGGCAGTCGCGGCGGATCTTGCCCTCGTCGGGCTTCTCAAGGCCGCACATCATGTTGATGATCGTGGTCTTTCCGGCACCGTTCGGTGCCAGGATTCCGAGCGAATTGCCAAGCTCGATGCGGAAGGACGCACGGTCCAGAATGATCTTGTGCTGTTTCCCCGTCCAGAAGGCCTTGGAAACGTTATCGAATTCGAGCATGGCGATGACTGACCACCTAAACATCTGCGCGAGGTATGCCATGCCGGTAGCCTCGGCCGGACAGGGCGGACCATAGGCTGCGGCCCGCATCCTGTCCAGCATGGCCGCAAAAGACTGACGAAAAGTGAAGAACGCGCCTTTCTTTCACGCAATTCGTCGCTAGATCGGGGCGATGCCCTCGCATCCTCCCCCAGACGATCCGCCCGACCATCCGCTGGTCGCCGACATCCGCCAGTGCCGGCTGTGTGCCGAGCGTTTCGCCGCGACCGCGACGCGCCACGCGCCCCGGCCGGTCGCCTGGTTCCGCCCTTTGGCGCGGGTGCTGATCGTGGGGCAGGCGCCGGGCGCGCGGGTGCATGACAGCGGGCGGCCCTTCACCGACCGTTCGGGCGACCGGCTGCGCGACTGGATGGGCGTCGATGCCCAGACCTTCTATGACCGCGACCGGGTGGCGATCGTGCCAATGGCCTTCTGCTTTCCGGGCTACGACGCGCGCGGGGCCGACCTGCCGCCGCCGCCGCTTTGCGCGGCCACCTGGCGCCAGCCGGTCATGGATCTGCTGAAGCCGCGCCTGACGCTCCTGGTGGGCGGACACGCGCAGGCCTGGCATCTGGGCCGGCGCAATGTCACCCAGACCGTCGCCGATTGGCACAGTCACGCGCCCGCCATCTTTCCCCTGCCGCATCCCAGCTGGCGCAATACCGGCTGGCTGCGACGCAATCCCTGGTTCGAGGCGATGCTGCTGCCCGAGCTCAAGAAGGCCGTCGCCGCCGCTCTCCAGCCTGTTTGAGCGCACAAAATTCGTGCAAAGACTGGTGAATGGCGGGAACCGGCGGTATGGATAACGACTTGTCCCCACGGGACCGTGGGGATGACGAGCGTGGATCACGCAGCGGCGACGCGCCCCCTGCGCGAATTCCCGCGCATCCAAGGCGACAGACAAGACAAGGGAGAAGCCGAATGAGCCTCATGAAATCCGCCCTTCTGGGCAGCGCGCGGGTCCTGGCCTCGGGGCCGGTGCTGGCCCAGCAGGAGCAGTTCATCACGATCGGCACCGGCGGCCAGACCGGTGTCTATTACGTGGTGGGGCAGTCGATCTGCCGGCTTGTGAACCGCGAGACCTCGGAACACGGGCTGCGCTGCACCGCGCCTTCGACCGGCGGCTCGATCGCCAACATCAACGCCATCAAGGCGGGCGACATGACGATGGGCGTTGCCCAGTCGGACTGGCAGTTCCACGCCTATAACGGCAGCTCGGACTACGAGGGCGACGCCTTCCCCGAACTGCGCGCGGTCTTCGGGGTGCATCCCGAACCCTTCACCGTCGTCGCCCGCGCCGATAGCGGCGTGACCACCTTCGAGGAACTGGCGGGCAAGCGCGTGAACGTCGGCAACCCCGGTTCCGGCTCGCGCGGGACATTCGAGATCGTGCTGGACGCCAAGGGCATGTCCATGTCCGACTTCGCGCTGGCATCCGAATTGCGCCCGGCCGAGCAGTCGGCGGCGCTTGGCGACAACCAGGTCGATGCGATCAGCTACACGGTCGGCCATCCGAACGGCTCGATCCAGGAGGCGACCTCGACCGTTGACGCGCGCCTGGTGACGGTTGCGGGCGAGGCCATCGACCGTCTTGTCGAGGAGAACCCCTTCTACGCCAAGGTCACGATCCCCGGCGGCATGTATGCGGGCAATGACGAGGATACCGAGACCTTCGGCGTTCTGGCGACCTTCGTGACCTCGGCCGATGTCCCCGAGGAGACGGTCTATCAGGTCGTGCGCGCGGTCTTCGAGAATTTCGACCGCTTCAAGCAACTGCACCCGGCATTCGAGACGCTGGAGCCCGAGACGATGATCTCGGAAGGCCTCAGCGCGCCGCTGCATGACGGCGCCGCCCGCTATTACCGCGAGCGTGGCTGGATCGACTGATCCGCCCCGGACGGGGCGGCCTTGCGGGCCGCCCTTTCTGCCACAGAACAAGAATGACCAACGCATCGCCGGGGGGCCGTGATGAGTGACAGGGACAGCAGGGACGAGGAGACGCGCCAGCAACAGGCCGCCGCCGTCGAGACAGGGGCCGCGGGTCGCGGCGCGCTGAGCCAGGACGAGCTGGACGAGCTGGTCGCCTCCAGCGATACGGGCGCGCGCACGCCGCCCGGACTGGTCGGCAAGCTGATCCTGGGCGTGGCGCTGTGCTGGTCGCTGTTCCAGCTGTGGATCGCCTCTCCGCTGCCCTTCATGCTGAATTTCGGCATCATCAGCGCGACCGATGCCCGTGCGGTGCATCTGGCCTTTGCGCTGTTCCTGGCCTTCATGGCCTATCCGGCCGAGCGTTCGCCCATCCAGCTTGGGCTGGGCATCCTGGCACCGATCGTGCTGTCGGGGCTGTTCATCTATGGCGCGCCTGCCAGCTTTCCGGCGTGGTGGATCGGGCTGACCGGGGCGGGCGTCATCGCGGCGATCCTGCTGGGCAGCCCAAAGAACCGGGTGCCGGTCTGGGAATGGGCGCTGGCGCTGGTCGCGGCGGGGGCTGCGCTTTACGTCTTTGTCTACAGCGACGCGTTGGGCCGCCGTGTCGGCGCTCCGATCCAGACCGACCTGCTTGTCGCCGTCATCGGCATCATGCTGCTGCTCGAGGCCGCGCGCCGCAGCCTTGGCCCTGCGCTGATGATCGTTGCGACGGTGTTTCTGGTCTATACCTTCCTCGGGCCCTACATGCCCTCGATCATCGCGCATCGGGGCAATTCGCTGTCCGAGGTTGCCAATCACCAATGGGTCACGACCGAGGGCGTCTTTGGCATCGCGCTTGGCGTCTCGACCAGCTTCGTCTTTCTGTTCGTGCTGTTCGGCGCGCTTCTGGACAAGGCGGGGGCCGGGAACTACTTCATCCAGGTCGCCTTTTCGCTGATGGGGCACCTGCGCGGCGGCCCGGCCAAGGCGGCGGTGGTCAGCAGCGGCATGACGGGCCTGATTTCCGGGTCCAGCATCGCCAACGTGGTGACGACCGGCACCTTCACCATCCCCCTGATGAAGCGCGTGGGCTTCTCGCCCGAAAAGGCCGGCGCGGTCGAGGTCGCATCCTCGGTCAACGGCCAGATCATGCCGCCCGTCATGGGCGCGGCCGCCTTCCTGATGGTCGAATATGTCGGCATCCCCTATTTCGAGGTCGTCAAGCACGCCTTCCTGCCCGCCACGATCAGCTACATCGCGCTGGTCTACATCGTCCATCTGGAGGCGATGAAGGCCGGGATGAAGGGCCTGCCGCGCGCCTATGAGCCGCCTCCGATCCTGCGTCGCCTGCTGGTCGCGGCCTTCATCATCGCCGGCATCTGCGCGCTGTCGCTGGTCGTCTATTACACGATGGGCTGGATCAGGCCGGTCTTTGGCGCCAATGCGGGCTATGTCATCTTCGGCCTGCTGACGGCGGCCTATGTCGGGCTGATGTGGATCGCCTCGCGCGAGAAGCCGCTGGAACTGGACGATCCGAACGCGCCCGTCACCGCGCTGCCCTTGCCGGGGCCGACGGTGCGGTCGGGGCTGCACTACATCCTGCCGGTCGTCGTGCTGGTCTGGTCGCTGATGGTGGACCGCCTGTCGCCGGGCCTGTCGGCCTTCTGGGCGACGGCCTTCATGATCTTCATCCTGTTGACGCAGCGCCCGCTGATGGCGGTTCTGCGCGGCGAAAGCGCCGTGCCGGCCCGCATCCGCCAGGGCTTTGACGAACTGGTGGACGGGCTGATCTCGGGCGCGCGGAACATGATCGGCATCGGCATCGCCACCGCGACGGCGGGCATCATTGTGGGCGTCGTCAGCCAGACCGGCGTCGGCGCCGCGCTGGCCGATGTGGTCGAGCTGCTGTCGGGCGGCAACCTGATGCTGATCCTGCTTCTGACGGCCGTGCTGTCCCTGATCCTGGGGATGGGCCTGCCGACCACGGCGAACTACATCGTCGTCTCGGCGCTGCTGGCGCCGGTGATCGTGACGCTTGGCCAGCAGAACGGGCTGATCGTGCCGCTGATCGCGGTGCATCTGTTCGTGTTCTACTTCGGCATCATGGCGGACGTGACGCCGCCTGTCGGTCTGGCCTCGTTCGCGGCGGCGGCGGTGTCGGGCGGCGATCCGATCCGCACCGGGGTCGTGGCGTTCTTCTACAGCCTGCGCACCGCGGCGCTGCCGTTCCTGTTCATCTTCAACACCGACCTTCTGCTGATCGATGTCGGATGGATCATGGGCATTTTCGTCTTCGTCACGGCGACCATCGCGATGCTGCTCTTTGCCGCCGCGACGCAGGGCTGGTTCCTTGTGCGCAACCGGATCTGGGAATCGGCGCTGCTGCTGTTGATCGCCTTCACGATCTTCCGTCCGGGCTTCTTCTGGAGCTACGTCTATCCGCCCTTCGAGGAACGGCCCGGCACCGAATTCGTGCAGGCGCTCGAGGACAGCGCGCCCGGCGACGGGCTGCGCCTGCGGATCGCGGGGCTGAACGATATCGGAAGCCCTGTCGAGTTCGTGGCGATCCTGCCCGTCCCCGCCGGAGAGACCGGCGAGGAGAGGCTGGAAGCCGCCGGGATCGACCTGATCCAGGACGGCGACCGGCTGATGATCGACAACGTGGCCTTTGGCAGCCCGGCGCAATCGGCGGGGCTGGACTGGGATCAGACCATCCTGACGGTCGAGGCCCCGGTCGAGGCGCCCTCGCGCTATTGGGCCTATATCCCTGCCTTCCTGCTGCTGGGCGTCGTGATCTGGCTGCAGCGCCGCCGCCTGCCGGCCCCGGAGCCGGGCCGCGACAAGGAGATGCGACATGCATGAGAGCATCCTTCTGCCCATCGACCTGCAACATCCCGAGACATGGGAGACCGCCCTGCCTGCCGCGATCCGGCTGGCGGGCGAGACGGGGGTGATCCATCTGCTGGGGATCGTCCACGATTTCGGCAGCTCGATGGTGGCGACCTTTCTGCCAAAGGGCTACGAGGCGCGTATCCTGCAGACGATGAAGGACGATCTGGACCGCTTCGCAAGCGAGAACCTGCCCGACAATGACCGGGTCCGGATCCATGTCGGGCATGGGCACGTGGCCGAAACGATCCTGAAATCGGCGAAGAAGTTCGGCGCCGACCTGATCGTCATGGCCAGCCCCAAACCCGATGAGCTGCGCAGTATCCTGGTCAGCCGCGACGTGAACGCCGTGGTGCGCCACTCGCCCGTCTCGGTGCTGGTCGTTCGTTGACAGCGGCGGGCGGCTGGTGAAGCTGGGCGCCATGCAGTCCGACATCCAGATCGCCCGCGCCGCGCGCAAGCGCCCCATCTCCCAGATCGCCGCCGGGCTTGGCCTTGGCGGCGATCAGATCCTGCCCTATGGCCACGACAAGGCCAAGATCACCCATGACGCGCTGGCCGTGCTGAGCGGGCGCCCCGAGGGGCGGCTGATCCTTGTCACGGCGATCAACCCGACCCCTGCGGGCGAGGGGAAGACGACCACCACCGTGGGGCTGGGCGATGCGCTGAACCGGATCGGCAAGCGCGCCACGATCTGCATCCGCGAGGCAAGCCTTGGCCCCAATTTCGGCATGAAGGGCGGGGCCGCTGGTGGCGGCTTCGCGCAGGTCGTCCCGATGGAGGAGATGAACCTTCATTTCACCGGCGATTTCCACGCCATCACCTCGGCCCATAACCTGCTGGCCGCGATGATCGACAACCACATCCACTGGGGCAACGCGCTCAGGATCGACACGCGCCG
The DNA here is from genome assembly GCF_030604785.1 of Paracoccus sp. (in: a-proteobacteria). Classification (GTDB taxonomy): domain Bacteria; phylum Pseudomonadota; class Alphaproteobacteria; order Rhodobacterales; family Rhodobacteraceae; genus Paracoccus. Next base: position 33,624 of record NZ_JAUVVF010000012.1, on the reverse strand, counting down.
CGTCACATGGCGGCGGGTGATGGACATGAACGACCGCGCGCTGCGCGACATCGCGGTGGGTCTGGGCGGGCCGGCGAACGGCTTTGCGCGCCAGACGGGCTTTGACATCACCGTCGCCTCCGAGGTGATGGCAATCCTGTGCCTGGCCCGCGATCTGGCCGAACTGAACGACCGCCTTGGCCGGATCGTCGTGGCCGAGGATATGGACCGCAGGCCTGTGACCGCGCGCGATCTGGGCGCGGACGGGGCGATGACGGTCCTGCTGAAGGACGCGTTGCAGCCCAATCTGGTGCAGACGCTGGAGAACAATCCCGCCTTGGTCCACGGCGGGCCCTTCGCCAACATCGCGCATGGCTGCAACAGCCTGATCGCGACCCGCGCGGCCTTGCGCCTGTCCGACTATGTCGTGACCGAGGCGGGCTTTGGCGCAGATCTGGGGGCCGAGAAATTTCTCAGCATCAAGTGCCGGCTGGGCGGGCTGAGCCCTTCGGCGGCGGTGCTTGTGGCCACGATCCGGGCGCTGAAGATGAATGGCGGCGTCGCAAAGGCCGATCTGGCGCAGGAGGACGTCAGCGCGGTGACGCGCGGCTGCGCCAATCTGGGGCGGCATCTCGAGAACCTTGCCCAGTTCGGCCTGCCCGTGGTCGTGGCGCTGAACCATTTCGACGGCGACAGCCCCGCCGAGATCGCCGCCCTTCAGGATTACTGCGCCAGCCACGGCGTGCAGGCCGTTCCGGCGCGGCATTGGGCGATGGGCGGTGCAGGGGCCGAGGATCTGGCTCGCGCGGTTGTCGCGCTGGCCGAGGGCGGTGCCGCGCTTCGCCCGCTTTATGCCGATGACATGCCGCTCTGGGACAAGATCGAGACGGTCTGCACCCGCATCTATCGCGCCGCGCGGGTCGAGGCCGCACCGGGCATCCGCGAGCAGCTTGCCGCATGGGAGGCTGCGGGCCACGGGCCGATGCCGGTCTGCATCGCCAAGACGCAATACAGCTTCTCGACCGATCCGGGGCTGCGCGGCGCGCCCGAGGGGCATGTGGTCCCGGTGCGCGAGGTGCGGCTGAATGCGGGCGCGGGCTTCGTCGTGGCGATCTGCGGCCAGATCATGACCATGCCGGGCCTGCCCCGCGTTCCGGCGGCCTTGTCGATCCGGCTGGACGAGGACGGACAGGTCGAGGGCCTGTTCTAGGCCACCATGGCCGGGGCCGGCGGCTGGTCAAAGACCGTTGCCAGCAGGATCACGCGCTCCAGCGCCGCGGCAAGCTGCGTGAAGGACGCGTCCGACCGGCAGCCTTGGGCCAGGGCGGTGCCTGCGAGCCTGCGGGCAAGGCCATGGGTGCAGGGATCGGGCAGGGCGCCATGGCGCCGCGCCTGCGCGATCAGCGCCATGAAGGCCGGGCCGTCGCCCTGCCGCACCGCACGCATCCAGATCGCGCCGTCATCTGCAGGCAGCCGCCCCGTCTGCCGCACCGGCGCACCGCTCAGCCAGGCCAGTTCCGGCGTGACCAGCCGTGCGGGCTGCCGCCAGCCGAGATGCCGCCGCAGCGCCAGCGCCGCGACCGGATCGCCGAAGACGATCGAGGCCAGCCGTCCCACCAGCGCCCTGTCGGGCAACACCAAGTCCGTGCCCATGTCTGCCAGATGGTTGCGCCCGGTCGCGCGCATCAGCAGAACCTGCCCCAGAAGCCGCGCCCGTGGGTCCAGGTCTTCGGTCTCGATCCGCTGCGCCATCGCGGCGGCCAGTTCCAGCACCGCGCCCGTGATCGCCCGCTCGGGCAGGGCTGCGGGCGCGATGCGGCGGCCGGGCCTTGTCAGCTGAAAGGCAAGCAGCGTCGACAGGGTCGGGCCGATCCCCTCGGCCAGAGGGGTGGGCGTCTCAGGGCGGCGCAGGCGTGCGGGAAAGGCGCCGTCCGGGCCCTGCAGGTCCATGATCCGGGTCAGCATGTCGGCCACGTCATGATGCGGATCGACCAGCAACAGGCCGCAGACCGCCTCGGCCAGAAGCTGCGTGTCGCCCATCTGACGCGCGAGGCCTGCCCAGTCCCGCAGCGCGCGCAGCAGATCGCCGTGCCGGCCGGGCGATGACAGGCGGGGCGGACCTCCGGCCTGCCGCCACCATGCCAGCAGAAGGCGCAGGCGCGCCGACAGGCTGGCGCGATCGATCACCGGGGGCAGGGGCGCCAGCAGCATCGTCTCGGCATCCGGGGGCGGGCTTGCGCCCAGCATCAGGCGCAGCGCCGCTGGCCGGGCCTCGTCATGCGCCAGATCGGCCTGCGCCAGCCGACAGGCGGCATCCTCGGGCGCGACCAGCCGTGCGGCCAGGATCAACCGCGCCCGCGACCCCGGCCCGGACAGATGGTCAAGCGCCGCGCAGCGGACAGTGTCCGGGCAGAGGCGGCGGCGGGCCAGAACCTCGACCGGCGAGGGTCGTCCCGTCAGCGCCCCGAGGATCGGGCCGATGATCGCGGCCTTGGCCAGCGCATCCGTCGCGGGATCGTCGGCAGGCAACGGATCGGGAAGCGCCATCACCGACTGGCGCATCCATTCGACCGCACGATGGCCGAGAAGCCGCATCACCTGTTCCAGACCCTGTTCCATCATCCCGCCACCGAAGCCCGTGACAAGATTTGTCCCGGCCCCGCATCCCGGCAAGCGCAAGGTAGTGACAGAACGAGCCAGTTCAGCGCCCAAGGCGCCGATTGCCTTGCGCTTGCGGGCGCGGTAAAGCGCCCCTCATGAGCAACCGCCCCGAACTTCCGCCCGAAATCGCCCGCCGCCGGACCTTTGCGATCATCTCGCATCCCGATGCCGGCAAGACCACGCTGACCGAGAAATTCCTGCTGTATGGCGGCGCCATCCAGATGGCCGGTCAGGTGCGCGCCAAGGGCGAGGCGCGGCGCACCCGGTCGGACTTCATGAAGATGGAACAGGATCGCGGCATCTCGGTCTCGGCCTCGGCGATGTCGTTCGATTTTGACGCATATCGCTTCAACCTGGTCGATACGCCGGGCCACAGCGACTTTTCCGAGGATACCTATCGCACGCTGACGGCGGTGGATGCGGCGATCATGGTCATCGACGGTGCCAAGGGCGTCGAATCGCAGACCCGCAAGCTGTTCGAGGTCTGCCGCCTGCGCGACCTGCCGATCCTGACCTTCTGCAACAAGATGGACCGCGAAAGCCGGGACACGTTCGAGATCATCGACGAGATCCAGGAGAACCTGGCCATCGACGTGGCGCCTGCAAGCTGGCCCATCGGGGTGGGCCGCGACTTCATCGGCTGCTACGACATGCTGCGCGACCGGCTGGAACTGATGGACCGCGCCGACCGCAACAAGGTCGCCGAAAGCATCGCCATCGAGGGGCTGGACGATCCCAGGCTGGCCGCTCACGTGCCCGCCGACCTGCTGGCCAAGCTGCGCGAAGAGATCGAGATGGCGCGCGAATTGCTGCCCGCCTTCGACCGGCAGTCCTTTCTGGAAGGCCACATGACGCCGATCTGGTTCGGCAGCGCGATCAACAGCTTCGGCGTGCGCGAATTGATGCGCGGGATCAGCGAATACGGGCCTCCGCCCCAGCCGCAGAACGCCGCCGGGCGCCAGATCAGCCCCGAAGAGACGCCCGTGACCGGCTTCGTCTTCAAGGTGCAGGCCAACATGGACCCCAAGCACCGTGACCGGGTGGCCTTCGTGCGCCTGGCCTCGGGTCATTTCGAGCGCGGGATGAAGCTGACCCACGTGCGGTCGAAGAAGCCGATGGCGGTCACCAACCCGGTCCTGTTCCTCGCCGCCGACCGCGAACTGGCCGAGGAGGCCTGGGCGGGCGACATCATCGGCATCCCCAACCACGGCCAGCTGCGCATCGGCGACGCGCTGACCGAGGGCGAGGCCCTGCGCTTCACCGGCATCCCGTCCTTTGCGCCGGAACTCCTGCAGACCGTGCGCGCGACCGATCCGATGAAAGCCAAGCACCTGGAAAAGGCGCTGATGCAGTTCGCAGAAGAAGGCGCGGCCAAGGTCTTCAAGCCGGCCATCGGCTCGGGCTTCATTGTCGGGGTCGTCGGCGCGCTGCAATTCGAGGTGCTGGCCAGCCGGATCGAGCTGGAATACGGCATCCCCGTTCGCTTCGAGGGCAGCCAGTTCACCAGCGCCCGGTGGGTCAGCGGCCCCACGGACAAGGTCGATGCCTTCGCCAATGCCAACAAGGGCCATCTGGCGCATGACCATGACGGCGATCTGGTCTATCTGACCCGCCTCCAATGGGACATCGACCGGATCGGCCGCGACCATCCCGACCTGAAATTGACCGCGACCAAGGAGATGATGGTCTGAACCCGTCTCAGCTTTCGTCGAAGGTCTCGATCATCAGGATGGCGGCGCAATTCGCGGGCTCGATCGTGCCGACCCAGATGTCGTAGAGCCCGCTTGGCGCGGCGGCGATGCGGATGATCGGGTTCAGCCCGTCCTCATCGTCGGAATAGACATATTGCTCGTCGGGCAGGTTCACCAGCAGGGTCGTGTCGCAATCGGCCTGAACCCGAATGTCCAGCAGCCTGCGGTCGCCCTGGCCGTCATATTCGACGCTGAGATCGGGTGCTTCCTGAACATAGCCGATGCCCGGCATCTCGAGGCACGAGGTCAGATTGACCGACCCCCCCGCCACCAGCGGGGTCTGGTAACGCTGGAACAGGCTGTCGGCGCTGGCTTCGATCGTCTTGGGGGCGAAAAGCCGCCAGTTCGGGCAATCCTGCGCGGCGGCGCCCAAGGGCAGCGCCATGACGGCAAGGCCAAGGCAGGCGGACAGACGCAAGGGTGAGGGAAACATCGGGCAGCCTCTGATGCGGCGGGTTCAATGGCCCATCTCCACATGCGCGCCCGCCCGATGTCAAATGGCAAAAAGCGCCGGTCAGCCCAGACGGACCTCCATCGTGATCTCGGCGTTCAGCAGCTTGCTGATGGGGCAGCCCGCCTTGGCCTTTTCCGCCGTCTCGCGCAGCGTTTCGGGATCGCCATCGCCCCGGATCGTGGTGGTCAGATGCGCCTTCTTGACCGCGAAGCCCTCGCCCTCTCGGTCGAGCGAGATGTCCGATCGCGTCTCGATCTCGACCCCGGTGACGCCGGCCTGTTCCAGCATCATCGCCAGCGCCATCGAGAAGCACGAGGCATGGGCGGCGCCGACCAGTTCCTCGGGATTGGTGCCGGGACCGTTCTCGAACCGGGTGCCGAAGCCATAGGCCAGCCCGTCCAGCGCGCCCGACGCGGTCGAGACCGTGCCCTTGCCGCCCTTGAGACCGCCTTGCCATTTCGCCGAACCGCTGCGGGTGATCATGTCCTGCTCCCTTCGTGTTGAGGGGCCGATGCCAGCCGCTTCGCGCCCTGAGGCACGCCGGGACCGGCGGTCCGGCCGCCGTATCTGCGCGCCTCAACACCAGGGGGGTGGTGAAAGTTCCGGAAGGGTCAGCGGCGAAACAACCGCTGATGTTCCGCGATGGCATAGCGGTCGGTCATGCCCGAGACGTAATCCAGCACCAGGCGCGCGCGCTCGGTCTCGTCGTTCAGGGCGCGGGCGGTCTGGTGCCACTGGTCGGGCATCGCCTCGGGATGCGCGAGGTAATGGGGGAAGAGGTCGTTCACCATCCGCGTCACCGATTCGCGTTCCACCACCACCGAAGGCGCGCGATACATGCGCTGGAACAGGAAGGACTTGATCGCCTTGATGTTCTGGTAGAGCGGCTTCGAGAAGCGGATGATCGGCCCGTCCATCGCGCGGATCTCGTCCACATGGCGGGGTTGAAGGCCGGCGAGGCGGTTCTGGGCCACCGCGATCACATCCTCGACCATGACGCCGAAGACGCGGCGCAGGGCCTCGTAGCGGCGGCGCGTCGGGTCGAGGCCGGGATAGAGGGCGTCCACCTCGGCGAAGGCGGGGCCGATCACGGGCAGTTCCGACAGTTCGGCCTCGGTGAACAATTCTGCGCGTAGCCCGTCATGCAGGTCGTGGTGGTTATAGGCCACGTCGTCGGCCACGGCGGCGACCTGCGCCTCGGCGCTGGCATTGCTGTGCAGTTCCAGATCCCAGGCGGTGTTCACCTCGGCCAGGGCATAGGGCAGGGGACCGGTCACCGGGCCGTTATGCTTGGCGATGCCCTCCAGCGATTCCCAGGTCAGGTTCAGCCCGTCGTAATCGGCGTAATGCCGTTCGAGCCGGGTGATGATCCGCAGCGCCTGGGCGTTGTGGTCGAAGCCGCCATAGGGTTCCATCAGAACGGCCAGCGCATCCTCACCGGTATGGCCAAAGGGCGGGTGGCCCAGATCATGGGCCAGGGCCACGGTCTCGGCCAGATCGGTGTTCAGGCCAAGCGCGCCGGCGATGGTGCGGGCGACCTGCGCGACCTCGATCGTGTGGGTCAGGCGGGTGCGGAAATAGTCACCGCGCCATGCCTCGCCATCATGTTCGACGAAGACCTGCGTCTTGTGCTTGAGCCGCCGAAAGGCCGAGGAATGGATGATCCTGTCCCGATCCCGCTGCCAGGGCGAGCGGAAGGTGGACAGCTTTTCGGGAAACAGCCGTCCGCGGCTCTGATCGGGCTGGCAGGCATAGGGCGCGAGGGCGGTCATGGGCGTGGGGCTTCCTTGCGGGACGTGCGCGCCAACCCTATATTTCGCAGCAGAGGTCGAAAACCGGAACGCCCCATGAACCTGCCGCCGAAAGTCACCGAACGCGCCTTTGAGCGCCTGGCCCAGATCAATGCCGGCAAGGAGCCGCAGCCCCTGCGGGTCGCGGTCTTGGGCGGGGGGTGTTCGGGGTTCCAGTATGACATCCGTCTGGACCAGCCCGCCCCCGACGATCTGGTGCTGGAGGGCGCGGGCCAGCAGGTGCTGGTCGATCCGGTCTCGCTGCCCTTTCTGGCAGGCGCGGTGATCGATTTCTCCGAGGAACTGATCGGCGCGCGTTTCGTGATCGAGAACCCCAACGCCTCCAGCAGCTGCGGCTGCGGCACGTCCTTCTCGATGTAAGCGGGCTTGCCAAGCGGGATGGCCGGACGCATGGTCGCGCCATGAAAATCGCAAGCTTCAACATCAATGGCGTAAAGGCCCGGATCGAGGCCCTGACCGCTTGGCTGGGCCAGACCGATGCCGATCTGGTCGTGCTTCAGGAAATCAAGTCGGTGGACGAGGCCTTCCCCCGCGCCCATTTCGAGGATCTGGGCTGGCAGGTCGAGACGCATGGGCAAAAGGGCTTCAACGGCGTGGCGATCCTGTCGCTGCTGCCGCTGGAGGACGTGACGCGCGGCTTGGCCGGCGATGATGCCGACGAACAGGCCCGCTATATCGAGGCGACCGTGACCGGCGCGCAATCCGTGCGGATCGCGGGGCTCTACCTGCCCAACGGCAACCCCGCGCCGGGGCCGAAATACGATTACAAGCTGGCCTGGATGGAACGCCTGCGCCTGCGCGCCGCGGAATTGCTGGCGCTGGAAATGCCGGTGGTGATGCTGGGCGATTACAACATCATCCCCGAAGCGCGCGATGTGGCCAATCCGCAGAACTGGCTTGACGATGCGCTGTTCCGCCCGGAAAGCCGCGCGGCCTTCCGCGCCATCCTGCATCAGGGCTGGACAGATGCCGTCCGCATCCGCGACCCTTGGGGAACGCGCGGGCCCTTCACCTTCTGGGATTATCAGGCGGGGGCGTGGAACCGCGATGACGGCATCCGCATCGATCATCTGCTGCTGTCGCCGCAAGCCGCCGATCTGATGGTCGATGCCGGGGTCGAGCGCGAGGTCCGCGCGGGCGAGAAGCCAAGCGACCACGTCCCGGTCTGGGTGCGGCTGGCCGCCTGAAGCGCGTCAGATCACCAGAACGCCCGAATGCTTGGCCTTGTGTTCGGGCTCGACATGAATGGTGATCTGGGCGTCGGGCAGATATTCCTTCAGCGCGGCCTCGATCCGGTCGCAGATGTCATGCGCCTCGGCCACCGTGGTCTGGCCATCCACGACCAGGTGAAAGTCGATGAAGGTCGCGCGGCCCGCATGGCGGGTGCGCAGGTCATGGGCCTCGATTGCGCCCTCGGCACGGTCCGAGATGATCTGGCGGATCTCGGACAGGGCACGGTCCGACACGGCCTCGTCCATCAGGCCCGACAGCGAGGCTGTCACGACCTTCCAGCCGGACCACAGGATGTTGACGCCGACCAGCATGGCAAGGATCGGGTCAAGGATCATCCAGCCCGTCGCCAGCGCCAGCCCGATCCCCGCCAAGACGCCCATGGACGAGATCACGTCGGTCATCAGATGCTTGCCATCCGCCACAAGGGCAGGCGAGCGCCGCCGCCGCCCTTCGCGGATCAGGACCCAGCACCACAGGCCGTTCAGGACCGAGGCGAAGGCGTTGATCGCCAGCCCCAGGCCCGGCTGTTCCAGCGGGCGCGGCGATTGCAGCGCCGCCCAGGCCTGATGCAGGATCAGCAGCGCCGCCAGGATGATCAGCACGCCCTCAATCACCGCGCTGATGAATTCGGCCTTGTGGTGGCCATAGGGATGGCCCTGATCGGCCGGGCGCTGCGCCACGCCGATCGCCACCAGCGCGGCGATCGCCGCCGCAACGTTCACGATGCTTTCCAGCGCATCCGACAAGAGCGCCACCGAGCCGGTCAGCCACCAGGCCAGCGTCTTGAGCGCAAGGACGGCGACGCCCAGCAGGATGCTGCCTGCTGCAAGTTTCATCGTTGTGGTCATGGCGGCCCGGTCGCGCTGATCTTGTCCCGACTGCCTTTGACAGAAGCGCGCCGCGATCTCAACCGTCAGACATGACGGAATCTTGATTGACGCAACAATCAATATACGTCAGTCTGGCGGGAACATCCTGATCAGCGGCCCATGGGGTCGCGCCGGCGACGATCCGGCGGCCACCGACCCTGCGCCTGCGGGGCCGGGCAGGGCTGCGCGGCTGCGAGCCGGTCCCCTGAAGACGCGAGGCGTATCCCGGCACGAGGACGATCCATGACACCCATCATCACCCTGGCCTATCTCAGCGTGCTTGGCTGCGCCCTTTTCGTGCTGCTGCGCTATCCGCGGCTGAAATGCCGCGGCGAGAGTCCGGTCGGGCTGTTCACGCTGATCGCACTGCTGTTCACGGCGGGGCTGGATATGGGTCTGGTGATGCTGCCGCTGAACGAGTTTCCGATCTACGAGACCGATCCCGCCTTTGGCTTCACCAATGCGCTGGCGATCGAGTTCGGGATGTGGGGTCCGCTGGTCTGGCTGATGTATTTCGTCACGACCTTCTACTTTGTCGCCATCGAGCCGCGCCTGCGGCTGTTCGAGATCCCGGCGATCAAGCTGGTCTACAACCTGACGATCATCGCGACCTGCTCCTTCACCTGCTATCTGTTCATGATCAACCTGCCGGGTTACGCGCCCGACCTGCCGCAGGGCGTGATCTGGGCGCTGGTTCTGGTCGTGATCGCGACCTCGGTCGTCTCCAGCGGCGACATGCGTGTGATGAAATGGCTGGCCATCGTGTCCAGCTACGGCTTTGGGGTGCTGGCCTTCACCGCGCTGGCGATGATCGCCTTCGTCTACAGCCGGGTGGGCCTGGGCGATTTCTTCGGCAGCGTCGCGATGCTGGGCGATTACTTCCGCCATCTGCCGCGCTTTGCGACGCCCATCGGAGATTACCACGAATTCTACCTGTTCTGGTGGTTCGCCTGGTCGATCATGATCGGACAGTTCGTAGCGCGGTTCGTGGGCGGGCTGCCGGTCTGGCAACTGGCGCTGGCGATGGTGGCGCTGCCCGCACTGCCCTTGGGGCTGTGGTTCTCGGTGCTTTACGTCTATCACGCGAACCAGATCGTGATCCCGACCTGGCTGAACTGGTTCATGATCACCGTCGGCGTGGTTTTCGTGATCAACTCGCTCGACAGCCTGATCCGGCTTTACTCGGCCAATCTGGGCTGGACGCGCGAAAGGCTGGGCGGGCGCTATTACCCGGTCCATGCCGTGCTGCAGGCGACGCTGGTCGCGGCCTATGTCTTCACCCCGTTCGAGATCCAGTGGGTCGGGCTGGTCGTGGCGGGGCTTTATGCAGTGATCTACGTCCTGCTGGCGCGGCGCCTGACGAAATTGTCGGCGCTGGCCGGACCCGCCACGCCCGGCTGAGGCCGGGCCGCGGCGGGCTGGCGGTTCATTCCTCGTCTTCCTTGTCGTCACCGAAAGCCGCGTCATCGGCGAATTCGTCCTCGCCCTCGTTGACGTATTTCGCGCTGAGCGTGATCGAGTGATTGTCGTGGATCGGGTCCATGACCACGTCCGAGGGGATTTCCCCGGTGAGCCAGTCCCGCAGCTCCTCGCGGATTTCCTCGATCTCCTGGCCGGTCGCCTCGGCCAGATAGGCGATGAAGGCGCGCTGGTCGCCGTCGATCTCGTCAAGGTCGGCTTCGTCGGCCTCGGGCCATTTGTCCAGGATCGCTTCGTAGAATGCAGGCCAGTTCGCGGCCACATGATGCCATTTCATCAATATCCTCCTGCGGGGATGCCGCCCTGAACCCAACGCGCAACCCCGGTGATGTCCTCGCCGACACCGGCGACTGTGTTGCACCCGGCCAGTATGGCACAGGCTATCACCGTAACCAAAATGATCCGCATCAGTTCGCCTCCTGCCACCACGTTTCGGGCATGAAGCCCGGCCAGTCACCGTAAATGGGCGTTCTCTCAGGATATTTCAGGTCCGAGGCATGTGCCAGACGCGAGATGGGCGAAAAGCTGACCGGAATAACGTAGCGCCCCGCCATCAGGATCCGGTCCAGCGCCTGGACCGAGGCCGTGAACTCTTCGGCATCTTCGGCTTGGACCATCCGGTCGATCATCGCCTCGGCGGCGGGGCTGGACATGCCCATCCAGTTGCGCGTGCCGGGTTCGGTCACGCCCTGCGATCCCCAGTAGAGCCGCTGCTCGTTGCCCGGGGACAGCGACAGGCCGCGCTCATACCAGGCCATGTCGAACTGGTAATTGTTCGTCCGCTCGACATATTGCGCGGAATCCAGCAGCGTCACGCGGGGCGTGATGCCAAGCGGGCGCAGGGCCTCGACATAGATGTTAACGATCTGCTGCGTCTCGGACGAGGTCCGCATGGCGGTGCCCGACTGGTTCAGCAGGATCTCGAAGGCGAAGGGCTGGCCCGCCGCGTTGCGCATCTGGCCGTCCTGCACGGTCCAGCCGGCCTCCTCCATCAGTGCCAAGGCGCGGCGCACGGCGCCCCGGTCCATGGCGCGGTCGCTGCCCTCGGGCAGGCTGTAGCCTTCCAGCGTGCCGGGCGGCAGTTCGGCGGCAAAGGGTTCCAGCAGTTCGGCCACGCGGCCCGTGGCGGGGCCGTGATCCATTCCCAGAACCGAGTTCGAGAAATAGGACGTGATGCGCGGGTCCGCGCCGCCGTTCAGCGTCTGGTTGATGAAGGGGAAGTTGAACATCTCGATCATCGCCTGACGCACCCGCCAATCGTCAAAGATCGGATTGCGCGTGTTCATCACCAGACCGACGATCCCCGAAGGACGCTGGTTCGGAATTTCGGACAGCGTCACGTCGCCCCGCGTCACCAGGGGGAAATTGTATTCCTGTGCCCAACGCTGCGCGCTCAGTTCGCGCCAGACCGTCACCTCGCCCGCCTTGAACGCCTCGAACATGGCATTGGCGTCTCCGAAGTAGTCATAGCGGATCACGTCGAAATTGTGCAGGCCCTGCGTCACCGGAAGATCGTTGCCCCAGTAATCCGGATTGCGCCGGAAGGTGATCACGCGGCCCGGATCGACGCGGTCGATCACATAGGCGCCCGAGCCGATGGGCGGCTCGAGGCTGCTGTCGGTGAAGTCCTTGCCCTCCCATTGCGCCTTTTTCAGGATCGGGCGCAGCCCCATCAACAGGGGCAGTTCGCGGTCGATCTCGGAGAAGGTGAAGCGGATGCTGCGCTCGCCCGTCTGCTCCATCGAGGCGACCTTGGCCCATGCCGAATGATAGCGCGGATGGCCCTGCGTTCCGAGCGTCTCGTAGGACCACATCACGTCTTCGACGGTGACCGGGCTGCCATCCGAAAAGCGCGCCTCGGGGCGCAGCGTGAATTCGACCCAGGACCGGTCGGGCGCGGTCTCGACCGTCTCGGCCAGAAGACCATACAGCGTGAAGGGCTCGTCGATGGAGCGCATCATCAGCGATTCGGCGACATGCACCCCGACGCCCCAGGCCGCGTTCCCCTTGAGCACCCAGGGCTTGAGGCTGTCGAATCCCCCCGGCTCGGCCAGGCGAATCGTGCCCCCCCGAGGGGCCGCGGGATTCGCATAGGGCAGGTGATCGAAGCCCTCGGGCAGGGCAGGTTCTCCATAGATAGCAATGCCATGGGCCGGCTCGGCGAGGCTTGCCAGCGGCATTGCTGCAACACCGATTCCGAAGGCCGCGATCACGGGAACGAGACCCCTGATCGCGCATTCGTTAAGGATTCCGAAGATTCGCATCGCCCGCTGCCTCGTTCCGTTTTCTTTGCCGGCGATATCAACAGCCTTGCAAAGGATGCGTCAACCAAGGGGGGAAGAACTCTGTTGGACTCGGGCGAACACTCGCGTATAAATAACGCACTGCTCGATAGGTTTCTTGCCTGTATGAAACCTGCCTCATGACTTGCGCCCGCCTTGTGCGGGCGCTTTTTTTTGCCCATGCTGCGCCTGCGAAACCGGCGGGAGGGCGCCTTGCGTTTCGCGGCAGGCAACCGAGGAGCAGCCGATGTTTCAGAAATTCCTGACGGGCAAGACCGCCATCGTGACGGGCTCGAATTCCGGCATCGGGCTGGGCGTGGCCACGCGGCTGGCCCATGCCGGGGCCGATGTGGTGCTGAACAGCTTCACCGACCGCGACGAAGATCACGCGCTGGCCGAAAAGCTGGCGGCCGAACACGGCGTCAGCGTCCGATATATCGCCGCCGACATGTCCAAGGGCGATCAATGCCGCGCCCTGGTCGAAAAGGCGGGCGCCTGCGACATCCTGGTGAACAATGCGGGCATCCAGCATGTCGCCGCCATCCCGGATTTTCCGGCCGAGAAATGGGATGCGATCATCGCGATCAACCTCAGCTCGGCCTTTCACACCACGGCGGCGGCGCTGCCGATGATGCGCGCGGCGGGCTGGGGGCGGGTGATCAACATCGCCAGCGCCCACGGGCTGACGGCCAGCCCCTACAAGTCGGCCTATGTCGCGGCCAAGCACGGCATCGTCGGGCTGACCAAGGTCACGGGTCTGGAAACCGCGCGCGAGCCGATCACCGCCAATGCGATCTGTCCGGGCTACGTGCTGACCCCGCTGGTCGAGGCGCAGATCCCCGACACGATGGAGAAATACGGCATGGGCCGCGAGGAGGTGATCGAGAAGGTCCTGCTGGAGCGTCAGCCCTCGAAGGATTTCGCCACCACGGACCAGCTTGGGGACACCGCCGTCTTCCTGTGCAGCGACGCGGCCGCCCAGATCACCGGCACCACGATCAGCGTGGATGGCGGCTGGACCGCGCTGTGAGACGACCGGTTCAGGAACTTGTGATCGCCTGAGACGTTCGCCTGTCAGATCGACGCATAAATGACGAAGGAGACGGGCGATGAAAGGTCTTGTGGCATGGTTTCTGGGTGTGCCGTTCTTCGTGATCATCCTGCTGTATCTGTTCGGCATCTTCTGATCACGACCGGGAACGGCATCCCGACATGAGAAAGGCGCCCCGCGGGGCGCCTTTTTCGTGTCGGCAGGGCGGGTCCTGTCAGGTCAGGGCCTCGGCGATGGCGGCGCTGTCGGCATTGGTCAGCGTCTTGGCCAGTTCGCGGCGCAGTCGGAACTGCAGCTCCTTGTGGTAATGCTTGCGCATCACGCCAAGGGTCGAGGGATCGGCGACGATCACGATGTCCTCGACCTTGTTCTTCAGCACCAGCCCGTTCAGGTGACGCGTCAGATCGACCGCGAATGCGGCCTCTTCCTCGTCGCGGGGGGTGTTGATTTCGTCCAGTTCCGGGGTCGTCGCCGGATCGGCAAGGCTTTCGGGCGTGATGCGCCGAGGGTCCGCCAGATCGATGCCGTGGCGGGCCTGGTTGCGAAAGAGGGTGGCGGAATGGCCGTCGGCCACCACGACAAGCGCGTTATGGGGCAGCATCGGGATTCTCCTTTTTGCTTCTGCTCGCCCCGTCTCAACGCGCCCGGTCAGGCGGGGTTGCAGCCTTCGCAGAACCGGCGGATCCGTGCCACCGCCTCTGTCAGGCGTTCGTCGCTGGTCGCATAGGAGACGCGGAAATGCGGGCTGAGGCCGAAAGCCGCGCCGAAGACCACCGCCACGCCTTCCTCGTCCAGCAGCGCATTGGCGAAATCCTCGTCGCTGTCGATGGGCCGCCCGCTGCGCGAAACCGTGCCGATCAGCCCCGCGATCGAGGGATAGACGTAGAACGCCCCCTGCGGCACCGGGCAGTCCAGACCGGGGCAGGCGTTCAGCCCGGCGACGACCAGATCGCGGCGGCGCTGGAACACGGCGCGGCTGTCGCGGATGTACTCCTGCGGCCCTTCCAATGCCGCCTCGGCGGCGTATTGACTGACCGAGCAGGGATTGCTGGTCGATTGCGATTGCAGCATCGCCATGGCCTTGATCAGCGCCTGCGGCCCCGCGCCATAGCCGATCCGCCAGCCGGTCATCGCATAGGACTTGCTGACCCCGTTCATGGTCAGCACCCGGTCCGTCAGGCGCGGCTCGATCTGGGCGGGGGTGCAGAATTCGAAATCGTCGAAGACCAGATGTTCATAGATGTCGTCGGCCAGCACCCAGACCTGGGGATGGCGCAGCAGCACGTCGGTCAGGGCCTTCATCGCCTCCCGGTCATAGCCGGCCCCCGACGGGTTCGAGGGCGAGTTCAGGATCAGCCATTTCGTGTGCGGCGTGATCGCGGCCTCCAGCGCCTCGGGCGTCAGGCGAAATCCCTGATCGGCGGGGCAGGGGACGACGACCGGAGTGCCGCCCGCCAGCAGCACCATGTCGGGATAGCTGACCCAGTAGGGCGCCGGGATGATCACCTCGTCCCCCTGATCCAGCGTCGCCATCAGCGCGTTGTAGAGGATCTGCTTGCCCCCGGTCCCGACCGTGATCTGCGAGGGCGCGTAATCCAGCCCGTTCTCGCGCGCGAACTTGGCCGCGATGGCGCGCTTCAGCGAGGCCGTGCCATCCACCGGCGTATAGCGGGTATGGCCCGCATCGATGGCGGCCTTCGCGGCGTCGCGGATCGTCTGGGGCGTGTCGAAATCGGGCTCGCCCGCCGACAGGGCGATGATGTCGCGCCCCTCGGCCTTCAACTCGGCCGCGCGGGTCGTCATGGCGATGGTGGGCGAGGGCTTGATCTGGTCGAGTCGGGCGGACAGGATCGCCATGGCGGGCCTCGTGTTTGTCATCATGCCCGTCAGGGCTTACGCTGATGAAGATGAACGGGCAAGGATGGGCAGGATGGACAGCGACATCTACGGCGACACCGTGGCGACCCTGGGCGATCGGCTGACCGCCGCGCGAGAGGCTGCGGGCCTGAGCGTCGAGGATCTGGCCGACGAGCTGGGCGTGCGGCCCGAAACGCAGGCGGGATGGGAGGTCGATCAGGCCGAACCCGGCGCGCCGCTGATCGGTCAGATCGCCGCAAGGCTGGGTGTCACGGCGCAATGGCTGTTGACGGGCGAGGGCGAGCCGCCGCAAGAGAGCCCCCGACAGGCGGCGCTGGTCGAGGAACTGGCGGCGCTGAGGGCGCTGCTGGCCGAGGCCGAGCGGCGCATAGATCGTTTGCAAGAGGCACTGAGCCATGGATGACACCGCCACCGAATCGCCCGAACATCGCCTGAAGCGGCTGCACATGCGCAGCTGGCGCCGCGGCATGAAGGAGATGGACCTGATTCTGGGCCATTTCGCGGATGACCGGCTGGCCCGGCTGGAGGCCGCCGAACTGGACCTCTACGAGCGCCTGCTTTCGGAAAACGATCAGGATCTCTATCTGTGGGTAACCGCGCGGATCGGGGCCGAGGCGCCGGCCGGGCGCAGCCAGCCCGATCCGGTGCTGGAGCCCATGCTGGACGTGATCGCCGCGCATGCTGCAGCGCGTTTCGCCGCTGACTAAAATTCTTCGTATTGGGGCGCGGAATAATATGAGCGATTAACCGGCAATTCGGCTTTTGCTGTCATCGTCAGATCATGACGAACATGACAGGACGGCGAAAGATGCTTGCCCAAGCCCCGCAGGATCCGCGATCCTCCCTTGGTCTGCCCCAGGACGAGGCCCTCTCGGACACGTCCGAGGCCTATCTCGAGGCGTTGCGCCTGCTTGAACGGATGCACCGGCTGATGCTGGATCTCGTCAAGGACGAATTCGAGCGGCTGCGCCAGACTGACCTTACCCCCGTGCAGGCGATGATCCTCTACAATCTGGGCGAGGCCGAGGTCAGCGCGGGCGAGCTGCGGTCCCGCGGGATGTATCAGGGCTCGAATGTCAGCTACAATCTCAAGAAGCTGGTAACGATGGGCTATGTCCATCACGAGCGCTGCGATCTGGACCGCCGCTCGGTCCGCGTGCGGCTGACGGCCGAGGGCCAGCGCATCCGCGAGATCGTGCGACGGCTCTTTCTGCGCCACGCACAGGGTCTGGCCATGTCGGGGGTGCTGGATGATCCGCCGCTTGACGAGGTGAACATGCAGACCCGCCGCATCGAACGCTTCTGGAGCGAGCAGATCCGCTACATCTACTGACGGCATGTCCGGCGCGACCTTGGGCCGCGCCGGAAACCGGGGTTCACCAATGGCCGGTATTTTCTATGCTGACCCAAGGCTCTTGCGGGGGCAGGTGGTCGCCCTCCTGCAGCAATTCGATCGAGACGTTGTCGGGGCTGCGGACAAAGGCCATGTGCCCGTCGCGCGGCGGGCGGTTGATCGTGACGCCCGCATCCATGAGCCGCTGGCACATCTCGTAGATGTTGCCGACGCGATAGGCCAGATGGCCGAAATGGCGGCTGTCCGAGGGAAGACCCTCGTCGCCATCCCAGTTGTAGGTCAGTTCGACCGGGCATTCCGGCTGTCCCGGCGGCGCCATGAAGACCAGCGTGAAGCGGCCCTTCTCGTTGTCGATGCGGCGCGTCTCTTCCAGGCCCAGCAGGCGGAAGAAGGCCATCGTCTTGTCCAGATCCTTCACGCGGACCATCGTGTGCAGATAGCGGATGTTCATGGGGACTCCTGTTCTTGCGCGCAGAGGCTGCCACGGCCCTGCGCCGGGTTCAACGTGGAGCATCCCCCGGAGGTTGCCGGCGACCCTGTCGCGGAGGTTGCCGCAGACCGCATCTTGACTTAGGACGAGGGCACCGCGACCGCCCGAAGGGCGGTTCATCACGATCGCCTGAGAGGACCCTCTGCCATGCCCCTGACCCCCGAACAGCAGGCCGAGATCGAGTCCGAACGCGCCACGCCGCGCCAGACGCTGCGGGCGGTGTCGCCGGGGATGGAGGCGCGCCTTTACACCGCCCATCCGGTTCTGGATCACGGCTTCGTCCGGGTCATCGACTATATGGGCGACGATGCGGCGATCTGTCAGGCGGCGCGCGTCAGCTACGGCAAGGGGACGCGCTCGGTCCAGAACGACGAGGGGCTGATCCGCTACCTGATGCGGCACTGGCACTCGACGCCGTTCGAGATGTGCGAGGTCAAGTTCCACGTCAAGCTGCCGGTCTTCGTGGCGCGCCAGTGGATCCGCCACCGCACCGCGAATGTGAACGAATATTCGGCCCGCTATTCCATCCTCGACCGCGAATTCTACATCCCGCGCGCCGAGCATCTGGCCGCACAATCCACCCAGAACAACCAGGGCCGCGGCGAGGTTCTGCAAGGCGCCGAGGCGCAGCGCGTCCTCGATCTGCTGCGCGAGGATGCGATGCGCAGCTACGATCACTACGAATCGATGCTGAGCCAGGACGGCCAGCAGGGCCTCGCTCGCGAATTGGCGCGCATGAACCTGCCCGCCAACATCTACACCCAGTGGTACTGGAAGGTGGATCTGCACAACCTGCTGCATTTCCTGCGGCTTCGGGCCGATTCCCATGCCCAGTACGAGATCCGCGCCTATGCCGACCTGATGTGCGAGATCGTGGCCGATTGGGTGCCGGCGGCCTTTGCGGCCTTCCGCGATTACCGGATGGATGCAGTCAGCCTGTCCGCGCAGGGCGCCGAGGCGCTGCGGCGGCGGCTTGCGGGTCAGGTCGTGACGCAGGAGAATTCCGGCATGGGCGCCCGCGAATGGCGCGAATTCGTCGAAGCCTGGGGCGAGTGATCAGCGCTCGAGCACCAGCAGGTTGCCCTCGAAACTGACGCGCGCGAAGCGGCGCAGATAGGACATGCCCAGCAGCGACACGCCCAGATCGCTGTTCAGCACCACCGCCCGCACGTCGCGGTCGACGATGTCGCCGATGGCGAATTCGCGGATCGTCACGGGCGCGGTCGGCACCTGGCCGTTCGCGGTGACGGCAAGGCCGGTATAGGTCAGCCGGTCCGGGTCCAGTCCGATCCGGCGCGCATCGTCCGGTGCCAGCGCCACGCTGGTGGCGCCGGTATCCACGACGAACTCGACCTCAACCCCGTTCAGAAGCGCGCGGATGTGGAAATGGCCGCCGCGCCCGGCCGGGACTTCGATCCGGTTGCCCTCGAAGACCTGCTGCTGCGGCTGGTTGCGGCTCATCCACCAATCGGCTGCGACGGCGAGGCCCGCGAAGATCACCAGCCACAGGATCAGCTGGCGCAGCGCGCGGCCGCCCCGGCCCGACAACTCGAAGAGCATCGCCCCGCCGATCACCACCAGCAGCAGCGTCAGATAGGCCAGCCGGGCGATCTCGTCCCCCGCCATCAGACCAGACCCGTCCCGATCAGCCCGTCGATGACGAACTGGACCGACAGGGCCGCGAGCAGCATCCCCAGAAGCCGGGTCACGACCATCGTGCCGGTGCGCCCGAGTGCGCGCGCAAGCGGCGTCGCCAGCACGAAGAGCAGCATCGCGATGCCAAGGACCGCCAGCATCATCACGTTGATCATCACCACATGGCCGACGCCCCGGCCTTCGCCCACCAGCAGGATCATTGTGGCCAGCGCGCCAGGCCCGGCCAGAAGCGGCATGGCCAGCGGAAAGACCGAAGGGTCGTGGCCGGGCGGGTCGGCCTCGGCCTGACCCTCGCGGCGTTCGGTGCGCCGTTCGAACAGCATGTCCAGCGCCGTCAGGAACAGAAGCAGCCCGCCCGCGATTCGGAAGGCGGGCAGCGAGATGCCGATGCCGGTCAGGATCGCCTCGCCCACAAGGCCGAAGAGCATCAGCAGGATCGCCGCCACGACCAGCGCGCGCAGGCCGATGCGGCGACGTTCCGCCGCGCTCATGTCGGGGGTCAGCGCGATGAAGATCGGTGCCAGCCCCACGGGGTCGATGACCACGAAAAGCGTCACGAAAGCGGTGATGTAGGTGGCCATGTCCATGCGCCCTTATCGCCCGTTCGCCGCGCCGTGCCAAGCCGCCGCGCCTGCGGCGGGACGCGCAGGCATCCCGATGCAGGGGGCGGGGGAGGCGTCGGCATCACGGCCTCACGGGAAAGGGCTTTGCAATCCGCGTTGCGAGAAACTAAATCTGGGGCGCGGGCGGTCGGGCCGCCCGCAGAGGGAGTTTCTCATGTTGAACAATATCGGCCTTCCCGGCCTTCTTCTGATCGCGGTCGTCGTGCTGGTGCTGTTCGGGCGCGGCAAGATCTCGTCGCTGATGGGCGAGGTCGGCAAGGGCATCACCGCCTTCAAGAAAGGCGTCAAGGACGGCTCTGACGAGGTCGACAGCGCCTCGCAGGAAGCCACCCGCGATCTGCCGGGCGCCGTTCCGGGCGATCGCGCGCGCGACGTGACGCCGGGGACGACCCCGACGCAGGGTACCGACCGCAACTGATCCGCGAAAGGCGCGTCCCATGCTGGACATCGGCTGGACCGAACTGCTTTTGATCGGCATCGTGGCGCTGATCGTGGTCGGTCCCAAGGATCTGCCGCATCTGTTTCATTCACTTGGCCGGATCACGGCCAAGCTGCGCGGCATGGCACGCGAATTCAGCTCGGCCATGGAGGATGCGGCCAAGGGTTCGGGGCTGGACGAGGCGGCGGGAACGCTGCGCGACGTCAAGTCGCTGACCTCGAAGAAGGCGCTCGGCCTTGATGCGCTGGACCGCGCCACCGAGCGTTTCGAGAAATGGGAGCCGGGCCGCCCCGCCCGCCATCAGGACAGCGCGCCGAAGCCTGATCCGGCGGCGCCTGCCCCTGCGCCAGCAGCCCCGGCCGAGGCCAAGGCACCGGATGCGGGCGATCCCGCGCCCGCGCCGCAGCCTCAGGGGCGCCGGCTTCATGCCGTGCGCCGCTCTGACATGAAAGACCAGTGACTTGGCCGCAAAGATCCCGCAGGACGACGATATCGACGACAGCTCTGCCCCGCTGATCGAGCATCTGGCCGAGCTTCGGACCCGCATCATCTGGTCGCTGGTGGCGTTCATCGCCGCGATGGTGCTGTGCTACACGGTCTGGAACCCGATCTACAACTTCCTGACCCGCCCCATCTGCGCCGCGCTGGAGGATCGCAGCCAGGAATGCGGCCTGATCCTGCTGAAGCTTCAGGAAGGCTTCTTCGTCGCCATCCGGATCTCGCTGCTGGGCGGCTTCGTGCTGGCCTTCCCGGTGATCGCCTACCAGATGTGGCGCTTCGTGGCGCCGGGCCTCTACCGCAACGAGAAACGGGCCTTTCTGCCGTTCCTGATCGCCTCGCCAGTGATGTTCTTCATGGGCGCCGCCTTTGCCTATTACATCATCCTGCCAATGGCTTACGCGTTCTTCCTCGGATTTCAGCAGGGGCCGCTGCAACTGCCTGACGATCCGGCGGCGGCTGCCGATACCGCATCGAACATGGCCGCCATCGTGTTTCAGGGATCGGTCGACGAATACCTGTCGCTGACGACCAAGTTCATCCTGGCCTTCGGCCTGTCCTTCCAGTTGCCGGTCCTGCTGACGCTGATGGGCCGGGCGGGACTGGTGTCGGCGGCGGGTCTGGCCAGCGCGCGCCGTTACGCGGTGCTGGCGATCCTGGTCCTGGCGGCCCTGGCGACGCCGCCGGACGTGATCTCTCAGGTGGTGCTGTTCACGGTGGTCTACGGGCTTTACGAGATCTCGATCCAGCTTGTCCGCCGCATCGAGAGGCGCCGCGAGGCCGAATTGCGCGCGCAGGGCCTGTGGGTCGAGGACGAGCCGTGAGCCGCGCGTCCCTGGACCGCATCGCCGATGCGCTTGAGCGGCTGGCACCCCCGCCGGTGCCGCTGCCAGACCTGACGGGCGCGGATGCCTATGTCTGGCATCCCGATCCCGACCGGCTGGAGCCGGTGGCGCGGGTGGACCGCGTGGACCTGACGCAACTGATCGGCATCGACCGGTCGCGCGACACGCTGCTCGCCAACACGCTGCAATTCGCGCGCGGGCACGGCGCGAACAACGCGCTGCTCTGGGGCGCGCGGGGGATGGGAAAATCCTCGCTGGTCAAGGCCGTCCATGCCGAGGCCGTGGCGCAGGGCCTGCCGCTGATCCTGGTCGAGATCGCACGCGACGACCTGTCCTCGGTCGGGCGGCTTCTGGCGGTTCTGGGCGCGGCGCCTCGGCACCGCTTCCTGCTTTTCGCGGACGATCTGTCCTTTGGCCATGATGACGCGCAATACAAATCGCTCAAGGCGGTGCTGGACGGGGGGATCAGCGGGCGTCCGGCGAATGTGATCTTTTATGCCACGTCGAACCGGCGCCATCTGATGCCGCGCGACATGATCGACAACGAACGTTCCAGCGCGATCCATCCCGGCGAGGCGGTCGAGGAAAAGGTCTCGCTGTCGGACCGCTTCGGGCTGTGGCTGGGCTTCCATCCCTGCGATCAGGACCAGTATCTAGCGATGATCCAGGGCTATTGCGCGGCGGCGGGGCTGGTCATCGACCCCGACAGGCTGCGGGCCGAGGCGATCGAGTGGCAGGCTACGCGCGGGGCACGATCCGGCCGGGTTGCCTGGCAATTCTTCTGCGATCTGGCGGGCCGTCATGGCCTGTCGCCCTGACCGCTCATTCCGCTTGCCTCGTCAGTCCCTTGCGGGTTTCATGCCGCCATGACCGAACGTGGCGCCCTTCATGTCCTGACCGGAACCCGCATCCGCGAGCGGCGGCTTGCCCTGTCGCGCAGGCAGGCCGAGGTCGCACGCGCGGTCGGCATCTCGCCCGCCTATCTGAACCTGATCGAACATAACCGCCGCCCGGTCACGCCCGAATTGCTGGGCAAGCTTGCGGCCGAATTGCAGGTGCCCCCCGACGAGTTGTCCGAGGGCCGCGAAGAGGCGCGCATCGCGGCGCTGCGCGAGGCGGCGGCGCATCCTTCCTCGCAGGGGGTGACGCCCGAACTGGATCAGGCGGCCGAATTTCTGGCCCGCTTTCCGGGCTGGTCGGCGTTGCTGCTGGCGCAGAGCCGCCGCGCCGTTGCGATGGAGCGCCAGTTGATCGACCTTTCGGACCGCATGACGCATGACCCCTATCTGCTGGCGGCGCTGCACGAGGTCCTGTCGGCGGTGACATCGCTGCGCTCGACCGCCTCGATCCTGGTCGAGGAGGACGAGATCGCCCCCGAATGGCGCGCGCGCTTCCATGCCAATCTGGCCGAGGACAGCCAGCGCCTGTCCGTCACCGCGCAGGAGCTGGTCCGTTACGTCGACAGTTTCGAGGCCGAGGGCACGCCCCTGACGCCGCAGGAAGAGGTCGAGGCCTGGCTGGATGGCGGCGCGGGCGATCCCGACAGCGCGCCCGAACTGGCCTCGGACGCGGCGCGGGCGCTTGCCTCGCGCATCGCGCGCGAGATGCTGGCCGACCGGATCGAGTTGCCCGATGCGCGGCTGGCGGCGGTGCTGAACGCCACGCGGGCGCGCGATCCGCTGCTGCTGGCGGGCGATATGGGGCTGCCGCTGGATCTGGTGATGCGGCGGCTGGCGATGCTGCGCCCTGCGGGCTACGAGGGCGCAGGTCTGGTCATCTGCGACGGTTCCGGCGCGCTGACCCTGCGCCGCGCCGCGCCCGGCTTTCCGCTGCCCCGACCGGGCGATGCCTGCCCGCTCTGGCCGCTTTATCTGGCGTTGGCGATGCCGCAGACGGCGATCGCGCGTCATGTGCTCACCCCCGAGGGGCGGTTGTTCCGCTCGCTCAGCTTCGCCACGCGCAGCCAGCCTCTGGGGCTGGACGGGCCGGTCCTGCTGCGCGGGCACATGCTGCTGCTGCCCGCCGAGGGGCCTGCGCCGGCCGATGCGCTGCTGGTCGGCCCGGCCTGCCGCATCTGCCCGCGCAACGAATGCCCTGCCCGGCGCGAGCCCTCGATCTTGGCGCCGATGCCCGCGCGCCAGCCCCGCACGCCCGCCCGTTCGCGCGGCTGAGACCACGCGGGCTTTGACACAGGGGCGCTTTCCGGCCCATTATCTGCCCGCGTTGAGGGGGAGGCGCCGGATGGCCATGGACATCCTGATGATCGAGGATGAGCCCAACATCGCCGAGGCGGTGCGGTTCATCCTGACGCGCGAGGGCTGGCAGATCGGGCTGCATGACGACGGAGCGGGCGGGATCGAGGCGATCACGCAGCAGCGCCCGCGTCTGGTGATCCTGGACCTGATGCTGCCGAACCGTTCGGGGGCCGAGATCCTGGGCGACCTGCGCGCGGCCGACGATCCCGATCTCGCGGCGACGCCGGTCCTGATGCTGACCGCGCGCGGCGAGACGACCGAGGCCGGACAAAAGGCCGATGCGGTCCTTGCCAAGCCCTTTGCCAATGACGAATTGCGCGCGATCGTGCGCCAGATGCTGGGATGAGAGGGGCGCGCGGCATCGCCCCGCGGCCCGCGCCCACCCTCGCGCTGCCCGCAGGGAAGGGCCATGCCTGACAAGCCGCTTTTCCTCGAACGTGCCTCGTTCCACCGCCGCCGTCTGGGCGACGCGGCGCGGGTTCTTCCCGTCCTGTCCTCGGCCCTTGTGCTGGTGCCGGTCTGGTGGGCGCCCGCCCTGGTCAGCTTTGCGGGCGGGGTTCTGTGGTTCTTCCTGCTCTGGGCGGGGCTGATCCTGGCGGTCTGGGCGCTGCATCGCGCGCTGCTGAGGGCCGAGGCCGCGACCATGCGCGCCAGCGAGGCCGTCGCAGCGGGCCAGAGCCGCCCCGAGGGCAAGGCGCAGGCCCGCCCGGCCCAAGGCGATGCACGCCAGAATACGGGGGGCAGCCCGGATGCCCTTTGAGACGCTGCTGGCGATCTGTCTGGCCTATGTGGTCCTGATGTTCGTGGTGGCCTTCGCCGCCGACCGCGCGGCGGCGCGCGGCCATGTGCGCTGGCTGGATCATCCGCTGGTCTACACGCTGTCGCTGTCGGTCTATTGCTCGGCCTGGACCTTCTATGGCGCGGTCGGCTACGCCTCGCGCTCGGGGCTGGAATTCCTGACCATCTATCTTGGCCCGACGCTGGTCTTCACCTGCGCGTGGTGGGGCCTCAGGCGGCTGGTGCGGGTGGCGCGGATGCACCACGTCACCTCGGTCGCGGACCTCGTCTCGGCCCGGTTCGGCAAGTCGAACAGGCTGGCCGCGCTGGTCACGCTGATCGCGGTGATCGCTTCGACCCCCTATATCGCCCTGCAACTGAAATCGGTCAGCCTGTCCTTCGAGGTATTCGCCACCGACACGCCCGAGGCGCCGATCATCAACGGCGCCACGCTTGGCGGCACGGCGGGCTGGGTCGCGGCGGGTCTGGCGCTGTTCACGATCCTCTTCGGCACGCGCAACCTGGCCGCGGACGAGCGCCATCACGGCGTCGTCACCGCCATCGCGCTGGAGGCCGTGGTCAAACTGCTGGCCTTTCTGGCGCTTGGCGTCTTCGTGGTCTGGGGGCTGGCGGACGGGCCGGCCGACATCATGGCCCGCATCGCCCGCGCCGCCGAGGCACCCGAGAATGCCGAAGGCTGGCTTCTGCGCGCCGATCGCTGGACGGCGCTGAACATGGTGGCGGCGGCGGCGATCCTGACCCTGCCGCGCATGTTCCAGGTGATGGTCGTCGAGGCCGCCGACGAAGAGCGCCTGACCGTCGCGGGCTGGGCCTTTCCGGCCTATCTGTTCGCCATGTCGCTGTTCGTCATGCCCATCGCCGTGATGGGGCGGGAGCTTCTGCCGGCCGAGGCGAACCCGGATCTTTACGTGCTGACGCTGCCCGCCACGCAGGGTCAGGACATGCTGGCGATGCTGGTCTTTCTGGGCGGCTTCTCGGCGGCGACCTCGATGGTCGTGGTCTGCGCCATCGCGGTGGCGACGATGGTGTCGAACCACTGGCTGGTGCCGCTGTGGCTGGCGATGCGCAAGACGACCGAGGGCGAGGCGACCGATCTGCGCGGCTTCGTTCTGAACGCAAGGCGCCTGGCCATTCTGGCGGTGGTGGCGGCCGGCTGGGTCTATCATCAGGCCTCCGAGGGTTCGGCCGCGCTGGCGGCGATGGGGCTGGTGGCGTTCGTCGGCATGGCACAGGTCCTGCCCGCGATGATCGGCGGCCTTCTGTGGCGCGGCGCCAACCGCAAGGGCGCCTATGCCGGGATCGGCACCGGCTTCGTTCTGTGGATGGCGCTGATCTTCCTGCCCTCGGTGGGGATGGGGGGCGATCTGCCGGTGCCGGGGGTGATGGATCCCTGGGCCGCGGCGGTGTTCCTGTCGCTCTCGGCCAATACGCTGGCCTTCATCGCGGTCTCGATCTTCGGCTTTCCCGACCCGGTCGAGCGCCTTCAGGGCCTGAGCTTCGTCTCGGCGGTCGAGCCGATCCGCCACAGCCGCATGATGCGGTCGGACGACCGGGCCGAGCCCCTGCTGGCCATGGCCCGCCGGGTCTGGGGCCCCGAAGAGGCCCTGCGCTACTTCCAGGCCGAGGCCCGCGCCCAGGGCAAGTCCGGCTATCTGCCCGATCTGACCCCGCGTTTCCTGACGCGGCTGGAACGCCGCTTGGGCGGCTCGATCGGCTCGGCCACGGCGCATGCGATGATCGACCGCGTGGCGGGGGGCGTCGCGCTGACGGTGTCGGACCTGCTGCAGGTCGCCGACGAGGCGCAGCGCGCCAAGGAAGAGACGCAGAGGCTGGAAAGCGCGCGGGCCGAGCTGGCCGTCACGGCTCGGCAGCTGCGCGAGGCCAATGACAAGCTGACCGCGCTTTCGGTCCAGAAGGACGCGTTTCTCAGCCAGATCAGCCACGAATTGCGCACGCCCATGACCTCGGTCCGGGCCTTCTCGGAAATCCTCAAGGATCCCAGCCTGACGCCCGAGGAGCGCGCGCGCTTCGCCGGGATCATTCATGACGAGGCAGGCCGTCTGACGCGCCTTCTGGACGATCTGCTGGACCTGTCGGTTCTGGAAAGCGGGCGGGCGCAGCTGTCGATCTCGGTCGCCAACCTGCACGACCTGATCAACCGCGCGCTCAGCGCGGCCTCGGCCACCCGCCCCGAGCGCAGCTTCCTGATCGACCGCGACATGAGCAGCGAGCATCTGGGCATCATCACCGATGCCGACCGGCTGCTGCAGGTGCTGATCAACGTCATCTCGAATGCGCGCAAATATTGCGATTCGGCGCGTCCCCTGCTGATCGTGCGCGTCCAGAACCTCGAGGCCGACGGCACGATCATCGACATCATCGACATCATCGACAATGGCAGCGGCATCGACAGCGCGCGTCAATCGCTGATCTTCGAGAAATTCGCCCGCCTGAACGATCCGGCACGGGCGGGCGGGGCGGGTCTTGGTCTGGCCATCTGCCGCGAGATCATGGCGGCGCTTGGCGGTGACATCTCGTATCTGCCGGGGCAGGGGGGCGCGGCCTTCCGCATCACGCTGCCCAAGCGCCCCCCGGTCGGGGTCGCGGCGTCGGGAAGCTCGGCTGCGTAAACCCTTTCTCAACCCTTGGCGTGCAGTCTGGCGCGGATGAAAGGGGATTCGGGGCGCGATGACGATCCAGCACGATGACAGCGACCGCGATCCGGGGCAGGCCGTGCCGCCGGGGGCGATGCCGGGGCTGCTGCGGCGCATGCTGGCGGCGCGGCACCGGACGGAGCGCGATCAGGGCAAGCCGCCGCAACTGCCCAAGGCCTCGCCCGTCACGCCCGCGCGCGCGGCGGCGACGGCCTGCGGGCGCGTGGCGGACAGGCTTTACGGGCTGGCGGTGCGGCCGCTTGCGGTGGAACCGGGGGCGATGACGCTGGCAGAGCTGCCGGAATTGCTGCCCGAACGGGCGCTTCTGGCGGTGCTTCAGGGACCGGGCGATTGCATCGGCACGCTGGCGCTCTGCCCCGAGGTGGTGGCGGCGCTGGTCGAGGTTCAGGCCCTTGGCCGCGTCACGTCGCGCCCGGTCGAACGCCGCCGCCCGACGCGCAGCG
The DNA here is from genome assembly GCF_030604785.1 of Paracoccus sp. (in: a-proteobacteria). Taxonomy (GTDB): domain Bacteria; phylum Pseudomonadota; class Alphaproteobacteria; order Rhodobacterales; family Rhodobacteraceae; genus Paracoccus. The sequence continues at coordinate 6,100 of NZ_JAUVVF010000012.1, read as the reverse complement.
AATCGATGCTCTGCACCGACTTCGTCGATGCGCTGATGGCGGAATTGCAGCTGTCGCTGCAGGGTCTGCCGGGCTTTCACCAGATGCCTGGTCTGCGTTTCGCCACCGCGCTGGACGATCCGCGCCCCCTGTCGCTGATGCTCGAGGACAGGCCCTTTCGCAGCATCGCCTTCCATCTGTCCCTTGGCGGCGCCGAGGCGCGCGAGGGGCGGATGCTGCTGGTCATGCCCCAGTCTGACGAGGCCCAGCCGCTTGCGCCGCCGCCGCCCGCCGCCGCTCCATGCGAACCCGCCGCGCCGCCGGCCCGGACGATGCCTGACATCCCGGTCGAACTGGTCGGTATCCTCTGCCGCCGGACGGTGACATTGGGGGAACTGCGCGGGCTGGGCGCGGGCAAGCTTTTGCACCTGCCGCGCGTGCGGCTGGGCGATGCGCGGGTCGAGACGCTGCAGGGCCAGCTGCTGGCCAGCGGCAAGTTTGGCGAATACGAGGGGTGCCACGCCATCCGCCTGCACGACCCCCATGCCCCTGCAGCCGGTGGCGCGACGCCCGATGCCGTGATGCACGGCCTGACGGGCCCCGACCCCCTGCTGCCCCCGCCGGCCGGCCACGACCATCCCGAATTCGGCGAAGACCCGTTCCGCCCCGAACCGGCCCCCCCGATCCCGATTCCGCTGCCCGTCGGGCGCGTCGCCGGATGACCCGCCATGCGGCTTGGCGCTTTTTCCTTGAATTCCTGCCGTTCCGGACGCATTTAACAGCCGTCCCGAATCCTGCGGGGCGACTTCAGCGGAGTGAACATGGCCAAGGAAGAAATGCTCGAATTCCCCGGCGTCGTGAAGGAACTCCTGCCCAATGCGACATTCCGGGTCGAGCTCGAGAACGGCCATGAGATCATCGCGCATATGGCAGGCAAGATGCGCAAGAACCGCATCCGAGTTCTGGCAGGCGACAAGGTTCAGGTGGAAATGAACACCTATGACCTGTCCAAGGGGCGGATCAATTATCGCTTCAAGTGAGACGGGCAGCGACGCCCCGCAAGGGGCCGTGATGCCGGCCCGTGACCGACCGCGGCTGATCCTCGGATCGGCCAGCCCCAGGCGGCTGGAATTGCTGGGCCAGATCGGGATCGTCCCCGACGCGCTGCGTCCCGCCGATATCGACGAGACCCCTCATCCGGGCGAAGCGCCGCGCGATTACGTGCGGCGGATGGCGCTTGGAAAGGCCGAGGCGCTGAGCATCGCGGCGGACGAGGCGGTGCTGTGCGCCGACACGACCGTCGCGGTGGGCCGGCGCATCCTGGGCAAGCCCGTGGATCGGGACGAAGCCGCCTGCTTCATGCGCCTGATGTCCGGGCGCAGGCATCTGGTGCTGACCGCCATCGCGCTGCGCCATGACGGGCGGACGCGCCTGCGTCTGGTCGAGACCAGGGTGCGGATGCGGCCGATCGAGCCCGCCGCACTGGACCATTATCTGGATGTCGGGGACTGGCAGGGCAAGGCGGGCGCCTATGCCATCCAGGGCGCGGCCGCGGCCTTCATTCCGTGGATCCAGGGTTCGTTTTCCGCCGTCGTGGGCCTGCCGCTGTCCGAGACGGCGACGCTGCTGGCCTCGGTCGGCATCCATCCGGCTCGGAAAGGACGTGACGCATGAAGGGCAGACAGGTCGTTCTGGGAAGGCTCTTCGGGCAAGAGGCCGCCGCGCTGGTCGAGGATGGCGTTCTGGTCGACCTGCTGCCCTCGGCCGAGGCGCTGACGCCGCTGGCGCCGGGCGCGATCTGCCGTGCGGTGACCGACCGGCTGATGAAGGGCCAAGGCGGCGCCTTCCTGCGGCTGCCCGACGGTCAGACCGGCTATCTGCGCGACCGCAAGGGCCTGGGCGAGGGCAAGCCTGTTCTGGTTCAGGTGACGGGCGTGGCCGAGCCGGGCAAGGCGGTGCCGCTGACCTCGCGCCTGATCTATCGCGGGCGGCATGTGCTGGTGACACCGGGCGCGCCGGGTGTGAACGTCTCGCGCCGCGTCCGCGACCCCGAGATCCGCGACGCGCTGCAGGATCTGGGCGAGACCGCGCGCGGTGCGCGCGAGCACGGGCTGATCCTGCGAGGCATCTCCGCCGAGGCCGACCCCGACGAGGTCGCCGCCGAGATCGTCGAATTGCTGGACCTGGCCGATCAGATCGGCGCCGAGGCCACCGGCGCGCCCGAATTGCTGCTGGATGCGCCTGCTCCCCATGAACTGGCATGGCTGGACTGGGGCGATCCCGAGCCCGACGCCGTCGAGGAGGGCGAGGACAGTTTCGAACGCTGCGGTGTGCTGGATGCGGTGGATGCGCTGCTTTCGCCCCGGGTCCTGCTGGGCGGCGGCGCGGATGCCTGGATCGAGCAGACGCGCGCCCTGGTCGCCATCGACGTGAATACCGGCAGCGACAACAGCCCGGCCGCCTCGCTCAAGGCGAATATCGCGCTGGCCCGCGACCTGCCGCGACAGCTGCGCCTGCGTGGTCTTGGCGGGCAGATCGTCATTGATTTCGCGCCGATGCCCAAGCGCGACCGCGGCACGCTGGAACAGGTGCTTCAGGCCGCCTTCCGCAGCACGGGGGCCGAGGTGACGCTGACCGGCTGGACCGCGATGGGACTTTTCGAGATGAACCGCAAACGCGATCGCGTGCCCCTGCGCCGGCTGGCCGAGGCTGCTTCCGAGGTCCGCTGATGGCCTGCCCGATCTGCGCCCGCCCGGTCGATCCGCGCTATCGTCCATTCTGTTCGAAACGCTGCGCCGATGTCGATCTGGCGAAGTGGCTGCGGGGCGATTACGTCGTGCCCGGCGAGCCCGTCGAGGATCTGCCGCCCCGTGACGACGAACCGCCTTCGCGCGACTGAAAAAAGTGCGATTGGGTCTGGACAGCGCCGTCGCTGCTTCGTAAACACCGCTCACCCGACGCGAAGCAGCGTCGAAACGGTGCCCGGATAGCTCAGTTGGTAGAGCAGCGGATTGAAAATCCGCGTGTCGGCGGTTCAAATCCGTCTCCGGGCACCATTTGTTTCAAGCAAGTAGCCGACTGCATTTTGAGCGTCATTCATGCTCGGCAACAGGGTTCGCGACATTCCCGTTCTACTCTTTTCCGCCTTGGACTGACCGCAAGCGCCTTCCGCCCGGCTGCCATTCGCCTGCGGCATATCGAGCATAGCAGGGGCAAAAGCGCGGGTAATACGCAAGCGCCGTTTGCCTTCGGGGCGCGATCAGCCTTTGGCGGTCTTGGTCTGGATCGAGTGGAAGGCCTCGAACTGGGGCGCTCCGGCATGAAGCTTGCGTGTCTCGCCGGCATTGGCATGGGCGGCACGGAACTGGTCCGAACGTGTCCAAGCGCGAAAGCTGTCCTCGTCCCGCCAGATCGTGTGCGACGCGTAAAGCCGGTGGCCGTCGCCTTCCGGGCCCCTCAGCATGTTGAACTCGACGAAACCCTCCATCTCGTGAAGGCGGCTGTCGCGGTTCAGCCAGAGGTCCTCGAAGGCCTCGGCATTCTCGAGGGGGACGATAAAGCGGTTCATCGCAAGAAACATCGGTGGCTCCTGACCTGCTGGTCCTGATCGTTCGGGATGGCTGGCGATTGCTGGCGACGCACCCTTGCCCGAGGAGCGGCCGCGGTCAAGAGCCGGGGGCGGGTCTTGCCGACCTGCGTGCCGCGTCCTAGGCTGGACCCATGAGCGCGCGACCACGGATCGAGATTCACTATTGCACCGGATGCAACTGGCTGTTGCGGGCGGGCTGGATCGCGCAGGAATTGCTGCAGACCTTCGGCACCGATCTGGCCGAGGTCGCGCTGGTGCCGGGGCAGGGCGGCATCTACCGCATCACCGTCGATGGCCACGCGATCTGGGACCGCAAGGCCGATGGCGGATTTCCCTCGGCCGCCCAGATCAAGCAGCGCCTGCGCGACGTGATCGCGCCGGAGCGCGATCTGGGCCATGTGGACCGCTAGCGCCTAGAGGCTGTTGTAGAGCGCCAGATCCTCGGCCATGGCGGCGCGCAGGGATGCCTCGTCCTCGGGCGTCAGGCGCACATCGACACTGGGCGGCACGTTGATGCGCGGCAGTTCGATCATGCAATCCAGGCGGTTCTCGAGGAAATCGATGAAGGCGTCGATCCGGTCATAGCGGAAGATGCGGTCGGCGCGGTGCTGGCCGCTCAGAAGGAATTCCGACTGGCTGCCGATGCCCAGTGCCGCCCGCCCGCCCGGTGCGACATAGCGGCGCGCGAAATCGGCGAAGCTGACGCCCTCCATTGGGTGGGTCGGGTCGTCGCTGTCGTCGCGCAGCTTGAAGCGGTACCAGCTGCGCAGCCAGTCGAGCGGTTCGCGCATCAAGGCGACGGTGGTGAAGGTCTCGCCGGTCTGCTCGGTCAGCCAAGGACCCAGATGGCGGTGAAAGCTGGCGATGCCGGTATGCTTGAGCGCCTCGGGCCGTTGCAGCGAGGCCGAGGCGAGGGGTTCCAGCGCCATCTCGATCGCGGTCGATCCCGTCTTGGGTGTTGCCAGAAAGACCAGTCGCTTTTCCCAGAAGATCAACATGCTTGCCGTCATTTCCATCGTGAAGGGTTTTCCCAAAGGGGAATAACGCGCCGCCGTGTGGCTGTAAACGGTTTGTTAACCGGCTTGGGGTGATGCTTGGTCCGGGCGAATCGACTTCCTGCGACGGGACGCTTGAAACCGGGGACGAACTGGTCCAATTATGGTGAACAAGACATGAACATCCGGCTGGTCCTGCGATTGCCCCGCCGGGAGGGCTGTGGAATAACAGGGTAACGACATGGCACAGGCGAGCATTTTCGACATGAGTGACAAGCGCAGCGCGGACAAGCAGAAGGCGCTCGACAGCGCCCTGGCGCAGATCGAACGGCAGTTCGGCAAGGGCTCGATCATGAAACTGGGCAAGGACAACCCGGTGGCAGAGATCGAGGCGACATCGACGGGCTCTCTGGGTCTGGACATCGCGCTTGGCATCGGGGGGCTTCCCAAGGGCCGGATCATCGAGATCTTCGGGCCGGAAAGCTCGGGCAAGACGACGCTGACGCTGCATGTCGTGGCCGAGGAGCAGAAGAAGGGCGGCGTCTGTGCCTTCGTCGATGCCGAACATGCGCTGGACCCGCAATACGCCAAGAAGCTGGGCGTGAACCTCGATGAGCTGCTGATCAGCCAGCCCGACACGGGCGAGCAGGCGCTGGAGATCGTGGACACGCTGGTCCGCTCGGGCGCGGTGAGCCTCGTGGTCGTCGACTCGGTCGCGGCGCTGACGCCCAAGTCCGAGATCGAGGGCGATATGGGCGACATGCAGATGGGCAGCCAGGCCCGCCTGATGAGCCAGGCGATGCGCAAGCTGACCGCCTCGATCGGGCGCAGCAACTGCATGGTGATCTTCATCAACCAGATCCGCATGAAGATCGGCGTGATGTTCGGCAACCCCGAGACGACGACGGGCGGCAACGCGCTGAAATTCTATGCCTCGGTGCGTCTGGACATCCGCCGCACGGGTGCGGTGAAGGACCGCGACGAGGTGACCGGCAACACGACGCGGGTCAAGGTCGTCAAGAACAAGGTCGCGCCTCCGTTCCGGCAGGTCGAGTTCGACATCATGTATGGCGAGGGGATCAGCAAGGTCGGGGAATTGATCGACCTGGGCGTGAAGGCCGGCGTGGTCGAGAAGTCGGGCGCCTGGTATTCCTATGGCGACGAACGCATCGGGCAGGGCCGCGAGAATGCCAAGCAGTTCCTGCGCGACCGGCCCGAAGTGGCACTGGCCATCGAGGACAAGATCCGCGCCAGCCATGGCTTGGAATTCGGTGTCGACGGGGGCGAGGACGAGGCCCTGACCGAGGACTGATCGCAACCTTGCGGCGCGCGCAGGTATGCCTGCGCGCAAGACCTTTCTCCCTGTGGCCGGTGCGATGCGCCGGCCACACGGCTGTTTGCGCCCTGCCTTGCTGGACAGCGCTGCGGGGCGCGGTTAGACCGTTGCGCAGGCCGGCGATGCCGGACAGACCCGTTTTGCGATGAAGGCCCGCCATGCCCAGTCTGAATGACATCCGCCAAACCTTCCTTGGCTATT
>NZ_JAUVVF010000009.1 GCF_030604785.1 Paracoccus sp. (in: a-proteobacteria) | reverse complement strand
GATAACGCTCGCGGACGGCATGTCCATAGAGATCCATGATCTTTTCCGCCCCCATCAGCGCCGAGACCAGCATCATCAGGGTCGATTTGGGCAGATGGAAATTGGTCATCAGCCCGTCCGTCACACGAAATTGAAAGCCGGGATAGATGAAGATGTCGGTCGCCCCGTCAAAGGGCGCGACCTGCCCCGGCCCGGTCGCCGCCGATTCGATCAAGCGCAACGCGGTGGTGCCGACCGGGATCACGCGCCGCCCTTCGGCCTTGGCGCGATTGATCTGGGCGGCGGCCTCGGGCGTGATGAAGCCACGCTCGGCATGCATCTTGTGCGTGGTCACGTCCTCGACCTTGACCGGCAGGAAGGTGCCGGCGCCGACATGCAGCGTAACATGCACGAATTCGACACCGCGCGCAGCCAGCGCCTCCAGCAGCGGCTGGTCGAAATGCAGACTGGCCGTGGGCGCTGCGACCGCGCCGTTCTGGGCGGCCCAGACGGTCTGGTAATCCTCGTGATCCTGCTCGTCCGGGGCCCGGAGCGAGGCGATATAGGGCGGCAAGGGCATCGCCCCCACCTGCCGCAGCGCCGCGTCAAAGGCATCGCCCTCGGCGTCAAAGACCAGCCGCAGCCCGGTCTCGTCAAGCTGGGCCACGGTGGCGGACAGGTCGTCGCCGAAACGGATCACCTCGCCCTGCCTGAGCTTGCGCAAGGGCTTGGCCAGCGCCTGCCAGCCCTCGGCAGAGGGCTCCAGCAGCGTGACCTCGATCCCGGCCACCGCATCGCCCTGCGGCGTCGGCCGCGTGCGCGTGCCGTTCAGCCGCGCGGGGATGACGCGCGTATCGTTCAGCACCAGCAGATCGCCGGGCCGCAGCACCATAGGCAGATCGCTGACGCGGCGGTCGGCGACAGCCCCGCCCTCGGCATGCAGCAGCCGGGCCGAGCTGCGCGGACGCGCAGGCCGGGTCGCGATCAGCTCATCGGGCAGGTCGAAGTCGAAATCGGACAGTTTCATGCGCCCGCTTCTGCGTTCTCCGCGCCGCTCCGTCAAGCAGCCGTGATCTCCAAGTAAAAAACTCGACCTTTACACAACCGACAAAATCAGTCAGTTTCTGCGCCGACAGGAGCCCGCCATGATCGTTTGCCATTGCACGCAGATTTCGGATCACGACATCCACGCCGCCATCGACTGGATGCGCGCCTCCGATCCCGAAACGATCATCACGCCGGGCAAGATCTACCACGCCCTTGGAAAGCGTGCCGATTGCGGCGGTTGCATGCCGCTCTTTCTGGACACCATGCGTGCTTGCGATAAGCTGGGGGTTGCACCGCCGATTTTGCGGCCCCGGACAGACAGCAAGAAGGAAGCCACCCATGAAGGGCGACGCCAAGGTCATCGAATATCTGAACGCCGCGCTGCGGTCTGAACTGACTGCGGTCAGCCAGTACTGGCTGCACTATCGCCTGCAGGAAGACTGGGGCTTCGGCCGGATCGCCGCGAAATCGCGCGAGGAATCCATCGAGGAAATGCACCACGCCGACAAGCTGATCCAGCGGATCATCTTCCTCGAGGGCCATCCGAACCTGCAGAAACTCGACCCGCTGCGAATCGGCCAGAACCTCCGCGAGACGCTGGATTCGGACCTCGCCGCCGAACATGACGCCCGCACCCTTTATATCGAGGCGCGCGATTACTGCGACAGTGTGGGCGATTACGTCAGCAAGAACCTCTTCGAGGAACTGATCGCGGACGAGGAAGGCCATATCGACTTCCTTGAAACCCAGATCGGCCTCTACGACACGATCGGCGCCCAGAATTACGGCCATCTCAACGCCAAGCCCGCGAACGAGGCCGAATAGATCCGCTCACCTGAGCCGGACCAAGGCAAGGGCATCCCGACTTTGCCATGGTTCAAATATCCCGGGGGGAATCGCGCTTGCGCGATGGGGGGCAGCGCCCCCCTCTTCCAGCCTATCCAAGCCAGTCCCGCGCCAGATCCGGCAGCGCGTCGAAATGATCCAGCAGCGCCTCGGGCGCCAGGCGCTCGATCCCCTTCCCCTCCGGCCCGAACGAGACCAGCGCGACCCTGACCCCCGCAGCCGAGGCCGTCCGGCGGTCCGTTTCCGTATCGCCCACCAGGAAGGACCGCTCCACGGTCCCGCCCGCGCCCTCGACCGCCGCCCTATAGGGCCGGGGATCGGGCTTTCGGACCGGCAGCGTATCTGCCCCGATCATTGCGCCGAACCGGTCCCGCAGGCCCAGCTCGCGCAGCAGCGCCTCGGCCAGGGCTTCGGGCTTGTTCGTGCAGACCGCCAGCCGATGCCCCTCCGCCTCCAGCCGGTCCAGGGCGGCCTCGACCCCGGGATAAAGCCGCGTATGAACCGCGATCGCCTCGCCGTAATGGCCCAGCAGGCGGGAATAATCCTCGTCCTCGGCGCCGGGCGGCAGCAGGATGTCCGACCCGATGCGCGCATAGCCCGCCCGCAGCATGGCCCGCCCGCCCTGAAAGGCGATCAGCGCATCGGCCATCGGGTCCAGCAGATCGCCCATCCCCCGCGCCCGAAAGCAGGCATTCGCCGCCGCGACCAGATCGCCCGACGTGTCCGCCAGCGTCCCGTCCAGGTCGAAGACCACCGTTCCCGCCATCTGCATCCTCCGAAACGATCCGAAAACAAAGGTGAATGCGCCAGACCTAGCCAGCGCCCCCCGCCCCGATTAGAACGCCCCTGACAAAAAGCAAACAGTGGAAGAGGCAGGCATGACCGAAGACGCGGTGGCAGTGGTGATTCTGGCGGCGGGTCAGGGCAGCCGGATGCAATCGGACCTGCCCAAGGTCCTGCACCGGCTGGGCGGCGTGCCCCTGGTCGGCCATGCCCTGACGGCCGCGCGCAGTCTCGATCCCGAACAGATCGTCGTCGTCACCGGCCACGGCGCCGAGGCCGTCGGCAAGGCGCTGGCGAAGCTCGACCCCGAGGCCGCAACCGCGCTTCAGGCCGAACAGCTGGGCACGGGTCACGCGGTCCGGCAGGCCCTGCCCGCGCTGGAAGGCTTCGAGGGCCGCGTGATCATCCTCTATGGCGACACCCCCTTCATCGCCGAGGACACGCTGGCCGCCTTGGCCAGCCACCCCGCCGATCTGGTGGTCTTGGGCTTCGAGGCCGAGGATCCCGGCCGCTACGGTCGCCTCGTCGTGACCTCGCGCGGGCTCGAACGCATCGTCGAATGGAGGGATGCCGACGCCGCCAAGCGTCAGATCGCCCTGTGCAATTCCGGGGTGATGGCGATGCAGGCAAGCCTTCTGCGCCAGCTTCTGCCGCGCCTGACCAACGACAATGCGGCGGGCGAATACTACCTGACCGACCTTGTGGCCCTGGCCCGGGCCGAAGGGCTGCGCGCCGATGTCGTCACCTGCGACGAAGAGGAAACGCTCGGCATCAACACCCGGGCCGAACTCGCCCGCGCCGAGGCGCTGTTCCAGGCCCGCGCGCGCGCGCGCGCGCTGGAGGACGGCGTGACGCTGACCGATCCGGGCAGCGTCTGGTTCGCGCTGGACACGGTGATCGGCCGCGATGCGGTGATCGGCCCGAACGTGGTCTTCGGCCCCGGCGTCACCGTGGAATCGGGCGCCGAGATCCTGCCCTTCTGCCATCTGGAAGGCTGCCATGTCAGCGCCGGCGCCACGGTCGGTCCCTTCGCCCGCCTGCGCCCCGGCGCGGAACTGGGCGGCGACGTCCATGTCGGCAATTTCGTCGAGATCAAGAACAGCGTGCTGGACGAGGGCGTCAAGGTCGGCCACCTGACCTATCTGGGCGACGCGCATGTTGGCGAGCACACGAATATCGGCGCCGGCACGATCACCTGCAATTACGACGGCGTGATGAAGCACCGCACAACGATCGGCCCTCGTGCCTTCATCGGCAGCGACACGATGCTGGTCGCGCCCGTCCATGTCGGCGCGGATGCGATGACCGGTTCGGGCAGCACCATCACCGAGGACGTGCCCGACGGGGCCCTGGCCATTGGTCGCGCGAAACAGGCGACCAAGCCCGGTCTGGCCCTACGCCTGATGGCGGCGCTGCGTGCGAAGAAGGAAACCCGCTGATGTGCGGCATCATCGGCATCCTGGGCAGCCATGAAGTCTCGCCCCAGCTCGTCGAAGCGCTGAAGCGTCTTGAATATCGGGGCTATGACAGCGCGGGCGTGGCGACGGTGGATGGGTCGGGGCGGCTGGACCGCAGGCGCGCGGTGGGCAAGCTGGTCAACCTCAGCGACCGGCTGGTCCACGAGCCCCTGCCCGGCCATTCGGGCATCGGCCATACCCGGTGGGCCACCCACGGCGCCGCGACCGAGGTGAACGCCCATCCCCACCGCTTCGGCCGCGTCGCGGTCGTCCATAACGGCATCATCGAGAACTTCCGCGACCTGCGCGCCGAGCTGGAAACGCTCGGCATCCAGCCGCAATCGCAGACCGATACCGAGACGGTCGCGCTCTGGACCGGGCATCACCTCGATCAGGGCCTGACCCCGCTGGAGGCCGCGCGGGCGACACTCGCGCGGCTCGAAGGCGCCTTCGCGCTGGCCTTCCTGTTCGAGGGTGAAGCCGACCTGATGATCGCCGCCCGCCGGGGCAGCCCGCTGGCCATCGGCCATGGCACGGGCGAGATGTATCTGGGCTCGGACGCGGTGGCGCTGGCGCCCTTCACCGACCGCATCACCTATCTTGAGGATGGCGACCACGCGGTCCTGACCCGCGCGGGCGTGCAGATCTGGGATGCGGCGGGCCATCAGACGCATCGCGGCACGGCCCGCATCGATGTCGGCTCGACCGCCATCGACAAGGGCGGCTATCGCCATTTCATGGCCAAGGAGATCGCCGAACAGCCCGCCGTGATCGGCAATGTGCTGAACCATTACCTCAAGGGCGACCGGATCGTGCTGCCCGAGGGGCTGGATTTCGCCGCCATCGACCGGATCACGCTGGTCGGCTGCGGCACGGCGCATCTGGCCGGCCATGTGGCGAAATACTGGTTCGAGCAGCTGGCCGGCCTGCCCTGCGACATCGACGTGGCCTCGGAATTCCGCTACCGCGAGCCGCCCCTGTCGGATCGCAGCCTCTTCGTCGCGATCAGCCAGTCGGGCGAGACTGCCGACACGCTGGCCGCGCTGCATTATGCCCGCGACAAGGTGGCGCGCAGCGTGGGGCTGGTCAATGTCGGCACCTCGGCCATCGCGCGCGACGCCGATCTGGCGCTGCCGACGCTGGCGGGGATCGAGGTCAGCGTGGCCTCGTCCAAGGCCTTCACCTGCCAGCTGGCGGTTCTGGCAGTGCTGGCGCTGGAAGCGGCCCGCGCGCGGGGCCGGATCGACGATGCCGCCCTTGCCGCGCATCTGCGCGACCTGCGCGCGGTGCCCGCGCTGATCGCGCAGGCGCTGGCCCTGTCGGACGAATGCCGGGTGCAGGCCGAATGGCTGGCCCAGGCGCGCGACGTCCTCTATCTGGGGCGCGGCGCGCTTTATCCAGTGGCGCTGGAGGGGGCACTGAAGCTCAAGGAACTCAGCTACATCCACGCCGAGGGCTACGCCTCGGGCGAGCTGAAGCACGGGCCCATCGCGCTGATCGACGGCGATGTGCCGGTGGTGGTGCTGGCGCCGCATGACGCGCTGTTCGACAAGACGATCTCGAACATGCAGGAGGTGATGGCCCGCCACGGCCGCGTCCTGCTGATCTCGGACGCGGGCGGGATCGCGGCGGCGGGCGAGGGCGTGACGGCCAGCCTGGCGCTGCCGCAGGGCGGGGGCGTGTTCCAGCCGATGCTCTATGCCGTGCCGATGCAATATCTGGCCTATCACACCGCCGTCGCAAAAGGCACCGATGTGGACCAGCCCCGGAATTTGGCGAAATCCGTCACCGTGGAATGAGAAAAGGCCCGCAAGCGCGGGCCTTTTTCATATGCGGCGAAATGTGACGTAATGAGGCGCGCGCCCTTCGCGCAGGGCCTTCTGCTCGTAGCGGGTGCTGATCCAGTCCTCCCACGGCTCGGCCGTGTCCGCGACCAGCTCGAAACCCGCCAGCGGCACCTCCTCGCGGGCCTGCCGGATGTAATCGGGGATGTCGCTCGCCACCCGGAACACCCCGCCCGGCTTCATCACCCGCGCCAGAGGCAGCAGATGCTCGGGCGTGACGAACCGGCGGCGATGGTGGCGCGCCTTGGGCCAGGGATCGGGATACATCAGGAAGGCCCGCTCGATGCTGGCATCGGGCAGCACGTCCATCAGGTCGCGCGCGTCGCCCGGATGGACGCTGACATTGCCCACCCCCGCCGCCCGGATCTTGCCCAGCAGCATGGCGACGCCGTTGATGAAGGGCTCGCAGCCGATGATGTTGATACCCGGATAGGTCGCGGCCATGTGGACCATGTGCTCACCCCCGCCGAACCCGACCTCCAGCCAGATCGGGCGGTCATTGCCAAAGATCGCCTGCGGATCGATGGGTGTGCGGTCCGGATTGTCCTGGATGGTGATGCCGCGCGGACGCAGATCGCCCAGGTCCTCGGACAGATAGCCCTTCTGGCTCTGGCGCAGGGTCTTGCCATGGCGGCGGCCATAGAAATTGCGCCGCGGCGGGTTCGGGTCAAAGGCTGATTTGGTCTCGTCGCTCATGGCTGGGGATTGCCGCATGACGCCGCCGGTTGCAAGCCTTCGCAGCCCTTCGGGCGCAGCGCCCCGGCCTTGGCGGCGCAGAGGGGGGTCCGGGGGGCTGGCCCCCCGGCCATCGCGGGACGCAAAGGGAACGCGGTATCAGTCGGCCATCAGGCGGCTGATGATCACCGTCACCTCGGGCTTCTTGCCGATCTCCTCCATGGCGACCTGGCGGGTGATCTTTCGCAGCGCCTCGTCCATCTTGGCATCGTCGCGCACGGTGCGGGCATCGGCGCGTTCCAGGAACTCGGACAACTCGCCCTCGATATGCCGGGCCAGATCCTGGCCCGCGCGCGCGCGCCCGGCCAAGCCCATCAGCTCGACCCAGGCATCCGGCAGGGCGTTGTCGTCCTCGTCGACGATCACGCTCACCAGCGCGTGGCCGTTCAGCGCCATGCGGATGCGGTCGCGCACGACCCCGTCCATTGCACCGATCAGAACCGTGCCGTCCAGATACAGCTTGCCCGATTCCACCTGATCGACCACGCGCGGCGCCTCGCTGGTCAGCTCGACCATCGTGCCGTTCACGACGATTTCGGCCGCCATGCCCTTGGCGCGGGCCAGCATCACATGCTCGCGCAGATGCAGATGTTCGCCATGCATCGGGATCACGATGCGCGGCTTCAGCAGATCGTGCATCGCCTCGATATCGGGACGGTTGGCATGGCCCGAAACGTGATAAAGCCCGTCATCGGCATCGAACACGTCGACGCCCAGCTCGCTCAGCGCATTCATGATGCGCCCGACGGGGCGCTCATTGCCCGGAATGGTGCGCGAGCTGAAGAGGAAGCTGTCGCCTTCCTGCAGCGACAGGCCCAGATAGCGGCCGCGCGACAGCTGCGCGCTGGCGGCGCGGCGCTCGCCTTGGCTGCCGGTAACGATCAGCATGACCTCGTGGCGCGGCAGGCGCGCGGCATCGTCGGGGCCGATCGTGTCGGGGAAATCGGTCAGCACTCCCGTCTCAAGACCCACCGCCACCATGCGACGCATCGCGCGGCCCAGCAGGCAGACCTTGCGCCCCGAGGCGCGCGCCGCATCGGCCAGCGTCTTCAGCCGCGCGATGTTGCTGGCGAAGGTGGTCGCGACGACCATGCCCTTCTGCCCCATGACCCATTCCAGGATCGGCGTGGCCAGCAGCGATTCCGACCGGCCCGGATGGGTCGAGAAGATGTTGGTGCTGTCGCAGGCCAGAACCTTGACGCCCTCGCCCTCGGCGCCGATCTCCTGCCAGATCATCGGGTCGAAGGCCTCGCCCACGACGGGGCTGACATCCAGCTTGAAGTCGCCCGTATGCAGGATGCGCCCGGCAGGCGAGTCGATGATCAGGGCCGAGCTTTCGGGGATCGAATGGCTGATCGGCACATATTGCACGCGGAACGGCCCGGCCTCGGTCACGTCGGGGCGCGGGGTCACGATGTTGACGGCCTCGGTCGGCAGACCGTGCTCCTCCATCTTCAGCCGGACAAGACGCCCGGTGAAGGCGCGTGCATAGATCGGCACGTCCAGCCGACCCCACAGATGCGCGATGGCGCCGATATGGTCCTCGTGCCCATGGGTGACGAAAATCGCCTCCAGCCGGTCGCGGTTCTCCTGCAGCCAGGTGATGTCGGGCATGATCAGGTCGATGCCGGGGCTGCTGTCCATGTCGCCGAAGGTCACGCCCAGATCGACAAGGATCAGCCGTTCCTTTCCGGGGCGGCCATAGCCGTAGACATAGGCGTTCATGCCGATTTCGCCCGCGCCGCCAAGCGGCAGATAGATCAGGCGGTCAGCCATTGCCCATCTCCTTGTTGTAGTCGTGAATGAGCCTCAGCCCGTGCATCGTCAAATCGTCCTCGATTGCGTCGAAGAGGTCAAACCCCTGATCGAACAGCGGCGCCAACCCTCCGGTCGCAATCACCTTCATCGGCCGGTCACGCTCGGCGCGGATCTGGCGCACGATGCCTTCGACCAGGCCCACATAGCCCCAGAACACGCCCGACTGGATACATGCAACCGTATTCGTGCCGATCACGCGCGCGGGCATGGTCACATCGACATGAGGCAGCGAGGCCGCGCCCATATGCAGCGCCTCCAGCGACAGGTTCACGCCGGGCGCGATCACCCCGCCGATATAGGCGCCATCCGTGTCCACCACGTCGAAGGTGGTGGCGGTGCCGAAATCCACCACGACCAGATCGGGGCCGTGCCGGTCGAAGGCGCCGACCGTGTTCACCAGCCGGTCGGGGCCGACGGTCGTGCCCTCGTCCACGCGCGGGGGCACGGGCAGCAGGCAATCGGGCTTGCCAACGACCAGCGGGCGCGTGTCGAAATAGCGGTTGCAGAGAACCCGCAGGTTGAACACCACGCGCGGCGCCGTGGCGCTGATGATGCAGGCATCGACCTTCAGACCGTCACGGCCGGTCAGCTGCATCAGCGTGGTCAGCCACACGAAGTATTCGTCCGCCGTGCGCCGGTGATCCGTGCTGATGCGCCAATGTGCGATGAAGCGGCTGCCGTCCCAGAGTGAAAAGACGGTGTTCGTGTTGCCGGTGTCGATGCAGAGCAGCATGTCACGCCTCTCCGAAATGGATGTCCGCGGCAGCGATGGTCACCCTGCCCCGCGACGTCGTCAGGATCAGCGCGCCGGTCTCGTCGATGCCTTCGAACCGTCCGACGGTCTGGCCCGTGCCGTGGCGCGCGGTCAGCGTCTCGCCCAGCTTGGCGGCGCGGGCCTGCCACGCATTGCGGATCGGCGCGAAGCCGTAGGTCTGCAACTGGCGCCACCAGTGATCGAAGGCCACGGCCAGCGCGTCCAGCATCTCGTCCTGGCTGGGGGCGATGCCGGTCTCTCCGGCCAAGCTGACGGGGCGGACGGCGCCCGTCTCGACCTGTCCCGCTTCGGGTGCGTCGGTCAGGTTGATGCCGATCCCCACGGCCAGCGCGACGACGCCCAAGCCCGAGCCGCTGCTTTCCAGCAGGATGCCCGACAGCTTGCCGCCATTCAGAAGGACATCGTTGGGCCATTTCAGAGAGAGCGAGGCCTGCGGGCCGCAAAGCGTCCGCACCGCATCATGCACCGCCAGCGCCGCCACGAACGAGGCGAGGGCCGCCTGTGCCGCGCCGCCTTCGGGACGCAGCAGCAGCGTCGCCGCGAAATTGCCGCGAGGATCGGCCCAAGGCCTGCCCCGCCGGCCACGACCCGCCTCTTGCCGGCGGGCCATGATCCAGGTCGGGCCAGAGAAATGCTGCGCCATGCGCAGCGCCTCGGCATTGGTGCTGTCCACGCGGTCGAGGACGTGGCGCGCCACGCCCTCGGGCCAAGCGGACAGGGGCGCGTTACTCACCCGCTGCCGTCATCGCGCCGACCAGCGATTCCGCCGCAACCGCCGCCGCGTCATCCAGGCCCAGAAGCGTGATCGAACCCAGAAGCAGCGCGAAGGCCGGAACGATCAGGGCCGCGTATTGCACCGCCCCCATGCGCGAGGACAGGCCCTCGGTCTCGGCGCCGAAATACATGTAGTAGACGATGCGCAGGTAATAGAACGCACCGATCACCGAGGCGATCACACCGGCCACGGCCAGCCAGGCCAGCCCGCCATCGACGGCCGCCGTGAGCACGCCGTATTTCGCCCAGAAGCCCACCAGCGGAGGCACGCCCGCAAGGCTGAACATCAGCAGCAGCACCGCCAGCGCCTTGAGAGGTTCCGCCGAGGCAAAGCGGTTCAGGCTGTCCAGATCGGTGATCGGGCGGCCGTCACGCTCCATCGACAGGATGAAGGCGAAGGTGCCCACGTTCATCACCGCATAGATCGCCATGTAGAGCAGCATGGCCTGCACGCCGACCGCCGTTCCGGCTGCCAGACCGACCAGCGCAAAGCCCATATGCGCGATCGAGGAATAGGCCATCAGCCGCTTGATGTTGCGCTGCCCGATCCCGGCGATCGAGCCGAGGAACATCGACAGCACCGCGAGGAAGGCGATGATCTGGGTCCAGTCGGCGATGACGTTGCCGAAGGCGTCGAACATCAGACGCGCCAACAGCGCCATGGCCGCGACCTTGGGCGCGGTGGCGAAGAAGGCGGTGACCGGCGTGGGCGAGCCCTCATAGACGTCGGGCGTCCACATGTGGAAGGGCACCGCCGAGACCTTGAAGGCAAGGCCGACCAGCAGGAAGACCAGACCGAACAGCAGGCCGGTGGACAGCTCGCCCTCGGACACGACCTGAAGGATGCCCGCAAAGTTCGTCGTGCCGGCAAAGCCGTAGACCAGCGACGCGCCATAGAGCAGCACGCCCGAGCTGAGCGCGCCCAGCACGAAGTATTTCAGCCCCGCCTCGGAAGATTTGGCGCTGTCGCGGCGGATCGAGGCGACGACATAGAGCGAGAGCGATTGCAGTTCGAGCCCGACATACAGCGTCAGAAGGTCGCCCGAGGACACCATCAGCATCATGCCAAGCGAGGCCAGCACGATCAGGATCGGATATTCGAAGCGCAGAAGCGCGTGGCGGTCCATGTAATCCGCGCTCATGGCCAGCACGGCAGCGCCCGACAGCAGCACCGTCACCTTGGCAAAGCGGCCAAAGGCGTCATCCGCGAACATGCCGAAGAACGAGACCTGATCCGGCCGCTCGGTCACGCCGACATAGAAGGCCGCGACGATCAGCGCCAGAACGCTGGCCCACAGGATCGGCCGCGCGATCTGGTCCTTGCCGAAATAGGCGCCCGCCATCAGCGCGGCCAGCGCGTAGATGGCCAGCCAAAGCTCGGGCAGGATGGTGGAGAAATCGATTCCGGTCATCAAACTGTCCTCAATGGCTGACGGCGGCTTGCGCCAGATCGTCGCTTGCCTCGGCCTCGGTCGGCAGGGCGTCGTGGAAATTCACCAGCAGCGCCTCGACCGACGGGCCGGTGATGTCGGTCACAAGGCGCGGATAGACGCCCAGGATCAGGGTCATGGCGATCAGCGGCACGAAGATCCACTTCTCGCGCGGGGTCATGTCGGTGATCGTCTTCAGGCTTTCCTTGATCAGCGCCCCCATCGTCACGCGGCGATAGAGCCACAGCGCATAGCCCGCCGACAGGATGACGCCGGTCGCCGCCACGAAGGCCACCCAGGTATTGGCGCGGAAGACGCCCAGCAGGGTCAGGAACTCGCCGACAAAGCCCGACGTGCCGGGCAGGCCGACGTTCGCCATGGTGAAGAACATGAAGACCAGCGCATAGACCGGCATCCGGTTCACCAGACCGCCATAGGCGTCGATCTCGCGCGTGTGCATCCGGTCATAGATCACGCCCACGCAGAGGAACAGCGCACCCGAGATGAAGCCGTGCGACAGCATCTGGAAGATCGCGCCGTCCAGCCCCTGCTGGTTGGCCGCGAAGATGCCCATCGTCACATAGCCCATATGGGCGACCGACGAATAGGCGATCAGCTTCTTCATGTCGGACTGCGCCAGCGCCACCAGCGAGGTATAGACGATGGCGATCGCCGAGAGCCACAGCACGAAGGGCTGCATCAGGTCCGAGGCCACCGGGAACATCGGCAGGCTGAAACGGATGAAGCCGTAGCCGCCCATCTTCAGCAGCACGGCGGCCAGCACGACCGACCCGGCGGTGGGCGCCTGAACATGCGCGTCGGGCAGCCACGTGTGGACCGGCCACATCGGCATCTTGACCGCGAAGCTGGCGAAGAAGGCCAGGAAGAGCAGCGTCTGCATCCCGCCGATCACCGTCAGCCCCAGAACCCGCATCGTGTCCGAGGGGAAATCGAAGGCCAGCAGCGCCTCGATATCCGTGGTGCCCGCAGTGCGCGCCATGGCGATCATGGCGACCAGCATCAGGACCGAGCCGATGAAGGTATAGAGGAAGAACTTGAAGCTCGCGTAGATGCGGTCCTTGCCGCCCCAGATGCCGATGATCAGGAACATCGGGATCAGGCCGGCCTCGAAGAAGAGGTAGAAGAGGATCAGGTCCAGCGCCGTGAAGACGCCGATCATCAGGCCTTCCAGAACGAGGAAGGCGATCATGTATTCCTTGACCCGGTGCTTGACGTCCCAGCAGGACAGGATCGTCAGCGGCATCAGGAAGGTGGTCAGCATCACGAACAGGATCGAGATGCCGTCCACGCCCATCTTGTAGCGCAGGCCCATGATCCAGGCGTGATCCTCGACGAACTGGAAGCCCGTATCCGAGGGGTCGAAGCCCGCCAGCAGGAACAGCGACACGAGGAAGGTCGCGCTGGTCGCGATCAGCGCAAGCCATTTGGCGTTCTTCTGCGCGGCAGCGTCATCGCCGCGCAGGAACAGGGCCAGGATCCCCGCCGCGACGATCGGCAGGAAGGTGATGATCGAAAGAAGGTTCGTCATGTCAGTGCGCGCCCCGCATCATCACCCAGATCAGCAAGCCCACGATGCCCAGAACCATCGCAAAGGCGTAGTGGAAGACATAGCCGGACTGAACCCGCCCGGCAAAGCGGGTCAGCCGAGGGATCACCCCCATGGCCAGCCCGTTGATCGCGCCGTCGATGACGGCCCGGTCGCCGCCCGTCCACAGCTTGGCACCCAGCCAGCGCGCGGGACGGACGAAGAGGAAGTCGTAAATCTCGTCGAAATACCACTTGTTCAGCAGGAACTGATACAGACCCCGCTGCTGGGCGGCCAGCTTGGCCGGCGCCTCGGGATAGCGGATATACATCAGCCAGGCCAGCGCCAGACCGATCAGCATGGCGACGAAGGGCGAGACCTTGACCCAGGTCGGCACGTAATGCGCGTCGTGCATCACGTGGTTGTCGGGATGCATGAAGATCGCCCCCGGCCCCACATTGATCTCGGCCGGATGCTCGGCCGCGCCCGCCGCGGGGTGGACGGCGCCACCTTCGGGCTGGGCATGGTCGGCCTCGGCCACGCTACCCTCGAGCGCAGTGTCCAGACCGGCGGCCTCGGCACCGTGATCGGCGCCATGGTCATCGCCATGCGCAGCGGCGACGATCTCCATGCCGAAGAAGCCGCGCACCGTCTCGTCCTTGCCGAAGAAGGCATTGTACCAGACCATGCCTGCAAAGATCGAACCGACGGCCAGCACGACCAGCGGCACGGTCATCACGCGCGGGCTTTCATGCGCGTGGTCATGCGCATGATGATCGCCGCGCGGCTTGCCGAAGAAGGTCATGAACATCAGCCGCCAGGAATAGAAGCTGGTCATCAGCGCCGCGATCACCAGCATCCAGAAGGCATAGCCGCTGCCCGAGGCGAAGGCGCTCTCGATCACCGCATCCTTGGACAGGAAGCCCGCAAAGCCGATATGGGTCAGCGGGATGCCGACACCGGTGATGGCCAGCGTGCCGATCATCATCGCCCAGAAAGTCAGCGGAATCTTTTTCCGCAACCCGCCGTAGTTCCGCAGGTCCTGCTCGTGATGCATCGCATGGATGACCGAGCCGGCGCCGAGGAACAGCATCGCCTTGAAGAAGGCATGCGTGAACAGATGGAACATCGCGACCGAATAGACGCCGACGCCCGCCGCCACGAACATGTATCCCAGCTGCGAACAGGTCGAATAGGCGATCACGCGCTTGATGTCGTTCTGCACCAGACCGACGGTCGCGGCAAAGAAGGCCGTAGTCGCGCCGATATAGACGATGAACATCTTCGCCTCGGGCGCGAATTCGTAGAGCGGCGACATCCGGCACACCAGGAAGACGCCCGCGGTCACCATGGTTGCGGCGTGGATCAGCGCAGACACCGGGGTCGGACCCTCCATCGCGTCGGGCAGCCAAGTGTGCAGGAAAAGCTGCGCCGACTTGCCCATCGCGCCGATGAACAGCAGGACCGCCAGCACGTTCGCCGCGTTCCAGTCGCGCCAGAGGAAGGTCATATCGGTCTGGGCCAGCGCCGGGACCTGCGCGAAGATCTCGTCGAACTGGATGGAGCCGGTCAGCCACCAGATGCCGAAGATGCCCAGCAGGAAACCGAAATCGCCGACACGGTTGACGATGAAGGCCTTCATCGCGGCCGCACCCGCCGACTGCTTCTTGAAGTAGAAGCCGATCAGCAGATAGGACGCGACGCCCACGCCCTCCCACCCGAAGAACATCTGCAGCAGGTTGTCGGCCGTCACCAGCATCAGCATGGCGAAGGTGAAGAACGAGAGATAGGCGAAGAAGCGCGCCCGATACGGCTCGTCATCGCCGAAATTCTCGTCATGGGCCATGTAGCCGAAGCTGTAGAGGTGAACCAGGGCCGAGACCGAGGTGACGACGATCAGCATGATCGCGGTCAGCCGGTCCAGACGGATCGCCCATTCGCTGGTGAAATCGCCCGACACGACCCAATCCAGCACCGGGATGCGCTGAAGCTGGCCGTCGAAGGTCAGGAACACGAACCAGCTGGCGGCGGCCGCGGCGAACAGGATCGCGGTGGTCAGCACCTGCGCGCCCCGCTCTCCGATCAGGCGCCAGCCGAAGCCCGCGATGAGCGCGCCCAGAAGGGGCGCGAAAAGGATGAATTGCGCCATGTCTGCTTACCCCTTCATCACGTTGACATCTTCCACCGCGATCGAGCCGCGGTTGCGGAAGAACACAACCAGGATGGCGAGGCCGATCGCAGCCTCGGCAGCGGCCACCGTCAGGACGAACAGCGTGAAGATCTGTCCCGTCAGGTCGCCCAGATGCGCCGAAAAGGCGACGAAGTTGATGTTGACCGCCAGAAGCATCAGCTCGATCGACATCAGGATGACGATGACGTTCTTCCGGTTCACGAAGATGCCGAAGATCCCGGTGACGAACAAAACCGCCCCCACGATCAGGTAATGTGACAATCCGATCATCTGTTCTGTCCCTCCGGGTCTTTCACCCGTTGCTATTCTCTGGCGGTCGGCGGGGCTTCAGAGCCCCTGCCCCGGCTTCACGTCGCGCAGCTGCATGGCCTTGGCGGGGTCGCGGTGCATCTGGGCCAGAACGTCCTGGCGCTTGATGTCGCGGCGGTGGCGCATGGTCAGCGTGATCGCACCGATCATCGCCACCAGCAGGATCAGACCCGACACCTGGAAGGGCAGGATATACTGATCGTAAAGCACCATGCCGATGCCGGTGGTGTTCTGCACGCCCGGCTCGACCGGGACGGCCCGCATCGCCAGCGCGTCATCGGCGCTCTGCCAGTCGCCGAAGGCGATGGTCAGCACGGCCAGAAGGACCAGCGCGATCAGCCCGCCGACCGGCACATAGCGCACCAGTTCCGTCTTGAGGCTGCCAAAATCGACATCCAGCATCATCACGACGAAGAGGAACAGAACCGCGACCGCGCCCACATAGACGATGATCAGCAGCATGGCGACGAATTCGGCGCTGAGCAGGATGAACAGCCCCGCCGCCGAGATGAAGGCCAGGATCAGCCACAGGACCGAATGGACCGGGTGGCGGGCCATCACGACCATGATGCCCGACAGGCAGACCGTGATCGCGAACAGGTAGAAGGCGAAAGTGATCATGCGGTCTCGCTCCCTTCGGATTCGGTAAAGACGCCTTGGGCGATTTCCAGCGCCTTCTGCATGGCGGGCAGGCCGCCGAACATGCCCATCTGCCAGATCACCTCGGCGATCTCGCGCGGCTTGGCACCGGCCTCGATCGCGTGGCGGATGGTCAGGCGCAGCTGCGGCTCGGCATGGGCGCCCTGAACGGTGAGCGCCGCGATGGTGACGAGAAGCCGCGTCTTGGCGTCCAGCCCGTCACGGTTGAAGGTCTTGCCGAACCACATTTCCAGCATGTCGGCCGGCATGGTCGGAAACATCTTCTCGAAGGCGCGCAGGTCCAGATGCTCCAGCGCGGGGTTGAAGGCCCGCGCCATCTCCTGCCCCTGGGCAAGCATCTGCTGGAACATCTGGCGGAATGGGTCGGTCATCGGTAGGGCGCATCCATCGCAAGGTTGCGGGCGATCTGGGCTTCCCACCGGGCGCCGTTATCCAGCAGCTTCTGCTTGTCGTAATAGAGTTCCTCGCGCGACTCGGTGGCGAATTCGAAATTCGGCCCTTCGACGATGGCATCGACCGGGCAGGCCTCCTGGCAGAAACCGCAATAGATGCATTTCGTCATGTCGATGTCGTAGCGCGTGGTCCGGCGCGAGCCGTCATCGCGCGGCTCGGCGTCGATGGTGATCGCCTGCGCGGGGCAGATCGCCTCGCACAATTTGCAGGCGATGCAGCGTTCCTCGCCGTTCGGATAGCGGCGCAGTGCGTGCTCGCCCCGAAAGCGGGCCGAAAGCGGGCCCTTTTCGTGGGGATAGTTCAGCGTGGCCTTGGGCGCGAAGAAGTATTTCATCCCCACCCCGAACCCTTTGAAGAAGTCCACCAGCAGGAAATACTTGGTGGCGCGTGCGATGTCGAAAGCCATCAGACTTGCTCTCCTTGCTTGGGTGACTTGACCCTGGCGTCTTGCATCATCGGGCTCACATCCCTGCCGCGCGGGCCCAGAAGCCGCCGGCGACCTCGAAGCGTGCCAGGAAGGCGACTATCACCACCCAGGCCAGCGACAGCGGCAGGAAGACCTTCCAGCCCACGCGCATCAGCTGGTCGTAGCGATAGCGCGGCACGATCGCCTTCACCATGGCGAACATGAAGAACCAGAAGACCATCTTGAGGAACATCCAGATCGCGCCATCCGGCAGGCCCGGGATGGGCGACAGCCAGCCGCCGAAGAACAGCAGCGAGATCAGCGCGCACATCAGCCAGATCGCGATGTATTCGCCGGCCATGAACAGCAGATAGGCGGTCGAGGAATATTCCGACATGAAGCCCGCCACCAGTTCCGATTCGGCCTCGGGCAGGTCGAAGGGCGGACGGTTCGTCTCGGCCAGGGCCGAGATGAAGAACAGCGCCAGCATCGGCAGATGCGCCAGCCAGAACCAGGACAGGATGCCCGCGCCGCGCTGCGCCTCGACAATGGCGGTCAGGTTCATCGAGCCTGCCGAGATGATCACGCCGATGATGATCAGGCCAAGCGAGACCTCGTAGCTGATCATCTGCGCCGCCGAGCGCAGCGAGCCGAGGAACGGGTATTTCGAGTTCGAGGCCCAGCCGCCCATGATCACGCCGTAAACCTCGAGCGAGGATACGGCGAAGATGAACAGGATCGCGACGTTCAGGTCGGCCATGACCCAGCCCGGCGCGAAGGGAATCGCGACGAAGGCCAGCAGCGCCAGCGTCATCGACAGGAACGGCGCCAGGAAGAAGACAAAGCGGTCCGCGCCCGCGGGCACGACGATTTCCTTGACGACGAATTTCAGCGCGTCGGCGAAGGTCTGCAGCAGGCCCCAGGGGCCGACGACGTTCGGGCCGCGCCGCATCTGGACGGCGGCCCAGATCTTGCGGTCGCCATAGACCATATAGACCAGCGACAGCATCACGAAGGCGATGATTGCCAGACCCTGCGCCAGCAGGATCAGCGCGATGCCCAAGGAAGATTGCCAGAATTCAGCCATGATCGCCTGTCCCTGTTCCTACGCCGCGGGAATGCCGCGTGCCTCGCACTCGCGCAAGGTCTCTTTCGTTTCCATCACCCGCAGCCCCAGTGGTCTGTCACCCGACAGGGTGAAGGCCGAACCGACCAGAAGCTTGCCGTTCCGCGTGGCGGACAGGGTGCGGATATGGCGCCCATAGGCGATCCCGTTCCTGTCGGCCCAACCTGCCAATGCGCAGGTGGCATACGCAAAGCCGATATCGGCGTCCACCCCTTCGCGCAGATTGGCGGTCACCTCGACCAGATCATTGCCGCGCTCGGGGTTCAGACTGTCCACTCGGGCGGCGATGAAGTCCTCGTCCTTGATCTCGATCTCGGGCCGCAGCACCGGCAGGGCGGGTTGGGTGCGGGCGGCAAAGGCCTCCAGCGCCTCTTCCTGCGCGGTCTTGCGGCGCGGCATGTCGGGCGCGACCAGCGCCGACAGGTCCAGATCCAGGTTCGCGTTCAGCGCATCCAGATCGGCCTGCGTCACCATGAACGCATCGCGGCCCTCGGGGCTGTCCAGCGACATGGTGGTCACGCTGCCATCGGGTTCGAGAATCAGGATCTCGCCCGATTTGGTCGAAATCCGCGCCCGGCTGAGGCGCTCGACATCCGCGCCCCCGCCCGGCAGAAGCGCCGTCACCTCGGCGGGCTTGGCGCGCGGACGTTCGCTGCCATCCCCGCCATGGCCGGTCTTGTCGGCGCAGGCGGCAAGGGCCAGCGCCCCCAGAAGAAGGGCGCCGCGCGTCCAGATCTGGCGAGCAGGGCGCGCCATGACCGTCACTCGGCCGCAAGGGCGGGCGCGTTGCGCGCCGCCGCCATCCGCGACAATTCCCCCATCAGCGGCGACGAGCGCGCAATCGGGTTGGTCAGGTAGAAGTCGCGCACCGGATAGACGAAGCTCGCCCGGCCCAGATCGGCCATCGCCACGGGCTGCCAGTCGCTTTCGACGACCTCATCCACCTCGGCCAGATGCGGCACGGCCTCGACCAGTTTGCGGCGAAGCTGCGCCAGGCTGTCCCAGGGCAGGGTCTGGCCCAGCTCGGCCGACAGCGCGCGCAGGATCGCCCAATTCTCTTTCGCCTCGCCCGGCGCGAAATTCGCGCGCATGGCCAACTGCGGACGGCCCTCGGTGTTCACGAAGAGGCCCATTTCCTCGGTGTAGCAGGCGGCAGGCAGGATGATGTCGGCGCGATGCGCGCCGCGATCGCCGTGGCTGCCCTGATAGATCACCGTCGGGCCGGCCGCGATCTCGACCTCGTCGGCGCCCAGGTTGTAGATCACGTCGGCGCCCTCGATCGCGGCCTGCAGGCCGCCCCGCGTGACCGCGCCGACATCCATGGCACCCACCCGCGACGCGGCCAGATGCAGCACCATCAGGCGCGCGCCGGTGGCTTCGGCCAGGGCCATCGCATGGGCCAGAACGGCGGCGCCGTCAGCCTCGCGCAGGGCACCCTGCCCCACGATCACCACGCCGGGCTTGTCCTGCGGCTTGGCGTCAGCCAGCAGTTTCGCCAGCGCCGCGCGATCATTGCCGGCATGGCTGTAATCATAAGTCAGGTCCACCGGCTCGCCGACCAGCGTGATATCCGCGCCGCGTGCCCAGGCCTTGCGGATGCGGGCGTTCAGCACCGGCGCCTCGTCGCGGGGATTGGTGCCGATCAGCGTGACGAAGGCGGCCTCGTCCAGATCCGCGATCTGCGCGTTGCCGACATAGCCCGAACGGTTCCCCTCGGGCAGTTTCGCGCCATCGGTGCGGCATTCGACCGAGCCGCCCAGGCTCTCGATCAGCGACTTGAGGCTGAACGCCGCCTCGACCGAAGCAAGATCGCCCACCAGACCTGCGACCTTGCGGCCGCGCATCGCGGAAGCCACCGCCGACAGGGCCTCGGGCCACGAGGCCGGGCGCAGCTTGCCGTTCTCGCGGATATAGGGGCGGTCAAGACGCTGGCGGCGCAGGCCGTCCCAGACAAAGCGCGACTTGTCCGACAGCCATTCCTCGTTCACGCCGTCATGGTTGCGCGGCAGGATCCGCATCACTTCGCGGCCCTTGGTATCGACCCGGATATTGCTGCCAAGCGCGTCCATCACGTCGATGGTCTCGGTCTTGGTCAGCTCCCACGGGCGGGCGGTGAAGGCATAGGGCTTAGAGACCAGCGCGCCCACCGGGCAAAGGTCGATGATGTTGCCCTGAAGGTTCGAGGCCAGCGTCTGGTTCAGGTAGCTGGTGATCTCGCTGTCCTCTCCGCGTCCGGTCTGGCCCATCTGGCTGATGCCCGCGACCTCGGTCGTGAAGCGCACGCAGCGGGTGCAGCTGATGCAGCGCGTCATGTGCGTCTCGACCAGCGGACCGAGATTCAGTTCCTCGGCGGCGCGCTTCGGCTCGCGGTAGCGGCTGAAATCGACGCCATAGGCCATCGCCTGGTCCTGAAGATCACACTCGCCGCCCTGGTCGCAGATCGGGCAATCCAGCGGGTGGTTGATCAGCAGGAACTCCATCACGCCCTCGCGGGCCTTCTTGACCATGGGGCTGTTGGTGCGGATTTCCGAAGGCGCGCCATCGGGGCCGGGGCGCAGGTCCTTGACCTGCATGGCGCAGCTGGCGGCGGGCTTGGGGGGACCGCCCACGACCTCGACCAGACACATGCGGCAATTGCCGGCGATGGACAGGCGCTCGTGATAGCAGAAACGCGGAATCTCGATCCCGGCCTGTTCGCAGGCCTGGATCAGGGTCAGGTTGGGATCGACTTCGATATCGTTGCCGTCGATCCTGATTGTCCGCAATTCTGCCATGATTCCATCCTTACCTGGCACTCAGCAGCGATCCGGCGACCGTCTGCCGTGCGATTTCGTCCCGCCCGAGGCGGCAAAACGTGTCGGGCTGGCCGTTCACCACGCCATTGGCGCGCATGTAGCGGTCGGCCTCTGCATAGATGCGCTGGCGCTGTTCCCGATCGTCGAGAAAGGCGTCGATCTGCGCCTCGCTATAGCCTTGGTCCAGCGCATGGCGCTTGAGAGCGCGCGCCTCGCGGAAGGCGCGGACCATGCGCGCATCCAGCGTCGGGCAGCCCCGCCGCAGCACGTCGGCCACGCGCGCCTGAACGAGGCGGTCGTTGACATAAGCGTTCTCGGCCAGGGGCTCCATGGCGGCGGCGGGGGTGGCGGCCAGAAGGGCGGCAGCAATCAGCGGGCGAAACATGGCACGGTCCTTTCGGGGGGCTTTGCGGTGGCTACGAGCCACCACATAAGCACCGGACCGGCTTTTCGCCCGACACGAGCGCGTGCGCGCCCCGTGATATGCCGCCCTGTTGATCATTCGGCCGCCAGCGCGCCCATGCGCCCGGTCTTCTTGGCCTTCAGCCGATCCTCGATCTCGCCGCGGAAATTGCGGATCAGGCCCTGGATCGGCCAGGCCGCCGCGTCGCCCAAGGCGCAGATCGTGTGGCCCTCGACCTGCTTGGTCACGTCCAGCAGCATGTCGATCTCCTCGACCTCGGCCTCGCCTGTGACCAGACGCTCCATCACGCGCATCATCCAGCCGGTGCCCTCGCGGCAGGGCGTGCACTGCCCGCAGCTTTCATGCTTGAAGAACTTGGACAGGCGCCAGACCGCCTTGATGACGTCGGTGGACTGGTCCATCACGATCATGCAGGCGGTCCCGAAGGACGAGCGCAGCTCGCGCATCCCGTCGTAATCCATGATGGCGTTCTCGCACTGCTCGGCCGTCAGGATCGGGCACGAGGCGCCGCCGGGGATCACCGCCTTGAGGTTCTTCCAGCCGCCGCGCACGCCGCCGCCGTGCTTCTCGATCAGCTCGCGCAGCGGGATCGACATCGCCTCTTCGACGACGCAGGGCGCGTTCAGATGGCCGGTCAGGCCGAACAGCTTGACGCCGGCATTGTTCGGGCGGCCGAAGCTGGCGAACCATTCCGGGCCGCGCCGCAGGATCGTCGGCACCACCGCGATGGATTCGACGTTGTTCACCGTGGTCGGGCAGCCATAAAGACCAGCGCCCGCCGGGAAGGGCGGCTTCATGCGCGGCATGCCCTTCTTGCCCTCGAGGCTTTCCAGCAGCGCCGTCTCCTCGCCGCAGATATAGGCCCCCGCGCCGTGATGCAGGTAGAGGTCGAAATCCCAGCCCGAACCGCAGGCATTGCGGCCCAAAAGGCCCGCATCATAGCATTCGTCGATCGCTGCCTGCAGGGCCTCGCGCTCGCGGATGTATTCGCCGCGCAGGTAGATATAGCTGACATGCGCGCCCATGGCGAAGCTGGCGATCAGCGCACCCTCGATCAGGGTATGCGGATCGTGGCGCATGATCTCGCGGTCCTTGCAGGTCGCGGGCTCGGATTCGTCGGCATTGATGACCAGATAGCTGGGACGCCCGTCCGATTCCTTGGGCATGAAGGACCATTTCAGACCCGTCGGAAAGCCCGCCCCGCCACGGCCGCGCAGACCCGAGGCCTTCATCTGGTCGATGATCTTGTCCCGCCCGCGCGAGATGATCTCGGCGGTGCCGTCCCAATGGCCGCGCTTTCTTGCGCCGGCCAGGCTGCGATCGCCCATCCCGTAGAGGTTGGTGAAAATGCGGTCCTGGTCCTTCAGCATCCGTTCCTCGATCCTCTCATCCGGGCGTCACGCATTCCTGCGCCGCCAGATACGCCAGGTCACAAGTAGCGACCAGACAAAAGCGCCGATGGCGGCAAGATCGACCAGAAAGGCCCATCGCGCCGCCAAGTCAAATTCTCGGCCAAGCATCTGCATGCCCAGCCAGGCCACCATCGTGACCGCGATCACGATACCGACCAGCCGCATCTGCTGCGCATCGCGCTGCTCGGGGGTCATTGCGTGCCCTCCGCCTGCTGCGCGGCCAGCGTGCGCGCCTGTCCCACCCAATCCTCGCGCCGGATGCGACCGGCACCGATGCCAAGGACCGACGCGGCCGACCGGATCTGCGCCATGTCCCAGGCGGCGATCTGCTCGAAGCGCGTCACGCCCATCGCGACCAGGCCGTCGCGGGCCTTGGGTCCGATGCCCTTGATCCGCATCAGGTCGTCGCCTGCCTCATCGGCCCGTTCAGGCTGCGGCGCGGAGTGGCGGACCAGAACGGGCGCCGCGGGGGCCGAAGGTTGCGCGGGGGCGGCGAGCGCGGGGGCAAAGGCCTCGCCGTCCATGCCGGTCTCGCCCTCGCAGATCAGCCAGATCAGCATCGCCGCCAGCATCACCCCGAAGATCACGCCCAGAAGCAGCGCGGCCAGCCAGCCGACCGAGCCGAACAGCCCGAGCGACAGGGCCACCAGCGCCCCGCCAAGGGCGCCGATCGTCCGGCATGTGCTGCGCGCTGCGCGGTTCATCGCCTTCTCCTGCCACCGGGTCCTGACCCGATCACCCGTCCTTCTGATCCTGTTGCGCGTCGGCCTCGTCATCGCGGACACCGCCCGGTTCGCGCGCCGATTCTGGGCGCGCGGCCGAGGCGGCCTGCGCCTCCTGCACCATCACGCCGGTCTTGTCCGCGGGCTTGCCCTCGGACGGCTTGGGGTCGGCCTCGGGCACGGTGTTCTCGCCCTGCCGGTCATCGGCGGCGGCTTCGGGGCGCTTGCGCTCCAGCCACTTGGTCAGGATCGGCACCTCGGTCCCGTCGATCCGCTTGAGGGTCTCGCCCAGCTCGCGGGCCAGGGCGACGCTGGCATTGGCGGCTTCGGCCCCCTCAGCCGCGCTGAGGCTGGTCA
This sequence comes from Paracoccus sp. (in: a-proteobacteria), assembly GCF_030604785.1. Classification (GTDB taxonomy): domain Bacteria; phylum Pseudomonadota; class Alphaproteobacteria; order Rhodobacterales; family Rhodobacteraceae; genus Paracoccus. The sequence continues at coordinate 51,059 of NZ_JAUVVF010000009.1, read as the reverse complement.
GCCCCGTCGCGGGTTCCGAGGCGAAGCGGCCGGTCTGCGAACCCGGCAGCGGAACCTCGCCCGCCGACATGCGGTCGATCAGCGCCTCGAGGCTCTCGGGCGTCAGGTCCTCGTAATAATCCTTGCCGATCTGGGCCATCGGCGCGTTGGCGCAAGCGCCCAGGCACTCGACCTCTTCCCAGCTGAACTTGCCATCGGCCGACAGCGTGTGCGGCGTCGGCGCGATCTTGCGCTTGCAGACCTCGATCAGCGCCTCGGCGCCGCAGATCATGCAGGTCGTGGTGCCACAGATCTGGATATTGGCCACCGTTCCAACCGGTTGCAGCTGGAACATGAAGTAGAAGGTGGCTACTTCGAGCGCCCGGATATAGGGCATGCCCAGCAGGTCGGCGCAGTATTCGATCGCCGGGCGGGACAGCCAGCCCTCTTGTTCCTGTGCGCGCCACAGGACCGGGATGATCGCCGATTGCTGGCGGCCTTCCGGGTATTTGGTCATCTGCGCCCGCGCCCATTCCAGGTTCGCGGGGGTGAATTCGAAACTGTCCGGCTGGACGGGGTGCAGGCGGCGCAGCATCAGCGGTCAACCTCTCCGAAGACGATATCCTGGGTGGCGATCAGCGCCGGCACGTCGGCCAGCAGATGACCCTTGGCCATCCAGTCCATGGATTGCAGATGCAGGAAGCCCGGCGCCCGCAGCTTGGCGCGATAGGGCTTGTTCGTCCCGTCGCTGACCAGATAGACGCCGAATTCGCCCTTGGGCGCCTCGACCGCGGCATAGACCTCGCCCGCCGGCACCTTGAAGCCCTCGGTATAGAGCTTGAAGTGATGGATCAGGCTTTCCATGTCGCGCTTCATGTCGCCGCGCTTGGGCGGTGTCAGCTTGCCGCGCGCCAACACGTCGCCCTGCCCCGCCGGTTCGCGCAGCTTGGCGATGGCCTGCTTCATGATCGAGACCGACTCGCGCATCTCCTGCATCCGGCACAGGAAGCGGTCGTAGCAATCGCCGTTCGTGCCGACCGGGATCTTGAAGTCGAACTCGTTGTAGCACTCGTAGGGCTGGGCGCGGCGCAGGTCCCAGGCCATGCCCGAACCGCGCACCATCACGCCCGAGAAACCCCAGTCCAGCGCATCCTGCTCGCTGACCACGCCGATGCCGACCAGCCGCTGCTTGAAGATGCGGTTCTCGGTCAGCAGCGTGTCCAGATCGTCCAGCAGCCGGGGGAATTTCTCGCACCAGGCTTCCAGATCGTCGATCAGGTCGGGCGGCAGGTCCTGGTGGACGCCGCCGGGCCGGAAATAGGCGGCGTGCAACCGCGCACCCGAGGCGCGCTCGTAGAAGATCATCAGATCCTCGCGCGCCTCGAACCCCCAGAGCGGCGGCGTCAGCGCGCCCACGTCCAGCGCGCCCGTGGTCAGTCCCAGCAGGTGGTTCAGGATGCGCCCGATTTCCGAGTAGAGCACCCGGATCAGGCTGGCGCGGCGCGGAACCACCGTGCCGGTCAGACGCTCGATCGCCAGACACCAGGCATGTTCCTGGTTCATGGGCGAGACATAGTCCAGCCGGTCGAAATAGGGCAGGTTCTGCAGGTAGGTGCGGCTTTCCATCAGCTTTTCGGTGCCGCGATGCAGCAGGCCGATATGCGGATCGGCGCGCTCGACGATCTCGCCGTCCAGTTCCAGCACCAGACGCAGCACGCCATGCGCGGCGGGGTGCTGGGGACCGAAATTGACGTTGAAGTTGCGGATGCGCTGCTCGTCGGTCAGGAAATCCGACGTGCCGTCATCATACTGGTTCTTGCGGATGTCGCCGTCCATCATTTCGCGGCCCCCTTCTCGTCGCCGGGCAGGACGTAATTGGCGCCCTCCCAAGGCGAAAGGAAATCGAATTGGCGGTATTCCTGAACCAGCTTGACGGGTTCGTAGACGACGCGCTTCTCGGTCTCGTCATAGCGGACCTCGACATAGCCGGTCGTCGGGAAATCCTTGCGCAGCGGATGGCCGGTGAAACCGTAATCCGTCAGGATGCGGCGCATGTCCGGGTGGCCGGTGAAGAGGATGCCGAACATGTCGAACACCTCGCGCTCGAACCAGTTGGCCGAGGGGAAGATGCCCGTCAGCGAGGGCATCATCTCGTCCTCGCGGATCGCGACCTTCACGCGGATGCGCTGGTTCTGATACATCGACAGCAGGTGATAGACCACGTCGAAGCGCTGCGGGCGCGCGGGGTAATCGACCGCGGTGATGTCCACCAGCGTCGAGAAGCGGCAGGCGCTGTCGCCGCGCAGGAACTCGATCAGGTCGAGGATGCCCGCCGCGGTGGCGGTCACGGTCAGTTCGCCATGCGCCGTGCCCGCATCGATCACCTGATCGGGGCGGCGCAGCTTGATATGCTCGGCCAGTTGGTCCAGCGCGTCGAGATCGGGATAGACGGCCATCATTACCTCACCAGCGTGCCGGTGCGCCGGATGCGGCGCTGAAGTTGCAGGATGCCGTAAAGCAGCGCCTCGGCGGTCGGCGGGCAGCCCGGCACGTAGATGTCGACCGGAACGATCCTGTCGCAGCCGCGCACCACGGAATAGCTATAATGGTAATAGCCGCCGCCATTCGCGCACGAACCCATGCTGATGACATAGCGCGGCTCGGGCATCTGGTCATAGACCTTGCGCAAGGCGGGCGCCATCTTGTTCGTCAGCGTCCCCGCGACGATCATCAGGTCGGATTGACGCGGACTGGCGCGCGGCGCCGTGCCGAAGCGTTCCAGATCGTAGCGCGGCATCGAGGTGTGCATCATCTCGACCGCGCAGCAGGCCAGCCCGAAGGTCATCCAGTGCAGCGAGCCGTTGCGCGCCCAGTTGATGATGTCCTCGGTCGTGGTCAGCAGGAAGCCCTTGTCCTGCAATTCGCGGTTCAGAGCGGCGGTCGCGACCTCGCGGTCGGGACCGGCCGTATTCGCCCCAGCCATCACGCCCATTCCAAGGCCCCTTTCTTCCATTCATAGGCAAAGCCCACGGTCAGCACGCCCAGGAACACCATCATCGACCAGAACGCCGTATCGCTGATATCCGACAGGCTGACGGCCCAGGGGAACAGGAAGGCGACTTCCAGATCGAAGATGATGAACAGGATGGCGACAAGATAGAAGCGCACGTCGAACTTCATCCGCGAGTCGTCAAAGGCGTTGAAGCCGCATTCATAGGCACTGACCTTCTCGGGGTCCGGGTTGCGGACCGCGATCACGATGGCCGAAAGCAGCAATATCAACGCGAGCGCAGCAGCCATCCCCGCGAAGACGAGGACGGGCAGATAATCCTGCAGAAGATTTTCCACGGGCTTGATCCCCTTGTCGGTCGCGGGGATCTTGGCTTTCCCCGCGACGGGTTGGCTGAGTGCCGTTTAGACCCGGCAGGCATCCGGGTCAACGGGCGCGAAAGGCTGTTTCCGCGTCGAAATGTACCATTATCCGGGCAACCGGACAGCCTGGAATGCGAGGAGGGCACCGCCGCTTCCACGGCCGATGCCCTCGATTATGGGGCCTCGGGCCCCGCCATTCCAGCCCAGCCTCGCCCTGTCGGGGCCGACATCTTGTCGCAATCGCGCCCCGGGGCGGCCGCCGTCAATCGATCTCGACCAGAAGATCCTTGGCGTCGATCTGCTGGCCGGGGGCGACGTGGACGGCCTTGACCGTGCCCTCGCGCTCGGCGTGGATGCCGGTCTCCATCTTCATCGCCTCGATCGTCAGCATCAGGTCGCCCTGGCTGACCACCTGCCCCGCCGTCACCGCGACCGAGGCCACGACGCCCGGCATCGGCGCGCCGACATGGCCGGGATTCGTCGCATCCGCCTTGGGTCGTGCCGCGGCACCGCCGCCCGCCTTGCGGTTCGGCACGCGGACCTGCCGGGGCTGGCCGTTCAGCTCGAAGAAGACCTTGACCTCGCCCTTTTCGTCGGTGTCGCCAAGGGTCAGCAGCCGCACCTCCAGCGTCTTGCCGGGATCGATCTCGACGCTGATCTCCTGACCCGGCTCCATCCCGTAGAAGAAGGCGCGGGTCGGCAGGGTGCGGACCGGGCCGTAGATCTCGTGGCGGGCCATGTAGTCGGTGAAGACCTTGGGATACATCAGGTACCCGTTCAGATCCTCGTCGTCGATGGCGCGGCCGTCCAGCATCTGGGACAGCTTGGCGCGCTCGGCCTCAAGATCGACGGGCGGCAGATGCGCGCCCGGGCGGTCGGTGATCGGGGCCTCGCCCTTCAGCACCTTGCGCTGGATCGCCTGCGGCCAGCCGCCGGGGGGCTGACCCAGATTGCCGCGCATCATGTCCACGACCGAATCGGGGAAGCTGACCTCGCGGGCGGGATCGGCCACGTCCTCGGGCGTCAGGTTCTGCGCGACCATCATCAGCGCCATGTCGCCCACCACCTTGGACGAGGGCGTGACCTTGACGATGTCGCCGAACAGGCGGTTCACGTCGGCATAGGCCTGCGCGACCTCGTGCCAGCGATCCTCGAGCCCCATCGAACGCGCCTGCGCCTTGAGGTTGGTGAACTGCCCGCCGGGCATCTCGTGCAGATAGACCTCGGAGGCGGGCGATTGCAGGCCCGATTCGAAGGCCGCGTAACCCTCGCGCACGCGTTCCCAGTAATTGCTGATCGCACGGATGGCGCCGATATCGAGGCCCGTGTCGCGCTCGGTCTGGGCCAGCGCCTCGACCACGCTGCCCATCGTGGGCTGGCTGGTATTGCCCGACAGCGCGTCCATCGCGCAATCGACGGCGTCCACGCCCGCCTCGGCCGCGGCAAGGATCGTCGCGCCGCCCATGCCGCTGGTGTCATGGGTGTGGAAATGGATCGGCAGGCCGACCTCTTCCTTGAGCGCCTTGATCAGGATCCGCGCGGCTGCGGGCTTCAAGAGGCCCGCCATGTCCTTGACGCCCAGCACATGGGCGCCTGCGGCCTTCAGTTCCTGCGCGGTGCTGACATAGTATTTCAGGTCATACTTGGACCGGTTCGGGTCCAGCATGTTGCCGGTATAGCAGACGGTGCCCTCGCAGATCTTGCCGCTTTCGACCACCGCATCCATCGCGACGCGCATATTCTCGACCCAGTTCAGGCTGTCAAAGACACGGAACACGTCCACGCCCGTCTCGGCCGCCTGCTTCACGAAGAACTGCACCACATTGTCGGGATAGTTGGTGTAGCCCACCCCGTTCGAGGCGCGCAGCAGCATCTGCGTCATCAGGTTCGGCATCTTGGCCCGGATGTCGCGCAGCCGCTGCCAGGGGCATTCCTGCAGGAAGCGGTAGGCCACGTCGAAGGTCGCGCCCCCCCAGCATTCCACGCTGAACAGCTGCGGCAGGTTCGCGGCATAGGAGGGCGCCACGCGGATCATATCGATCGAGCGCATGCGCGTCGCCAGCAGCGATTGGTGCCCGTCGCGCATCGTCGTGTCGGTGATCAAGAGCTGCTTCTGCGCGGCCATCCAGTCGGCCACGGCCTGCGCGCCCTTCTCCTCCAGCAGCTGGCGCGTGCCGGGGGCGGGTTCGGCCTTGGGCGCGGGGGGCTGGGGCGCCACCGTCTGAGCAGGCGGCAGCGGCCGGCCTGCGGTCTCGGGATGCCCGTTGACGCTGATATCGGCCAGATAGGTCAGGATCTTGGTCGCCCGGTCCTGCCGCTTCTTGAAGTCGAACAGGTCTTCGGTCGTGTCGATGAACTTGGTCGTGTAGCTGTCATCCAGAAAGGTCGGGTGTTTCAGCAGGTTGATGACAAAGTCGATATTGGTGCTGACGCCCCGGATGCGGAATTCGCGCAAAGCGCGGTCCATCCGCTTGATCGCCTGATCGGGCGTCTGCGCCCAAGCCGTCACCTTGACCAGCAGAGAATCATAGTAGCGGGTGATCACGCCGCCCGAATAGGCCGTGCCGCCGTCCAGTCGGATCCCCATGCCGGTGGCCGAGCGATAGGCGGTGATGCGGCCGTAATCGGGAATGAAGTTGTTCTGCGGGTCCTCGGTCGTCACGCGGCATTGCAGGGCGTGGCCGGACAGGGTGATGTCCTCCTGCCGCGCATGGCCCGTCGCCTCGGCCAGGGTTGCGCCCTCGGCGATCTTGATCTGGGACTGCACGATGTCGATGCCGGTGACCTCTTCGGTCACGGTATGCTCGACCTGCACGCGGGGGTTCACCTCGATGAAGTAGAACTTCTGGCTGTCCATATCCATCAGGAACTCGACCGTGCCGGCATTCTGATAGCCGACCGCCTGCCCGATCTTCAGCGCCAGCGCGCAGACCTCGGCCCGCTGCTCGTCGGTCAGATAGGGCGCCGGCGCGCGCTCGACGACCTTCTGGTTGCGGCGCTGCACGGTGCAGTCGCGTTCATAGAGGTGATAAAGCCCGCCATGCGTGTCGCCCAGCAGCTGCACCTCGACATGGCGGGCGCGCAGAATCATCTTCTCCAGATAGCCCTCGCCGTTGCCGAAGGCGGCTTCGGCCTCGCGCCGACCCTCGCGGACCTTCTCGACCAGCTCCTCGGGGCCGTTGATCGGGCGCATGCCGCGCCCGCCGCCGCCCCAGCTGGCCTTCAGCATCAGCGGATAGCCGATCTCGGCCGCCTCGCGCTTGATCGCCTCAAAATCCTCGCCCAGAACCTCGGTCGCGGGGATGACGGGCACGCCCGCCTCGATGGCGACGCGTCGGGCGCTGGCCTTGTCGCCGAGCGCCCGCATCGTGTCGGCGCGCGGGCCGATAAAGGTGATGCCGGCCTCGGCGCAGGCATCCACGAAATCGGGGTTCTCGGACAGAAGGCCATAGCCGGGATGGATCGCGTCGGCGCCCGACAGCTTGGCCACGCGGATGATCTCGGGGATGGACAGATAGGCCGCGACCGGGCCCAAACCCTCGCCGATGCGATAGGCCTCGTCCGCCTTGAAGCGGTGCAGGCCCAGCTTGTCCTCCTCGGCATAGACGGCGACCGTCTTCTTGCCCAGCTCGTTCGCCGCCCGCATCACGCGAATTGCGATCTCGCCCCGGTTGGCAATCAGGATCTTGTTGAACATGCCCGGCCCCCTTCCTTGTCGCGCAGCACATTATCGGCGCTGCAATGCAGCGCAAGTGTTTGCGTTAGCGTGCGGCCCCGAATTCGCCAAGACAGGCAAAAGGACTAGGACCGCGCGCCCACGGAACACACCGCGCGCGACTGTTCACTATCCGTTCACATTTGGAACTTGCTTTTTGCCCGCGCGTCCCTATCTGATGCGGCTGATCACCGGGGACAGGCATGGAACAGAAGTTCATCGAGGTGCGCGGCGCGCGCGAGCATAACCTCAAGGGCGTGGATATGGACATCCCGCGCGACAAGCTGGTGGTGATCACCGGCCTGTCGGGGTCCGGCAAGTCCTCGCTGGCCTTCGACACGATCTATGCCGAGGGCCAGCGCCGCTACGTCGAGAGCCTGTCGGCCTATGCGCGCCAGTTCCTCGACATGATGGGCAAGCCCGACGTCGACCACATCTCGGGCCTCAGCCCCGCGATCAGCATCGAGCAGAAGACGACCTCGAAGAACCCCCGCTCGACCGTCGGCACGGTCACCGAGATCTACGACTACCTGCGCCTGCTCTTCGCGCGCGCCGGAACGCCCTATTCGCCCGCCACCGGCCTGCCCATCGAGGCGCAGCAGGTCCAGGACATGGTGGACCGCACGATGGCCCTGCCCGAGGGCACGCGCGCCTATCTGCTGGCCCCCATCGTGCGCGACCGCAAGGGCGAATACCGCAAGGAATTCCTCGAGCTGCGCAAGTCCGGCTTCCAGCGCGTCAAGGTTAACGGCGAGTTCTTCGAGCTGGACGAGCCGCCGACGCTGGACAAGAAGTTCCGCCACAACATCGATGTGGTGGTGGACCGGATCGTGGTCCGCGAGGGGCTGGAGACGCGCCTCGCCGACTCGCTGAGGACCGCATTGGACCTCGCCGACGGCATCGCGATCCTGGAAACCGCCGAGGACGAGCCGCAGCGCATCACCTTCTCCGAGAAGTTCGCCTGCCCCGTCAGCGGCTTCACGATCCCCGAAATCGAGCCGCGCCTCTTTTCGTTCAACGCCCCCTTCGGCGCCTGCCCGGTCTGCGACGGCCTGGGGGTCGAGCTCTTCTTCGACGAGCGTCTGATCGTGCCCGACGCGGCCCTGTCCGTGGACAAGGGCGCCATCGCCCCCTGGGCCAAGTCCAAGTCGGCCTACCTCACCCAGACCGTGAACGCTCTGGCCAAGCATTACGGTTTCGACAAGAAGACCCCCTGGAAGGACCTGCCGGACAGCGTGCGGCAGATGTTCCTGCGCGGCTCGGGCAAGGACGAGATCAAGTTCCGCTTCGACGATGCGGGCCGCGTCTACGAGATCAGCCGCGTCTTCGAGGGCGTGATCCCCAACATGGAGCGCCGCCTGCGCGAATCCGACAGCCAGTGGGTCCGCGAAGAGTTCGAGCGTTATCAGAACAACCGCCCCTGCGGCGCCTGCAACGGCTACCGCCTGAAGCCCGAAGCGCTGGCCGTGAAGATCGCGGGCGCCCATATCGGTCAGGTCGTCGAGCTTTCGATCAAGGAGGCGCTGGACTGGATCCGTGCTGCCCCCGACCACCTGTCCAAACAGAAGAACGAGATCGCCGCCGCGATCCTCAAGGAAATTCGCGAACGGCTTGGTTTCCTGGTGAATGTCGGCCTCGACTACCTGACCCTGTCGCGCGCGGCCGGGACGCTTTCGGGCGGCGAAAGCCAGCGGATCCGCCTAGCCAGCCAGATCGGCAGCGGCCTGACCGGGGTTCTTTATGTGCTGGATGAGCCGTCCATTGGCCTGCACCAGCGCGACAACGACCGGCTGCTGACGACGCTGATGAACCTGCGCGATCAGGGCAATTCGGTGCTGGTGGTCGAGCATGACGAGGACGCGATCCGCCACGCCGACTACGTCTTCGACATGGGCCCCGGCGCGGGCGTGCATGGCGGCACCGTCGTCAGCCACGGCACCCCGGACCAGATCGCGGCCGATCCCGCCAGCCTGACCGGACAGTATCTGTCCGGCGCGCGCGAGATCGCGGTCCCGTCCGAGCGGCGCAAGGGCAACGGCAAGAAGATCACCGTGGTCAAGGCGACCGGTAACAACCTCAAGGAGGTCACTGCCGACTTCCCCTTGGGCAAGTTCGTCTGCGTCAGCGGCGTCTCGGGCGGCGGCAAGTCCACGCTGACCATCGAGACGCTGTTCAAGACCGCGTCGCTGCGCCTCAACGGCGCGCGCCAGACCCCCGCGCCCTGCGAGACGATCAAGGGGCTCGAGCATCTGGACAAGGTCATCGACATCGACCAGCGCCCCATCGGCCGCACGCCGCGCTCGAACCCCGCGACCTACACGGGCGCCTTCACCCCGATCCGCGACTGGTTCGCCGGCCTGCCCGAGTCGAAGGCCCGCGGCTACAAGCCCGGCCGCTTCAGCTTCAACGTGAAGGGCGGGCGCTGCGAGGCCTGCCAGGGCGACGGCGTCATCAAGATCGAGATGCACTTTCTGCCCGACGTCTATGTTGAATGCGAGACCTGCAAGGGCAAGCGCTACAATCGCGAGACGCTGGAAGTGCAGTTCAAGGGCAAGTCCATCGCCGACGTGCTGGACATGACCGTCGAGGACGCGCAGGACTTCTTCGCCGCCGTGCCGTCCATCCGCGAGAAGATGGACGCGCTGATGCAGGTGGGCCTCGGCTACATCAAGGTCGGCCAGCAGGCCACGACCCTCTCGGGCGGCGAGGCGCAGCGCGTGAAGCTGTCCAAGGAGCTTAGCCGCAGGTCCACGGGCCGCACGCTCTACATCTTGGACGAGCCGACCACGGGCCTGCATTTCGAGGATGTCCGCAAGCTGCTCGAGGTGCTGCACGAACTGGTCGATCAGGGCAACACGGTGATCGTCATCGAGCACAATCTGGACGTCATCAAGACCGCCGACTGGATCATCGATATCGGCCCCGAGGGCGGCGATGGCGGCGGCCGCGTGGTCGCCACCGGGACCCCGGAACAGGTTGCCGAGGTCGAGGCCAGCCATACCGGTCGCTATCTAGGCCCGCTGCTGCGGCAGGGGCGCGTCAGGGCGGCGGAGTAGCGCCGGGCGCCAGGATGCCCCCGCCCGGCGGCATCAGGCCCGGACCGCGCGCCGTCCCGTGCGGCAGCGTGACGTCAAGGCATCCCGGTCCCGCGACGGAACGGGCGCCGCGCATCACGTCGGTCTCCATGCGGGCGCACAGGCGCAGCAGGTCGGCGCGCGGCGCGGTGATCTCGTAGGGCTCGCCCGTCTGCCGGTCCGCCAGAACCGGCAGATCGGGGCAGCCCGCGCTTGCCACGATGGGCGGAACGGCGGTGCCCTCTCCGGCAAGGCACTGGGCCTGCAGCGCGATCGCGTCCAGATCGGACCAGCGCTGCTGATCGCGCTGCTCGGCACGTCCGGCGCCGGGCCCGCCCGACACCCAGATGCCAAGGGCGATCAGCACCAGCGACAGCGCGATCAGTCCGCGCGGGCCGGCGGCATCCACGCGCGCCGCGGCCGCCCCGCCCAGCTCGCGGCGATAGATCAGCAGGACCAGCAGCGCGACCACGACAACCACGGCGGCCTTGAGCGCGAATCGGGCCGTCAGATCGCCCGACAGGAAGGCATGGACGACCGCCGCAGCGCTTCCCAGCAGGGCGCAGCCCGCCAGAAAGCCCGACGCCGCCGCCAGCGAGCGCCGGGGCCATGCGGCCGCGCCCGGCCGCAGGTGCAGCAGGGCAAAGACCGGCGTCGCCACCACCAGAACCGCGATCGGCCAGCGCATCTGCGTCTCGCGATACCAGCCATCAACAGGGCCGGGCGTCAGGTGTTCAGCCAGCTGGAAGCCCAGCTGGACAAGCTGCCAGCACATCACCACCAGCGCCAGGAAACCCAGCCCCTGCAGCAGCGCCGGTCCTGCCCCCGCCTGTTCTGAACCGGCCCGCGGCACCGGGGGCAGCCCTTGTTCCAGATGCCATTCGGCCAAAGCGGCGGCGATCTGCCGTTCGCTCCAGCCGGCATCCTTCAGCACCGCTGCCAGCCTCTCGGGCGCATGGCCCGCCGCCATACCGGCCCTCAGGAACTCATCAAGCCTGTCGCTGCCACGCATTCCCGCCCCCAAATTCGTCATCGCCAAGGCACCCCAGCAAGGCCGCCGGATCAAGCCGGATTTTTTTCGCATGAGACGCGTTTTTGCCCTTGCACGCCCCCGCGGCCTTCCGTAAATCACCGCTCACCGAAGGCGAACAGCCGGACGGTACGGAGTGCGGGCGTAGCTCAGGGGTAGAGCATTACCTTGCCAAGGTAAGGGTCGTGAGTTCGAATCTCATCGCCCGCTCCAATTCAAAAAGGCCGGACCTTCGGGACCGGCCTTTTGCGTTTCCACCTGCCGCATTCAGCGAAGTCGCCGACGCACCGGAACGTCGCGTCAGACGCTGCCGGCACGAGCGGCCGATAAAGACATGGGTGGTGCGGCACCTTGCCCCGGCGAGTCCGTGCGGCTAGGTTCTGCGCCACGCCGAGGGGGGCCAGAGGACAGCGCCATGCAGATCATCCGCAGCACGCCCGACATGCGGGCGATCCGGCAGGATTGGCGGCAGGCCGGCGGCAAGGTCGTCCTGGTCCCGACCATGGGCGCGCTGCATGACGGCCATCTGTCGCTGGTGGCGCGCGCACGCGACTGGCTGGACGAACAGGGCGGCGGGCGGGTCGTGACCTCGATCTTCGTGAACCCGACGCAATTCGGCCCGAACGAGGATCTGGACCGCTATCCCCGGGACGAGGCGGGCGATCTGGCCAAGCTGCGCGGCGCGGGCTGCGACGCGGTCTTTCTGCCGCAGGTCTCGGACATCTACCGCCCCGGCGCCCAGACCCATGTCGAGGTGGCGGGCCTTGGCCGCATCCTGATGGGCAGGCTGCGGCCCGGACATTTCCGCGGCGTGGCGACGGTGGTGACAAAGCTCTTCAACATCGCCCAGCCCGACGCCGCGGCCTTCGGCGAAAAGGATTATCAGCAATTGACGCTGATCCGCCGGATGGTGGCCGATCTCGACATTCCGGTGACGATCCTGCCCGTGCCGACCAGGCGCGAGGCCGACGGTCTGGCCATGTCGTCGCGCAACCAGCGCCTGACGCCCGAGGACCGCGCCGCCGCACCGGTCCTTGCGCGCGCGCTGGACCGGGGCGAGGCGCTGATCGCCGACGGCGCCGGGGTGGCGCAGGCGCGCCGCGCCATCCGCGACATTCTGCGCGCCGAACCGCGCGCCGAGATCCGCTCGATCGACATCCGCGACGCCGAGGATCTGTCCCGCGTCACGGTCCCCGCCCGCCCGGTCGTGATCCTGCTGGCCGTCCGCTTCGGTGACGTGCTGCTGATCGACCAGCGCGTGGCGCATCCCTGACCCGCGCGGCCCTCGCGCATCTCACGAAAGGCCAGCCCATGTCAGCGCAAGCCCCCGTCAAGCGCGTCACCGTCCCGCAGATCGCCGCCCGCAAGAGCGACGTGCCGATCGTCGCGCTGACCGCCTATACCGCACCGATGGCCGCGCTGGTCGATGCGCATGCCGACATCATCCTTGTGGGCGACAGTCTGGGGATGGTCGTCCACGGCCTGTCCTCGACCATCGGCGTCACGCTGGAGATGATGATCCTGCACGGTCAGGCGGTTATGCGCGGCTCGTCCCGCGCCATGGTCGCCATCGACATGCCCTTTGGCAGCTACGAGGAATCGCCCGAACAGGCCTTTCGCAACGCCGCCCGCGTGCTGGCCGAGACCGGCGCGGCCGCCGTCAAGCTGGAGGGCGGCGCGCGCATGGCCCCCACGATCCGCTTCCTGGTCGAGCGCGGCATCCCCGTGATGGCCCATGTCGGCCTGACCCCGCAGGCCACGCTGGTCATGGGGGGCTTTCGCACGCAAGGCAAGGATCAGGCGACCTGGGACGCGCATGTCGAAGATGCGGTCGCGGTGTCCGAGGCGGGCGCCTTCTCGGTCGTGGTCGAGGGTGTCTATGAGGGCCTCGCCGACCGCATCACCGAGACGGTCGCGATTCCCACCATCGGCATCGGCGCCAGCGCGCGCTGCGACGGGCAGATCCTGGTCCTGGACGACATGCTGGGCCTGTCGGGCCGGGTGCCGCGCTTCGTGAAGAAGTTCGGCGATCTCGGCCCCCGCGCCGACGAGGCCATCGCCGCCTATGCCGCCGCCGTGCGCGACCGCAGCTTCCCCGCCGAAGCGCAGCTTTACCGCTAGGGGCGCGTCATGGTCGAATGGATCGTCACCCCCGGCCTGACCGAACATCCCGAGGCCGTGCGCCTGATGGAGGAACGCGTCGCCGCCATCCACGAGGGCCGCGCTTCCGAGGCGATCTGGCTGGTCGAGCATCCGCCGCTCTATACCGCCGGGACCAGCGCCAACCCGCGCGACCTGCTGGACCGCCGCTTTCCGGTCCATCCGACCGGAAGGGGCGGGCAATACACCTATCACGGGCCGGGCCAGCGGGTCGCCTATGTGATGCTGGACCTTAACCGGCGCGGGCGCGATATCCGCGCCTTTGTCGGCAATCTCGAGGCCTGGGTGATCGACGCGCTGGCGCAATTCGGTCTGCGCGCCGAGATCCGGCCGGGCCGCGTCGGCGTCTGGATTCCGCGTCCCGACAAGCCCGCCCTGCCCGACGGCACGATGCGCGAGGACAAGATCGCCGCCATCGGCATCAAGCTGCGCCGTTGGGTCAGCTTTCACGGCATCTCGATCAATGTCGAGCCGGACCTGTCGCATTATGCCGGCATCGTCCCCTGCGGGATCAGCGGCCACGGCGTCACCAGCCTCGTCGATATGGGACTGCCGGTGACCATGCAGGATCTGGACGTCGCGCTGCGTGACAGTTTTCACCGCATCATCGGGTCGCCACCTGCGTCACAATGACGGGACTTGCGACTTATCGGTGGCTGGATTCGGCTGCGGCGGCCTGTAAGGATGCCGCGCGGGAGACCGCCTTACTGGTCTAGCGAGGACAAGATGAAACCAGCCATGATCGCAGCCCTGATGGGCGCAACCCTCAGCCTTCCCATCGCGGCGCAAGCCGGCGACGCGGCGGCGGGCGAATCCGAATACCGCAAATGCCGCGCCTGCCACATGATCCAGGACGCGGACGGCAACGACATCGTCAAGGGCGGCGTCACGGGGCCGAACCTGTGGAACATCATGGGCCAGCCCATCGCCTCGGTCGAGGGCTACCGCTACGGCGAGGGCATCCTCGCCGCCGCCGCCGCCAATCCCGACCTCGTCTGGACCGAGGAGGAACTGGCCGCCTATGTCACCGATCCGCAGGCCTGGGTGCGCGAGAAATCGGGCAACGCTTCGGCGCGCTCGAAGATGACGTTCAAGCTCAATCGCGGGCAGGAGGACATCGCGGCCTACCTGACCAGCGTGTCTCCGGACGCTCCGGCGGCCGAGTGACGACAGGGCTGCGGCGTCCCGTCGCAGCCAAACATCGCCCCCGCCCCCGGAAAGATGCAACCTTCCGGGGGTATCGGGCCAATCAGACCATCGTGACGCATTGCCCGGTCGGGGTCTCTGGTCTAAAGAAAGCGTGATTATGCCGGTCTGCCAGGCCGGCCTGACGGAATCTTGAGGGAGTTCGGGTATGGCAGACGCAGCCGCACACGGCCACGGCGAGCACCATGACACCCGCGGGTTCTTTACCCGCTGGTTCATGTCCACTAACCACAAAGACATCGGTATTCTTTACCTTTTCACCTCCGGTCTTGCCGGCCTGATCGCGGTGGCCTTCACGGTCTACATGCGGCTCGAGCTGCATGAACCGGGCGTGCAATACATGTGCATGGAGGGCGCGCGCTTCTTCGCCGACGCGAGTCGCGAATGCACGCCCAACGGCCATCTCTGGAACGTGCTGATCACCTATCACGGCGTCCTGATGATGTTCTTCGTCGTCATCCCGGCGCTGTTCGGCGGTTTCGGCAACTACTTCATGCCGCTGCAGATCGGCGCGCCGGACATGAGCTTCCCGCGCATGAACAACCTCAGCTACTGGCTCTATGTGGCCGGTCTGATGCTGGGCATCGCCTCGCTTCTGGCGCCGGGCGGCAACCAGCAGCTGGGTTCGGGCGTGGGCTGGGTTCTCTACCCGCCGCTGTCCACGAACGAGGGCGGCTACTCGATGGACCTCGCGATCTTCGCGGTCCACGTCTCGGGTGCCTCGTCCATCGTCGGCGCGATCAACATCATCACCACCTTCCTGAACATGCGCGCCCCTGGCATGACGCTGTTCAAGGTGCCGCTGTTCGCCTGGTCGGTCTTCATCACCGCCTGGCTGATCCTGCTGGCCCTGCCGGTGCTGGCCGGCGCCATCACCATGCTGCTGATGGACCGCAACTTCGGCACGAACTTCTTCAACCCGGCCGGTGGCGGTGACCCGGTGCTGTATCAGCACATCCTGTGGTTCTTCGGCCATCCGGAAGTGTACATCATCATCCTGCCCGGCTTCGGCATCATCAGCCACGTCATCGCGACCTTCTCGAAAAAGCCGATCTTCGGCTACCTGCCGATGGTCCTGGCCATGGCCGCGATCGGGATCCTTGGCTTCGTGGTGTGGGCGCACCACATGTACACGGTCGGCATGTCGCTGACCCAGCAGGCCTACTTCATGCTGGCCACCATGACGATCGCCGTGCCCACGGGCATCAAGGTCTTCTCGTGGATCGCGACGATGTGGGGCGGCTCGGTCGAGTTCAAGACGCCGATGCTCTGGGCCTTCGGCTTCCTGTTCCTGTTCACCGTGGGCGGCGTCACCGGCGTTGTCCTGTCGCAGGCGCCGCTGGATCGCGTCTATCACGACACCTACTACGTCGTGGCGCACTTCCACTACGTGATGTCGCTCGGCGCGGTCTTCGCGATCTTCGCGGGCGTCTATTACTGGATCGGCAAGATGTCGGGCCGCCAGTACCCTGAATGGGCCGGCAAGCTGCACTTCTGGCTGATGTTCATCGGCGCGAACCTGACCTTCTTCCCGCAGCACTTCCTGGGCCGTCAGGGCATGCCGCGCCGCTATATCGACTATCCGGTCGAGTATGCGTTCTGGAACGCGGTCAGCTCGTGGGGTGCCTACCTGTCGTTCGCCTCGTTCGTGTTCTTCATCGGCATCGTGTTCTACACGCTCTTTGCCGGCAAGCGCGTGACCGAGAACAATTACTGGAACGAGTATGCCGACACGCTGGAATGGACCCTTCCCTCGCCGCCGCCCGAGCACACGTTCGAAGAGCTGCCCAAGCGCGAGGACTGGGATCGCAGCCCGGCGCACTGAGGCAAGGGACACTCATGCCCTATGAATGGAAAGAAGCGGCCCCGGATCAAACCGGGGCCGTTTTGCGTGAATTGCGCCTGTGGCCGCATCGTTCGCTGCCGCGCAAGGGCTTCGTCTGGTTCATCGGGGTGACGGTCGCCTTCGTGTCGCTGCCGCTTCTGGCGGTGCTGGGCACGGCCGTCCTGTGGGGGCTCTTGCCCTTCATGGCGCTGGCGGTGGGCGGGATCTGGTTTGCGATCCAGCAGACCTATCGCAGCGGCCAGATGCGCGAAGAACTGGTCATGGACCGGCAGATCCTGCGCGTGACGCGCCACGATCCGGGCCGCCCCGCGCGCGAATGGCAGACGAACAGCTATTGGGTTCGGGCGGGCCTTCGAAAGGGACCGGTCGAGAACTACCTGACCCTGACCGACGGCCAGCGCGAGATCGAGCTGGGCGCCTTCCTGACCCCCGAGGAACGCCGCGCGCTCTGTGACGAGCTGACCCGCGCCTTCGGCAAGCTGAAGGGGCCGTGACCGGCCCCTTCACCCTGTTCAGTCATCGCTCTTGCGTTCGGGCAGGTCGTCGTGCCCGGTCGAGGCCATCTCTTCCAGTTCGGCCTCGGTCATGCTGTCATACATGTCGCGCGACGCGCCTTGCAGATCGCCGACCTTCGTCTCGCCGCGCTTCGCGGACAGGGCCGCGCCTGCGGCACGCTGCTGCGCCTTGGAACTCGCATCCATGGGAACCTCTTTCGCTGGTTCCCGGGAAACGCGGCATGGCGCAGATTGTTTCAGGCCAGAAGCCGATCCTTGACCATCGGCCCGGCAGCGCCGAAATCCATCTGCCCGGCATGACGCTCCTTGAGCGCGGCCATGACCCGCCCCATGTCACGGATCCCCGCCGCACCCAGATCCGCGATGGCGGCGTCGATGGCGGCGCGGGTCTCGGCCTCGGTCATCTGGCGAGGCAGGAACTCCTGGATGATGCCGATCTCCTGCTCTTCCTTGGCGGCCAGTTCCAGCCGCCCGCCTTCCTCGTAGGCGCGGGCGGATTCCTGACGCTGCTTGACCATGCGCGACAGGATCAGGACCAGATCGGCCTCGGTCAGGGTGCCGTCGCCATCGCCGCCCCGTGCCGCGATCTCGCGGTCCTTGATGGCGGCGCCGATCAGGCGCAGCGTGGACAGGCGGGCGCTGTCCTTGGACTTCATCGCCTGCTTGGTGGCGTCTTGCAGTCGGGCGCGCAGTTCCATGATCCGGTATCCTTGCTGTTCGCTGGTCATGCCAGAGCCTGCGCGACATAAGGCAAGCGGCCCCTCAGTTCAAGCTGACGACAAGGTCAGGCCCCGCGGCGGGTTGACCTTGGGGGGCGCGCCCCCTATTCACCCGATGATTTCAGACCAGAGGTGCCCCATGGCCACGAAACCGACCGCTTGCCTGGTGCTTGCAGACGGCACAGTCTTTTACGGCCGGGGCTTCGGCGCTCCTGGCGAGGTTGTGGCCGAACTGGTCTTCAACACCGCCATGACCGGCTATCAGGAGATCATGACCGATCCCTCCTATGCCAGCCAGATCGTCACCTTCACCTTTCCCCATATCGGCAATACCGGCGTCACCCCCGAGGATGACGAGGCGCAGGACCCGGTCGCGGCCGGCATGGTCGTGCGGTGGGACCCGACGCTGCCCTCGAACTGGCGCGCGACCGAGGAGCTGACCGTCTGGATGGCACGGCGCGGCCGCATCGGCATCGGCGGCGTGGACACCCGCCGCCTGACCCGCGCGATCCGCCAGCAGGGCGCACCCCATGTCGTCCTGGCCCACGACCCCGAGGGGAGTTTCGACCTTCCCGCGCTGATCGCCAAGGCCCGCGCCTGGAAGGGTCTGGTCGGCCTGGACCTGGCCCGCGACGTCAGCTGCACCCAGAGCTATCGGTGGGAAGAGGGCGCCTGGGAATGGGCCAAGGGCTTCGGGCGCGCCGAGACCGACAAGCCGTTCAAGGTCGTCGCGCTGGATTACGGCGCCAAGCGCAACATCCTGCGCTCGCTCGTGGCCTATGGCGCCGATGTGACCGTCCTGCCCGCGACCGCCACCGCCGAGGAAGTGCTGGCCCACGAGCCCGAGGGCGTTTTCCTGTCGAACGGTCCGGGCGATCCGGCGGCGACCGGCGAATATGCCGTGCCGATGATCCGCACCCTGCTGGAACGCGACCTCCCGATCTTCGGCATCTGTCTGGGCCACCAGATGCTGGCGCTGGCGCTTGGTGCCCAGACGATCAAGATGGGCCACGGCCATCACGGGGCAAACCATCCCGTGCGCGACGTCGAGACCGGCAAGGTCGAGATCACCTCGATGAACCACGGTTTCGCGGTCGATTCGCAGACCCTGCCCCAGGGCGTGATCGAAACCCATGTCAGCCTGTTCGACGGCAGCAATTGCGGGATCCGCGTGCAGAATCGCCCGGTCTTTTCGGTGCAGCACCACCCCGAGGCTTCGCCCGGGCCGCAGGACAGCCTGTATCTGTTCCAGCGTTTCGCGGATTCGATGCAGAGCCGTCGGGGCTGAAACGGGAACAGGACCGGAACCTTGTGCAGGGGCGGCGCGACTTCGGTCACGCCGCCCCTTCGCTTAACCGCTTGTTAAGCATCGCCATGCCACGACAGACGAAACAACGGGGATTCGTCGATGGCATCACTGGCAGCACCGCAAGAGACCGTGGCCCCTTCCCAGGCGGATGGGGGCGTCCAGTTCGGCGGCCCGACTCTTGCCCCGCGCCATGAATCGCCGCTCGGCCAGATCCTGATCGAGGACGGGGCCGTCGATCCGGGCAATCTGCTGAAGGCGACCGTCATGCGGCGGCGCGAAAATGCGCGCCTTGGTCAGATCCTGCTGGGTCACGGCTGGGTCACGCCCGAGGCGCTGGCCCGCGCCTTGTCGCGGCAGTGGCGCACCTCGACCATCGACCCCACCCAGACCCCCGCCGATCCGCGCCTGATCGACGCGGCAGGCGCGGGCTTCTGCCTGACGCACGGCATCCTGCCCTGGCGGCGCATCGGCGGTGTCACCTGGATCGCCACCGCGCGGCCCGACGAATTCGCAAGCCTTCTGCCGCGCCTTCCGGCCGAGTTCGGCATCGTGCGGATGCTGCTCTGCACCGAGGCCCAGGCGCAGGAGGGCGTGCTGAACAGCCGCCGCATCCGCCTGATCCGCGAGGCCGAGTCGCGCGTGCCCGCCGCCGAAAGCTGCCGCACACAGAACCAGGCGCGCACAAGCCGGCTGGCGCTTGGACTTCTGACGGCGGTGATGCTGGGCCTGTGGCTGGCGCCGGTGGCAATGGCGGGGCTGCTGGCCGGCTGGGCGATCCTGACGCTGTTCACGCAAAGCGGGCTGAAGCTGATGGCCGCAATCGCCGCGCGGCGGCTGCGTGCCGATGACGGGCGGCTTGCCGGCGCCATCGCCCGGGGCGAGATCACGCCGCCCGAGATGGACGCCCCCCTGCCCGTCATCTCGGTCATGGTGCCGCTGTTCGAGGAAAGCGATGTCGCGGGCAAGCTGGTCGCCCGGCTGGCGCGGCTGGATTACCCGCGCGAATTGACCGACCTGCTGCTGGTGATCGAGGACAGCGATGCGGTGACCTCCAGGGCGCTGGAGGGCGCGCAGCTTCCGCACTGGATCCGCGTCGTGCGGGTGCCCGACGGCCCGATCAAGACGAAGCCGCGCGCGCTTAATTATGCGCTGAACTTCTGCCGCGGCCAGATCGTCGGCATCTGGGACGCCGAGGACCGCCCCGACCCGGACCAGCTGCACAAGATCGCACGCGCCTTCCATTTCGCGCCCGCCGATGTGGCCTGCCTTCAGGGCGCGCTGGATTTCTACAACCCGCGCACCAACTGGCTGGCGCGCTGCTTCACCATCGAATACGCGACCTGGTTCCGGGTGCTGCTGCCCGGTGTGGCGCGGCTGGGTCTGGTCGTGCCTCTGGGCGGGACAACGCTGTTCTTCCGCCGCCATCTGCTCGAGGAAGTGGGCGCCTGGGACAGCTGGAACGTGACCGAGGATGCCGATCTGGGCGTGCGTCTGGCCCGGCGCGGCTATCGCACCCAGATCATCGAGACCACCACCGACGAAGAGGCCAATTGCCGCGCCTTGCCCTGGGTCAAGCAACGCTCGCGCTGGCTCAAGGGCTATGCGATGACCTGGGGCGTTCACATGCGCGATCCGGTCGCGCTGTATCGTCAGCTTGGCGCGCGGGCCTTCTGGGGCTTTCAGGTGCAGTTCCTCGGCGCACTGTCGCAATATCTGCTGGCGCCGGTCCTGTGGAGCTTCTGGCTGCTGGCCTTGGGCCTGCCCCATCCTTTGCGCGCACCGCTGGAGGGGATGTGGGGCGGCTGGGCGATCCCGCTGCTGTTTGGCCTGTTCATCGCGTCCGAGGCGCTGTCGATCATCGTCGGCCTGCGCGCGGTGCGCGGCGCCAAGCATCGGCACCTGCTGCCTTGGGTGCCGGGCATGCACCTCTATTTCCCGCTTGGCTGCCTTGCCGGATGGAAGGCGATCTACGAGGTCGTGACCAAGCCCTTCTACTGGGACAAGACGGCGCATGGCCTCTATGTCGAGGCGCAGGACGCCGCCCCCGCGCCCCTGCCCGGCACGGTCGAGCTGCCGCTGCTGGGCCAGATCGGCGAAGGCCGCGCGCCCGTCGTCGCGGAAGCCGCCACACCGGCGACCGCCCCAGCCGTCGCACCGACCGCACAGCGGCTGGCCGGTTAGGATCTGGGCGCCGCGACGGGGGCTTCGGCATCGATCAGGCGCTGCGCCTCGGCGCAACGGGCATCAAGGCTGGCCTGCAGACCGGCCAGATCCGCCGCCCCCGTCTCTCGCAGCAGGAAGGACTGGCCGCCACGGCCGATCGCCTCCATGTCCAGCGCGCGGTCGGTCAGCAGCCGGCCCGAGGCGTGCAGCCGCCACAGGGCGCGCCAGATCGAGGCCAGCCGCCCCGCCGCCTCGGCCGTCAGCAGCCCGGCCCGCTGACCGGCACGCAATTGCGCCAGCGTCGCCCGGACGGGCTGGCCCGCCCTGAGCGCGCAGGCCTGCGCCAGAAGGTCGATATCCTGCAGCCGGCCCGGCCCGACCTTGGCCTCCCACGGCCCGTCGGGCTGGCGGGCGGCGAAGATGCGGGCGCGCATCTCGGCCAGGTCCGGCATCACCCGGGCATCGCCGCCGCGCGTGGTCAGGACCTTCAGCCGCAGCGCCTCGACCTCGTCGGCCAGTGCATCGGCATCCGCGCCCGCCCGCGCCACGACCCGGGCGCGGGTCAGGGCCAGATGCTCCCAAGTCCAGGCTTCGGTCATCTGGTAATTCTCGAAGCTCTGGATCGCAGTCGCGACTGGCCCCTGCCGCCCCGAGGGGCGCAGGCGCATGTCCACCTCGTAAAGCCGCCCCTCGGCGGTGGGGGCCGACAGGGCGGTGATCATCGCCTGGGTCAGCCGCGCGTAATCGGGGCGTGCAGCCAGCGGGCGCGGCCCGTCCGAGCCCTCGGCCCCCGCCGTGTCGTAGATCACGATCAGGTCCAGATCCGAGCCCGCATTCAGCGCCCGCGCCCCAAGCGAGCCCATGCCCAGCACCACCGCACCCCGCCCCGGAGGCGGACCATGGCGGCGCGCGAAATCCTCGGCCGTGACCGGGAACAGCGCCGCGACCGAGGCATCCGCCAGATCGGCATATTGAACCGCGGCCTCGTCCGCGTCGATCAGGCCCCGCAGGTGATGCACGCCGATGCGGAAATGCCATTCATGCGCCCATCGCCGCGCGGCATCCAGCGCGCGCTCATATCCGCCCTGCGGCGCCCGCAGCGTCGTCGCCAGAACCGAGGCCAGGTCGCGCGACAAGCCCTCGGGCCCCGGCCAGGGCGCGAAGAAGCTGCCCGCCAGCACGCCGTCCAGCACCGCCGGGTGACGGGCAAGATAGCCAGCCAGCGCCGGAGCCGTGCCGCAGATATCGACAATCAGCTCGATCAGCTGCGGATTGGCCTCGAACAGCGAGAAAAGCTGCACCCCGGCCGGCAGGCGTGACAGGAAGCTGTCGAACCGTGCCAGCGCCTCGGTCGGGTGACCCGAGGCGGCCATGCGTGACAGAAGCTGCGGCTCGATCCGGCGAAAGATCTGCTGCGCGCGTTCGGATCGCAGCGCAGGATAGCCCTGCCAGCGCGCGATGATGGCGCGCGCCTCGTCCGACAGGTCGGGCGCGGCGGCGGCGCCTTCACTGGGGGCGAAGAAATCCTCGGTCAGCTGATGGACGCGCGAGAGGCGGCCATGCAGACGCGCGGACCAGGCCTCGGCATCGGACTGCCCCGAGAGGGCGGCGATCACCGCCAGCCCCTGCGGATCGCGCGGCAGGCTGTGGGTCTGGGCGTCGTTGACCATCTGGATGCGATGCTCGATGTAGCGATGCTCGCGGTAATGCGCGATCAATTCCTCGGCCACGTCCTGTGGCACCCAGCCGCGCGCGGCCAGTGCTCGCAGCCCGCCCACCGTATCGCGCAGCCGCAGCGAGGCATCGCGCCCGCCCGCGATCAGCTGGCGCGTCTGGGTGAAGAACTCTATCTCGCGGATGCCGCCCTGCCCCAGCTTCATGTTGTGGCCTGCGACCTCCAGCCGCCCGCCAAGGCCCTTGTGGTCGCGGATGCGCAGCCGCATGTCATGCGCGTCCTGGATGGCGGCGAAATCCAGATGCTTGCGCCAGACGAAGGGGCGCAATTCGCGCAGGAACCGCTCGCCCGCCTTGATGTCGCCGGCGGCGGCACGGGCCTTGATGAAGGCGGCGCGTTCCCAGGTGCGGCCCTCGGCCTCATAATAGGCCAGGGCGGCGGCGGACGAGATGCAGACAGGCGTCACCGCCGCATCGGGCCGAAGCCGCAGATCGGTGCGGAACACATAGCCGTGCGCGGTCACGTCGGAGAGGGTCGCGGCCATCTTGCGGGTGGCGCGGATCAGCGCGGCGCGCGCTTCCATCTGCTGGCCGGGGGCATAGGCGGTTTCGTCGAACAGCACGATCAGGTCGATGTCGGAACTGTAGTTCAGCTCGCGCGCGCCGCCCTTGCCCATGGCCAGCGCAAAGATCCCCCCGGCCTCAGCCGCGGTCTCGGGCAGCTTGCCGCGCCGCGCCTCGGCCGCGACATGAGCGCGCAGCGCCAGATCGACGGCGCGGTCGGCCAGATCGGACAGCGCACCGGTCACCTGTTCCAGCGGCCATACCCCGCCCAGATCGGCCAGCGCCGTCATCAGCGCCACGCGCCGTTTGGCCCGGCGCAGCGCGACGCCCAGATCGTCGGGCGACAGATCCTCGAACCCGGCGGTCTCGCGTGTCACGACATCGTCATGGTCCAGCCCCTCGGGCAGCCACCCGGCCTCGTGCCGGATCAGCCCGGCCAGATAGGGGCTGGAACCTGCGGCCCCCGCGATCAGTTCTGCAAGCGGGCCGGCCGAAAGCCCGAGGGCCTGCACGGCCTCGGCGCCGCGGGCGGGCTCAAGGGCGATCGGAGTGCGGGTGATGCGTTCGGCAAAGCTCATGCGCGGCAGTTTCCGCACAAAGCCGCGGGGCCGTCAACGCATCGGGCAGCATGGGAATCCGGCATTGCGTTAACCCTTTCTCGACTTGGCCTGCATCCGAATCGTTGCTAGGCTTTTACATCGGAATTCACAGTGGAATGGATGGCGCAGTTCCGGGATGATGAGCCTTGACCGGTGGATCTGCCCCAATGAGATGACCCGCCCCGTGGAGGGGTCTTGATGCGTCATACCCTGCCCCATGCCCCCCAGTTCTACGTCACCGCGCCGCAGCCCTGCCCCTATCTGCATGGCCGCGCCGAACGCAAGCTGTTCACCGCGCTGCAGGGCGAGAATGCGGCCGAACTGAACAACGCCCTGTCGCGGCAGGGTTTCCGGCGATCACAGAACGTGCTCTACCGCCCCAGCTGCGAGACCTGCGTCGCCTGCATGTCGGCGCGCATCCGGGTCGCCGACTTCGCGCCGTCGCGCACGCAGCGGCGGGTGGCGCAGCGCAATGCGCCCCTGCGACGGCTGGCGACCAGTGCCTGGGCCACCGAGGAGCAGTTCGATCTGTTCCGCCGCTATCTGGACAGCCGCCATGCCGATGGTGGCATGGCCGACATGGACATCTTCGAATTCGCCGCGATGATCGAGGAGACGCCGGTCAAGACCCGCGTGATCGAGTATCGCTGCGCGGATTCCGCCCTGCCCTCGGTCGCGTCGGGCGACGATCATCTTGCGGCGGTCTGCCTGACCGACGTGCTGGATGACGGGCTGAGCCTTGTCTACAGCTTCTACGACCCGCAACTGCGCCATGCCAGCCTCGGCACGCATGTCATCCTCGACCATATCGAGATCGCGCGCGCGGCGGGCCTGCCCTATGTCTATCTGGGCTACTGGGTGCCGGGCAGCCGCAAGATGGATTACAAGGCCCGGTTCGGTGCCTTGGAGATCTACAAGAACGGCGCCTGGCAGGATATCGGCAACCCGCAGGATCACGGCGACGAGGCGCATCCCCTGTCGGTCGATCCCATCGTCGAACAGGTGGCCCGGATCGCCCTGCCACAATTCGACCGCTGACAGGCTGCGAAATATAATTTCAATTTCGCGCCCCCCTGCGTCATTTTCTCCACCCAACCCCATTGACCCCGCCTTGGGCCGACCATCGGTTGCGCCGACGCCGGGGCAGCCTGCCCTGCGTCAGAGCGTGATTTGTGATGGAGCAAAAGATGTCCCGAACGATGACGGGTGCAAGAATGGTGGTCGAGGCGCTGCGCGATCAGGGCGTCGATACCGTATTCGGCTATCCGGGCGGGGCCGTGCTACCCATCTATGACGAGATTTTCCAGCAGAACGACATCACCCATGTCTTGGTCCGCCACGAGCAGGGCGCGGTTCACATGGCCGAGGGCTATGCCCGCGCCACCGGCAAGCCGGGCGTCGTTCTGGTCACGTCCGGTCCCGGCGCGACCAATGCCGTGACCGGCCTGACCGATGCGCTGCTGGATTCGATCCCGCTGGTCGTCCTTTCGGGCCAGGTCCCGACCTTCATGATCGGCACCGACGGCTTCCAGGAGGCCGATACGGTCGGCATCACCCGCCCCTGCACCAAGCATAACTGGCTGGTCAAGGACACCGACAAGCTGGCCGAGACGATCCACAAGGCCTTTCACGTCGCCACCTCGGGCCGTCCCGGCCCGGTGCTGATCGACATCCCCAAGGACGTGCAATTCGCGACCGGCAGCTATGTCGGACCGAAGCAGGTCGAGGCCAGCCGCTATCAGCCCGTCAAGAAGGGCGATCTGGGCGCGATCACGCGTCTGGTCGAACTGATCGAACAGGCCGAGCGCCCGATCCTCTACACCGGCGGCGGCGTGATCAATTCGGGCCCCGGCGCCAGCCAGCTTCTGCGCGAACTGGCTGATGCGACGGGCTTTCCGGTCACCTCGACCCTGATGGGTCTGGGCGCCTACCCGGCCTCGGGCAAGGGCTGGCTGGGGATGCTTGGCATGCACGGCCTCTACGAGGCGAACCTGGCGATGCATGGCTGCGACCTGATGATCAATATCGGCGCACGCTTCGACGACCGCATCACGGGCCGGATCGCGGATTTCAGCCCCGGCTCGGTCAAGGCGCATATCGACATCGACCCGTCCTCGATCAACAAGGTCGTTCGCGTGGACGTGCCCATCGTGGGAGATGTCGGCCATGTGCTCGAGGATCTGCTGAAGGTCTGGAAGGCGCGCGGTCGCAAGGTCAATTCCGAGGGTCTGGCCCGCTGGTGGTCGCAGATCGAGCAGTGGCGCGCGAAGAAGTGCCTGAGCTATCGCAACAGCGACACGATCATCAAGCCGCAGCACGCGCTGGAACGCCTTGAGGCGCTGACCAAGAACCACGACCGCTATATCACGACCGAGGTCGGCCAGCACCAGATGTGGGCCGCGCAATATCTGGGCTTCGAGGGACCGAACCGCTGGATGACCTCGGGCGGTCTGGGCACGATGGGCTACGGCCTGCCGGCATCCATCGGCGTGCAGATGGCCCATCCCGACGCGCTGGTCATCAACGTCGCGGGCGATGCCAGCTGGCTGATGAACATGCAGGAGATGGGGACCGCGGTGCAGTTCCGCCTGCCGGTCAAGCAGTTCATCCTGAACAACGAACGCCTTGGCATGGTCCGCCAGTGGCAGCAATTGCTGCATGGCGAGCGATACAGCCAGTCGTGGTCGGACAGCCTGCCCGATTTCGTCAAGCTGGCCGAGGCCTTCGGCTGCAAGGGCGCGCAGGTGCGCGACCCCAAGGACCTTGACGACGCGATCCAGCAGATGATCGACTATGACGGGCCCTTCATCCTCGACGTGCTGGTCGAGAAGCACGAGAACTGCTTCCCGATGATCCCGTCGGGCAAGCCGCATAACGAGATGCTGCTGGGCGAGGCCGAGACGCAGGGCGTGATCGAATCCGAAGGCGCGGTTCTGGTCTGACGACCGGCCCCAGACAAGAAAGCAGAACCATGAACGCTTTGAACATCCAGAAGGGCATGTCCAGCCATTCGGCCTATGACCTGCGCGATCCCAATGCCCAGGTCGAGGAAAGCCACACCCTCGCCGTCATGGTCGAGAACGAGCCGGGCGTCCTGGCCCGCGTGATCGGCCTCTTTTCCGGGCGCGGCTACAACATCGACAGCCTGACCGTGGCCGAGGTCGATCACGAAGGCCACCGCTCGCGCATCACCGTGGTCACGCGCGGCACCCCCGCCGTGATCGAACAGATCAAGGCGCAGCTTGGCCGGATCGTGCCCGTCCACGAGGTTCATGACCTGACGGTCGAAGGACCGGCGGTCGAACGTGAGCTGGGCCTGTTCAAGGTGCGCGGTCAGGGCGAAAAGCGGGTCGAGGCTCTGCGCATCGCCGAAATCTTCCGCGCGAATGTCGTCGATTCGACGCTGGAAAGCTTTGTCTTCGAACTGGTCGGCACGCCGACCAAGCTGGATGCCTTTGCCGATCTGATGCGGCCTCTGGGGCTGGTCGATCTGGCGCGGACGGGCGTCGCGGCCCTGGCGCGCGGCATCTGACGGATCGGGCGGCGGGTTCAGCCCGCCGCGCTTGTCCTCATCCGTGGCATGGACAGGCCGCACGGGACGGCCTGCTTGTGGTCGTCGCGCAGGCTGACCACCCGCAGACGCGATTCGGGCTGTTCCGGCTGGGCCTCGGCCAGCAGACGCGGAAGCTGAGGACAGCTTTGTTCCGACAGCATCGAGACGACCAGCGCGTGACGCAGGTTGCCAATCGTCTGGGTTTCAAGCTCGACCAGATCGCCTGGTTCGGGCCAGCGCCCCTCGGCCTCGACCAGATTGGTGCGGCCCTGAAGATAGGCCAGTGTCGCCTGATCCTCGCACCAGATGATCGCCTTCTCACGCGACGCATTTGCCCAGACGACGACTCCGATCATCCACTATCCTTCCTGCCGCATTCGCTGAACATCGCTGCTGTCAATTCAAATCTGCGCGCTCGCGCATTTAACGGGAAGTAAAGCAGAAATCCGCCGACTTGCCAGCGGTTTTATTTCACGGAAAGAAGTTTTTTTCAGCCTGCGGTTGCCTTGCGACTGAACCGCCACAACCGCGATTTCTCGAGGTAACCCGAGCCCTTGGCGGCCGCAGATCGACTGGGCGCAGCCGCCGCTTCAGCACCGCAAAAGGCCGCGCCCCGCCGCCGTCCTCAGCGGACGCGCCCGGATTGCACGTCGCTGACCGCGCGCGAGACCTGCGCGATGCGCTGCGCCCGCGAGGGGTGCGTGCCCAGGATGTGATTGCCCGGATCGGGGATTCGCTCGAACAGGCGCGCGCCGTTGATCGGGTTGTAGCCTGCATTCAGCGCTATGATCGAGCCGAGGTAATCGGCCTCCAGTTCCCAATCCCGGGAATAATAGCGCGATCCGACCGTGGCCCCGATCTGCTGCGCGCGCTCGACCGCGCCGGCATCGCCGCCATAGGCCGAGGCCAGCGTGCCCAAGACCACCGCCGCCGCCGAAGCCGCGCCCGAGCGCCGGTCGAGATGGTTCAGGATGTGATGCGCGGCCTCGTGGCCCACGACAAAAGCGATCTCGTCTGCATTGCGGGTCTGCGCGATCAGGGAAAGCGTGAAGCCCACGATGGGGCGGCCGTTGCGGTCCACCGTCTGAAAGGCGTTCGGCTCCTGGTTGGGGCGGTCATCGACGACAAAGGTGAAGTCGCAGCTGATCGGCCGGGTCCGCCGGAGCAGGCATTCCTCGCGCACGGTGGGCTCCATCCGGCGCATGACCTGAACGAAGGTGCGGGCAGCGGCGTCCGGCGTGCCCTGATGCGCCGTCGCCGCGGGCGGCAGCGTGACGCGCGTGGCCACGGGCGCGACGACGGGCCCGCCGGGTCCGGGCGCATCCATCGGCATGGGCGCGCAGGCGCCCAGGGCAAGCAGCCCCGCAAGGATCAGCGCCGGAAACCTGTTCAACCTGAGACCCATCGACCTGCCTCGATCCTGCCGTCATTCTTGTTGGTGCAAGCATATCTCGCAGGATCGGTCCGCGCAAACCCCCGGCGCTTGTGCCCGACGCGCAATCACGCGATTGTCGGACGCGCATGACAGGAGGAAGCGATGTTCACCATCGAACATGATTTCGACGCCACCGTGATCACGCTGATCGACGAGGCCGAGCCGAACACCCGCCCCCTGAACGAGGACGTGGTGATCCTGAATTTCGACGACCGGGTCGTCGTCGAACAGATGAGCGAGGATGGCGACGAGGTGGTCCGCATCACCTTCACCATGCACCAGCTGGCCGAACTGCGCGCCGCCCTGAACCTGCCCGAGGGCAATTACCGGCTGGAACGGCCGGCCTGAGTCCGCAAGAGGAAACCAAGATGCAGCACCGCAACGACGCAGCCCTGGCCTTTCTGGCGACCAGGCGTTCGCATCCGCCCAAGCTTCTTGCCGCGCCCGCGCCCGACCGGGACGAAGTGATGCGGATGCTGACCCTCGCCGCCCGCGCCCCTGATCACGGCAAGCTCGAGCCGTGGCGCTTTCTGGTCCTGACGCGACCCGCTCTGGACCGCTTGGCGCCCATCCTGCACAGGGCGGTTCTGGATGCGGGCCAGGACGAAGCCGCCGCCGACAAGGCCGCATCGGCACTGGCATCGCCCCTGATCGTTGCGGTGATCCACAGCCCGGTCGAAAGCCCCAAAGTGCCTGAATGGGAACAGGTCCTGTCAGCCGGCGCGGTCTGTCTGGGTCTGGTCAATGCGGCGCTCGCTTCGGGCTGGGGCGCAAGCTGGCTGACGGGCTTCGCCGCGCTTGACCGCGATTTCGCGCAGGCGCATCTGGGCCTCGCTTCGGCCGAGCGTGTGGCCGGGCTGGTCCATATCGGCACGCGCAAGGACAACCCGCCCGACCGTCCCCGCCCGGATATCGAGGCCAAGACGCGCTGGCTGGAATGATCCGCGCCCTTCATGCTCTGGCGCTTGGCTGGGCGGACCTGCTGCGGCCGGCCACGCTGCGGCTGGTTCTGGCCGGCGCCGCCTTGACCATCGCGCTGTTCATCGGGCTTCAGGCCGCGATCTTCTGGGCGCTGCGGCTGATGGTGCCAGGCGGGTTCTCTCTGCCGTGGCTGGGCGAGGTCCAGATCGGCCCTGTCCTATCATGGGGATCGCTGGCGCTGTTTCCGCTGATGGGCATCTTCGTGATGGCGCCCGTCGCGGCCCTCTTCTCGGGCCTTTTCGCCGAAAATGTCGCCGCCGAGGTCGAGCGGCGGCATTATCCGCTGCGGCAGGGCGTCTCGCTGGATTTCATGGATTCGCTGCTGGAATCGCTGGCGGTGATGGCGGCGGTGCTGGGTGTGGGCCTTGTGGCGCTGCTGCTGACGCCGTTTCTGGGTCCGCTGGCGCCGGCCCTTTTCTACGGCGCGAATGGCTGGCTGCTGGGGCGCGAATTCTTCCAGATGGCGGCGCGTCGCCACCTGTCAGAACCCGAGGCCCGCAGCCTGCGGCGTCGCCATTCCGGCACGATCCTGATCACCGGCGCGCTGGTCGCGGTGGGCCTGACCGTGCCGCTGCTGAACATCGCCCTGCCCCTGCTGGCCGCGGCGGCGTTCACGCATCTTTACCACAGGGTCAGCGGATCAGCTGGTCCAGATGCGAAATATCCGACCGGGTGATGATCTCGCCAAAGATGATGAAGGCGATCACCGCCCAGGTCAGCGAGGTGATCAGCGTGGTCCAGACCAGCTTGCGCCGCCAGGGTACGCCGGCGGGCGCGCCGGCATGGGTGCCGCGCACGATTTCGCCCGCATCGGCCTGGCTGCGCTGGCCGATCGGCATGACGACGAACAGGGTCAGGAACCACAGGGACGCGTAAAGGACGATTCCGCCGGTCAGGCTCATCAGACTTGCTCCAGTTCGATCAGGCAGCCGTTGAAATCCTTGGGATGCAGGAACAGCACCGGTTTGCCGTGCGCGCCGATCTTCGGCTCGCCCGTGCCCAGGACGCGCGCGCCCTCGGCCTTCAGGCGGTCGCGCGCGGCCAGGATGTCGACGACCTCGTAGCAGATATGGTGGATGCCGCCGGCGGGGTTCCGTTCGAGGAAGGCCGCGATGGGGCTGTCGTCGCCCAACGGCGCGACCAGTTCGATCTTGGTGTTCGGCAGGTCGATGAAGACCACGGTGACGCCGTGATCAGGCTCGTCCTGCGGCGGGTGGACCACCGCGCCCAGCGTGTCGCGATATTGCGCCGAGGATGCCGCAAGGTCCGGCACGGCGATGGCCACATGATTCAGGCGTCCGATCATCTTTTCCTCCGTCTGGCGCGCGTTCTACGCCTTTCGTCGCGCGGGGGAAAGAAAAACCGGGTGCGGTTAACCGCGCCTTAGCGATTCGGTCTCTACTGTCGGAAAGCCGTTGAGGGGATCGAACGATGCAGACACATCAGCAGCAAGCAGTCGAAAAGCCCTTGCCCGTGTGGCGCTTATCGCTGCCCAAGCGGCCGTTGACCGGCCTGACCGTCCTTGTGGTCGAGGATTCGCGCTTTGCCAGCGAGGCGGTGCGCCTGCTCTGCCTGCGCTCGGGTGCGCGGATTCGCCGCGCGGAT
Organism: Paracoccus sp. (in: a-proteobacteria); assembly: GCF_030604785.1. GTDB lineage: Bacteria > Pseudomonadota > Alphaproteobacteria > Rhodobacterales > Rhodobacteraceae > Paracoccus. The sequence continues at coordinate 19,560 of NZ_JAUVVF010000009.1, read as the reverse complement.
TGCCTGGCCTCGGCGGCGCGGCATCTGCAGACCTACCGCCCTGCCGTGGTGATCGTGGATCTGGGCCTGCCGGATGGCGACGGGGCCGATCTGATCCGCCAGATGGCGCGGGCCGATCACCGCGTGCCGGTGATCCTGGGCATCTCGGGCGACCCTGATGCCGAGGCTGTGGCCCTTGCCGCCGGGGCGGACGGGTTCCTGCCCAAGCCTGTCGAAAGCCTTGCGCGGTTCCAGCAGGCGATACTGTCCGCCATGCCGCCCGAACAGACCGGGCCGGGGCTGCGGCTGCTGCCCGACGACATGATCCAGCCCGACCCTTCGGGCCTGCGCGACGATCTGGCCCATGTGGCCGAGGTGCTGACCCAGGCCCGCGACACGGCCGAGATCGAGTATATCGCCCGCTTTCTGGCCGGCGTCGCGCGTTCGGCCCATGACCGCGCGCTGGAACAGGCCGCGACCGCTTTGGCCCGCGACCACGAGGCAGGGCACGCGGTGGCCGCCGACCTCGCGCGTGTCAGCACGATGGTCCATGACCGCCTGTCCCGCGTGGCTGAGATGTAGGCCTCAGACCCGGATCTTGGCGGCGTCGCGCGCCAGCGCCTCGGCGGTGGCATTGCGGCGATACCACATCGTCACGAAGGACGAGGTGATCACAATGAACAGGCTGTAGAGGACCGGGATGAACAGGACCTCCTGCTGCTGGGTGCCGGTGAAGGTCAGCGTGATCACCAGCGCGGCCAGCGGCCCGTTCTGGATCCCCGTCTCAAGGCTTATGGTCCGCGCGCGGTTGCTGTCCTGCCGCAGCGCGCGCGCCAGCCAGTAGCCCAGCAGCATGCCCGTCAGGCCGATGCCGATGGCGGCGATATAGACCGGCAGGCCCGTGTTCAGCAGCATCTCGTAATTGCGCGGCACCCAGGACCCGATCAGGAACAGGATGACGATCACACCCAGAAGCGAACCCAGCAGCTCGATCGTGGCGCCGGCATTGGCGTTGACCTTGCGCAGCACCATGCCCAGCACCGTGGGCACCAGAAGGACGATCAGCACCTGCGCGATATTGCCGGCGGGAATCACATATTCGCCGGTGACTCCCGCCAGCCCGCTGTAGAAGTTCAGCAGCAGCGGCACCGTCACCACCGCGACCAGGGTCGAGACCGTCGTCATCATGATCGACAGAGCCAGCACGCCTTTGGAGAAATAGGCGAAGATGTTGCTGGTCGTCCCGCCCGGCATGCAGGCGATCAGGATCAGGCCCACCGCCATCGCCGGAGGCAGGCCGAGGATCATCGCCAGGGCGTAGCCCAGAAACGGCATGATGACGTATTGCGACACAAGCCCCACCAGAATGCCCTTGGGCTTGCGGAAAGCGATGAGGAAGTCGCGCCAGGTCATCGACGAGCCCATGCCCAGCATGATGACCATCATCATGATCCCCAGCAGCGTGGTTTCGGTTTCCGTCAGCATGGCGCACCCTTTCCGGCGAATTCACGGGCGATCTCGGCCTTGAGATCCTTGCGGAGGATCTTGCCGATGGGAGATTTGGGCAGCTCGTCGCGGAAGATGATCGAACGCGGCCGCTTGTAATCGGTCAGATGGCTGCGGCAATGCGCGGTGATCTCGGCCTCGGTCAGCTCGGCCGGGTGGTCGGGGTTGCGCACGATATAGGCGCGCACGGCCTCGCCGGTTTTCGCGTCGGGGATGGCGACGACCGCGGATTCGAGCACCCCCTCCATCAAGGACAGCACATCCTCGACCTCGTTGGGATAGACGTTGAAGCCCGAGACCAGCACCAGATCCTTCTTGCGGTCCACGATCCGCAGGAAGCCGCCCTCGTCCATCACCGCGACATCGCCGGTCAGCAGCCAGCCCTCGCGCATGGTCCGCGCGGTCTCGTCGTCGCGCTGCCAGTAGCCGCGCATCACCTGCGGGCCGCGCACGGCAAGCTCGCCCGGCTGGCCCTGCGCGACGGGACGGCCGTCATCGTCCATCAGCACCACGTCGCAGCCCGGCACCGGCAGGCCGATGCTGCCGGGGCGCGCGCGGTCGTCCAGCGGGTTGAAGCTGACCAGAGGCGCGGTTTCGGTCAGCCCGTAGCCTTCGGCCAAAGGCGTCCCGGTCATCGCCTGCCAGCGCCGCGCGACAGCCTGATGCAGGGCCGTGCCGCCTGCAATGGCGGCGCGCAGCCTGCGGGGCGGATAAGCGGCGAACCATTCCTCGTTCATCAGGCCGTTGAAGAGCGTGTTCACCCCGGTGATCCAGGTCACGGGATAATTCTCGATCGCGCGCTGGAGGTTCTGCACCGGACGCGGCGAGGGGATCAGGATGTTGCGCGCGCCCAGTTCGAAAAAGGTCATCAGGTTCGCGGTGAAGGCGAAGATGTGGTAAAGCGGCAGCGCCGTCAGCACGCAATCGTCGCGCGTCATCACCCCGCCCGACACCGCATGGACCTGATCCAGATTGGCCAGGATGTTGCCATGGGTCAGCATCGCGCCCTTGGCCACCCCCGTCGTGCCGCCGGTATATTGCAGCAGCGCCAGATCGTCGCGGCCCGTGCCCTGCCAGTAATCCGCGACCGGGGCGCGATGCGCGCGGCCCGCCTTCAGCGCCGCGCGCAGCCGAAGGGTGCGGACCGGCAGGTCCGGCACGGGCGGCAGGACCCGGTTCCAGTATTTCTGCACCCCCCGCACGATCAGGCGTGGCAGGGACGGGAAGAATTCCGACACGCCCGCCAGGACCACGGTGCCGATATCGGTCTGCGCGATCACCTCGGCCAGCTTGTCGGCGAACATGTCCACGATGACCAGCACCTTGGCGCCGCTGTCGCGAAACTGGTGGATCATCTCGGGCGCGGTATACAGCGGGTTTGTGTTCACCAGAACGCAGCCCGCCTTGAACGTGCCGAAGGCCGCGACCGGATAGGCCAGCCCGTTGGGCAGCTGCACGGCCACGCGGTCGCCCGGCTGCAAGCCGCAATCGATCCGCAGAAAGGCCGCGAAGGCATCCGACATCTCGGCCAGCCTCGCATAGGACAGGCTGCCGTTCATGCCGTTGGGCACGACGCAGGTAAAGGCCGTGCGGGCGGCATTCTGACGGCAGGTCCGGTCGGCCAGATCGGCCAGGCTGCGATAGCGTGGCGCCGGCAGGTCGCGCGGTATGGATGTGCCGTAGGACGCCAGCCACGGCCGTGGCGGCGATGCGTCGTCGTTCATGCTTCCTCCCCGGGACTGTTCTCCGTCCTCGGGAAGGATGTTAAGCGACAAAAGCCTTTTGCGAAAAGCGCTTTGGCAGGGCGCGGACGTTACGGAACCCGCCCTGCCCTGCAATCACTCGCGCGGCAGGACGCGCAGGCGCAGGTCGCGCAGCTGTTCGTTCGTCGGCTCGGACGGGGCGCCCATCATCAGATCCTCGGCGCGCTGGTTCATCGGGAACATGATGACCTCGCGGATGTTCACCTCGTCGGCCAGCAGCATCACGATCCGGTCGATCCCGGCCGCGCAGCCGCCATGCGGGGGCGCGCCATAGCGGAACGCCTTGACCATGCCGCCAAAGCGCTTTTCCACCTCGGAGGCCGGATAGCCCGCCAGTTCGAAGGCCTTGAACATGATCTCGGGCTTGTGGTTGCGGATCGCGCCCGAAATCAGCTCGTAGCCGTTGCACGCCAGGTCGTATTGATAGCCCAGCACCTTGAGCGGATCGCCCGACAGCGCCTCCATCCCGCCCTGCGGCATCGAGAAGGGGTTGTGGCTGAAGTCGATCTTGCCGTCGTCGGTCTTCTCGTACATCGGGAAATCGACGATCCAGGCGAACTTGAACTGGTTCTCGTCGATCAGGCCCAGTTCGCGCCCGATCTCGGTGCGGGCGCGGCCGGCCACCGCCTCAAACTGCTCGGGCTTGCCGCCGAGGAAGAAGGCCGCGTCCCCCTCGCCCAGACCCAGCTGGAGGCGGATCGCCTCGGTCTTCTCGGCGCCCAGAGCCTTGGCGATGGGGCCTGCGGCTTCGGTCGAACCGTCCTCGGCCTTGCGCCAGAAGATGTAGCCCATGCCGGGCAGGCCCTGCGACTGGGCAAAGGCGTTCATGCGGTCGGCGAACTTGCGGCTGCCGCCGGTGGGCGCGGGGATGGCGCGGACCTCGGTGCCTTCCTGCTCCAAGAGCTTGGCGAAGATCGCGAAGCCCGAGCCGCGGAAATGGTCGCTGACGATCTGCATCTCGATCGGGTTGCGCAGGTCCGGCTTGTCGGTGCCGTATTTCAGCAGCGATTCCGCATAGGGGATCAGCGGCCAGTCCGGATCGACGCGACGACCGCCGCCGAATTCCTCGAACAGGCCTTGGATGACCGGCTGGACAGTGGCAAAGACATCCTCCTGCCGGACGAAGGACATCTCCATGTCCAGCTGGTAGAAATCGGTGGGCGAGCGGTCGGCGCGCGGGTCCTCGTCGCGGAAGCAGGGCGCGATCTGGAAATACTTGTCGAAGCCCGCGACCATGATCAGCTGCTTGAACTGCTGCGGGGCCTGCGGCAGCGCGTAGAACTTGCCCGGATGCAGGCGCGAGGGGACAAGGAAGTCGCGCGCCCCTTCGGGCGAGCTGGCCGTGATGATCGGCGTCTGGAATTCGGTGAAACCCTGATCCCACATCCGGTTGCGGATCGAGCGGATTACGCGCGAGCGCAGCATGATGTTGTTGTGCAGGCTCTCGCGGCGCAGGTCGAGGAAGCGATAGGCCAGCCGCGTCTCCTCGGGATAGTCCTGATCGCCGAAGACCGGCAGCGGCAGTTCGTCGGCGGGGCCCAGAACCTCGATCTCGGTCGCGTAGACCTCGATCTCGCCGGTGGGCAGCTTGGGGTTGACCAGCGAAGCATCGCGCAGCTTCACGCGGCCGTCGATGCGGATCACCGTCTCGGAGCGCAGCTTGTCCATCGCGGCAAAGGCCGGGCTGTCGCTGTCGGCCAGAACCTGCGTCATGCCGTAATGGTCGCGCAGATCGACGAACAGCACGCCTCCGTGGTCGCGCACCCGGTGCACCCAGCCCGACAGGCGGACGGTTTCACCGGCATGGGCGGCTTTGAGGTCGCCGCAGGTATGGCTGCGATAGGCGTGCATGATCTTGGTCCCCGTGTTTCCAGCCCCCGCAGAAAACGCGGGACGCGCGGGAAGTCAACCATTGTCGCGGTGCTCAGAACGGGCGCGTGACATTGCCGGTGTAGAAATAGACCCCCATCCCGATCGCGAACAGCAGGTTTCCCGCCACGGCATGCAGGACAAAGGCCGCCGGGAAGCCGTGGCGCAGGTAGGCGCGCGCGAAGATCCAGCCGCCGATGAAGGTCATCACCGCGACGATCCAGGACCAGTACATCAGATGCGCGAAGGCGAAGATCCCGGCGTTCAGCGCGATGGCCCCCTGCCCGTTCGGCAGGATCGCGCCGTAGCGGTGAAAGAACAACGGGCGAAAGACCAGCTCCTGCGGCAGCGCCGACAGAAGAGGATAGAGCAGGAACAGCACCATCAGGAAATCGGGCCGGTTGCGGGGCAGGAACCACAACGCCTCGGGGCGCATCAGCGACAGGATGATCCAGCCCGCCGCCAGCGTGGCCGCGCTGATCCCCGCCAGCTCCAGCCAGGGCATTCGCCGCCAGCCGCGCACCAGCGCACGCCACTGAAAGCCGCCCGTATGCCACAGCAGCGCCATGCCCGCGACGCTGACCAGAGCCAGCGCGGTGAACAGCTGCCCCGGCGGCAGAAACAGCGCAATGACAAGCGGCGCCCCGATATAGAGCGCCGCGAATTCCACCATCAGCCAGCGATGCGCCTGTCTTACCTGACCATGCGTCTCTGCAACCATCTTGCCCAGTCCTGAGCGGAACCGACAAAGGCGTTGATGTCAGTGTCCCCCTGGATGCCGGGGACGATGCCTGTGCCGGTATATTGCCAGAAGGTCCAGCGCTGCCCCGGATAGGTCACGCTGGGGTGATTGGCGACCGAGCGCAGCCAGAATTCGGCATTCATGCGCCCCATGTCGTTCTCGCGGTAGAAATCTACGGTGGTGTAGATGATCGGCCGCTGCCCGTAATGCCGCCCGACGATATCCATGAAGATATTCGCCTCGCGGTGAATCTCGCTGGCCGGGGGACGGCGCGGGCAATTGCGCGAGTTGGTCCATTCAAGGTCCAGCACGGGCGGCAGCGACCCGGCCTCGCGCGGGACATTCTGGATGAACCAGCGCGCCTGCTCCGCCCCCGTGCGGCAGAAGAAATAGAAGTGATACGCCCCCCGCGGGATGCGGGCCTGAGCCGATTGCGCCCAGTAGCGGCGGAAATTTGGGTCGGCATGATCGCCTCCTTCGGTCGCCTTGATGAAGGCGAAGCTGATGCCCGCATTGCGCACCCGCATCCAGTCGATGTCGCCCTGCCAGCGCGACACGTCGATGCCGTGGACCTGATGCACATAGGGCGAACCGCCGCTCCAGGGATGTGGTGCGCGATCGCCAAGGGCTGGGTTGGCGCCCGGTCCGGGCGAGACTTCCATGACCCCGCGTCCCATCTGCGGAGCGCTGGTCCGCGGCGGCGTTCGGGAACACGCCACCGCCACTGCCACAATCACCACCCCAAGCAGCAGCCTGACCAGATGTTTCATCCTGCCCCGTTCCCTCTTGTCCAAGATCATCGCCTGTCCGTGCTTGCCGCACGTTTGTTGCGTTTATCTCAGAGGCCGAGGGCAAAGTCACCGCGCAAAGGCGGTCACGAAACCGTCAGGACCGGACTATCGTGTCACTGCGTCGGGGCGGGCGTGGTCCCCGCGCCTTCCACGCCCATACCGGCGCCCGTGGCGCCATCGGGCGTGACCGCATCCGGGACGACGGGCGGATCGGTTTCCTCTTCCCGGCCCTCGGCCTCGGTCGAGGTCACCTCGGCGGGCGGGGGGGTCGTGGCGATGCCGTCGCCGCCGTCATCCTCGACACCGGGGCGGAACACCATGAAGGCGATCAGCGCCGCCAGCATCGCGATCGCGATGGCGATCAACGCGGGCTTGTGGCGCGATGCGGCCTTGGGCGGTTCGTGGTTATGGGACATCTCTTGCTCGCTATTCACTGGTTCATCCGGGGAACGCGCCGGCGCAGCGCGGGGTTCCGCCCGCGCCTGCGACACGGGCGCGCGGCTGGGCCCCCTCCTTCCGGAAGCGGATAGATGCAATTGGAGACGTCATGTTGACACTGGCATGTGGCTTGCACCCTCCTGCGAGTTGGACAAGAGGGTGGCCCATATGCTTGAACATTCGATCGACGACGCTTTGAGACCATCGCACGTCATGCCTGAACCGGATGGTCAGCTGGACGCGATCGCCGACGCTGCCACGCGGCTGGGGCATGACATCGTGGACGTGACCGGATTCCTGGACTCTGTGCTTGCCGCCGCCAAGGACCAGGCCGCGCGGCTGGACACGGTCAGCGAGGCTTCAGGGCGCCTGTCCTCGGCCGGGCTGTCGATGATCGACCTGTCCGACCGTCTGGGCGGCGACTTCGAATCCCTGTCGGGCACGCTGGAGGGCGCGTCGCGGCAATTGCGCACGGCGATGGGCAGCAGCCAGGACGTGATCGCCTGGGTCGCCGCCTTCGCCTCGCGCCTGGCCGAGATCGACCAGGCCATGGCCGCCGCCCGCAAATCCAACCAGGAGATCCTGCGGATCGCGCGCGAGGTGAACATCCTGGCGATCAATGCCCGGATCGAGGCCGTCCGCGCCGGCTCGGCCGGCAGCGGCTTCGGCATCATCGCCGAGGCGGTCACCAACCTGTCGGGCCAGACCGAAAGCGCCGCGCGCGACGTGACCGAAACGATCCAGTCGCTTGGCGTGATGCTGCGCGACCTTCAGTCGGAAGCCGCGCAGACATCGGAACAGGCCGAAGCCAGCCTGACCCAGACCCGCGAGGCCGAAACGGCTCTTGGCGTCGTGTCTCAATCCAGCGGCATCATCGGCAGCCACCTGCAAGAGATGCGCGACAGCGCGGGCCGGATGCGCCACGAGGTCGACGCGTTCGGCCCCGTCTTTGACGCGCTTGGCAATTCGGTCCGGCACCAGACCGGAACGGTGGACGAGGCGCGCGGACGGGTCGGCAAGCTGATCTCGCAAAGCGAGGGGCTGATCCAGACCGCCTATGCGCTTGGCGGACGAACCGACGACGCGCGCCAGATCAACGATGTGCAGAAGCGCGCGCGCGCCCTGTCCGAGGCGCTGGAAGGCGCCATCGACCGGGGCGAGATCTCGACCGATGCGCTGTTCGACATGCGCTATCAGCCGATCCCCGGCACGAACCCGCCGCAGGTCATGGCGGCGTTCACGACCCTGACCGACCGCCTGTTCCCCCCCATCCAGGAAGAGGCGCTGGTTGCCAATCCCGGCGCGATCTTTTGTGCGGCGGTCGATCGCAACGGCTATCTGCCGACCCATAACCGCCGGTTCTCGCAGCCGCAGGGGCGCGATCCGGTCTGGAACATGGCCAATTGCCGCAACCGCCGCATCTTTGACGATCGCGTGGGTCTGGGGGCCGGGCGTTCGACCGCCCCCTTCCTGATGCAGGTCTATCGCCGCGACATGGGCGGCGGGCAATTCGCGATGATGAAGGACGTGTCGGCGCCCATCGTGGTGCATGGCCGGCACTGGGGCGGCCTGCGACTGGCCTATGCGTTCTGAACGTGCTGCGGCGGGTCAACCCCGCCGCTGCGACCCCATGCCCAGCACCCGCGCGCGCTTGCGCGGGTCGCTGTCGAACAGGGCGGCAAGCTGTTCGGTGATCGCGCCGGCCAGTTGTTCGGCATCGGTGATCGTGACCGCGCGCTGGTAATAGCGCGTCACGTCATGGCCGATGCCGATGGCCAGCAATTCCACCGCGCGCTTCCTTTCCACCATCGCGATCACGTCGCGCAGATGACGCTCCAGAAAGTTCGCGGGGTTCACCGATAGCGTGCTGTCATCGACCGGCGCGCCGTCCGAGATCACCATCAGGATCTTGCGCGCCTCGGGCCGTTTCAGCAGGCGCTTATGCGCCCATTCCAGCGCTTCGCCGTCGATGTTTTCCTTCAGCAGGCCCTCTTTCATCATCAGGCCAAGATTGGGCCGCACCCGCCGCCAGGGCGCGTCGGCGGGCTTGTAGATGATGTGGCGCAAGTCGTTCAGGCGGCCCGGCTGCGCGGGACGGCCACCGGCCAGCCAGGCCTCGCGCGATTGCCCGCCCTTCCAGGCGCGGGTGGTGAAGCCCAGGATCTCGACCTTGACGCTGCAGCGTTCCAGCGTGCGCGCCAGGACATCGGCGCAGATCGCGGCAATGCTGATGGGCCGCCCGCGCATCGAGCCGGAATTGTCGATCAACAGCGTGACGACCGTGTCGCGGAACTCGGTGTCCTTCTCGACCTTGAAGGACAGGGGCGTGGTCGGGTTCGCGACGACGCGCGCCAGACGGCCCGCATCCAGAACGCCCTCTTCCTTGTCGAATTCCCAGCTGCGGTTCTGCTGCGCCTGAAGACGGCGCTGCAGCTTGTTGGCCAGCCGCGAGACCGCGCCGCGCAGGGGATCAAGCTGCTTGTCCAGATAGGCGCGCAGGCGTTCCAGCTCGGCCGGGTCGGCCAGATCCTCGGCGCGGATCTCCTCGTCCCAGGTCTGGGCAAAGACCTTGTAATCGGCGCTGGCCTCGCTGACCGGAGGCGGCAGGTCGGGCGGGGTCTCGGCCTCGGGCATCTCGGCCTCGTCGCCCATCTCCTCGTCCGAGGAATCGTCCATGCTGACCTGGGCCTGACGCTCGTCCTGGGTCTGTTCCTGACTGCGTTCGGGGCTGGCCTCGGCCTCGTCGCTGTCATCCTGGTCGCGCGCCTGGTTGTCGCCGGCTTCTTCCTCCTCCTCCGAGGAATCCTCGCCGTCATCTTCCTGCGGCTGGTCCGGGTCCTCGCCCAGCTGGTCGCCATAGCCCAGGTCGCTGATGATCCGGCGGGCCAGACGCGCAAAGGACGACTGGTCGGCAAGCGCCGCATCCACATCGGCCAGCGCACCGCCTGCCTGTTCCTCGATGAAGGGGCGCCACAGATCGGCCACATGCTGTGCACCGGGCGGCAGGGCGCGGCCCGTGGCGGCCTGCCGCAGCACGTAGCCAGCCGCCACCGACAAGGGCGCGTCGGCGGGAGACTTGATCTGGGAATAGCCCTTCTTGTCGGCATCCGCGCCGATCCGCACGTCGATATTGGACAGCGCACCCGGCATGTCGCGCGCCCCGAGCGCCTCGCAGCGGGCGGTTTCCAGCGCCTCGTAGATCTCGCGCGCCATGGGGCCTGCGGGGGCATAGCGCGCATGGGTCGCTGCGTCGTGATGGCGCATCCGCATCGCCAGCGCATCGGCGGTGCCGCGCGCCAGCAGCACCTCGTCGCGCGACATCCGCCGGCTGACCAGAGGCAGACGCATCGTGTCGCCCGTCACCCCGGCCGGGTCGGCACTGAAGGTCACGTTCAGCTCGCCCTCGCCCGACAGGGCGCGGGTGGCCTCGGTCAGGGCCTTCTTGAAGGGATCGGCGGGATTGTCGGATTTCGTCATGACCAAGATAGACCACCACCGGCGCGCGCAGGCAAGGGGGCGCGGCTGCGCCTAGTCGCCACTGTCGAAGCGGCAGAATTCCGGCGCCTCGCCCCCGCGCGCCGCCCATTCGGCAGGCGTCACGCGTAGCGCCTCGCGCCCGCTCAGCGTCACGTCATCGGAGTCCGGCCCGCCCGAGACGGATTCCCACCGCCCCGACAGAAGGTTCCAGTCGCAGCGCCCCGAAAAGGCGGTGATCCGGTCCCACGAGGTCAGCGTATAGCCCGCCACCAGGATCTGGCCGTCGCGTTCGGCAAGGGTCAGCGTTTCCTCCCAGGCGTGGCGGCCGATGGCCGTCTGTTGCGACTGCACACGCAGGCTGCCATTCGGCGCAAGTTCGAGAAACGGCCCCTGCCCCGCCATCTGCCCGGCCCAGACCAGGCCACGCGCCACGACGACCGCCTGGCCTGCCGCTTCGTCAGGATGGCCCGCAAGGATGACCAGATCGGCCAGCCCCTCGGCCTCGTCCGCCAGAAGGATGGCGCGTTCCTCGCCGATATGGGCGTCCGAGATCTCGACCGGAACGGCCGAGAGGACGCGCGGCAGGATCGCCGCCTCGTCATCGCCAAGCTGGGCCAGCGCCGGCCCCGCCATCAGCGCAAGGGCCAGCGCCGCGCGCATCACAGCGCCTTGGCGGCCGCGCTTTCGGGCAGCTCTTCGTCGAACAGGCGCTGGTAGAACTCGGCCACTGTCTGACGCTCCAGTTCGTCGCACTTGTTGAGGAAGGTCAGCCGGAACGCATAGCCCACATTGTTGAAGATGCGCGCGTTCTGCGCCCAGGCGATGACCGTGCGCGGTGACATGACGGTGGACAGGTCGCCCTGCATGAAGGCGGTGCGCGTCAGATCGGCCAAGGTCACCATCTGGCCGATCGTCTTGCGGCCCTTCTCGTTGTTGTATTGCGGCACCTTGGCGAGGACGATGGCGGCCTCGGCGTCGTGGCTGAGGTAGTTCAGCGTCGCGACCAGCGACCAGCGGTCCATCTGGCCTTGGTTGATCTGCTGCGTGCCGTGGTAAAGGCCCGTGGTGTCGCCGAGGCCCACGGTGTTGGCCGTCGCGAACAGGCGGAAATAGGGGTTCGGCGTGATGACCTCGTTCTGGTCCAGAAGGGTCAGCTTGCCGTCGGTCTCGAGCACGCGCTGGATCACGAACATCACGTCGGCGCGGCCCGCATCGTATTCGTCAAAGACAATGGCGGTGGGGTTGCGCAGCGCCCAGGGCAGGATGCCCTCGTGGAAGACCGTCACCTGCTTGCCGTCCACCAGCTTGATCGCGTCCTTGCCGATCAGGTCGATCCGACTGACATGGCTGTCCAGGTTCACCCGCACGCAGGGCCAGTTGAGGCGCGCGGCGACCTGTTCGATATGCGTGGACTTGCCGGTGCCGTGATAGCCCTGGATCATCACGCGCCGATTGTAGGCAAAGCCCGCCAGGATCGCCATCGTCGTGTCGGGGTCGAACTTGTAGGTGCTGTCGATCTCGGGCACGCGCTCGCTGCGTTCGGCGAAGCCCTTGACCTTCATGTCGCTGTCCAGACCGAACACCTCGCGCAGGTCGATCTCTTCGGTGGGTTTGGCGTTCATGTCCAGCATCGGTCCGGCCCTTTCCTGCATGTCGGCGCATTGATCGCGCATTCCCGCCGAAGGCGCAAGGAGGCCGCGTTGACGCGCCATGCCCCCTTTCATAAGGTGGCGCGACTTTGCACAACAGGACGGACCGCCCGTGACAGACGTTCGCCGCACCGAACTGGAACAGCTGATCGCCCGCGTGGCTCTGGGGGACCGCGATGCCTTCGACCAGCTTTACGAGGCGACCTCGGCCAAGCTTCACGCCATCTGCCTGTCGGTCCTGAAGGACCGCCCCGAGGCCGAGGAAACGCTGCAGGAGGTCTATATACGCATCTGGCAGAACGCCTCGCGCTATGCCTCGAACGGGCTGTCGCCGATGACATGGCTGATCACCATCGCGCGCAACCGTTCCATCGACCGGCTGCGGGCGCGCAGTTCGCGCCCCGCCACCGCCCCCGCCGAGGCGGCCGAGACCATGCCCAGCGACGCGCCCGGCCCGGAACACGCCGCCATCCGCGCGCAGGAACGGCGGATGCTGGACGAATGCCTGGCCCAGCTTGCCGCGCCGCAGGCCCATGCCGTGCGGGCCGTCTATCTTGAGGGCGTCACCTATGCCGATCTGGCCGAACGCGAAGGGATGCCGATCAATACCGTGCGAAGCTGGCTGCGCCGCAGCCTGCTGCGCCTGAAGGATTGTGTAAGCCAATGACCGAGGATCTTCCCCTCACGCCCGACGAACAGGATCAGGCGCTGGCCGCCGAGCTGGCGCTTGGGCTGCTGTCCGGCCCCGAGGCCGAGGCCGCCGTGGCCCGCCTGTCGACCGACCCGGCCTTTGCCCAGCAGGTGCGCGACTGGCAGGAACGGCTGGCCGCGATGGCCGAAAGCCTGACGCCCGTCATGGCCCCCGCCCGCGCCCGGCAGGGCATCCGTGAACGCCTGGGACACACCGCCGCGCCGCTGTCCGAGGATCCGACGGCTCGCAGCGGCTGGTGGCGCGGCCCCTGGGCGGTGCTGGGCGGGCTGCTGGCCGTCGCCGTGCTGGCCGCGATCCTGGTGCTGCCCGGCCTGCCCGGACGCGAGGCCCCGGCGCCTGCCGGTCCCGATTATCGCGCCGAACTGGTTTCCGAGGATCAGGCGCTACGGGTCGCTGCCCTGGTCGAGGGCCGCGAGATGGAGATCGCGCTGGAAAGCGGCCCTGCTGCCGCCGGCCGCGATTACGAGATCTGGTGGATCGAGCCGGACGGATCCGCGCCGATCTCGATCGGCCTCGTCCCGCGCGAGGGCAATCTGCGCATGACCCTACCCGAGGGGCTGGACCCTTCCGACGCGATCCGCATCGCGCTGTCGGACGAACCCGAGGGCGGCTCGCCCACCGGGCAGGCGACCGGCCCGGTCGTCGCCATCGCGCCGCTCACGTCATCGTGATCAACTGAACCGGGGCGCGGGCAACTTGGCCGCGCCCGCTCCGTGGCTGGGCTCAGAGGGTGCGAACGGCACCCCGCCAACGGAGGAAAATCACCATGCGTCACGCATCCCTGAAACTCGGCGCCCTGCTTGCCGCCAGCATCGCGCTGGCCGTGCCCGCCATCGCGCAGAACCGCATCGTCGGCGGCGCCGAGATGTTTCCGAACCGCAACATCGTCGAGAACGCGCTGAACTCGGCCGACCACACCACGCTGGTCGCCGCCGTGCAGGCCGCCGGTCTGGCCGAGACCCTGACCGGCCCCGGCCCCTTCACCGTCTTTGCGCCGACCAACGCGGCCTTCGCCAAGCTGCCCGCCGGCACGGTCGAGGATCTGCTGAAGCCCGAGAACCTGGCCACGCTGCAGACGATCCTGACCTGCCACGTCGTTCCGACCGAGGCGTTCTCGCCGGCAGTGGGCCGCATGATCATGCGCGGCGGCGGCAGCGCCGAATTGCAGACGGTGGGCGGCTGCACGCTGACCGCCTCGATCCGCGATACTGACAATGCGCTGCTGATCTCGGACGAGAACGGCACGACGGCGGTCGTGAACATCCCGGATGTGGACCAGTCCAACGGCGTCATCCACGTGATCGACACGGTGCTGCTGCCCGCCTCTTAACAGCCGCCCTCGTTGCGGCATCCCGACCCGCCTCGGCCAAAGGCCGGGGCGGGTCTTTTCATGGCGCTGCCCCCGCCGCGCGATCACGGCGATGTCAGACCGAGTTGATCGACCACCGGCAACTTCGCCGTGCCCCTCTCGTGAATAAGGGCATCGGGCGACCGGATCGCCCGCCACCATAAACTGGAGGATATCATGACCAACCGCTTCAAGACCCTCGGTGCCTCGATCCTTGCAACCAGCATGATGGTGGCCCTGCCGGCCATGGCTGACAATCACGCCAATCCGATGGTCGGCGGCGCCGAGATGCTTGCGGACCGCAACATCGTCGAGAATGCCGTGAACTCCGCCGATCACACCACGCTGGTCGCCGCCGTGCAGGCCGCCGGCCTGGTCGATACGCTGGCCGGCGAAGGGCCGTTCACCGTCTTCGCGCCCGTCAACGCCGCCTTCGAGGCGCTGCCCGACGGCACCGTAGAGACGCTGCTGCAGCCCGAGAACCTGGAACAGCTTCAGACCATCCTGACCTGCCATGTCGTCGCCGGTGACGTGCATGCCGCCCAGGTGGCCGAACTGATCGAGGCCGGCGGCGGCGAGGCCGCGCTGGAAACGGTGGGCGGCTGCACCCTGACCGCTTCGGTCGCCGAGGACGGCTCGGTCCAGATCACCGACGAGAACGGCAATGCCGCCACCGTCACCATCGCCGATGTGGACCAGTCGAACGGCGTCATCCACGTCATCGACGCGGTGCTGCTGCCCGCCTCGTAAGGCGCAACCCGTCCCCTGCCACCCGCCCCAAGGGGCGGCGGCTCTGGCCCGCATCCCTCGTGGATGCGGGCTTTTTTGCGATTTGACGGATGGTTTTGTTCGCATTCGCAGAAAATTGCACCTCTTCAGAAAACTTGCGCGCAGGAACGAAAAATATTGACCGCCCAGTCTGAATTTTACATGACTGTTACATTGGCTTTGCGTGACCGTCACAGGGCGCCGATAGGCGGAGCGCGTCACGCAACCCCAAAGGGGAGGAATGAGGGAACATGATCCGTTACAGCACAATATCGGCTATCGCGCTGATCGCCTCGCTCGGGGCCGCGAAGGCCCAGACGACCGTCGAGTGGTGGCATGCCATGGGCGGCGAGCTTGGCGCGAAACTTGAGCAGGTCGCGCAGAACTTCAACGACAGCCAGGACGAGTTCCGCGTCATGCCCTCCTACAAGGGCACCTATCCCGAGACGATGACCGCGGCCATCGCCGCGTTCCGCGCCAACCAGCAGCCCGCCATCGTGCAGGTCTTCGAGGTCGGTACCGGCACGATGATGGCGGCCGAGGGCGCGATCGTTCCCGTCTACCAGCTGATGGAGGAGCATGGCGAGGAATTCGATCCCTCGATCTTCCTGCCGCAGGTCGTGGGCTATTACACCGACACGAACGGCAACATGCTGTCGATGCCGTTCAACAGCTCGACCCCGATCCTCTATTACAACAAGACCGTCTTCGAGGCGGCCGGCCTTGACCCCGAACAGCCCCCCCGGACCTGGCAGGAGCTGGAGCAGATGAGCCGCCAGATCATGGAATCCGGCGCGGCGCCCTGCGGCTTTACCAGCCAGTGGATCAGCTGGATCCAGACCGAGAATTTCAGCGCCTGGCACAACCAGCCCATTGGCACCGGCGAGAACGGCTTTGCCGGTCTGGATTCGCGCCTGACCCTGAACGGCGAGGCGCAGGTGCGCCACTGGGGCAACCTGAAGCAATGGGCCGACGAGGGCCTGTTCCGCTATGGCGGCCCGGTGGGCGGCGACAACGCGCCTCCGGCGTTCTATGCGCAGGAATGCGCGATCTACATGGCCAGCTCGGCCGCCCGCGCGGGCGTGATCGCCAACACGGAAGCCTTCGATCTGGGCTTCGGGATGCTGCCCTATTACGATGATATCGAGGGCGCGCCGCAGAACTCGATCATCGGCGGCGCCACCTTGTGGGTGCTGTCGGGCAAGTCGGATGACGAATACCGCGCCGTCGCGGCCTTCTTCGACTATCTGACCCAGCCCGAGGTCCAGGCCGACTGGGCCGAGCCGACCGGCTATCTGCCGATCACCCAGGCCGCCTATGACCTGTCGACCGAGCGGGGCTTCTACGCCAACAATCCCGGCGCCGAAACCTCGATCCAGCAGATCACGCTGAACGAGCCGACCGAGAATTCCAAGGGCCTGCGCTTTGGCAATTACGTCCAGATCCGCGGCATCATCGACGAGGAATTCGAACAGATGCTGTCGGGCGCCAAGGATGCCCAGGCCGCGCTGGACTCGGTCGTGGCGCGCGGCAACGACCTGATCGAACAGTTCCAGGCGCAGAACCAGTAATCTGCCCAGAACGATCGCAGGGGCCGCGCGACACCGCGCGGCCCCTGTTGGCACCTTTCCCCGATCCGCATGAAGGTCCGTCACCCGGATGAAGCGCACGATATTCAACAGCCAGCTTCTGCCCTGGCTTCTGCTGGCCCCGCAGCTGGCCATCACCTTTGTCTTCTTCCTGTGGCCCGCCGCCCAGGCCATCCGGCAGAGCTTTCTGCGCCAGGACGCCTTCGGCATCCGCACGACCTTTGTCGGATTCGAGAACTTTCAGAGGCTGCTGAACAGCCCCGAATACCTGAACTCGCTTCAGGTGACGGCTGTCTTCGCGGTCTCGGTGACGCTGCTGTCGATGGGCTTCGCACTGCTTCTGGCGGTGGCGGTGGACCGGATGATCCGCTCGTCGCGCATCTACACGACCGCGCTGGTCTGGCCCTATGCGGTGGCGCCTGCGGTGGCGGGCATCCTGTGGTGGTTCATCTTCAACCCGACCGTGGGGATCATGCCCTACATGCTGGGCCAGCTGGGCTATAACTGGAACCATATCAGCAATCCGGGCGATGCCATGACGCTGGTCGTCATCGCCAGCGCCTGGAAGCAGATCAGCTACAACTTCCTGTTCTTCCTGGCCGGTCTGCAGGCGATCCCGAACAGCCTGCGCGAGGCCGCCGCCATCGACGGCGCGGGCCCGGTGCGGCGCTTCTTCGACATCACCTTTCCGCTGCTGTCGCCCACGACGTTCTTCCTGCTGGTCGTCAACATCGTCTATGCGATGTTCGACACCTTCGCCGTGATCGACACGACGACGCGCGGCGGCCCTGCCCAGGCCACGAACATCCTGGTCTACAAGGTCTATTTCGACGGCTTCGTCGGCCAGAACATGGGCTCTTCCGCGGCGCAATCCGTGTTCCTGATGCTGATCGTGACGGTGCTGACCGTGATCCAGTTCCGCTTCATCGAGAAGAAGGTGGCCTATTGATGATCGAGAACCGCCCCGGCCTTCACCTGGCCGCCCATCTTCTGCTGATCTTCGGCGTCTGCGTCGTCGCGCTGCCGGTCTGGGTGGCCTTTGTCGCCTCGACCCATGGGCCGACGGCCTTCATGTCGGGCACGATCCCGATGTGGCCCGGCCCGCATCTGGTCGAGAATTACAGCCGCATGCTGGATAGCGGCCTGTCGACCAGCGGCACGCCTGCGGTCGGGCACATGATGCTGAACAGCCTCATCATGGCCATGTGCATCGCGGTCGGAAAGATCGTGATCTCGGTCACGTCGGCCTTTGCCATCGTCTATTTCCGCTTTCCCTTCCGGGGTCTGGCCTTCTGGTGCATCTTCGTCACGCTGATGCTGCCGGTCGAGGTGCGGATCGTGCCGACCTTCCAGGTCGTCGCCGATCTGGGGATGCTGAACAGCTATGCGGGCCTGACGATCCCCCTGATCGCATCGGCCACGGCCACGTTCCTGTTCCGGCAGGTCTTCCTGACCATCCCGGACGAGCTGACCGAGGCCGCCCGCATCGACGGCGCGGGTCCGATGAAGTTCTTCCGCGACATCCTGCTGCCCCTGTCGCGCACCAATATCGCCGCGCTTTTCGTGATCCTGTTCATCTATGGCTGGAACCAGTATCTCTGGCCGCTGCTGATCACGACCAGTGCGGATTACTACACCATCGTTGCCGGCATCCGCCGCATGGCTGACGCCGTGGACGGTCTGCCGCAATGGCATCTTGTCATGGCGACAGCCATGCTGGCGATGATCCCGCCCGTTCTGGTGGTGATCTTCATGCAGCGCCTGTTCGTCAAAGGTCTTGTCGAGACGGAGAAATAACGTGGCGTCCATCACCCTTCACAATCTGGGCAAGCTTTATCCCGGCGGCAGCCGCGCGGTGGGCGACGTCAATCTGGACATCGCCGACGGCGAATTCATCGTGCTGGTCGGCCCCTCGGGCTGCGGCAAGTCCACGCTTCTGCGCATGGTCGCGGGCCTCGAGGAGATCTCCGAGGGCGAGGTCCGCATCGGCGACCGCGTCGTGAACAAGCTGGAGCCGGCCGAACGCGACATCGCGATGGTGTTCCAGAACTACGCGCTTTATCCGCACATGTCGGTGCGCCAGAACCTGGCCTATGGCCTGAAGAACCGCGGCACCCCCAAGGCCGAAATCGAGCGCCGCGTAAACGAGGCCGCCGAGATCCTCCAGATCGGCCCGTTCCTCGACCGCAAGCCTCGCGCCCTGTCGGGCGGTCAGCGCCAGCGCGTCGCGATGGGCCGCGCCATCGTGCGCGAACCGGCGGCGTTCCTGTTCGACGAGCCGCTGTCGAACCTTGACGCGAAGCTGCGTGTCGCCATGCGGCTCGAGATCAAGCAGCTGCAGAAGCGTCTGGCCACGACCTCGATCTATGTGACGCATGACCAGCTCGAGGCGATGACCCTAGCCGACCGGCTGGTCGTGCTGAACGGCGGCAAGGTCGAACAGATCGGCACGCCGCTGGACGTCTATCGCCGCCCGGCCTCGGCCTTCGTGGCGGGCTTCATCGGCAGCCCGGCGATGAACCTGATCGACAGCCGCGCCGTGCCGCATCTGCCGGGCACCGCCCATGCGGGCATGGTCGGCATCCGCCCCGAGGATCTGACCCTTGCGCCGGACGGCCCCATCGAGATGCAGGTCTTGGCCATCGAGGAGCTGGGCGCGCAGCGTCTGGTCCATGGCACGACCGGCGGCGAGAAGCTGACCATCGCGCTGCCGCCGGAAGGGTCGATCCCCGACAGCCTGCGCCTGTCCTATCGCCCGGACGCGCTGCACCTGTTCGATCGGGAAACCGGCAAGCGCATCAACTGATACCAGAGGCGCGAGGCTTTGACTCGGCGGGCGATTCCCATTTCAGCGAGGGTGTGATTCACTCCTTTCGAGGCGGGGAGGATCATCATGGCCATTGAGATCACGCGGACAGAGCTTTCAGCG